>NZ_DASQCC010000226.1:0-90273 GCF_035634895.1 Actinophytocola sp. | reverse complement strand
AGTGCCTGGCCAAGGCCGAGGGCATGGCCCGCACCCGCGGCGACACGGGCTGCCACGCGCAGGCGGTGGAGCTGCGGGGCATCGCGGAGTCCGGCGAGGACCTGGACCGGGCGGTGTCGCTCTGGCAGGAGGCCAGCCAGCTGTTCGCGGCCATCGGTGAGGAGCAGGGGCAGGCCCGCTGCCTGCAGCACCTGGGCGCGGCGGCCGTGGTCGACCCGGCGGTGGCCGACCGGCTGGACAGCGCGGTGTCCCTGCTCGAGCGGTCGAAGAAGCTGCGCGCGGGCCAGCCCGACACCACCCTCGTGGACGAGTACCTGGACCTCGCGGAGAAGCCGCCGGACCACGAGCCGAACGGACCGGACGGCGAGGACGACTGACCCGGCCGGCCGTGGTCGACCGTGGTCGACACCGTGGTCGACACCGTGGTCGACACCGTGGTCGACCTCGGCGGAACGCCGGCCGCCGAGTCGTCCGCCGGGCGGTGTGCACGAAACCGCAACTCGGTATGTCTCAACGCGGGACTCGGTATGGTTGAACGCGGGACTCGCGCGTGCCCAGGTGGAGGCGTCCCTGGACCGCTTCCGGCAGGCGGGCGACCGCTGGGGGCAGGCCGCACTGGGCAAGGAGGAGTTCGCCGCGGCGTACGCGAAAGGCTGGGCACTGGACGGGAAGTCGGCCGCGACCGCGGCCGACCCGGCCTCGGGAATGTCCGGCGGGACATGGCCGGTCACCCGGCTTCGCCGCCGCCACCCGTCGGGCGGGAATGGCCCGGATTCCCGGAAGGTACACGCCTCGGCAGGCGAGGATATCCGAATATCCCTTTCGTGCCGGCTCGCGCGGGAATGGTCACGATCGGGTGATGACGAGAATCCCCCTAATGGGTAGTCGACCCGGAGCGACCAACCTGGAGAATGGTGGAAAACAAAGTTATGGGGGGAAAGGACACACCATGGCCAATCAGAGTGCGAACCATTTCACGCTGGCCGGCGGCGGGATCAAGGGCACCGTCGACACGACCAGCTTCACCGGCGGACCCGCCATCGACATCACGGTGGACGGGCAGCAGGTCACCGGTCCGAGCCTGGCGGACACGGAGAACGGCTTCGAGGTGACCGCGGTGGTCGAGCAGGCTCCGGACAGCCGCACCGTCCGCCTCGTCCTGCTGGTACCGCACGTCAACCTGGTGGACGGCAAACCCAAGCGGTTCACCGGGGTCGGCATTCTCGCCACCGCCCGCACCACCATCGGCGGCGAACCGTTGGTCGACGGTGTCGTGCACCGTTACGACGTGCGCTCGGTCAACGGCACGGCGGAGGTCGTCGACTCCTGACCCGGCGGTGTCACCGCGGACGACGCTTCGGGACGGAACCTGAGGCCAGGTCCCGTCCCGAAGGTGTGTGTGTCAGCTAACTCTGGCTCCACTGCTGGTTCGTGGCCGCGGTGCAGGCGTACAGCTGGATCTTGGTGCCGTTGGCGGTGCCGGCGCCGATGGCGTCGAGACACAGTCCGGACTGGACACCGGTGATCGTGCCGTTGGCGTTGACGTTCCACTGCTGGTTCGCGTCGCCGTCACAGTCCCAGATCACCACCGCGGTGCCGTTGGTCGTGCCCCGGCCGCTCGCGCCGAGACACTTGTTGCCGTACACCGTCAGCTGCTTGCCCGACGTGTAGAGCCACTGCTGGTTGCTGGCGCTGTGGCAGTCCCACAACTGCACCTGCGTGCCGTTGGTGGTGCTGGCATTGGGCACGTCCAGACACCTGTTCGCGCCGACCGCACGCAGTTGGCCACCGGTACCCGGGTCGCCGCCACCGGGGTCGCCACCGCCGGGGCTGCCGGCGTTGAGCGCGTTGAGCACCGACGTGTAGGCCGACTTCTTGTTGCCGCTGTTGTCGAACAGCAGCGGGTTCTGCCCGGTCCGCCACGAGTCGCTGTCCCGGATTCCCCACACGGTCATCCCGGTGCACCGCGACACGGCCATGCATGCCTGGGTGACGCTGCCGTACACGGCGGCCTGGTTCGAACCGGAGATGTCCAGCTCGGTGATCTGCACGTCGACGCCGAGGTTGGCGAAGCGCTGCAGGTTCGCCTGGTAGTCGCCCGGCGCCGAGTTCGTCAGGTGCGACTGGAAGCCGACGCAGTCGATCGGCACGCCGCGGTTCTTGAAGTCGGCGACCATGTTGTAGACGCCGGTGCTCTTCGCGTTGACGCCGTCGGTGTTGTAGTCGTTGTAGCAGAGCTTGGCGTTCGGGTCGGCCGCACGGGCGGTGCGGAACGCGACCTCGATCCAGTCGTTGCCGGTGCGCTGGAGGTTGGAGTCCCGCCGGCCGCCGCCGTTGCCGTCGGCGAACGCCTCGTTCACCACGTCCCACGCGTAGATCTGGCCCCGGAAGTGCGTCGCCACCTGAGTGATGTGGTTGGTCATCGCCGACCGCAGATCGCTGCCGGACAGGCCCTGCGCCCAACCGGGCTGCTGCGAGTGCCAAGCGAGGGTGTGCCCACGCACCGACGCCCCCTGGCTACGCGCCTGGCTCACGATCCGGTCCGCGTTGCCGTAGCTGAACGAGCCCCGGGACGGCTCGGTCGCGTCCCACTTCATCTCGTTCTCGGGCGTGATGCTGTTGAACTCCCGCCTCAGGATCGTGGAGTACGTGCTGTCACCGAGCTTGCCCGCCGCGACCGCCGCACCGAAGTAGCGGTTCGTCTGCGCCGCGGCGGCGCCCAGCGTCGAGGCCGCCGCGTGTGCCGTGCCGGCGAACACCGACACCAACCCCGCGGTCAGCAGCCCGACGGCGAGAAAGACCACCGCCGCTAACCGGATTCTCGGAAATGTCTGATCCATCGCGTATTCCCTCCGACGTCATTGTGCGCAGGGGTCAACTACGCGACGGCACACATCACGCAGTCACGCGTTCTCGAGCGTGCCGTCACGCACTTGCACCAAAGTGTGTGAGTCGAGCAACTTCTACCAATCGAACGTAGCCAGGGCAACAATGGAAAGTCAATACTCCGCGACGAGCGAATGTGAACGCTAACTTCGGCGTCGCCAAATCCATCGGGCATCGACGAGCGACTTGCCACAGACCCTACCTGCGCAAATGCCGCCCACTCCGGCAAGTTCCGCCCATCCGACACCTTCGGTGAGGCTCATCTTGTGAGCGCGACCAGAACCAGGTCACAATCGATGTCAGACCACTTCGGACGAGCGAAACTTTCGAATTAACACGGGTCAGCGGCGTCGATTTCGAAACTTTCACCACCGCACACCGGAATCCGAGCGGACGGAACCGCGACGCGGTAGGTCCTCGCGCTTACCCAACCGGTCAGCCCTTGGTCGCACCGAACACCGGAGGCGGGGACCATCGCGTGCCGCCAGCACTTCGGACGATCACCACACGTATGCGGGTTCATCACTCATCGTGACGATGCCTCTCGTCGTCACACCGGAGAAAATCTATGGTGACTGGGGTAGACATTCGTCGATGGTCGCGTGTAGTCTTCTCCTCGAACCGAGAGAGACAATGTCAAGCAGGCGCGGGAGATGACGTAACTACCCGCGAGGTGAGGCAAGGCGGTCGTGGATGGTGGGGCGGTTTCGAGCGACGCCCCGGCGACCGAGCAGGACCGAGACCAGGAGTTCAGGCAGTACCGGTCTCGATGCGTGGGTGGAGCTGGTGCGCCCATGAGGTTTGACGAAGGAGCTGTACCGAGAGAAGAAGACACCCGAGAGAGAAGGGAAGGGTCACATCATTTGATCGCCCGCCATGGCTGTCGTTCACCGGGCGGGTACCGCAGTCCCATCGGATTGGTAGGTGGTTCTCGGTTACGAACAAGCGATCCCCGCGATGGCTGCCTGTTGGGCGGCCGCGGGTACGGTAAACCGGCCTTACGGCCGGTGGACAATGATGAAACCCAAACCCCAGGGGCCTCGGCGCTGTGCGCGCCGAGGCCCCTCGTGATGTGGAGGTGCGATGATCCCTGACCCACGTGAGACGTCCGTGCCTGGCGCGGGCGACAAGTTCGACGACGAGCACTACCCCGCCTACACCATGGGCCGAGCCGCGGAGATGCTCGGCGCCACGCCGGGATTCCTGCGCAGCCTGGACGAGGCGAAACTCATCGAGCCGCAGCGCTCCGCGGGCGGACACCGCCGCTACTCCCGTTACCAGCTCCGGCTGGCCGCCCGGGTACGGGAGCTGGTCGACCAGGGCACCGCCCTGGATGCCGCCTGCCGCATCGTCACCCTCGAAGACCAGCTCAACGAGGCGCAACGGCTCAACGCCGAACTGCGCCGGCACGACTGACCGCCGCGCGGCCACCGGACCGCGCGGCACCATGCCGATCGACCGCACCGTCGACAGGTGCCGCGTCGAACCCGCCCGAACGCCGTAGCCGGCACCTCTCAGGTGCCGCCGCGGTCGTACACCGTGGCGGAGCAGGCACCGTCGCGACGGCCGCCGCATGATCCCCCGCGAAACGCGTGACGTGACCCGCGCGCGTTCGGATTCGGTCGGGAACGGCCCACACCGTGTCCGCTCGGCGCAACGTAGTGCGGGCAAGGTCCTGTCAGGCAACGAGAAGGGGGCGGACATGCAGTGGAGAAGGGTCGGACGGGGAGCGACCGTCGGGGTGATCGCCGCGGGAATGCTGGTGCTCTCGACAGCGGCCGCGTCGGCGGACATCAACCAGGGGGACCACGGAAAGCCCGTGTGGTGTGTCCAGCACGTCGTACACACCTACGCCGGGATCAGCATCGGTTCGAGCGGGGAGGACAGCGATTTCGGCCCCGCGACCAAACGCGCCGTGGTGACCTACCAGACCCAGATGGGCATCGACCACGACGGTCAGGTCGGCACGGTCACCGGCCACGTGATGTTCCAGGACGTCACCAACATTCACCGCGTCGCGAGTCAGACGGGCGACACGCAGCTCTTCCAGGACACCGGCGGCTGGCTGTCCGACTGCCCCCGGGCGTCGAGCTACTTCAGGTGATCGGGTGACCGGCTCTCCCCGCGGCCGCCGTCGACGGTCGTGAGGAGGGCGCCGAGCTCGTCGGCCTCCGGCATGCCGAGGTCGGTGTACAGGGTGAGGGCGTGCCGGTAGTGCTCGCGGGCCTGGGCGGCGTCGCCGAGGAGGTGGTGGGCGCGGCCGAGGCCGAACTGGGCACGGGCCTGCTGGTCACGGTCGCCGGTGTCGGTGGCGATGGTGTGGGCGGCGGTGTGGTGGGTGACGGCGTCGCCGGCGCGGCCGTCGGCGCGGGCGGCGTCGCCGAGGTCGTTGAGCACCCAGCACTCACCGACCCGTCCGCCCACGTCGCGGAAGATGGCCAGAGCCTGCTGGTGGTACTCGGTGGCCAGGGCGCGTTGACCGGCCCTGGCATGGAGGGCGCCGAGTACCTCCAGCGTCCAGGCCTCGCCGTCGCGGTGGCCGAGCTCCCGGCACAGCGCCAGGGCCTGCTGGAGGTGGTCGGCGGCGGAGTCGATGCGCCCCAACCGCACCTCGGCCTCGCCGAGGGTGTTCAGCGCGCTCGCCTCACCGGTCCGGTCACCCGCCCGCTGGAACAGTGCCAGCGCCTGCTGCTCGAGATCGGCCGCCGGCTGGAAGCGGCCCAACAGCACCTCGACGTTGCCTCGGTTGTACAGCGCGCGGGCCTGGCCGGCCAGGTCGCCGGTCTGCCGGTGCAGGGCCTGGGCCTGCTGGTAGCGGTCGATCGCGAGCTCGTACCTGCTGAGCCGCTGCTCGACCCTGCCGAGGTTGTTGAGCACGCGGGCCTGACCGCCGTGGTCGCCGGTCCGCCGGAACAGGGTCAGGGCCAGCTCCAGGTGGTGCGCGGTCGCCGTGTAGTTGCCCATCTGCATGTGCGCCGCGCCGAGGCCGAGCGACGCGTGGGCCTGTCCGGTGGGGTCGCCGGCCTGCTCGGCGGCCCGGTGTGCGTGGCCGTGGATGGCCAGTGCGTCGGCGAAGTGTCCGCCGTCGAGATAGCGGAACAGGACGGTGGACAGCCTGATGGTGTGGGCGGACCAGCCATGGGCGGCGGTGTGCACGGCCGCCGCCACGAGGTTGGCGCGTTCGGTGTCCAGCCAGGTGCGGGCGACGTCGGCTTCCGTGAGGGCCGGAGTCGGCGTGACGACCGGGGGAACCCGCGGCCGCAGGTGCACTTCGGCGGGGTGCAGCGCGTCCATCGCGGCGGCGGCGGTGGCGAGGTAGTAGTCGAACAGCCGGGTGAGGGCGGTCCGGCGCTCGGCTGGTGGGGCCTCGTCGTCGGCCCGGTTGGTGGCGTAGGCGCGGACGAGGTCGTGGAAGGTGTACCGGCCGGGGGTGGGCTGCTGGAGCAGGTGGTCGGCACAGAGGTGGCGCAGGTGCGTGCCGGTGGCGAGCAGGTCGGTGCCGGCGAGGGCGGCGGCGGCATGGAGGTCGACTTCCTGGCCGGGGTGCAGGGCCAGCAGGCGCAGCAGCCGTCGCCGGTCGGCGGACAGGTGCTGGTAGGACAGGTCCAGGGCCAGCTCGACGCCGGAGTCCAGGCGCCGGGTGCGGTGGCGTTCGTCGAGCCGGTCGGCGTGGTCGGTCAGTGTCCAGCCGGGGGTGGCGCGGATGTGGCCGGCGATCAGTTCGAGCGCCAGCGGCAGGTGGCCGCAGCGGGCCGCGATGCGGGTGTGGGCGGTGGGGTCGGCGCCGACGGGAATGTCGGGCATGGCCTGGCCGAGGAAGCGCCGGGCCTCCTCGGCGCTGAACACGTCCACCGCGAGGCGGGTCGTGGCGGCCAGGCCGGTGAGGCTGCGGCGGCTGGTGATCAGGGTGAGGCAGCCCGGGCTGTCGGGCAGCAGCGGGCGGACCTGGTCCTCGGTGGCGGCGTTGTCCAGCACCACCAGCGTGGTCGTGCCGGCGACGCGGTCGCGATAGGAGCTGGTGCGGGCGGGGAGGTCGTGCGGGATCTGGTGACCGGGAACCCCGAGCAGGCGCAGGAAGCCGTCCAGGACGGCGGCCGGATCGGCCGGCGGCTGGGCGGGGTCGGGGTGGAACCCGCGCAGGTTGACGAAAAGCACGTGGTCGAAAGGAAGCTCTCTGGTGAGCAGGTGCCCGGCGTGGATGGCGAGCTGGGTCTTGCCGACTCCGGCCATGCCCTCGATCGCGGAGATCACCACCGCGCCGCCATGACGCCTGCCGGTACCGAGGAACTGGCGGAGCTGGTCCAGCTCGTCGGCCCGCCCGGTGAACCGGGCCAGGTCCCGCGGCAGGCTGTGCTGCACCCGAACCTGTGCCGCGGCCCGGGTTTCCCCGCCGACGACCCGCAGTGCCTGCCGCCACTGCGACACATACCCCACCTCGGGGTGCAACGCGTGCACCACCGCGAGAACCAGGTCGGTGTTCAGCCGTCGCCGGCCCGTGCGGAAGCAGTCCACGACCGTCGTCTTGCGTGCCAGCTCCGCGGCCGGCCGCCCGGCCGCCGCCCACTCCGCGTTGACCCTGTCCTTGATCGACGCGTACGACGGGTCGCCGGCCCAGACCTTCAACAGCCGCAACCGGTGGACGAGGTCGTCCAGGGTGCCGGCCTGTCCGGGATCCGGTGGCTCCACGAAGGTCCCCTCGGTTTTTTCGCCGCCCTTCGGAATGCGCTCATTGTGGCATGGGCCCGACGGACGCGGCCGGTCCCATGACACCGGCGCGCGTTGGTCGGTACCCGCGGTCGGCCACCTGGTGGTGTCGTCGCCGGGCGGCGAGCACGAGACTGGCACCGGGTTCTCCCAGGCTCGGCTCGCCAGAGGAGGCACGAGCATGCCAACAGCCGTCGAGTACGCGCTGGTGTTGAGCTGGCACACCCAGAACGGCTGCGGCAGCGGTCCGCCCGCGGCGAACGTCCTGCACACCCAGAACGGCGTCGGCACCGGCCCGCCCGCGGCGAACGTGGCCACGGTGGCACAACCACCGGCGCCGCCACCCGGTGAGCCGCTCCTGATCAGCCCGCTCGCCGCACTCCTTGTGGTCGCGACGTTCCTGGCCGCGATCAGACGCCGGACACAGCGGTCGACACCCGTCCAACTTGCCGAAGGGCCCTGATCGCGAGATCCCGGCCGCGCGACTCCCCGGCCGACACCGACGGCATACTGTGCCCGGTGAACACGACGTGGCGCGTGGTGATCCTCGACGATCACGTGAACTCGTACGCTGTCGTGGTGTACCTGCTGCAGACGCTGTGTGGCATGACGCTGGAGCACGCCGTGCGGTTCGCGAACGACGTGCATCACCGCGGTTCGGCCGACGTGGCGGTGTTTCCGGCGCAGGAGGAGGCCGAGCGGCTGGTCGTCGCGTTCCAGCGGCGGGGTCTGCACGCGACGGCTCGGCGGGGTTGATGGACGAGCGGTTCGGGGTGACCGAGGACTACTTCGACGCGGTGCTCGTGGCGGACGGCATCGCGGTGCGGATGTCGGACAACGTGGCGCTCATCCTCACCCAGCTGGCCGGGCGGCTGGTTCGCTTCCTGGAGACGGGTGAGGTGGAGTGGCAGGGTCGCCGGGCGACGGCGCCGGACAAGATGCTGCGCAGGCTCTTCCCGGACGCCTACCGCAACAGCGCGGCGGCACGGGCGTTCCGGGACCGGCATGCGGCCGTGCTGACGGACAGCAACGCGCCCCGGCTCGTCCATGCCCGGTGCGGCGGCGGCACCGAGCACGTGATCGCGCACGCGGAGGTGGACGACTGGCTGGTCACGCTCGGCCTGGCCCGGTTCCTGACCACGGCACGCGACGCACGCACCGTCGACATGACCGACATCTGGATCAACCACATGCAGGAGTGCCTCGTCACCGCCGTCGACCCGCGGCTCGCGAGCCTGCCGATGGAGTGGGCGCCCCAGCCACGCACCATCCGCCGCGACGGCTGACGTCACCGCACGCATCGCTGTGCCGGACGTCACCGCGCAGTTAGCTCTGATGCAGAGCTAATCTGGGAGGCATGCACGACCTACCCGACGACTTCGCCGAGCTCCTCGCCGGAGTTCACCGCCTGATGCGGCGACGGCTGCGGGCCGGCGTCACCGGGCCGCCGATCCGCGGTGCACAGGTCGAGCTGCTTCGCCTCGTCGACAAGCACCCGGGGGCCCGCGTCTCCCAGGCCGCCGAGCGGATGGGACTGGCCGGCAACACGGTGTCGACGCTCGTCAACCAGCTCGTCGACGCCGGCCTGCTGCGGCGCGAGACCGCGGCGGACGACCGGCGGGCAGCGGTGCTGCACCTGACCCCGGCCGCCGAGCGGCGGCTGCGGGACTGGCAGGAGCGGCGCGCGGCCCTCATGCGCGAGCAGGTGGGCCGACTGTCCGAAGTGGACCGTGCGGCGCTCGCCGCGGCGGTGCCCGCCCTGCGCGGGCTCGCGCGGGGCCTGCGGGAGGAGCTGGACGCATGACGACCGACGAGGCCGTCCGCTGTGCCGGACTGGTCTACGCGTTCGGCGCGCACCGGGCGGTCGACGGCGTCGACCTGTCCGTGGCGGCCGGCGAGGTCTTCGGGTTGCTGGGCCCCAACGGCGCCGGCAAGACGACGACCATCCGCGCGATCACCACGCTGCTGCCCGTGGCGTCGGGCATGGTGCGGGTGTTCGGGCACGACGCGGCGAAGGAGAAGATGGCGGTCCGGCGGCTGCTCGGCTATGTGCCGCAAGCGCTTTCCGCCGACGCCGGGCTCACCGGGCGCGAGAACGTGGGGCTGTTCGCCCGGGTCTTCGACGTGCCTCGCCGGGAACGCGGCCCGCGCGTGGCGGCGGCGCTGGCGGCCGTCGGCCTGACCGAGGCCGCCGACCGGCTCGCCAGGACCTACTCCGGCGGCATGGTCCGGCGACTGGAGCTGGCGCAGGCGCTGGTCAACGCGCCGCGGCTGCTGGTGCTCGACGAGCCGACCATCGGGCTGGACCCCATCGCCCGCACGGAGGTGTGGGAGCACATCGGCGCGGTACGGGCCGCCACCGGCATGACCGTCCTGGTCACGACCCACCACCTGGACGAGGCCGACCAGTACTGCGACCGCGTCGCGCTCATGCACCGCGGCCGCCTTCGCGGCATGGGCACGCCCCGCCGGCTCAAGGACGACCTGGCGGCCGTCCAGGGCGGCAGTCCCGGCCTCGAGGACGTCTTCCGCCACTTCGCGGGCCGCGATCTCGACGACGCGCACGAGGACCGGAAGGAGAGGTTCAGCGATGTCCGCCGCACCCGCCGCACCGCTTCCCGGCTCGGCTGAGACCTCGCGCCTGCTGCTCACGCCGCCCCGCGCCCGCGCCGGCTGGCGGGTGGTCGCGGCGCGGGTCGGCGCGATGTGCGTGGTGGAGCTGCAGAAGCTGCGGCACGACCGCACCGAGCTGTACACGCGGGCGATCCAGCCGGCCCTGTGGCTGCTGATCTTCGGCGAGACCTTCACCAGGATCCGGGTGATCCCGACCGGCGGGATCCCGTACCTCGACTACCTGGCACCGGGGATCATCGCCCAGTCCGCGATGTTCATCGCGATCTTCTACGGCATCCACATCATCTGGGAACGCGACGCGGGCGTGCTCACCAAGCTGCTCGTCACGCCGACGCCGCGGGCGGCACTGATCACCGGCAAGGCGTTCGCGGCCGGTGTCAAGGCGGTCGTCCAGGCCGTGGTCGTCGTCGTGCTCGCGGCGCTGCTCGGTGTCGGCATGACGTGGAGCCCGTTGCGGCTGCTGGGAGTCCTGGTCGCCGTCGTCCTCGGCTCGGCGTTCTTCGCGTGCCTGTCGATGACGATCGCGGGGATCGTGCTCACCCGGGACCGGCTGATGGGCATCGGGCAGGCCGTCACCATGCCGTTGTTCTTCGCGTCCAACGCGCTGTACCCGGTCGACGTGATGCCGGTGTGGGTTCGTGCCATCAGCACGGTGAACCCGCTGACCTACCAGGTGAACGCGCTGCGTGGGCTGCTGCTCGGCACGCCGGCGAACCTCGTCGTGGACTTCGCCGTCCTCGTCGTGGCGGCCGCGGCCGGGGTGGTCGCCGCGTCGTCCCTGCTGGGCCGCCTGGCCCGCTGACCCGTCACCGCCGCCGCGCCGTGAACCGCGGCTCCACGCCGGTGAGCTCGGCGGTGGCGGTCCACAGGCCGGCGGCGAGCCCGGTGTCGGCGAGTTGGCCGCGCACGGGTTCGACCCTGGGGGCGCCGCGCATGCCGAACACGCGGGGACCGCACAGCTCGCCGCCACGCAGCGACGGGTCGAGGACCGCCCGGACGGCGGGCCACGCGCCGGCCTGCTTGCCTTGTAGGACAAGGCCCGCGGGCAGGCCGCGCAGCCGCTGGCCGGTGGTCCGGACGTGGACCGGCGGGCGCGACGGGGTGAGCGAGTCGAGCGCGCCGCCGGGATGGTTGACCACGCTCACCACCGTGCCGCCTGCCGCGCGCAGGCGACGGTCGAGCTCGACGGCGAACAGCATCTGCGCCAGCTTGGACCGGGCATAGGCGCGGTCGGGTTCGTAGTCCGCGGTGCTCTGGAGATCTTCCAGGTCCAGCCGCGCGGACCTGGCGACGAAGCTGCCCGTCGTGACCACCCGGCCCCCGTCCTCGAGCAGGGGCGCCAGCCACCGGACCAGCACGAAGTGGCCGAGATGGTTGGTGGCGAACATCAGCTCGTTGCCGTCCGCCGTCTCGCGGCGCGCCGGCTCGTCGAGGTAGACGCCGGCGTTGCACACGACCGCGTCGAGGCGGTCCAGCTCGTCCACAGTGGACTCGAGGGACGCGAGGTCGGCGAGGTCCATGCGCAGGTGGCGCACCCGCGCGCCGGGGACCCTCGCGCGCACGGCGGCCATCGCGGCGGCGGCCCTGGTGGCGTCGCGGCTGGCGAGGACGACGGTCGCCCCGGTGCTGGCCAGCTGCTCGACGACGAAGTAGCCGATTCCCGTGTTGCCGCCGGTGACCAGGAAGGTCCTGCCGTCGGCACGCGGCAGCCGCCGCACGTTCCAGGTCATCGCCACAGAATAATCGGAGTCGTTCCGATTTCGCAATGACTTCGAGTATGGTGCCCGGCATGACACCCACCGGCCGGCGCGAGCGCAAGAAGGCCGCCACCCGGCAGGCGCTGGCGGACGCGGCGCGGCGGTTGTTCCTGGCGCGCGGGTTCGACCGGGTGACCGTCGCGGAGATCGCCGAGGCCGCGGACACGGCGGTGTCGACGCTGTTCGCGCACTTTCCCGGCGGGAAGGAGGCCCTGGTCCTCGGTGACAGCCAGGAGCGCGAGCAGGCACTGGTCGCGGCGGTCCGGCAACGCGCGGACGGGGTGTCGATTCTCCAGTCGCTGCACGACTTCCTGGCGACGCGCGGTCCGTTCAACCCCGCGCCGGAGCCGCGGTACCGGCGCCTGACCGAGCTCGTGGTCGCCACCCCGGCCCTGCGCGCCTACGCCAGAACACTGTGGACCAACTGCGAAACCACCCTCACCGCGGCCATCGCGGCGGAGACCGGCCAGGCGGCTGACGAGCTGTCCCTGCGGCTGCTTGCCCGCTACGTCCTGGAAATCCCCGACCTGGCCGGCACCGAACCCGACCCGCCCGCCGCACTGGCCACCGCCTTCACCCACCTGGCTCGCGGCTGGCCCGATCTCTGGTTCGGGTAGCCTGACATGCGTGTTCACGAAGTGAACAGCGTGCAACCCGTCGGCGGAGGGCTCTCGTGACCAAATCGACCCGCTCGCCGGACGCGGAGCGTGGCGATCAGGCCGACATCCAGGCCGTGAGCAGGGTCAGCCAGATTCTGTCGCTGTTCGACCCGTCGACCCCGCTGGTGACGGCGAACATGGTCGCCGAGCGGCTCGACCTCAACCGCACCACCGCGTACCGGTACTGCACGTCGCTCGTCGCGGCCGGGCTGCTGGAGCGCAACGCCGAGGGCGGTTACGTGCCGGGCGGCCTGCTGCTCCAGCTCGGCGCGTTCGCCATCGGGCACCGGCGGGTCGTCAACCTCGCGCCGCGGCACATGCGGGCGCTCTCACGTGCCACGCAGACCAGCGTGGTGCTCAGCCTGTGGGGCCTCACCGGTCCGGTGGTCTCCCGGGTCGAGGAGGACACGTCCACCATCGTGCTCGTGTCCGTGCGGGTCGGCAGCCACCTGCCGATGGACACGGCGCAGAGCAAGATCTTCCTCGCCTACCACGCCGACCAGCTGGCCGTGGAGCGGCTGATGGCGAACCTGCCCGCCCAGACCCGCCACGAGCTGCGCACCGAGGTCGACCACGTCCGCGCGGTCGGCCACTGCTCGGCGATGAGCACCCCCGGCGTCGTCGCGGTCGCCGCCCCCGTCTTCGACGAGTACGGCATCTGCGCCACCCTCGCCATCGTCGGCCCGGACAACACCCTCTCGATGTCCGACGACGCACCCGAGCTACGCGTCGTCGTCGACACCGCCCGCGCGCTCACCAACGAGCTGGGCGGCCACTACGGCCCCGACGACACCGACTAGCGCTGCTCTGTGGAGCTTTGACGGGAAGTCCGCGCCCGACCAACGGATACCTCAGGGGAACGTGACGGCACCCGGCCACGATCCACGTCCACACCGCACCTGCGCCGGAACGCGACCAACACTCAAGAAATCCGGAGAGGCGGGATCGTGCTCTCGTCGGACATGTCGATGTCCTTCGTCTCCGGGCCCAGGAAGCCGCCCAGGCTGATCAGCGCGCCCGCCAGCACCAGCAGCACGCCCGGCGCGAGGTGCGCCGGCATGACGTTGTCCAGCCGCTGCAGGTAGAACTGGTAGAACGCCGGTGCGATCAGCGCCAGGCTGTACCCGACGCCGTACCCCGTCGACCGGATGCTCGCCGGGAACCGCTCGGTCAGGTACGCCGCGATCGGACCGAACGTGCCCACCGTGAACACCCCGATCAGCACGGCCCAGCCCAGCACGGCGCCCATGCCGCCGTCGGACGACATCAACAGCGAGTACGACCCGGCGCCGATCACCAGGACACACAGTCCGTACCCGATGTAGAACCGCCGCCGTCCTATTCGCTGGGACAGCAGTCCGAACAGCGGGTACGACAGCGCCGCCGCGCCGTTGATCACCAGCATGGTCAGCGTGACCTGCTTGCTCGACAGCTCCAGATGCGCCTTCAGCTGGGCCGGCGTCACCGCCGCCTCCATGTTGGTGGCGAGCCACGTGCCGGTCATCAGCACGAACACCTGCCCCAGCGCCCTCGGGTACTTCGCCACCAGCCGCACGAACGGCACCTTGTGCCGCTCCCCGGTCACGGCGGCCGGCGGCTCGTGCACCTGCTTCTGGTAGTACCGGAACAGCACGGCCGCCAGCAGCGCGCCGATCACGAAGGGGATCCGCCAGCCCCACTGCACGTACGCGCTGTGCACGTCCGCCGCCGGCAGCACCTCGAGCAGCACCAGCGTGATCGCGGCGATCATCACGTAGGCCAACGGCGACGTCGACGTGATCAGGGAGGCGTAGAGGCCGCGCTTGTGTTTCGGGCTCCACTCCATCGCCAGCGGCACGGCGGTCGTGTACTCGCCGCCCAGGAAGATCCCGTCGATGAACCGCAGTGCGATCAGCAGGCCGACCGACCACAACCCGATCGTCTCGTGGCCGGGCATGCACGCGATCGCCAGCGTGACGACGCCGAAGCCGCTGACGGCCACCAGCGTGGTGCGCTTGCGCCCGACGGTGTCGGCGAAGTGGCCGAAGATGATCGCGCCGAGCGGGCGGCCGACGAGCGTCGAGGCGAACACCAGCGAGGCCAGCAGGGCCGTCGTGCTCGCGCTCAGGTTCGCCGCCTGGAAGTAGGACATCGCCGGGGCCAGCACGACGATCGGCAGGTAGATGTCGAACTGGTCGACGAAGTAGGCGAGGGCCCCGCCGCGCACCGCGGCGCGCACCTTGACGAGGTCCGGATCGTGCGGGGTGGCCGGAGGAGCGGGGGCGTCCGACTGTGGTTCCGCGACGGGGGGCGGTGTGGACATCGTCGTCCTCCCGGGTTGTTTCGAACAGCGTGTTCACGAAGTGAACGACATGAACCGTAATCTTGGCAACTGGAGAGCACAAGAGCCTGGAAAGGGTTGACTCATGCTCTTATAGTGAACTTAGGCTTCACATCGTGAACGAGGTGGTTTTGTGAGTCAGCGTCCTGCCATAACCTCCGTACTGGACGGCCTGGTCGACATGCACGTCCACTCCGGTCCCAGCCCGTTCCCCCGGCGCCTCGACCACGTCGAGGCCGCCCAGGACGGCGCCCGGATCGGCATGCGGGCCATGGTCGCGAAGTCCCATCACCACAACACCCAGATGGACATCCTGGCGATGAAGGGACGCCTGGCCGACGTCGCCGCCACGGCCTACGGCGGCATCGCGCTGAACAGCACGGTCGGCGGGCTCAACGTGCACGCCGTGCGCATGTGCCTGCGGATGGGCGGCAAGGTCGTGTGGTTCCCGACGATCTCCTCCGGCCGGCACCTCGAGTGCCACCCCGAGGACGGGGCGTTCCCCACCACCACCGTGCCACTGACCCTGGAGCGCATCGACATCGTCGACGAGGCCGGGCAGCTCAAACCGGCGGCGGCCGAGATCCTCGACGAGATCAAGGAACAGGAGGCCGTGGTCAACGGCGGCCACATGTACCCCCACTACATCCGCACGCTGTTCGAGGCCGCGAAGGAACGCGGGATCACGCGTATGGTCGTCAGCCACCCCGACTTCGTCATCGGCGCCGAGCCGGAGCTGTGCCGCGAGCTGATCGACCTCGGCGCGTACGTCGAGCACGAGATCGGCATGTACGACCCGGAGGGAACGCAGGCATGGGACCCCCGCCAGCTGATGGGCTGGATCGAGCGCCTCGGTCCTGAGCACATCGTGCTGGCGTCCGACTTCGGCCAGGCCGCCAACCCGAAACCCGTCGACGCCTGGCTGCGGGTCGGGGAGATCCTGCTCGACCTCGGCCTGGCGGAGAAGGACCTGCGGCGCATGGTCCGTGACAACCCGACCTATCTACTCAACCTCGACTCCTGAGGAGAAGACCATGGCTTACGGAAAGGACGACCCGCGCTCGTCGCTCGCGACGGCGACCGCGACCCGGCCGGACAGCGGCGACGCTATCGCGGCCGCACAGTACTTCGACCTGCGCGAGCACCCGGTCGTGCGTGCGCAGAACGTCATCCTCGTGCACACCGACGCGAAGGACGGGGACGACCTCGACAACGGGACCGTGGAGGGCGAGCTGGCCATCGTGGTCACCGGCGCCTCCCCCGCGTTCACGGTGCTCACCGAGGACGGCGCGACGAAGGTCGACGAACCGGGGCTCGTCGTCGTCCCACCCGGCGCGTCGCGGATCAGCGTGCACGGCGACGGCCCGCTGGTCCGGCTCATCGAGGCCACCGACCCGACCTGGCGCGACCGGCCGGCGAACGCCGCCGCCTACGCGGAGGACCACCCGCGCGTGGCGTTGCTCCGCAGGTGGCCGGAACCCGTCGGGGGCAAGGGGGTCCGGTTCTACCCGCTGTCCGCGGTGCCGGCCGAGCCGGGGCGGTTCGGGCGCATCTTCCGCACCCGCTCGTTCATGGTCAACTTCCTGCCCGAGCAGCGGGGCCCCCGCGACCTACGCAAGCTCTCGCCACACACCCACGACGACTTCGAGCAGCTTTCCCTCGCCGTGCAGGGAGAGTACGTGCACCACATCCGCACGCCGTGGCTGACCGACAGCACGCGGTGGCGCGAGGACGAGCACGTGCGGGTGGGCAGCCCGTCCGTCGCGATCATCCCGCCGCCCACCGTGCACACGTCCGCGGCGAGCGACCCGGAGATGAACCAGCTGATCGACATCTTCAGCCCGCCACGCGTGGACTTCTCGGAGAAACCCGGCTGGGTGCTCAACGCCGACGACTACCCGATGCCGTGAGCGAGCCGGTGTCCCGGGGCCGCACGGGAGCCGGGCTGTTCGCGCGGGAGACCACACCGGTGGGCACCTGGCTGAAGATCGCGTCCGGTGAGCCGGTCGAGATCATGGCATACGCCGGGTTCGACTTCGTGGTGATCGACCTGGAGCACGCGCCGCTCGACCTGCAGACCGCCTACCGGCTCATCAACTCGGCCGCCGCGTTGGGCATGACGCCGCTGGTGCGGGTGCCGGACAAGACGCCGTCGACGATCCAGAAGGTCCTCGACGCGGGTGCCATGGGCATCCTCGTGCCGCATGTCGACACGGTCGAGCAGGCCGACGCGGTCGGGCAGGCCTGCCGGTTCCCACCCGCCGGCGTCCGGGGTGCCGGCGGCACCAGCCGGGCCGGCGCGTGGGGGCTTCGCCCCAACGCCGAGTACCTGGCGACCGGCAACGACGACGTGCTGTGCATCCCGCAGCTGGAGAGCGTCGAGGCGATCAAGGCCGCGCCGGAGATGCTCGCGCTCCCGTCGGTCGACGCGGTGTTCGTCGGCGCGGCGGACCTGTCGATGTCCATGGGCTCGACGCCGGCCTCGCCCGAGGTGACGGAGTTGGTCGCCTCGGCGGTCGAGGCCGCGCACGCCGCCGGGAAGCGCTGCGGGCTCGCGTTCGGGGGCGTGCCTGCGCGGGCCGCGCGGGCCGTTCAAGACGGGTGCGACTTCGTGCTGCTGAGCAACGACACGTCGATGCTGGCCGACGCCGCGCGTGGGCTGGTCACGGCGTTCCGGGAAGCAACCGGATGACGCTGTCGCTGCCTCGCACCGCACTGTCGATCGGTGAGCTGGACAGACTCGACCACGACGGGGTGGTGCGCTTCGTGCGGGTGCTCGAGGAGGCAGGGCACCGCATGGTCTGGATCCCGGAGGTCGCCGGCCGCGAGGCGTTCACGACCGCCGCCCTCGTCCTCGCCTCGACCGAGCGGATGATCGTCGGCAACGGCGTCGCCCGCGCGCTCGAACGCGTGCCGAAGTCGGCGGGGTCCGCGGCGTTCGACCTCGCCGCCGGCTACCCGGGGCGCTACGTGCTGGGCCTCGGGGTGAGCGGCGCGGTCCGCGAGCGCGGCGTCGGCCCGCTGCCGTTCATGCGCGACTACCTCGACGGGGTCGACGAGACCGTCGAGCGCCGTGGCGACCTGCGGGTGCCGCGGGTGCTCGGCGCGTACTCGGCCGGGATCACCCGGCTGGCCGCCGAGCGTGCCGACGGGCTGATCACGTTCCTCGTCACGGCGGAGCACACCCGCTGGGCCCGCTCGCTGGTCGGGCCGGACCTGTTCCTGTCCGTCGTCCAGTGGGCGGTGGTGAGCCACGACCGGGCCAGTGCCCGCGAGGTCGCGCGAGAGCGGCTCGCCTACTACCTGACGCTGCCGCACCAGATCGCGAAGCTGTCGCGGCTCGGGTTCACCGAGGACGACCTGGCGCCGCCCGGGTCCGACCGGCTGATCGACTCGCTCGTCGCCGTCGGCACGCCGGACCAGGTGGTCGAGGCGCTGCGGGCACAGTACGACGCCGGTGCCACCCAGGTGGCCGTCAGCCTGGTCGGCCCGCTCGACGACGCGAAGCTCGACGTCTATCGGGCACTAGGAGTCCATCGGGCACCAGGAAAGGAGAGCTGATGCGAGCAGCCGAAAGAGTCATCATCACGACGGCGGTCACGGGCTCGGTCAACATCCCGTCACAGAGCCCGTACCTGCCGCTGTCCGCCGACGAGGTGGCCGACGCCGCACTCGAGGCGATCGAGGCGGGCTCGGCGATCGTCCACCTGCACGCCCGGGAGCCAGACGGCCGGCCGACGCCCGACCCGGACGTCTTCGAGAAGATCGTCGGGCGCATCACCGCGGAGACCGACGCCGTCATCAACATCACGACCGGCGGCGCGTCGTCGATGACCATGGACGAGCGGCTCGCGGCGGCCGTCCGGCTGCGGCCCGAGCTCGCGTCGCTGAACATGGGCTCCATGAACTTCGTCTACTCGGGAATCGCCGAGAAGGTGACCGAGTGGAAGCACGAATGGGAGAAGCCGTACGTGCTCAACACGTACTCGCACCCGTTCGTCAACACGTTCGACGCCATCGAGAACACGCTGCGGACGCTGGGCGCGTCCGGCACCCGGTTCGAGTACGAGTGCTACGACATCGGGCACCTGTACTCGCTGGCGTACTTCGTCGAGAAGGGTCTGGCGAAGCCGCCGCTGTTGATCCAGGGCGTGTTCGGCGTGCTCGGTGGCATCGGCGCCGACCACGCGAACCTGGAGCACATGGTTCGGATCGCGGACAAGCTGTTCGGCGACGACTACCAGTTCTCCGCGTTCGCCGCCGGCCGTGACCAGCTGCGGTTCGGGACGCACAGCGCGTGGCTCGGCGGTCACGTGCGAGTGGGTCTGGAGGACAGCCTGTGGATCGGCAAGGGCCGGCTGGCGGAGAGCAACGCCCAGCAGGTCAGGAAGATCCGGGCCATGGTCGAGGACCTCGGCAAACCGGTAGCAACCCCAGCCGAGGCCCGCGAGATGCTGGCACTCCGCGGAAAGAAGGCCTGATGCTCACCGGAAAGACCATCCTCGTCGTCGGCGCCAGCTCGGGCATCGGCGCCGACGCCGCACGCGTCTTCGCCGCGGCGGGCGCCTCGCTGATGCTCGTCGCACGAACCGAGGAAACCCTTGCCGCACTGACGAAGGACCTGACCTCCGCCGGACACGACGTGGCGTACACGACGGGCGACGTCACCGACGGGTCGAGCGTCGCCGCGTTCGTCGACGCCACCGTCGAACGTTTTGGTCGGCTCGACGGCGCGTTCAACTGCGCCGCGATGGGCGGGGCGGGACGCCTGGACCAGGTGTCGGAGGCGGACTTCGACCGGATCATGGCGGTGAACGTGAAGGGCACGTGGCTGTGCGTGCGCGAGGAGGTGCGGGTGATGGAGCCGCTGGGCGCCGGGTCGATCGTGAACGTGAGCAGCATCGGCGGCCTGCGCGGCAGCTCCGGCATGGGTGCCTACCAGGCCACGAAGCACGCGGTGATCGGCCTGACCCGCACCGCGGCGCACGACTTCGGGCCACTGGGCATCCGCGTCAACGTCCTGGCCCCCGGCCCGACCGAGTCCCCCATGCTCGACGAGCTACGGCGAACCATCCCCGGCGGCGTGGAGGCCCGGATCAACGCCACCCCGCTGCGCAAGGCGGGCACGGGCACCGAGGTCGGCGCCACGGCGGCCTTCCTGCTGAGCGACGGCGCAAGCCACCTGAGCGGCGTGATCCTCCCGGTGGACGGCGGTTTCACCGCCTGAGCTGGGCTATGCTCCCCTGCGCGGTCGGCGTTGTCGCTGGGGAGGAACCGTGGGGCTGTTCAGTGCGAAGTGTCCGGTGGATCCGCGGGAACAGAAGTGGATCGAGGAGTCCATGGAGTTCTTCCGGACGAAGTTCGGGGACGGTCCGCTGAGCCAGGCCGTCGTGCTGCCGACGCCGGACTTCTTCCCCGGTCCGTTCTCCGGCACCGCCGCCGACATTCAGCCACTGGTCACGCGAATGTGTGAGTACCTGGCGGTCGACGCGGAGACGGTCTCGGTCGAGCTGTACGGCGACTCCACCGAATCCGACCTGGCCCGGGTGGCGGGGTTGACCTACCGGTCCGACTCCGTCGCCGGGCACTACCGGCGAGTGGACGGTCAGGCGGTCATCGGTATCGACCAGACCCTCGTCGCCACCCCCGAGCGGCTCGTCGCGACCATCGCCCACGAGCTGTGTCACGCCCGGCTCGATGACGGAGCTGCCACCTGGGACCGCGAAGACCACGAGCCGCTCACCGACCTGCTGACCGTCTACCTCGGCATGGGCATCTTCACCGCGAACGCCTGCTTCGACTTCACGCAGGACAACGTCCAGCGGTCCACCCGCCGGCTCGGGTACCTCACCGAGCCGATGTTCGGCTACGGCCTCGCCTGCTACGCCCGCCTACGCGACGAACGCCGACCGGGCTGGGCGAAGTACCTCGACACCAACCCTCGCGCGTTCATGAAGCGTGGCCTGCGCCACCTGGAGGCATAGGGCTCGCGGCGACCATGACGGCCGGACCCGAACAGCTCCACGGCATACGAGCCTCCGACGACATCACCTTCCCGCACTCCCAACTGTCCACATCGGACGTACACAATGGACTGTCGTGGTCGAGACGCGTCGCCGGTGTGGTCCAGATCCCGAACCTCATCTTGTTTCCGCGATCGGTCGGTAGCAAACCGTGACGCTCTTCACTCACTTTGAGTGATCGATCGCGTTTGCAAGCGTGATCATCTGCTCACCCTTTGGTAGTTAGTTTCCGTCGAAAGGAGTAGCAGGATGAGATTTCTTTCTACTAGAAGTGGTTCTCTGATCTCTCTCCTCGTCGCCGCGCTGGTAGTGCTGTTCGCGGCTCCGAACGCCGCCGCGGCACCCGCGGCACCCGCGGCACCCGTCGCCGCGCCGAGCGTGCCGATCGCGGGCACCTTCACCGATGCCACCGGTGGAACAGGTACCGCGACGGGCACCTTCACCCCGAGCCAGTTCGTCGCCAGCGGTGACCAGCTGCTGGCTCAGGGCGTGGCCGACGTGACCCTCGTCGACTCGGCCGGCCAGGTCGTCGGCAGCGAGTCGCGGACGGTCCAGGTGCCGGTCGACACGACCGCGATCGCCGCGTCGTGCGAGATCCTCGACCTGGTGCTCGGCCCGCTCGACCTGGACCTGCTGGGTCTGGTCGTGCACCTCGACCGCGTGCACCTGAACATCACCGCTGAGGGCGGTCCGGGCAACCTCCTGGGCAACCTCCTGTGTGCGGTCGCCAACCTGCTGAACGGGCCGTCGCTCGACCTGAACGGTCTGATCGCGCTGCTCAACCAGATCCTCGGGATCCTGTCCTAGGACGGACCGGCCCCGGCGGGTGTGCCCCACCCGCCGGGGCTTCCCCGTACCCTCGTCGTCCGGGTGCGGGTCCGTGCCGGCCTACATGACGGGCGCGTCGTCGCGATAGGCGACCTTTCCGTTCCACACCATCGCAATCCGCCGTTCGCCGGGGAGGTCGGCGAACGGGCAGGCGCCGGTGCGCAGGGTGTCACCGTCGAGCCACTGCAGCGCACCCGTTCCCAACCAGTGCGTCAGGTCGAAGTCGAGCTCGGCGGTCCGCAGGCGGTAGGCCGACCAGCGGTGGGGGAAGACCGGATAGTTGTTGGTACCCCACAGGTCGACCAGCGGCACATCGGACGGCATGGGGCCGAAGTAGCTGATCGCCCAGCCGGTGTGCGGGCCCACGGGGACCTCGGCGACCACCGCGCGGACGCCGGGAAGACCGAGCAGGCGCGGCAGCACGAACGGCACGCCGGGACCCGGCACGACGACGTCGGGGTTGTGCTCCACGGGTTCGACCAGCCGCATCGCGCCGGTCATGGCCAGCCAGGAACCGGGCACGGTCTTCGGTTGGCGGCTGATCTTCCTGGCGTACGACCAGTACCAGCCGTCGAGGCCCCAGATGTCGATCGGCCAGCGGACCGGTTCGCCGGTGTGCGGGCACCTCGCGACGGTCACCTCGGGCAACAGGGCCCGGTACCGGGCGTTGATCTCGTCGACCTCTCGCCACAGCCGCCACGCCGCGTCGGGCCGGTCGGCCTCGAAGTGGGCCTGTCCCGCCGCCAGGAGCCGGTTTCCCGTGGCCATCAGCTCGGCTCGCACCGCGGTGACGTCTCCGGTCATCGTCTCCCCCTGAACGGGCGTCGCCAGATCCGGGTGCCGGGCAGCACCCACCGCATCGGCTGACCCGGCGCGAACCGGATCACCCCCTCCTTCAACGCTCCCGCGATCAGGTCCCGCCGCGCCTTCCACTCGTCCACGTCCCGCTTCTCCCAGTCCTTCCAGTACACCACCGTCCCGTGCATGACGCCGAAGCCCTTCTGCACCATGTCCTGGACGAGTGCCAGGTGATCGTCCTCCGGAAGGTGTTTCCCTTCCAGCGTCGTGATGTCGAACAGGTCGTGGTCGCCTGCCACCGGCCGCCTTCCCCGCGCGGTGAAGCCGTGGACGACGTTGTCCTCGACCACGTACCGGCCCGGCCCGTCCGGTCGCTCGGCGAGCTCATCCATCACAGCGCGGTACTTCCGCCATTCGGCCAGCCGCTGCTCGTACCTGGGTCGTGCGATCGCCAACTCCTCCGGGGTGAGGCCCAGCCCGGCGGGGTCGGGAGGACCGGCGGAGAAGAACCCGACCAGCCCCTGCGTCTCCGGCCGCAGCCCGAGCAGCACGTCGGCGGCGTTGATCGTCTTGGGTTTGATCGGCCTCGCCTTGAACATGGCACCCGCCTCGAGGTGTGGCACGGACTCCGGGTTGGTTAGCCGGACCTCGATGACCACCCGGCGCTCGTCGGCGTACCGCTGGAACATCCGCTGGCTGCGCAGCAGGAGACCGGCCTCCTCTCTGGCCTCCTCCGCGGTGAGCGGCGCGTTCACCGGCCGCGACCTCTTCATCGGGTTGACGACCGCGACGAAGTGGATCACGTCGACAAGCCCCGTGGTCCGCTCGACCACGACGTCCAGGCTGACCAGCCGGTGCCGACGCTGGATCGGGGGCAGCCGCTCCTCGATCTCCTCGACCGGCATCTCCTTCGCGACCAGGGCCTCGGCGTCCCGCAACGCGGCGGCGAGGATGCGGTCGTAGTCCGGCTTCTCCTTGTCGGGCCGAGAGGCCCTCTGCCCGCCCCTGGCCGGACGGGCCGGCTTCGGCCCGCGGGTGTCCGGCCTGCGGGTGTCCGGCTTCTTCCTGTCCGGCCTCGGCTTCTTCCGGTCCCGGCGACCCTTCCTGTCCATTGTGGACTTGAGCTTCGCCCAGAGGTTCCTGATCAGCCCGACGATCTTGTCGATGACGGTGTCGATGACCCGGCCCACCGGTTTGGCCATGGCCTGCACAATCTGCCTGACCCGCCCGGCTATTCCGCCGACGCCCAGCAACGCGGCCAGGAAGCCGAGCAGCACCGGGATCGACCGGGCCAGTGCGCGTTCGACCAACGCGGGCACGCCGCCCGCGCCGCCGCGAGCGATGGCGATCACGGCGTCCAGCACGGCGTTGACGAACTCGATGATCTGCCGGGCCTGCGTGACCACGAACCTGACGATGTCGATGATCAGCTGTACCGCGCGGACGAACGTCGACGCGGGATTCAGCAGCGACAGCACCCACTTGATCCCGGCGAGGACGATCGTCGGCGTCACGTACTGGATGACCTTGTCGACCAGGTCCCTGCGCAGGTCGCCGACGCGGGCCTTCAGGTCGTCCCACATGCCGGCCACGCCCTGCCGGCGAACCTGGTTCACGAGTGGTACAGCGGTTTCCGCCGCGGCCACGGCCTGTTCGGGCACCTTGCGGGTGATCCGGGCGCGGATTCCCTGCCACGTCAGGCCGAGCAGCTCGGCGAGCAGGAGCAGCACGCCGCGGGTGTCGAACGTGGCGGGCAGCTTGATCCCGGCCTCGGCGGTGCGGCCGAGCAGCCAGGACATGATGCCTTCCTGGAGGTGCCTGCCGATGTTGGCCATGAACTGCCTCAGGCCCGCGCCGACGCCGGACACCAGGTTGCTCAGGAAGCCGATCGGGTCACCCAGGATCAGGAACACGGCCTGCGCGGCCTTGGCCAGCACGGCGAGCAGCAGGTCCTTGAGCGCCATGATGGTGTCGATGACGCCCTTGACCGCGTCGATCGCCTTGTCCACCAGGCCCTTGTTCATCTCCTTCGCCAGCGCGATCTCGTCGTCGACGGACTTGACGGCGTCGGTGTACCTGGTGGCCAGGGTGTCGACCAGCTCGTCGCCCTTGTCGTCGACGGTCCGGGTCAGCTCGTCGAACTGGTCGGCGAAGCCGGCGGCGGCCTCCCTGCCGATGTTCCGCAGGCTCGGCGGGAGCTTCCCGACCTCGGTCCGCAGGTCCTCGCGACCCTGGGCGATGCGCCGCTTCGCGCGGCCCAGCTCGGTGCCGATGGTGGTCGCGACATCGGCGATGACCTGGCGCATCCGCCGCACGTAGCCGGCACGGGCGTCGTCGAAGATCTTGTCCGCCTCGGCCGGCAGGCCGGTGAACTGGTCGTCGAGCCAGCGGGCCCAGCCCAGCGCGCCGCCGTAGCGCCGGTCCTTGTACTCGTCCATCTTCTGCCGGTGCTCGGCGGTGAAGGCGTCGCGGGCCGCCTTCTCGCCACGGGTGAACTGGTCGTCGACCAGTTTGTCCAAACCGGACAGTATGTTCTCCACATCGGTCTTCATCGTGTCGAAGACCTGTTGCAGGATGGCGGTGACCTCGGCGCGTTTGTCCTCGTCGCGGCCCTTCGCGCCGGACTTGCCCGTGCCGACCCGCTGTCCGGTCGCGGCCCGCTCGGCGGCCATCGCCCACATCGCCTTCGTGCCGAGCTTCTTCGCCTGGGCGGTCGACGACCTCAGCTGCGCCGCCTCGTCCTTGCGGAGCCGGTCGGGCGCGGTCTCGGCGTGCTGGTCGGCGGTCTGCTTCTGTCGCAGGGCGTTCGTGAAGGCGGGCTCGTTCGCCTTGCGCAGCTGGGTCTCCGTGACGTGCGCGTCCGCCAGCTGCTGGTCGACCTGGGCGGGCCCCGCGGACAGGTCGGTGGCCTGTGGCGGCAGCCGGTCCGGCACGGCCTGGGCCGGGTCGGGGGTCGCCTGGACGCCGGCCGGGCGGTCCGGCGCCATCGGCACGACCTTCTTCTCGACGGCGACCGAGGTGTCCGGCGGGGCCGCGGTCGTGGTGGCGATCTGCTCGGCGGAGTCGGCCTTGCCGTCGCCGACGCGGTTCTGGACGTCGGCCTTGATCTCCTCCGGTTTGCCCGACTCGGCGAACTTGTCGGCCTGGTCGAGGTTCTTCGGGGCCTTGCGCTCGATGGCCTCCTCGACGGCCCGGATGAAGGCGTCCCGGTCGAACTCCCTGGGCTCGGCCTCGTTCATCTTCTCCGCGTTGGCCGTCTTGCCCTGGGCGACCGCGTCGTCCTTCGGTGGCAGGGCGGCGTCCTGCGCGGCGGTCGCCTCCCGGTGCGGCGGCGGATGCGAGGCGGCGACGACACCCTTCTTGTGCTGGACGTCCTTCCTCAGCGCCGCGAACCTGGGGTCGGACCGCGGGCCGCGCGCCTGCTTCCCGGTCTCCTGCCGACCCGCGCCCTTCTGCTCGACGGCGCGTCGCTCCTCGACCGCGGGCGGCGCGGCGCCACGCGCGGCGGCGACCGCGTTGTTGCCGATCATGTTCTGCGCGACGGGCCGCAGTCGGTCGAGCACGAACCTCGGGCCGGGTTCGGTGCGCAGCGCGGCGGCGACCGCGGCGTTCGAAACTCCGGGACTCCCGGGCGGCACCGGGCCGATGACCGGTGGCTTCGCCGGCGGGTTGGTGACCGGCCGGGTGACCGGCTGTCTGGCGGCGGTCGCGGGCAACGGACCGGCGCGGACGTCACGCCGCACGGTCCGGTCCCTGGTCACCACCTCCGAGGGCCGCAACGCGCGAAACCTGGCGGGCGCGGACATACGAGACCTCCCCCATCACGGAACTCTCCCCACGTCCGCGTGCCAAGGGTGGCAGAGCGCCCGTCACAACGGCGTCGCCGACCCGTCGCACGTCGGCGGCCTCGCGCCGCTCAGGACAGGCGCCACTTCTCCGGCTGCCAGAAGCCGCCGCCGGTGGGGTTGAGCGGTTGGAAGTTCTCCACCCGCTTGTTGACCGCCCACAGGCCGCCCGCGGTGTACAGCCACAGGTACGGCACCTGCTCGTTGTCGATCGCCGCCGCCTCGCGGTACAGCGCGAGGCGCGTGTTCTCGTCGGCGGTTCCGTTGGCCTGCTTCATCTTCGCGTCCAGTGCCGGGTCGCAGAACTTCACGATGTTGCCGCCGTTGGGAAAGAACGTGTCGCACCCCTCGATGGCGTTGACGTTCCACGAGTCCACCGCGTAGTCGCCGCCGCCGAACAGGTACAGGTCGAAGTCCGCGTTCTTCAGCATGTCCGTCACACCGCTGGTGTCGAGCCGCGTCAGCTCGACGTCGACGCCGATCTTCGCGAGCTGGTCCCGCACGGCGAGCGCGGCCGCGTCCCGGTCGGGGTTGCTGCCCGGGATCCACGACAGGCGCACGGTTCGCGACCTGTCCCAACCGGCCTCGGTCAGCAGCCGCCTGGCCTTGTCCGGGTCGTAGCCGTACTTCTCGATGCCGCCGCCGGACACACTCGGGTCGAACGAGGAGTCCCGCACCCGGCCGACCCCCGGCAGCATCCTGTCCACAATGGACTTCCGGTCGATACCGTACAGCAGCGCCTGCCGCACCCGGACGTCGGCGAACCGGGCCTGCGTGTGGTTGACACCGATCCGCACGAAGCCACCGTCGCCGGAGGTCTTGAAGGACAGGGAGTTGACCGACTCCAGCGCCGGCCGGTCGGTCGGCGCGATCGGCGCGACGTCCACCTCGCCGGTCCGGAGCCGGGCGGTCGCGACGGCCGAGGTGAGCGGCCTGAGGTACACCCGGTCGATCCCCGGCCGCACCGGGAAGTTCGGGTTGGCCTTCAGCTCGACGTACCGGCCGGCGTGGTGGGCGACGAACTGGAACGGTCCCAGCCCGACGGTCGGGTTGGCGAAGAACGGGTCCCCGGCCACCCGGTCGACGGGCTTGTCACCCAGGACGTGCTTCGGCAGGATCGGCATGACGCCGACCTGTGCCAGGATCCCGTAGTTCGGTGTGCCGGTGGTGATCACGAACGTGTCCGCGTCGGGCGCGGTCATGCTCACGACGCCCCGGTAGTAACCCGCGACGGCAGAGGTGCTCTTCGGATCGGCCAGCAGCTGGTGGGTGAACAGCACGTCCGCGGACGTGAACGGCTTGCCGTCACTCCATTTCAGCCCTTCCCTGAGGTGGAAGGTGAAGGAGGTCGCGTCCGGCGCGACGTCGACCTCGGCCGCGAGCCGCGGCACCAGCCTCAGGTCCGGGTCGACCACCATGAGGCTCTGGTAGATCATCGACATGACCTGCTGGTTCGCCCCGAGCGCCGGCGCGAGCGGGCTGAACTCCGTCGGCTCCTGGTAGAGCACGATGCTGACGGAGGCGCCGGACGCGCCGCTCTCCTGTGGCTCGACGCAGCCGGCGGCAAGCCCGAGGGCGAGCAGGACCGCCACGAAGCGTGCAGGAGGCTTCATACGGGGTCACAGTAGCGATCCGGAGCCGCCCCGGAAATCGCCGAAAAGTTATGGAGCGGCCGGGCGCCCGCGCTCGGGCATGGTGGTGTAGTCGGTGAACCCGACGACGTTGCCCCAGGGATCGGCCACCTCGACCGTCCAGCCGGTGGCCACCGGGAACGGTCGCTCCACAGTGGACAGTGCGCGGACGTCCGGCACCTCCAGCCAGACCCGCCCGCCACCGGCGGCGTCCTCGCGACGCACCAGCAGGCCGGGCGCCTCCGCACCGAGCCGGAACAACGCGATCTCACCGTGCCGGAACACCAGCGGCAGTCCCAGCCCGGTGTAGAACTCGACGGCGCCGTCGAGATCGCCGACGGAGAACAGGACGTTGTCCACGCCGAGCACGGCGTCACCGGGGCGAGTCATCGCGACTCTCCCGTGGTCCACCGGACGCCGTCCAGGGCGCCGCGCAGGGCGCGGGTGGCGTGTGCGCAGTCCCGGCGGCCTGCCTCAGCGAGGCGTCGGGCCGCCTCGTCCGCGCCCACCTCGCGCAGGGTCTCCGCGTCCGGCACGCCCACCGCGTGCAGGTCGGTTGCCAGTGCCGGTCCGATGTTCGGCAGCGTCCGCAGGTCGGTCATGGGCGTACTCCTCGTCGTACTCCTCGAGCCCGAACAACACGATGGCGTCGTCGAACGCCTCGGCCAGGCGGCGCAGGCGGTCGGGTGCGGCGGGCACGTGCCGCAGCCGCACGGGACCGGCGAGCGGCGCCTGTTCGGTCAGCCGCCTTCCCTCCGGCGTCAGCTCCACCAGCCGGCGACGGCGGTCGGCGGGGTCCTCGGCAACCGTGACAAGGCCGTGGGCCGCCAGGCGGTCGAGCATCTGGCCGAGCGTCGCGGGATGCATGACGAGCCGCGCCCGCATCTCGGCCAGCGCGACGCGCGGGCCCCACTCGCGGACCAGCCGCAGCACCGCGAGCTGCGCGCCGGTGACCCCGTGCTCACGCTCCAGCACCCGGTTGAACCCGGCGATCGCCTGGTCGAGCCGGGTCCACGCGCGAACAGCGGACAGCGCCTCACTCACCACGGGCGGTATTATGGCACACATAATAATCGGCCGTAACACCCACGAGATCGGGAAGGACTCCCCTCACATGGGGGATCGCTCGCGCGCCGGACACGCCGCGTGGGAGCCACCCGACTTGTCCACACGGGACATTCCTCGATCCGGCGCACCGCGGGGGCGGTCCAGCCGCGAAGAAACTGGGAGGCTCGGATGAAGAAGCGGATCACGGTGCTGCTGGTCGCCCTCGTGATCGGCGGGCCGCGCTCATGGAGCTGGTACACGGGATCACCCTCGGCACCCTGGTCTTCACATGGGCGCTCGGCATCTCCGGGACCGGCCTCGCCCGCCGCGGCCGGTCCCCGAGGTGAACCGCGACTTCTCGGCCGTCCCGCGCGTCCCTTCGTCGAGTGCGGCGCGACGGAATATCGCGGCGTCGGAGTAGTTTCGGACAGTGGCCGGCCGGGTAGCCGACGTCGAACCTGGAAGTCGTCGAACCTGGAGGGGATGCGGCCATGCCTACGAAGGAAGTCGTCGACTACCAGCTGACCACCGTCGACCTGACCGCGGACCAGCGCAGGCGTGCCGTGCTCGCGGTCGCGTCCGCCGCGGGTGACCCGGCCGAGTGCGTCCGGCTGCTCGATATGCTGGGACTGCGTGCCGACGAGGGTGTGCCCGACGTACCCGCACCCCGTGGGTGATCGCCGTGTCTCCCTCGCGTGCTATTCCTAGGTGACGGCAGCGCGAGACAGGGGACGGATGAGCGAGGAAGAGCGGATCGTCGCGGGCCGGTACCGGCTGCTCGAGCACATCGGCAGCGGCGGTATGGGTGTGATCTGGCGCGCCGACGACGAGCGCCTGCGCCGCACGGTCGCCGTCAAGCAGCTTCGCGTACCCGCCGAGCTCTCCGAGCCGCAGGGCGAGGAGATGGTCCGCCGCACCATGCGGGAGGGCCGGATCGCCGCGCGGTTGCACCATCCGCAACTGATCACGGTGTACGACGTGGTCACCGACGGCGGCCAGCCGTACCTGATCATGGAGTACTTCCCCTCCAAGAGCCTGGCCGAGCGCGGCACGCTGCCCTATGACGAGGTGGCGCGGATCGGCGCCGAGGCCGCCGCGGCGCTGATGGCCGCACACGAGGCCGGGGTGGTGCACCGGGACGTCAAGCCGGCCAACGTGCTGATCGGCGAGGACGGCACGGTCAAGATCACCGACTTCGGCATCTCGCGGGTGATCAGCGACCTGACGCTGACCGCGACCAGCACGTTCGCCGGCACGCCCGCCTACCTCGCACCCGAGGTCGCGAGGGGCGGGTCCGCCTCGTTCGCCGCGGACGTGTACTCGCTCGGCGCCACCCTGTACGCGGCGGTCGAGGGCGCGCCGCCGGTCGGGGACGACGCCAACGCGATGAAGCTCCTGTACCGGGTGTCGTCCGGGGAGATCACGCCGCCGACACACGCCGGGCCGATGACCGACGTGCTGCTGTGGTTGCTCAGCGACGATCCCGAGAAACGGCCCTCGATGACCGAGGCCAGGGACGCGCTCGCCGCGGTGACGGAGGAGCGGTCCGACGCGGCGCCGGTCGCGGTCGTCCCGGCCGCCGCCCCTCCGGCCGAGGCCCCCACCGAGGCCGCCGAGCCGGCCGCGGGTGCCGGTGCCTCGGCCGCGCCGGCAGCCGCGGCCGCCACGCCGACCGCGCGCCGGCGCAGACAGGTGGTCGCGGTCGCCGCAGGCCTGGTGGCGGTGGCCGTGGTGGCCGCACTGGTCACGATGCTGTTCAACCGGAACGGCGCCGCCTCCGGCGACGACCGCGCGGCCGGCGGCGGGTCGTCGAGTTCGGCGCGGAAACCCGCGAGCACGACGACATCCACGACCACCGGAACCACGACGACCGAACGCACGACGACCACGACTCCCCCGCCCGCCACCTCCGGCACGCCGACGGGGCAGCCGGTCGCGGCCACGCCCGTCGCGGCGGTCAACGAGTACTACGCCCTGGTGCCCGGCAACCGGGACGAGGCGTGGAAACGCCTCAGCCCGAAGTTCCAGCAGAACCCGGGCGGCGGCCGGCAGGGCTACTACGAGCGGTTCTGGAGCAACATCAGCTCGGTCACCGCGACCGGCGCCGTGCAGGTCGGCACGAACAAGGTGCAGGTGAACCTGGTGTACACCCGGAAGGACGGCAGCCAGAGCCGCGAGCGGCACGAGTACACGCTGGTCCAGCAGAACGGGATGTGGCTGCTCGACTCGGTGCGCCGCCTCAGCGCCGCCTGATCGGGTGATCGCCCGTTCGAGTGAGTACGGCCATGGCCGTCACCAGGGGTACTACTGTGGTTACTCCGTCCCGGTTCAAGAACGTAGGTGAGGACTCGATGGCAGCACCGACTTCGCCAAGCCAGGTTCCGGTCGGGGTGGACCCCAACCGGCCGAGTATCGCCCGGGTGTACGGGGGCTTCCTGGGTGGGAAGGACCTGTACGAGGTCGACCGCCAGGTCATGGTCAAGATCAACGAGGCGGTGCCGGAGGCGGTGGACATCGCCCGCGGCAACCGGGGCTTCCTGAACCGTGCGTGCCGCTTCCTCGCGCAGACGCGGATCAGCCAGTTCCTCGACTGCGGTTCCGGCCTGCCGACCGCGGAGAACACCCACCAGATCGTCCAGCGGTTCAACGACGAGGCCAAGGTCGTGTACGTGGACAACGACCCGGTGGTGCTCGCACACGGCCGTGCGTTGCTGGAGGACGACTTCCGGGTGCACATGGTCTCGGCGGACATCTTCCAGCCCAGGTCGGTGCTCGAGAACGAGGTCGTCCGCGCGAACCTGGACTTCACGCGGCCGCTGGTGGTACTCCAGGTCGGCACGATGCACCACGTCGAGGGCGACCACGCGCCGGAGATCATGCGGGAGTACGTCGACGCGCTGCCGTCCGGGAGCTACGTCGTGTTCTCGCACTTCTTCGACCCGCAGGTGCCGGAGCTGACCGAGATCGCCCGGCGGATCGAGAACATCCTGGTCAACGGCCCGATGGGGGCGGGCCGGTTCCGCACCCGCGACGAGATCCTGCCCATGTTGGACGGCCTGGAGCTGATCAAGCCGAACGCCCCGTCCGAGCCGGGACTGGCGGTCTGCGACGAGTGGTGGCCCGACGGCCCCCGCCTGACCCCGCTGAGCGGCGCGGCCCGCTGCATCGTGGGCGCGGTGGGCCGCAAGCCCTGACCCGCCCGGCCGCGGGTGCGAGTGCCCCGACCGGCGGCCCGTCGATGTTCACTCGGCCAGTGCCTCGTTCGTCGGCATCGTGTCGAGGAGGCCGGCCGCCAGGGCCGCCGCCGGGCGGGAGAGGCGGCCCTCCGTGTCGTGGAACGCCTTCTGTGCCGCGATGGCCGGCCAGTACTCGGGCAGGTGCCGGACCGGCAGCCGAGGATCCTTGCGGATCACCCGCAGCCACTCGGTGACGATCGACAGGTGGGCGGCCAGCGGGTCGTCCGGATGCGGCGGCGACTCCGTCCACCGGTCGAGGAAGACCCGGTAGCCCGTGGAGATCGTCACGAGGTCGTAGGCCTCCACGACGAGCTGGCCGACGTCGGTCAGCTCGTCGACCGTCGCGCGGAACACCCGCACGTGCGCCCCGAGTCCCAGCGACGCGACGATGTCGTCGACCTCGACGTGCCCCGGTGCGATCCACAGCCCGCCCTGCAGAGAGCCGAAACCCGCCCACGCGAGCTTCGAGCGCAGGTCGTGCCGCTGCCGCCGCCACGCCTCGGGCAGTGAGAAGCCGAGCAGCGTCCACGTGCCGTCCCAGTCGTCGTTGACCGCGCCGGTGCGCCAGATGCGGTCCTGACCGTCGCGCAGGATCTCGACGGCCCGTGGCGTCAGCCCGAAGTACATGCGCCGGCCCTGTTTCTGGCGATGCAGGAGGCCGCGGTTGACCATGCGCGTCAGCGTCGAGCGGGTCGCGTGCTCGGACACGCCGAGCCGGTCCAGCACGTCGATCACGCTGCCCGAGAACACGCACAGGTCGGTCCCGTACAGGTAGTCGCCCAGCAGCGTGAGCATCAGCGACTGAGGCCTTGGGTCGTCTGCCACAGGGAGCAATGTTAGGCAGTTTCTTGACGGCTGCAACCAAGACGCCTAACTTTGTGTGCGGCCACACGGCGCGTACGAGGAGGTACGGTGCGTCGACTTGTTATGTCCCTGGCAGCCCTTTCCCTTGTCGTGGCGGGATGCGGTGACGGCAACACAGCCACCTCGTCCGACGACCCCATCCGTGTCGGCCAGATCGTGTCGCTGACCGGCAACTACTCACCGCTCGGCGGTGAGAACAAGAAGTCCGTCGAGCTCGCCGTCGAGAAGGTCAACCGCGACGGCGGGGTGCTCGGCGGCCGCAAGCTCGAGCTGGTGGTCAAGGACGACAAGAGCCAGCCGGACCAGTCGGTGCTGGCGTTCAACGACCTGCGTGGCGACGACGTGAGCGCGGTCATCGGGTCGCCCTTCTCCAACTCGGCGCTCGCCACGATCCCGTCCGTCGACCGCGCGAAGATCCCCTACCTGTCGCTGACTCCCGCCGACGAGCAGGTGAAGCCCCTGCACCCGTACGTGTTCGTGGTGCCGGCGCTGGCGTCGCTGTACGGCGAGCGGATCCTCCAGTACTTCAAGGCGACCGGCGTGTCCACCGTGGCCGTCGCGCACGACACCAAGAGCTCGTACGCGGTCGCCGGCTTCAAGGGCATGCAGGACAAGGCCGCGAAGTACGGCGTGAAGATCGTGGCGTCCGAGGAGTTCCAGACCGACGCGACCGAGTTCGGCGCGGTGATCGGGCACGTCCGGTCCTCGGGCGCGCAGGCGTTCGTGGTGTGGGCGACCGGCGCCCCCGCGGTCGCGCTGACCAAGCAGTACGCCACGGCCGGCGTGAACGTCCCGCTCGTGCTGACCGGCGCGCAGGCGAGCAAGCTGTTCCTCGACCCGGTCGGCGCCGCGGCCGAGGGCGTGACGGTGGCCAGCTCGATCGGCCTGGTCGGCCCGGAGCTTCCTGACGGGGAGCAGAAGAACGCGATCTCCGAGCTCACCACGTCGTTCGAGAAGAAGTACGGCTACCCGCCGCCGCAGTTCGCGCAGGACGGCTACAGCGGGGTGAAGCTGCTGGTGGCGGCCATCGAGAAGGCGGGAAGCGCGGATCCGGAGAAGATCCGGGACGCGCTGGAGGGCCTGTCGCTGGTGACGCCGAACGGCAAGTACGCCTACGGCAAGGACAACCATGCCGGCCTGGGGCCCGAGTTCATCGCGATCACCAAGGTGACCCAGGGCGCGTTCAAGCCGACCGAGTGGGCCAGCAAGCAGCTGGCCGAGCTGGGTTCATGACGGGGACCGCCCTGTTGCTGCAGGCGGACGGGTTGCACCGTTCGTTCGACGGGGTGTTCGCCGTGCGCGACGTGGACCTCCATGTCGCGCACGGCGAGCTGAGGGGCGTGATCGGGCCGAACGGCGCGGGCAAGTCGACGCTGTTCGGTCTGATCGGCGGCCAGCTCCGCGCGGACGCGGGCAGGGTCGCCTACGACGGTGCCCCCATCGACCGGCTCCCGCCGCATCACCGCGCGAAGGCCGGGATCGCGGTGGTGTTCCAGGGGGCGCGGGTGTTCGCCGGCATGACGGTGCTCGAGAACGTGATGGTGGGTGCGCATGCCAGCACCCGCGCCGGGTTCGTCTCGGCGGTGACGCGGCTGGGCCGGCACCGCGGCGACGAGCGGGCGATAGCGCGTACCGCGCGGGAATGCCTTGCCAGGACCGGACTCCTGGACTGGGCGGACCGGCCGGCGGAGGCGTTGCCGCTCGGCCAGCAGCGGGTGGTGCAGGTGGCGCGGGCGCTCTGCGGACGGCCGAGGCTGCTGCTGCTCGACGAGCCGGCGTCGGGGCTGCGCGCGGCGGAACGCGAGCGGCTGGCGAGCCTGCTGGCCGAGCTCAAGGCCGAGGGGTTGACGATGCTGCTGGTCGAGCACGACGTGGCGTTCGTGACCCGGCTCGCCGACCGGATCACCGTGCTGGACCTGGGCCAGGTGATCGCGGAGGGCACCCCGGCGCAGGTCCGCGCGGACGAGAAGGTGGTCGCGGCGTACCTCGGCACGGAGGTGCCGGCATGACCGGGAGCCGGTCGCGCCCACCCCGCGACGATGTCTCTCGCGGGCGCGGAGGGCAGGCATGATCGACGTGCGGGACCTCGTCGTGCGGTACGGGCCGGCCACCGCGCTCGACCGGGTCAGCCTGCGTGTCGACGCCGGCGAGATGGTCGCGCTGATCGGCCCGAACGGCGCGGGAAAGTCCACTCTGGTCAACACGCTCTCCGGGATCCTCAAGCCGGCGGAGGGTTCCGTCGCGGTGCAGGGCCGGCTCGCGCACGTGCCGGAAGGGCGGCAGGTGTTCGGCGACCTCACCGTCGAGGACAACCTGCGCCTCGGTGGCCGCCGGTACCGGGAGCGGGACACCGCGCCCGTGCACGCGATCCTTCCCCGTCTCGCCGAGCTGCGGCACCGGCGGGCCGGCACCCTGTCGGGCGGTGAGCAGCAGATGGTCGCGGTCGGCCGGGCCCTGATGAGCCGTCCGGACGTGCTCGCCGTCGACGAGCTCTCGCTCGGCCTGGCGCCGCTCGTGGTCGCGGACCTCGTCAGGCACCTGCGGGAGCTGAACTCCCGCCGTGGCCTCGCCGTCCTGCTCATCGAGCAGAACGCGCGGCTCGCGCTCGACCTGTGCACGCGGGCGTACGTGCTGGAGGCGGGCCGCATCGTCGCGGAGGGCTCGTCGAGCGAGCTCATCGCGGACGAACGGGTCTCCGCCGCGTACCTGGGCGGGGTGGTCGCCGATGTCGAGTGAGCTCGCGGGCTACCTACTCACCGGGCTCGGCACGGGCTGCGGCTACGCGCTCGTCGGCAGCGGGCTCGTGGCCGTGTACCGGGTGACGCGCGTGGTCAACTTCGCGCAGGGGGCGTTCGCGGTCGTCGGCGCCATGTGCGCGTCGTCGTTCCTCACCGCGCTGCCACACGGGATCGGCGAGCTGGCGGCCGTCGCCGTGGCCGCGGTGGTGGGGTTGCTGGTCGGGCTCGTCGCGACCGGCACGACACCCCAGTCCGCGTTGATCGTCACGCTCGGGCTGGCCGTGTTCGCGTACGCGGTCGAGGTGCTGGTGTGGGGCGACCAGCCGCGCTCGTTCGCCGGCCTGCCGGGTGCGGTGTCCATCGGGGACACCCGGGTGCAGAGCCACTACCTCCTGATCATCGGCGTCACGCTGCCGGTCTTCGCGGGCATGGCGTTGTTCTTCACCCGCACGGACACCGGCAAGGCGCTGACGGCGTGCGCGTCGAACCCTTACGCGGCACGGGTGATCGGCCTCGACGTGCGGCGGATGGGGCTGCTGGCCTTCACCATCGGCGGCGCCCTCGGCGGCCTCGCCGGCGTGCTCGTGACGCCCGTGCAGCAGATCACGTTCGACGCGGACGTCACGCTGATCGTCAACGGCTTCGCGGCGGCCATCCTCGGCGGCCTGACCCGCCCGGCAATCACCCTCGCCGGCGGCCTGCTGCTCGGCGTCACGCAGGCGCTCGTCGCGGGCTACGGCAACGCGGCGCACCAGACGGAGATCGCGCTGGGCCTGATGATCGCCGTGATGATCTGGCGCGCGGCCCGCCGGCCGGCGACACAGGAGGAACCGGCGTGAGAATCGTGCTCCTGGCCGCGGCCGCCCTGGTAACCCTTGCCCTGCCGGCGTTCCTGGACGGCGCTCAGCTCGGCATCTACATCCTCGCCGGCCTCGCCGCCATGATCACCGTCGGCCTGTCGCTGCTGATGGGCCAGGCCGGGCAGATCTCGCTCGGCCAGGCGTCGTTCTACGCGATCGGCGCCTACACCGCGGGACTCCTCGCCGTGCACGGCTTCCCGCCCCTGCTCGGACTGGTCGCGGCGCCGGTCGTCGCCGCCGCGTTCGCGACCGTCGTGGGCATCGGCGTGCTGCGCCTGCGTGGGCACTACCTCGCGTTCGCCACGCTCGCCATGCAGCTCATCCTCCTGTCGGTGCTGGCACAGTCCGACTGGGCCGGCGGCGCCATCGGCCTGCAGGGCATCCCCCGGCTCTCCGTCGGCTCGTTCGAGTTCGAGGACGACATCCAGTACGCGTACCTGACGTGGGCCTGCCTCGCGCTCGTCCTCCTGGTCGCACGCAACCTCGTGCGGTCGAGGCCCGGCCGGGGGCTGCGGGCGCTCGCCACCAGCGAGGTCGCCGCGGCCGCCAGCGGGGTGCCGGTCGGCCGGTACCGGCTCGCCGTGTTCGCGCTGTCCGCGGCGTTCGCCGGCCTCGCCGGCGGGGTCTACGCCTACTACCTCGGCTACCTCGGCCCCGGCTCGTTCCCGGTGCTGCTGTCGGTCGAGTACGTGGTGATGGCCGTCGTCGGCGGGCTCGGCACGCTCGCCGGCGGTGTGGTCGGCGCGGTCGCCATCACGCTGCTGGTGCAGACACTGAACGACCTGGGCACCCAGCCCGGCATGCCGAGCTACGCCCCGAGCGTCCTGTCCTACGCGGTCTACGGGCTGCTGCTGGTGCTCGTCGTGCTGTTCCTGCCGCGCGGCATCGTGCCCGCGCTCACCCGGCGGGAGCGATCGTGAGGACCGCTCGCGCCACGCTCCCGGGCCTGCACTGAAGGCCATCCCTTCGGAGGCCCGAAAGTCCTTCGGTGCCAACGACATCAGTGAGAGGAGAACCAGTGGACCTGAGCGGACGGGTCGCGATCGTGACCGGCGCTGGTCGCGGGCTCGGTTTCGCGTACGCGTCGGCACTCGCGGCCGCAGGCGCGGCCGTCGTGGTGAACGACGCGGACGGCGGCGCGGCCACCGGCGCGGTCGCCCAGATCGCCGGTGTCGGTGGGAAGGCCGTCGCCGAACCGGGTGCCGTCGGTCCGGCGGCCGTGGCCGACCGGCTGGTCGAGCGGGCCGTCGCCGAGTACGGCCGGCTCGACGTGCTCGTCACCAACGCCGGCGTGCTGCGGGACCGCATGCTGTGGAAGATGTCCGACGACGAGTTCGACACCGTCCTCGACGTGCACCTGCGCGGCACGTTCACGTGCGTGCGGGCGGCCGTCCGGCACATGCGTGAGCAGGGTGACGGCGGCCGGGTCATCGTCGTCGGGTCGCCCGCCGGGCAGCGCGGGAACATCGGCCAGACCAACTACTCCGCGGCCAAGGCCGGCATCGTGGCCATGGCCCGCACGTGGTCCATGGAGTGCGCGAAGGCGGACATCATGGTCAACGCGGTGGTCCCGGTCGCGGCCACCGCCATGACCTCGACCATGCCCGCGTTCGCGCCGCACATCGAGGCGTGGCAACAGGACGGGACGCCACTGCCGGCGTGGCTGCGGGCCGGCGAGGGCTTCGGCACGCCGGCGGACGCGGCGGGGCTCGTCGTGTTCCTGGCGTCGGCCGAGTCGCACGGCGTCACCGGGCAGGCGATCGGCATCGGCGGCGACAAGCTGTCGCTGTGGTCGCACCCCGAGGAGATCGCGGCGTCCTACGCCGAGGGCGGCTGGAGCCCGGACGCGATCGCCGCGACCTGGCCGACGACACACGGCAGGGTCCGGCAGTCGGTCGGGATTCCCCTGCCGGAGCAGCCGTCGTGAACATCGCCGACCTGGTCGCCGTCGACGTGCACGTCCACGTCGAGGCCGGCGCCGACGGGCACGTGTCGCTGCCGGAGGAGCTGCTGGCCGGCTCGGCGGCGTACTTCAAGACCGACAAGCGGACCGCGACGGTGCCGGAGGTCGCCGCCTACTACCGGGAACGGCGGATGGCCGCGGTCGTGTTCACGGTGGACTCCCAGACCGCGACCGGGCACCCACCCATCCCGAGCGAGGAGATCGCGGCGGAGTGCGCGGAGCACGCGGACGTGCTCATCCCCTTCGGCAGCGTGGACCCGTGGCGGGGCAAGGCGGCGGTCCGGCAGGCACGCACGCTCGTCGAGCGGTACGGCGTGCGGGGCTTCAAGTTCCACCCGAGCGTGCAGGCGTTCCACCCCAACGACCCGACCTTCTACCCGCTGTACGAGGTGCTGCAGGAACACCGCGTCATCGCGTTGTTCCACAGTGGACAGACGGGCATCGGCGCCGGGGTACGGGGTGGCGGTGGGATCAGGCTCAAGTACGCCAACCCCATGGCCGCCGACGACGTGGCCGCCGACTTCCCGGACCTGCCGATCATCCTCGCGCACCCGTCGTTCCCCTGGCAGGACGAGGCACTGGCGGTGGCCACGCACAAGCCGCTGGTGCACATCGACCTCTCCGGCTGGTCGCCGAAGTACTTCCCACCACAGCTCGTGCGGTACGCGAACACCCTGCTGAAGGACAAGGTGCTGTTCGGGTCGGACTTCCCGGTCATCACGCCGGACCGGTGGCTCGCGGACTTCGAGAAGCTCGACATCAAGCCGGAGGTGCGTTCCATGATCCTCAAGGACAACGCCGTTCGCCTGTTCGGGTTGGACCATGCGTAACAACGGGATCGGCTCCTGGACGGCACGCAGAGCACGCATGTCGCCGGACCGCGTCGCGGTCGTGCACGGCGACGAGTCACTGACCTACCGGCAGCTGCACGAGCGGGCCACCCGCGTCGCACACGTGCTCACCGGCCTCGGGGTGGCCGGCGGCGACCGGGTCGCCTACCTCGGGCCGAACGAGCCGGCGTTCCTGGAGACCCTGTTCGGCACCGGCCTGCTCGGCGGGATCTTCGTGCCGCTGAACACCCGGCTCGCGCCGCCCGAGCTGGCCTACATCCTCGAGGACAGCGGCACCTCGGTGCTGGTGCATGCCCCGACCCACGCCGAGCACGCGGCGTCGTTGCGGGACAAGGTGCCCCACGTGCTCGACCACGAGGCCTACGAGCGGCTGGTGGCGGACGCGCCGGTCGACCCGACCGACGAGACGGTCGACCAGGACGACGTGGCCGTGATCATGTACACGTCCGGCACCACGGGCCGGCCGAAGGGCGCGGCGCTGTCGCACGCCAACGTCCACTGGAACACGATGAACCTGCTGATCGACGTGGACCTCGCCGGCGACGAGGTGACGCTCGTGAACGCGCCGATGTTCCACGTCGCGGCGCTCAACCAGACGGTGCTGCCGACGCTGCTGAAGGGCGGCACGGTGGTGCTGGACTCCTTCGACCCCGCCCGCACGCTGTCGACGATCGCGCGGTACGGGGTGACCTATCTCTTCGGCGTGCCGGCGATGTTCCAGGCGGTGGCGGCGACGGCGGAATGGCCGGCCGCGGACCTGTCGTCGGTGCGCACGATGATCTGCGGCGGCGCGCCGGTGCCCGAGAAGGTGATCACGACCTACCAGGAGCGCGGTCTGGTGTTCCTGCAGGGCTACGGCCTGACGGAGTCGTCGCCGAGCGCGTTGTTCCTGCGTGCGGCGGAGAGCGACCGCGTCGGCTCGGCCGGCACGCCGTGCTTCTTCACCGACGTCCGGGTCATCGACTCCGACGGCGAGGACACGCTACCCGGCGAGCCGGGCGAGGTGATCCTCCACGGCCCCAACGTGATGACCGGCTACTGGGGCAAGCCGGACGCGACGGCGGCGGTGCTGTCCCCGGACGGCTGGCTGCGCACCGGTGACGTCGCGGTCGTGGACGAGGACGGGTTCCTCTACATCCGCGACCGCATCAAGGACGTGATCATCTCCGGCGGCGAGAACATCTACCCGGCCGAGGTGGAGGACGTACTGCACAAGCACCCCAAGGTGGCCGACTGCGCGGTGATCGGCATGGCGGACGAGAAGTGGGGCGAGGTCGGCCGCGCGATCGTGGTCGCGCGTGAACCCGTCGCACCCGAGGAGCTGATGGCGTTCCTCGACGGCCACATCGCACGTTACAAGATCCCGAAGTCGGTGGTGTTCGCGGACACGCTGCCACGCACGGCCTCGGGCAAGCTGCTGAAGAGCGCACTGCGCAAGGACTACGGAGCGAACGCATGAAGGTGCAGGGGATCGCCGGGCTGCTGGGTCTGGCGGGCACGACGCTGGGCCCGACCGACTGGCACGGGGTGCCCCAGGACCAGGTGAACACGTTCGCCGACGCGACGGGCGACCACCAGTGGATCCACGTGGACCCCGAACGTGCCGCGGCCGGACCGTTCGGCGGCACGATCGCGCACGGCTACCTGACGCTGGCGCTGATCATTCCACTGTGGACCTCGCTGCTGGAGATCGAGAACCTGGGCATGGGCGTCAACTACGGCCTGAACAAGGTCCGCTTCCCGGCACCGGTCCCCGTTGGTGGCAAGATAAGGCTGACGGCCCACATCGCGGCCGCGGACGCGCTGGACGAGAAGAGCGCCCAGCTGACCGTGGACTTCACGATGGAGCTGGCCGGCAGCGAGAAGCCGGCGGTGGCCGCTCAGGCGTTGTACCGCTACTACGCCTGAGCTCAAACCGGAAACCTCCGCTGTCCGCCGGCCGCCTGGTACGGCGACAATCGCAACCATGTCCCGGTTGCGCGCCATCCTCGTGTCCGTCCTCGTGCTCGCCTTCGCACTGCCGGCCCTCATCGGCTGGTTCGGCGGCTACACGAAGACCGACGCGGGCGAGATCGCCGTCGTCCGCAACGGCGGCCTGTTCGACGACAACCAGATCCGGCAGATCATCGACCCCGCGTCCTCGCTGACGTGGACCGGTTTCTGGTCGACCGCGCACCGGTACCCGGCGCAGCAACGCTTCTACACCATCGCCGCCAGCGGCGACACCCACAACGGCCAGCGCGCCGGGATCGACGTGGTCACCGTGCCGTCCAGCGACGGGGTCGGCATGGGGATCGAGGGCACCTTCTACTTCACCCTCAACCTCGACCACGACTCGCTGCGGACGTTCGACAGCAAGTTCGGCACCAGAACCTTCCGCGGCGCGGACGGCGAGTTCCGCTACGCGTGGGACGGCGACATCGGCTGGTCCAGCTTCCTCGACCAGATCGTCCGGCCGGTGATCGACAACGCCATCCGCGAGCAGGTCAACGGCGTGCGCTGTGCCGAACTGGTGTCCAGCTGCGCGCTGGTGCAGAACCAGACCTCGGCCAACCCGCCACCGGCACTGGCCGGACAGCCCAACAACGCCAACATCAACAAGATCCAGGACGCCATCGTCTCGACCGTGCGCACCGACCTACGCCGCAACCTCGGCGGCGACTTCCTGAACGACATCAAGTTCATCCTGGCCAAGGTGACCCTGCCGCAGGCGGTTCAACAGGCGGTGGACAACGCACAGGCCGCGTACGCGGCGGTCAGCGAGTCACAGGCAAGAGCGACCCAGGCCCAGGTCGACGCCCAGGCCAACGAGCAACGCCAGCGCGGCTACAACGCCTGCCCGGCCTGCGCCCAGATCGACATCATGAAGGCGATCCCGTCCAACGTCACGGTCTACGCCCCGGGCGCGAACGCCTCGGTGCCACTCACCGCCCCACGCTAACGCCGGCGCACCTGACGAATGACCAACTCGGCGTGCCCCACGTCGCCGTGGCGACGAATATGGGAGCCTCTCGACTCGTGGCGACGACACGTTTGCGGGAGGTTCCAGAGCCCGTCCACACGGCGATCGACGACCGGGTGGACGGCACGATCCTCGCGATGGACACCGTGCGCGGCGGGCTGAACAGTGAGATCGCGGTACGAGTGCGGACCAGCGCCGAAACGATCTTCGTCAAAGGGCTGCGTACCGAGCACCGTCGCGTGTGGACCCAGGAACGCGAGGCCGAGATCGGCCCCTTCGTGCACGCAGTCGCGCCACGCGTGCTCTGGCAAACCGTCGAGGCGGACTGGAACCTGGTCGCGTTCGAACACGTCGACGGCCGCCACGTCGACTACTCCCCGACCTCCCCGGATCTGCCGCTGGTGGTCGACGCCCTGGAGTCTCTGGCGGCGATCCCGTGCCCGGACCTTCCCCTCCGCGTGGCCGAGCAGCGATGGGCCGCGTACGTCGACAACGAGTCGGTACTCGAGCGGTTCCGCGGCAATGCCCTGCTGCACACCGACTTCAACGACCAGAACATCCTGATCGCCGACGGTCGCGCACGCCTCGTCGACTGGGCCTGGGCGACACGTGGCGCCCCATGGATCGATCCCGCGCTGTGGGTGATCTGGTTGATCTCCGCCGGCGGTCACTCACCCAGCCAGGCCGAGGCGTGGGCCGCACGCACCAGCGCATGGCACACCGCACCCGACACCGCACTGAACGCCTTCGCCGACGCCAACGCCGCGTTGTGGCACGAGATCGGCGGCAACGAACCAGACCCCTGGACAACCCGCATGATCACGGCCGCCGACAGCTGGCGGGCGTATCGAGCCGGCCGTTAGCCCGCTCGAACCCGAGGACAGGGGCCCTCACGACCGCGGCGCACGCATGCCAGGACGCGTCGCGGTGCCCCGTATCGGTCAGCCCTCCGTAGGCGATTATCACACCATGGTGACTGAGGTGGAGGAACGGATCGCGACGGCGCGGAGTGGGGACGGCCGGGTACTCGACCTCTCCGGGCTGGGGCTGACCGAGCTTCCCGGGCAGCAGGACCTGAGCGGACTCGCGAACCTGACGACTCTCGACCTGAGTGGCAACCAGTTGACCACGGTGCCTCCCTGGGTGGGCGAACTGCCCGGCCTGACCACACTCAACCTCGCCGAGAACCGGCTGACCGCGCTGCCCGACACGCTGCGGCGGCTCGCGGTGCTGACCGAGCTCCGGGTGGACAACAACCGGCTCGGTGTCGTGCCGGAATGGATCGGCGAGCTGGCCGGGCTGACCTGTCTCAACCTCAGCTGGAACAAGCTGTCCGGCATACCGGAGAGCATCGGCGGTCTCGCCGCGTTGACCGAGCTGTACATCGGGGGGAACCGGCTGGCCGAGGCACCGGACTGGCTGGGCACCCTTTCCAGCCTGACGCACCTCTACCTCGGCGACTGCGGCATGACCGGGCTGCCGGAGTCGCTGGGCGCACTGACCGCGTTGCGCCATCTCTACATCGGGGGGAACCGGCTCAGCGAGGTGCCGGGCTGGATCCGTGGCCTGCCGGCGTTGTCGGCGCTGGAGCTGTACGGCAACCGGTTGGCCGAGGTGCCGGAGTGGCTGGGCGAGCTGACCAGCCTGACGATCCTTCACCTGTGGGACAACCAGTTGACGGCCCTGCCGGCGACCATCGGCGACCTGACCGCCCTCACGATGCTCGCCGTCAACGACAACCGGCTGACCGTGCTGCCGGACACCCTCGGCGCCCTGCCCGCGCTGACCGGTCTCTACCTCGGGGGCAACCGGCTGGCCGAGGTGCCGGACTGGGTGCGGAACCTCACCTCGCTCACCACGCTCGGCCTGCACGACATCCGGCTGGCCGGAGTGCCGGACTGGCTGGCGGAGCTGACCGGGCTCACCCAGCTCGGCCTGGCCAACAACCGGCTGACCGCGGTACCGGACGCGATCCGGCGGCTGACCTCGCTGACCGAGCTCGACCTGAGCAACAACCGGCTGACCGCGGCGCCGGACTGGCTGGCCGAGCTGACGGCCCTGACCACCCTCGACCTGAGCGGGAACTGGCTGACCGCCCTACCCGGCACCATCGGTGGCCTCACCGCCCTGACCACGCTCCAGGTCAACGGGAACGGGCTGACCGAGGTCCCCGACGGGATGCGCCACCTGACCGCGCTGACCGCCCTCCACCTGAACGACAACCGGCTGACCGCGGCGCCGGACTGGCTGGCCGAGCTGACGGCCCTGACCACCCTCGACCTGAGCATGAACCGGCTGACCGAGCTGCCGGACCTGGCCGCCCTCACCGCCCTCACCGTGTTCTACGTGGGTGAGAACCGGTTGACCGAGGTGCCCGGCTGGATCGGCGCGCTCACCGGTCTGACGCATCTCCACGTCGGGCAGAACCCGTTGACCGGGCTGCCCGAGTCCCTCGGTGCCCACGCCGGACTGACGGGTCTCTACCTCCAGGGCTGCCGGTTGACCGAGGTACCCGGCTGGCTGCGGCAGTGCACCGCGCTGACCGACCTGTGGCTGAAGGACAACCAGCTGACCACGGTCCCGGACTGGCTGCCGGAGCTGACGGCCCTGACGACCCTCGACCTGAGCGCGAACCAGCTGACGACGTTGCCGGACTCCTTCGCCGGCCTCGCCGAGCTGACCTCGCTCAAGCTCGACGGCAACCGGCTGACCGAGCTACCCGGCTCGGTGCGGGGGCTCACCGCGCTGTCCACGCTGGAGGTGCACACCAACCTGCTGGTCGCGCTGCCGGACTGGCTCGGTGAGCTGACGAGCCTGACCGTCCTCGGGCTGAACTGGAACCAGCTGAAGGCGGTACCCCGCGGTGTGCGTGATCTCCCCGAGCTGGCCGAGCTCTACATCGGTGGCAACGTGTTGGGCGAGGTTCCGGACTGGGTGGGGGAACTGGCCGGCCTGAGGGCTCTCGACGTCGGGAGCAACCAGCTGACCGAGCTGCCGGAGTCGTTGAGCGCACTCACCGAGCTGACCGACCTCTACGTCGGCGGCAACCAGCTGCCTGCGCCGCCGGCATGGGTGGGCGCCCTTCCCAGGCTGACGAACCTGGAGGTCTCCGGCTGCGTGCTGAGCGAGGTGCCGGCAGGCTGGGCCGCGCTCACCGCCATCAAACAGCTGTTCCTGGCCAACAACCTGCTCACGACGATCCCGGACTGGGTCCGCGAGCAGACCGACCTGACCGTGCTCGACCTGGAGAACAACCGGCTCGCCTCGGTCCCGGACTGGATCGGCGAGCTGGCGAGCCTCAACACGCTGAAGCTCGCCGGCAACCAGCTGACCGAGCTGCCGGACGAGCTCGGCGCGCTGACCGGCCTGGTCTTCATCGGTCTCAACGGGAACCTGCTGACCGTGGTCCCGGACCGCCTGCGCCACCTCACCTTCCTGACCGACCTCGGCCTCACCGACAACCCGCTGACCGAGCTGCCGGACTGGTTCGCCGAGCTGGCGAACCTGACGAGGCTGTCGATCAACAGCCCGCTCGTCGACACGGCGGAGAGCCTCGGCGCCGTGTCCACCCTGACCGACCTGCAGCTGGGCGGAGGGTCGCTCACCAGGCTGCCGTCCTGGCTGCGACACCTCACCGGCCTCACCGGCCTCAACCTCGCCTCCAACGGGCTGACCGAGCTGCCGGAGTGGCTCGGTGAGCTGCGGGCGCTGGCCTCCCTCGACCTCAACTGGAACGATCTCTCCTCGGTTCCGGACAGCCTGACCCACCTCCCCGCCCTGACCACGCTCGACCTGACCTGGAACGGGCTGACGGCACTGCCGGACCGGCTGGGCGGTCTCACCGCGCTGGCCTCCCTCCGCGTCGGCTCCAACAGGCTGACGGCACTGCCGGAGTCACTCGGCGAACTGACCGCACTGACCAACCTCGACGTCAGCTACAACAAGCTGACGGCACTGCCGGAGTCACTCGGCGAACTGACCGCACTGACCAACCTCGACGTCAGCTACAACAAGCTGACGACACTGCCGAGGTCACTGGGTGCGTTGACCGCGCTGACCGGCCTCAACATCGGCGCCAACCAGCTGACGGCGTTGCCGGAGTCACTGGGCGAGCTGACCGCGCTGACCAACCTCAGCGCGAACGACAACGAGCTGACGGCGTTGCCGGAGTCACTCGGCGAACTGACCGAACTGACCAACCTCAACATCTACGCCAACAAGCTGACGACCCTGCCCGACACGATGAGCCGCCTGACGGCGCTGACCTATCTCGACCTGAACGACAACGAGCTGACCGAGCTGCCCGAGACGATCGGCGAGTTCAAGGACCTGACCAGCCTCTCCCTCAACGGCAACCGGCTCACCGCGCTACCCGCCACGCTGGGAAACCTGGTCGACCTGCACCTCCTCAGCCTCTACAACAACGAGCTGACCGCGGTACCGGACGCGGTGGCCGGCCTCACCAACCTGACGACCCTCTACCTGTCGCGGAACCGGCTGACCGACGTGCCGGCGTGGCTGGGCACGCTCACCGCCCTGCGCGAGCTCACCCTCGGCGAGAACCAGCTGACGGAGGCGCCGGACGCACTGCGCACCCTCACCGAGCTGAACCACCTCTATCTCGGCGACAACCGGCTCACGGAGCTACCCGACTGGTTGGGTGAGCTCCCCAACCTGACCTACCTCGATCTCGGCGGCAACCGGTTGGCCTCGGTACCCGCGTCGTTCGCCGACCTGCCGGCGGGAGCCCTGCGGCTCGACGACAATCCGCTCGCCCCGGAGCTGGAGGCGGCGTATCTGGACAGCTCGGCGGAGCTGGAGCGGTTTCTCCGGCTGCTGAAGGCCGAAGGACGGCTCTTCCACCAGGCGAAGCTGGTCCTGGTCGGCGAGGGCGCCGTGGGCAAGAGCAGCCTGCTGGCTGCCCTGCGCGGCGAGGAGTTCGTCGAGGGCCGCGAGACGACGCACGGCATCGAGGTCAAGCCGTTTCCGGTGACGGCCGGCGACCTGGACATCATGCTCAACGCTTGGGACTTCGGCGGCCAGCCGGTGTACCGGCCGACGCACCAGCTGTTCTTCAGCCCGGCGGCGGTGTACCTCGTGGTGTGGCGGCCACGGGAAGGGCCCGAGCAGGGCTTCGTCGACTACTGGATCCAGCTGATCAAGCACCGCGCCGGCAACGCCGCCCGCGTGCACGTGGTGGCCACCCACGGCGGTCCGCGCAGCCGTGCCGCCTATCTCGACGAGGCGTCGCTGCGGTCCCGGTACGGCGACTTGATCGTGGGCTTCCACCACGTCGACAGCGGCAGCGGGCTGGGTGTGGACGAGCTGAAGGACGCCATCGCCGCGACCGCCGCCGAGCTGCCGCATGTGAGCCGCTGGTTGCCGGCGAGCTGGCAGCGGATGCGGGAGGCCCTGCGCGACGGCGGTGAGCCGTACCTGGACTACACCCGGTACGAGGCGATCGCCCGCGAGCAGGGGCTGACCGCGACGGCGGCCACGTCGCTGGCGAAGAACTCGAACGCCCTGGGGCACTGGATCTACTACGCCGACGACCCGGGGCTGTCGGAACTGATCATCCTCAAGGCGGACTGGCTGGCCACCGCGGTGAGCTACGTGCTGGACGACCTCGACACGATCAACGACAACGGACTGCTGCCGCACCGGCGCCTCCAGCAGATCTGGGACGACCCGCTTCGCGCGCACCGGTACTCACGCCGGATCCAGCTGACCTTCCTGCAGCTGATGGAGAAGTTCGACATCTCCTACCGGGTCGTCGACCTACTGGACCGGGACGAGCCGATAAGCCTGATCGCTCAGCTGGTGCGTGCCGACCGGCCCGACATGACGATGTGGGACACCTTCGGCACCGACCTCGTGGAGCAGACGCAGATCTGCGAGATCCTGGACGGTGTGACCGGAGAGCCGGTCTCGCCGGAGGGCCTGGCGTACCAGCTCATCGTTCGGTTCAACCGGTTCTCCCTCGGTCGCGACGACTACCGGCTGAGCACGCACTGGCAGAACGGGATGGTGCTCGACAACTCCTACAACGGTCGCGCGCTGCTCCTGATGGATCGCAACCGGATCTCGGTGCGGGTCCGTGCTGCGTACCCCCAGTTCTTCCTCCACCAGCTCACGGAGGACATCCGGCAGCACGTGCGGAGCTTCTGGAAAGGGCTCGAGGTCAAGATAAAGGTGCCGTGCGGCAAGACCTGTCCCGCGGGCTCCCCCGGGCGCGGGCTGTTCGACATCGACAAGCTGACCACCAGCCGCCGGGACGGGCGTCCCGCGTACCCGTGCATGGCGTGCGGTGAGTGGTCACAGATCGACGACCTGCTCCTGGGGGTCGGGTCATCCCCCGCCGACGAGCAACAGCGGCTGGTCGAGGCGGTACGCGAGGCGATCGAGCCCGAGTTCGCGCAGGTGCTCAACACCCTCGGCTCCCACAAGGAGGTGCTGACCGGCCAGCTCGACCGGCTGGAGAACTCGGTCCACGCGGCGATCAGCCAGGCCGAGGAGCAGCTCCGCCAGCTGATCCTCGCGCTGGACGACGAGGCCCGCGAGGGGCCGCGCCTGTTCAGCCTCGCCCCGCTGGACCCGACCTTCCGGCGGCCCGGCTGGACGATGCGCCGGATCCGGCTCACGCTGTGGTGCGAACACTCGCGGCTTCCGGTGTCCCTGCTCAGCAAGGACAACCCGGAGGCCGGCGTGTACGACATCGAGGTGCCACGCGACTGGCTCCTCCAGGCCGCGCCGTGGATCAGGGCGATCTCCGTCGTGGCCAGAAGCCTGCTGCCGGTCAGCGTCGCCGGCCTCCAGCTCGATCTCGACGACAAGCAGTGGAAGGCGATCGGCGAGCAGCTCGCCCTCGCCGAGAAGAGCCTGGCCGGGCTCGCCGATCTCGGGACCCGGCTCGACGCGGACGGACCGCCGCCGGTCGTCGACGGTCCGCGGGACGCCGAGCCGAACCATGTCGACGGCTCCGTGTGGCGGACCCTGCACAGCTTCCTTCGCGAGAAGGACCCCTCGTTCGGCGGGCTGGAGAAGGTCCGGGACCGCAACCGGTATCTGTGGGTGCATCCACGGTTCGTGGACCACTACCGCGCCTCGGTGCCGGAGATCCCGACGGGAGGCTGACGACCTCGGCCGCTGACCTGCGAAGACGCCTTCCTCGCAAAGAGGAAGGCGTCTTCGCACGATGTCAGGCGTTACTGCTGCCGGGGAACTCCGCCTTGTAGCCGAGCGAGGTGAACATGCCGGTCAGCACCTGCTGGAGGTTGCGTTCCGCGCGTCTGGTCAGGCCGGCCTCCTTGGCGGCGTCACCGATCTTCTTCTCCGCCATGACGAACAGTTCGCGCTGGTCCTGCGCCTCGAACATGGACTTGACGCTGTCCCACACGCCGCGGTCCTGCGAGTAGATGTAGGTGTGCTCCTGGTCGAGGTTCGTCTTGGCGAGCTTCGCCGCCGGCAGGCGGACCTGCACGGTCTTCTTCTCGGTGTCGACCGTCAACGCCTTCTCGGACAGGTTCTTCAGGTCGATGTAGGCGTCGACCGAGCCGTGTGCCACGAACAGCGTGCGGCTGCCCGCGATGAAGTCCGGCACCCACGCGACGTCGTGCTCCAGGTCGACGATCACCTGGAAGTTGCCCTCGGCACCGTGGAACTCGCTCAGGTCACGCACCGACTGCAGCATCGCGGGCTGGCTTCGGTCGGTCGTCTCGGTGTGGAACGGGTTCAGGTTCGGCAGCCTGCTGACCAGCCACAGCAGCGCGACCACCACCACGAGGACGACCGCGACCACACGGCCGACTCTCCACAGTGGACTCAGTGTTCGGTCGGACATCGCACACCTCCCACGGCCAGGTTCCCGGCTCAGGGATACCCCCGAACCGGGAACTTCAACCGGGTCAGGTCAGCTCTGCGACAGCGACACCTTGTCGGGGTAGAACGCGACGTGCCCGGCGATCTCCGCCACGGCCGGGTACGGCTCGCGGTAGGTCCAGATCACGTCGGTCAGCTCGCCACCGGTGGTGACCAGCGTGTAGTACGAAGCGTCACCCTTGTAGGGACAGTACGTGCTGGTGTCGGTCTCCTTCAGGAACGCCTGGTCGACGTCGGCCAGCGGGATGTACTGCACGGCCGGGTAGTCCGCCTCCCGCAGCGCCAGCGCGGCGGTCGTGTCGGCGACGACCTGGTCACCCACCCGGACGACGACCCGCTCCGGGTTCTTCTCGATGACGATCGGGTGGTCCGGACCGGGGGTCTTGATCTCGCGGGACATGCTCACCTCTCCTGACAGCTCTCCTACCACCTGTCAAGTCCCGGCCAGCGCGCGTTGTTCCCGCCCGAAGCCCTAACCTGTTCTCCGCGCGGCGCGATGAGGAAACGGCGGTGTTGGTGCGCGGGATCGACTACTACGAGCTGCTCGGCGTCGCACGCGACGCGTCGGTGGACGAGATCAGATCCGCGTACCGCGCGCTCGCCAAGGCCATGCACCCCGACGCCGGGGGCACGGCCGGCGCGTTCCGGCTCCTGCGCGAGGCCTACGAGACGCTCGCCGACCCCGAGCGGCGCGCGGACTACGACCGGGGCGAGGAACCAGCGGAGGTCCCGGCACGCCCGCGCCGGCCGGCCCGCGCCCGACGTGAACCCACCCCGCACGAGCCGACGCTGCCGGTGCTCCCACCGGACACGATCCCGTGGTGGCACGAAGTGCGCCGGGAGCGGCAGGTCGTGCTCGTGCCGGCGACCGGCCCCGGCCAGTCCGTCGCCCTGGGCACGGCCGGTGCCGCCGCCGCGGTCGTGCTGCTGCTGGCGCTGGTCGGCGTGCCCGCGTGGCTGGTCATCGTCGCGCTGCTGGGCGGCGTCGCGGCCACGGTCGAGGTCGGCCGGCGACACCTTGCGGCGCAACGGGTCGACCGGGAGTTCACCGCCGAGTTCGGCGACCGGACGGTGTTCGGCCGGCCGGGCACCGAGGACGACGAGCTGGCCGAACGGCTGACCGCCGGCCTGCTCGACCGGTACCTGACCCGGATCCCGGGCGTGCGGATCTTCCACGGGCTCGCCACCGAGAAGGGCTCGGTCTTCGCCGACGTCGACCACGCCGTGCTGTGCGGGCGGCGGCTCGTGCTGGTCGAGTCGAAGCTGTGGCTACCGGGCCACTACGAGGTCGACGAGGCCGGCGAGGTCCTCCGCAACGGCCGCCGCTTCCGGGGCGGCGTGGTCCGCCTGCCGGAACACCTCGCGGCGTTCCAGGCGCTGCTGCCGGACGTCGAGCTGCGTGGGGCGCTGCTGCTGTACCCGAGCCGGGCGGGCGGGATCACCGTGGGCGACGGACTGGCTCACACACCGGAGCGGTTCGTCTCTGACGTGGGCGAATGGCTCGCCGCCGAACCGTCCACCGTGGACCGGGAAGTGTTCCGGATCGTCCGCCGGCAGGTCGCCACGACGGGCTGATCAGCCAGGATCCTTCGAAGATCAACATTGGGGCCTCGGCGGCAAGATGCACTAGGACGTTTGCGGTAGCATCCCTTCCGCCATCCGGACGGTGACGCCGTTCCCTGCCGTCCTCACTACACCGGAAGGAAGCGATGTCTGACGCGCCTACCCCACCCTGGGGCATCCGGGTGGAGCATGACGTTAGAAACGAGTATGCCGACGGCATAGAACGGCTACAGACAAGACTTCTGCACATCGGCCTGTTTCTGCTGACCGTCGTCATGCTCGGCGGCGGGGCCGGTGTGCTCATGGTGGTGACCGACGACTCCCGCGCGCTCGGGGTGTCGATCGCCGTGGTGGCCGGCTGTGTGGTCGCGGTGCTGGTGGCCTTCCTCGCCGCCATGTCCGCCACCCGGCGGCTCTCGGCGCTGGCCCGCAGCCCGCGGCCGGTCGCGGCGGCACGGCCGGTGCCCCGGCCGGAACCCGTTGCGCCGCAGCAGGAGCCGCTCCAGCCCGAGGCACGCCCGGTCGAGTCGCGTCAGGAGGCCCCGGCACCACTGTGGGCGCGGCCCGGCGAGCAGCAGGTCACGCTCACCGACGACCCCGGCCAGCGGCGCGAGGTGTTCGTCAAGCTGGCCCGGCGCCTGCAGTCCCTCATCAACCGCGCCATCAAGCGGATCGACGAGCTGGAGCAGGACAACGAGGACCCGGAGCTCCTCGACGGTCTCTACGAGATCGACCACCTCTTCACGCTCGCGCGGCGACAGGGTGAGAACCTGGCCGTGCTGGGCGGCGAGGCGCCACAACGCCGGTCCAACAAGCCGGTCAGCGTCTACGCGGTGCTGCTCGCCGCGGTGTCGGAAGCCGAGCACTACCGCCAGATCGCGATCGTGCCGGTCGAGGACGTGGAGATCCACGGCCACGCGGTCGCGGAGATCATCCACCTGCTCGCCGAGCTGCTGGAGAACGCGACCCGCTTCTCCGCGCCGGACGGGCCGAAGGTCGAGGTCCGCGCGCACAAGGTCACCGCGGGCCTGGCGATCGAGGTCCAGGACCGCGGGCTCGGCATGCTGCACGAGGACCTGGAACGCATCAACCACCTGCTCGACGGGTCGACCCGCATCGACCTGTCCGAGCTCCTGGAGGACGGCCGCATCGGACTCGCCGTGGTCCGGGAGCTGGCACGGCGCCACAGCATCCGCGTCCGGCTGCAGTCGAACATCTTCGGCGGCATCGCCGCCGCCGTGGTCATCCCGCCGCAGCTGCTGAGCGTGTCGGAGCCGGAGTCCCGGCATCGTGCGGCGGCCCCGCAGCAACAACAGCAGCGCCCCTCGGCACTGCCGAGACGGCGGTCCGAGCTGGACGCCGCCACCCCGTCACCGACGCCGCGGACCGGCGGCGCGACGGAGTCCTCCCCGGCGCTCACGCCGGCACGCGGGCCAGAACCCGCACGCACGCCGACGCCGGTCCCGCAGGAGGCGCGGTCGGACGGCGGCCCGCCATCCCTTTCGGTGCCAACCTTTTCCCAGGCCGACCAGCCGTCCACTCCGGTCGCCTCGCTCGCGCCGGGCGAGCGGTCGGGGCCGGTCCAGGTGCCCGCGCCGTTGCCCATCCCGACCGCGTCGTTACCCGCGTCCCCTGGTCTGGGGCCGGTCCGCCCGGGGCAGCAGGCGACCCGGCACCGGGTGGTCGAGGGCACCACCGCGGACGAGCTGCCGGTGCTGCCGGTCCGCGCGCCCGGGCGGTCCTATGACGACCTGCGGACCGGCGGGGACGGCGTGCTGGAGGAGATGGACGCACAGCTTGGTGAGCAGCCACCGCCGCTGCCGCAGCGGCGCGGCAGTCACCTGCGTGAGGAGCTGCGGGAGCCGCCCTCGCCCACCAGGCCGGTGCCCGGTCACAACACGAACCTCATGAAGACCGTTCAGGCGGGGCGGGAGCACTGGTTCGCCAACCGGGAACAGACGAACGAGAACAGAGGAGACCAATGGCCGACGACCTGAACTGGCTGCTGCGCAGGCTGGTTGAGGCGGTACCCGACACGAACAGCGCCCTGCTGCTGTCTGTCGACGGCATTCCCAAGTACTGGTACGGCCTCGACATCGACGGGGCGGACCGGCTCGCGGCGCTGGCGGCAAGCATGTGCTCGCTCGCCAACCAGGTCGGCAAGAAGTTCTCTCAGGACGGCAGCGACGGCGTGCGGCAGGTGATCACCGAGCTCAACGAGCTCATCCTGTTCGTGACGGCGGCGAGCGCCGGCAGCGTGCTCGCCGTGCTCGCCGCCCGGGAGGTCGACGCCGGCATCCTGAGCTACGAGATGCAGCGACTGTGCACGCAGGTGCCGGCCGTACTGACCACGCCAACCCGCTACGCCACACACCAGGCCAATGGGACCAGATGACGATGACCGGTCCGGACGAGGACCCCGGTCTCTTCGGCGTGCGGCCGTACGCCATGACCAGCGGCAGAACCCAGCCCAGCACGCCGCTCGACCTGATGTCGATGGTTCGAGCGACGGGCCGGGGTATGGTCACACCGCGCCAACTGGGGGTCGAGCATGCGAAAGCGTTGGAACTGTGCGAAAAACCCACCTCGGTGGCGGAGATAGCCGGTGTGCTGCGGCGGCCGGTGACCGTCACCAAGGTCGTGCTGTCCGACCTGATCGAACTCGGTGTGGTGATCGCGAAGTTCACACCGAGCGAGTACTCCAACGATCCGACCATTCTGGAGGCGGTGATTGATGGCCTCCGACGGTTTGTCTGACTTGTTTCCCATCCAGGTCAAGATTCTGATCGCGGGTGGTTTCGGCGTCGGCAAGACGACGTTCGTCGGTTCGGTCAGCGAGATCGAACCGCTGACCACGGAGGAGACGCTGACCGCGGCCAGCGTGGACACCGACAGCGTCAACGGCGTCGAGGCGAAGTCGACCACCACCGTGGCGATGGACTTCGGCCGCCTTTCCTTCCCTGACAAGAACCTCGTGCTGTACCTGTTCGGCACGCCCGGCCAGGACCGGTTCTGGTTCATGTGGGACGAGCTGTCCCGCGGCGCGGTCGGCGCGGTGGTGCTGGCCGACACCCGGCGGTTGGCCGACTGCTTCGGTGCGGTCGAGTTCTTCGAGCGCCGCGGCATCCGGTTTTTGGTGGCACTCAACGAGTTCGACGACGGTTACCGCTACGACGACGCCGCCGTGCGGCAGGCGCTCGCACTCAAGGCGCACGTGCCACTCGTGCGGTGCGACGCCCGCAAGACCCCGTCCGCGAGCCGGGCGCTGATCACCCTGCTCGAGTCCGTCCTGGCGTCCGCTCGCGCCGCCAGTCCGATGATTGGGAGTCCACAATGAACGGTGAGATCCTCGACCAGCGGCTCATGACCGCACCGCACGACCCGGACATCCCGCAGCGGTTGGCACGCCTGGCGCAGCTGGCCCAGCTCGGTGTCGGCGACCGGCCCGACCCCGAGTTCGACCAGTTCGCCGCGCGCCTGGCCGCCGCCGCCAACGCGCCGTACGCGATGGTCAACTTCGTCGGCGACGAGGAGCAGTACTTCGCCGGCCTGTACGGCCCGTCGAGCGCCAAGGCTGACGCGCTGGAGGCCGCGTCGTCGGCGTCGCGCGCCACGCCGGGCCGCGTGATGTCCCGCGAGCACGGCTACTGCCCGCACGTCGTGGTGCGGCGCAAGGCTTTGGTGCTCGACGACGTGTGCGCGTACCCGCGGTTCGCGGTCAACCCGGTGGTGAACTCGATCGGCGTGCGGGCGTACATGGGCGCGCCGCTGATCGACCACACGGGCACCGCGATCGGCACGATCTGTGTGGTGAACACGGAGGAGAGCAGCTGGGGCCGCAACGGCCTCGAGATGATCAAGTCGATGGCCGCCGAGGTCACGGAGCTGATCCACCGCCGCGAGCAGCAGCTCGGCGGCTGACGAACGACCGACGGGAGGCCGGTTGGGACCATGACCGTCTCAACCGGCCTTTTTCCGGCCCTACCGGCGCCACCAGCGGCCGGGGGCCTGCTCGGGAATCCTCAGCTGGTCGGCGAACCGGGCCGACCATTCCTCGCGGTAGGTGCCCAGGGCGACCTCGGCCAGGCGCAGGCGCTGGACGTCCGAGGTGCCGGCCGGTGCGTAGATGTGGTTGGCGTCGCGGAGAAAGCGCTCGATGTGCCGGCCGGGGAAGAGTCCGTAGGCGGCGTGCACCTCCATCGCCGTGCGCGCCGAGTCCAAAGAGGACTCGACGTTGGTGAGCTTGGCGCTGATGAGTTCGGCGTCGCACGGGATGCCGGCGTCGAGCAGGTGCGCGGCGTGGTAGGCGGTGAGCCGCGCGGTCATCAGCTGGGACTGCAGCTGTCCCAGCTTCTGTTTGATGGTGGGGAGTTCGGCGAGCGGTCCCTCGTACCGGCGGTGCGTCCGAGCGAAGTGGACGGTGTGCTCCACGATCGCCTGGTGGATGCCCAGCGCGACGGCGGTCAGGTTCGGCCGCCCGTAGAGGATGCTGGACGAGTAGGCGACGGCGAGCCCGTCCCCCTCCGCGCCGAGCAGGTTCTCGACGGGCACGAAGCAGTTTTCGAATATCAGTTCGCCAAAGCTGAACCCGTGCAGGCCCATGGCCGTCTGGTGCGTGCCGAGGGAGAGTCCACGACGGTCGGACTCGACCAGGAACGCCGACAGGCCCTGGGAACCGGGGCCCGTGCGCACGACGACGCCATGCAGGTCACCGACGTGACTGTTGCCGACGAACACCTTCCTGCCGTTGAGGACGTACCCGTCCGCCACCCGTTCGGCGGTTGCGGACATGCCGAGCACGTGTCCCCCGGACTCCGGCTCGGTCACCGCGATCGTCGGCAGGCAGGCGCCGTCGGAAACCGCTGGTAGCCAACGCTTCTTCTGTTCGGCGCTGCCGAAGTGGACGATCTTCGCGACACCGAGCTGCGAGGCCTGCACCATGGCGCCCATGGCACCGCTGACCCGCGACAACTCCTCGATGATGATCGTCTTGGCGAGGTGCCCGAGGCCCATTCCGCCGTACTTCGGGTCGACCGTGACGCCCAGCCAACCCTGCTGGGCGATGAGTCTGGAGAGTTCGACGTGGACGGCTCTGCTTTCCTCCATCTCGGCGACACGGGGGGCGACCTTCGACTCGGCGAAGTCGCGTACCTGCTCGCGCAGCCGTTCATGTTGCGGCGTGGTGAAATAGCTGGTGATTCCGTGTGCGGTGCTCACCCGACGGCCCCCGACCTGTATGTCACCGACCAACGCGAACTCCCGGATTAAGGTGTGCAGTGTGCAACTTTGCCACTGATCACCCCGTTAGCGGTACCTCCCAAATGGTGACGAGAATTACGAGCCACTACGGACTGTGATCACCGCTCGGCGACCTTCCCGTCCACAAAGGACAAGCCGCGCGCCTGACCACTGAGAACAGCTCAGGCGCGCGGCTTGCCGGTATGCGGTTGTGATCATGCCCTACGCACGGGCGCGTCGGCGGCCTCCGGTGGGTCGCGCGACCGGCGGCATGCGGTCGAAGGAGTCCTCGGGTCCCGGCCGGGACGAGGGCACGCCGTAGTCCTCGGGCCGGCCGTGCTTGGGCATCCGCACCGCGGGCATCTCCATCGAGTCGTCCATGCTCGACAGCGCGGGCACGAGCCGCAGGCTGCTCAGGTCCGGTTCGGGCTCACGCCGCCTCGGCGGGCGGCCGAACTCCGGCGTGAGGTCCTCTGCCCGGTGCGACGCCCGGCGGTCCGGCAGCCGGTCCTCGGCGCGGCGGCGGCCGTTCGAGCCGCCGGGCACCGGCGCCATCCCGGTGATCGACGTCTCCGGGCCGTCGTCCGACCCGAGCCGGGCCGGCGGCAGGCCGTTGACCGAGGTCTGCAGTTCGTCCGCGACCCGCCGGGCCGGCGGGAGCGAGCTGTACGAGTCCTGCGGGCCACGCACGGCCGGCATGCGGCTGAACGACTCCTCGGGACCGCGGGTCGCGGGCGGCAAGGCGCGGTGGGAGTCCTGCGGGCCACGAGCCGGCCGGCGCCCGCCCGCGTCGTCGACGCGACGAGCCGGCGGCAGGGCACTGAACGACTCCTCGGCACCGTGGCGCACGGCCGGCATCCGGCTGAACGACTCCTCCGGGCCACGCTTCACGGGAGGCATGGCACTGAAGGAATCCTGCGGACCACGAGCCTGCCGGCCACCGGCGTCGTCGACACGACGAGCCGGCGGCAGCGCGCTGAACGACTCCTCGGCACCGTGCCGCGCCGCGGGCATCCGGCTGAACGACTCCTCCGGACCACGCTTCACCGGCGGCATGGCACTGAACGAGTCCTGCGGACCACGAGCGGCGGTCCCGCGCCCGGCGTCGGCGCCGCGCCGAACCGGCGGCATCCCACCGACCGACTCCTCCGGGCCACGGTTCACGGGAGGCATGGCGCTGAAGGATTCCTGCGGGCCGCGAGCCGGCCGGCCACCGGCCGCGTTCCGCCGGACCGGCGGCATTCCGCTGACCGACTCCTCCGGGCCGCGCACGGCGGGCATCCGGCTGAACGACTCCTCCGGACCACGCTTCACCGGCGGCATGGCACTGAACGAGTCCTGCGGACCGGGAGCGGACCGACGGCCACCGTCCGCGCCGCGCCGAGCCGGCGGCAGCCCACCGAAGGACTCCTCCGGACCACGCACCGCGGGCATCCGGCTGAACGACTCCTCGGGACCGCGGCTCACCGGCGGCATGGCGCGGAACGAGTCCTGCGGGCCACGCGCGGGCGGCATGCTGTCGAAGGAGTCCGACGGACCACGGTGGGACGACACGTCCGAGAACTCCGGCGACCGCACGTGCCCGTTGGCGTCGAGCGGCGGCATCTCCCCGGTGACGTCGGCGTTCATCCGGCCGCTCAGCGGCTCGGCGAACCCACCGCCGACGTCGGTCATCTCGGCCGCGCTGAACTCCGGCACGCGCGGCGGCACGGGTGCCTGGCCGGTGGCCGGGCCGAGCGCCGGGCGGCTGGGGGCGCCGAACGGCGGGGTGCCGAGCGCCGGCACCGGGGCGCCGTTGCTCAGCCGGCCGCTCGGGCCGGACCGGCCACCGCCGGGGCCGTTGCCGTTGCGGGCGTGCCCGTTCGGCACGCTCGGGAAGGTGCCACTCGCGGCAACACTTGGGAAGGTGCCGCTCGCGGCGACGCTCGGGAACCGACCGCTCACGCCGGCGGGCGGGAAGACGCCGCTGCTGCTGGCCGCGCCGTCGCCGAACGGGCCACCCGGGCCGCCGGCAAGACCGGTGGCGGGTGCGGTGGCGGGCGCGCTGAACTGCTGGCGGGTCAGCGGACCGGACGGGTGGCCGGGCGGCAGGCTCGACGGCGCGGCCGGGATGCTCGGCCGGTTGAGCGGGCCGGGCGAGGAGGTCGGGACGCCGAACGGCCCGGTGCCGGGCATGGTCCGGCCGCCGATGAGCGGCGGGTTGCCGGGCGCGCGGCCGTTCTGTGGCGGGGCGCCGGTCCCCGGGGGACGGACGGCGACGGGAAGCATGCGACTGAACGAGTCGACCACGCTCGCCGGCCGGCCGGCCGGCACACCGCGGCCGGCGCCGACACCGATCGGGCCACTGACCTCGGCCGGCGACTCGACGAAGCCGATCTCGTTGGCCGTGCGCTCCGGGGCCTGGAACTGCTTCTCCCTGGGCGGCGCCAGGTGCTTGCCGGCCTTCTTCTTCAGCGAGCCGCCGACGGAGACCGAGGTCCTTGGCTGCTTCTCCTCGACGGCCTCGCGGCGCGGTTCCGGGTTCTGCCGGCAGAGGCTCTCGGTCCACGAGATCATCGCGGACGGGCAGTCGACGCCGGCCACCGCCATCATCCGGCCCTCGACCGAGTAGCCGTACACGGTGCCGGTGCCCTCGTCCGGGGTGCCGAGCTTGACGATGTCCTTGCCGAGCTTGATCATGCCGGCGGCCTGGATGCGGTAGCTGTACTGATCCGTCCAGAACCGCGGCATCGGGCTGAAGGGCTGCGCGTTCTCCCGGCCGGCCAGCAGGCTCTCGGCGGAGGCACGTCCCATCTCGACCGCGTTGAGCCAGTGCTCCACGCGGCGGGGGACGTTGTCGAAGCGCAGGTTGGGCCACTGGGCGACGTCACCGGCGGCCACCACGTCCTCGGCGCCGACCACGTGGCAGGTCGGCTCGCAGACGACACCGTTGTCCAGCGGCAGGCCGGAACCACGCAGCCAGTGCGTCATCGGCCGGGTGCCGGCGGCGAGGATCACGCACGAGACCGTCAGCGTGCTGCCGTCGGTCAGCCGCAGCCCGATGCCCTCCGGGCCGGGGTTCCACTCCTCCACCGAGTTGCCCAGCGCCAGGTCGACGCCGTGGTCGCGGTGCACGCCGGTCAGCCACTCGCCCATCTCGGGGCCGAGCACGTTGCCGAGCAGGTTCTTGCCGCGGCCGATGAGGGTCACCTCACGGGAGAGGTGGCGCAGGCTCGCGGCGAGCTCGCAGCCGGTGAACCCGCCGCCGATCACGGCGACCCGGCCCTTGGTCGAGCCGAGGACCCGCTCCAGGTCCAGGCCGTCGGACATGGTCCGCAGCACCAGCACGCGCGGGTCGTGGTAGGGCACGCCGCTCTGCTTCCCGGCCTCGACGCCGGTGGCGATGATCAGACCGTCGTAGGTCATCTCCTCGCCACCGGGCAGGACCAGGGTCTTCTTGTTGGGGATCAGCTGGCGCACCTGGGTGCCGAAGCGCCAGCGGGCGTTGAGGTCTTCATAGGCGGGGAGGGTCAGATCGCTCGATCTCAGCTCACCCTTGAGCAACTGCTTCGACAAAGCTGGCCGGTGGTACGGCGGCAACTTCTCGTCGCCGAGGATCGTGATCTCACCCTCGAACTTGAGCTCGCGGAGTCGTTCCGCCGCCCGCAGGCCGGTGAGCCCGCCGCCGACGACAACGATCCGTTCGTCCCGGTTCATCGGGTACGTACCTCCTGCAACTGGATTGCCTGCATCGGGCAGACTCGCGCCGCCGCCTGCGCCTGGGCACGGCTCGCGGTGTCGGGGTCACGGACGTAGCGCAGCCGTCCGTCTTCCATGAGTTGGAACAGCTGCGGCGACTCCGCCTGGCAGATTCCGTACCGCTTGCACCGCTGGTTGTCGACGCTGACCTGCACCTTCCGGCCCATGCGCGGGGTCACCACCGGTGGCTCGACGACCGCCATCTGCGTCTCGGCAGCCTGGGGCACCCCGGCGAGCAGACCCGCGCGGGTCAGTATCCGGGGCGGCAGGAACCGCAGCAGGGTCAGCGTCACGGCCGGGGTGAGCACGGTGATGCCGCCCAACCACAGGTACCCGAGGTGACCATTGTGGATCGAGCCGAACCACGAGTGGATGACGGTCATAGCGACGGCAGGATAGGCGAACTGATGGAACCGAAGCCACCTGCTGTAGCGAATGAATCGCCGCAGTCCCGTCGAGATCAGGATGGCGGTCATGAGCTCGAGGCCGATGATGCCCATCGTGTGCCGGAGTTGACCGCTGAACGGCACCAGGATGCCGAATGTGTTCAGCCCCTGCTCTCGGAGCAGGAGGAACACGATGGCGTGGGTGAAGCCGGTCGCGATGGTGAACGTCGCGAGGATCATGTGGCTGGACCGGATGGCCTGGTGGCCGGTGAGCCGTTTGATCCAGCCCGTGTACGTCAGGATGCCCCAGCTGAGGGTCAGGCACATGAAGACGTAGGCCAGCCGCGCGGACAGCGCGGCCACCTCACGAATGCCGATGTCGTGCTGTGGCAGGGCGACGATCATTCGGCCGTCCCCGGGGTGCTGAAGGTGCGGACGACGCCGATCGTGGCCGCCATCATCAGGGCCGCGACCACGGCGCCGAGCGCCAACTGACCGCCTGACAAGTGGTTCTCCGGGGTGTCGTAGGTACGGGCGCCCGCCTCGGCGAACATGCCGTGTTCGGCGTCCACGTCGCCCGTGCTCTCCAGTAGGGTCATGTGTTTCATCACGATGGTGTTCGCGGTGGTGGCGAAGTCGCGGATGACCGAGTTGCGGGTGCCGGCGCGTACCTCGGCGACCGTGCTGAACACGGTGCCGTGCGCGGCCCGCAGCCGGTCGGCGAAGGCCCGGTCGAACTGCTGACCGGAGGAGCCCCGGATCTCGTCCATCCACTTCTGCTGCGAGGACGTCGCCTGGTCCGGCAGTGGCACGCCGAACCTGGCGGCCAGGTCCTTGACCGCGACGTCGAGCTTCCGGTGGTCGGCGGCGATCGTGGCGCCCACGTCGCGGACGCGCTGGGTACCTCCGTCCTTCGAGGCGAGGTCGCCCATCGGGACCTCCCAGAGGTTCGCGAACCGGATCAGCCTGATGAACTCGCGATCACGTTCGGAGATCCCCTGTTGGGAGATGCCCTGTTCTGCACTCTGTGCGTTCGTCTGGGGCTGAGCCTGGCTGACCACGGCGAACCCGATCGCGGGACATGCCGCGCCAAGGATCACCAGGAACGAGGCAGCGAGCCAGCGAACAAATCTGCGTCGCATGAATTGTTACCGTCCGCGCCTCAGTTCATTCCTGTCCCGTTTTGTGCGGTTAATGATTTGGCGGGCATGCCGCCGTACTCGCTGCCGGGACCTTCGCGCAGCTGGCAGCCACCAAGGAGGAGCGCGAAGACCGTTGCCAGCAGGGCTATCGCGGCAACTCTACAGCTACGCATCCTCATGGATGAACTCCTCTGCAGTAGATATCAGAACAATTACGCTGCGTCAAGATTTTTCTTTCAGGCACGCCTCGTTGCTGGTGCTACCGGTATATACGTTTGATAACGACGAGCGCGTTCAGTTCACTCAGGGACAGATACGTGACGTGGGTCACATCACCCGATCAGGGGCTCAAGTCCACGGGAGGACCAATACGCAGGTCGCGTGGCGTCACCGCTGGTCAGGGGACGGGGTGGGGGAGGTGCTGGCGTCGGGGGGTTTCGCGGGTTGTCTCATGCGGACCGCGGTGGGGGGAGGTATCCGCTGGTCAGGAGGCTACCCCGGCACCGGGTTCACGCAGCGGACGGCCACACCGAAATCGCTGCGTGGAGTCGGGCGCTGTCACGGGGTCACGGCCCGCCCGGCCACGGTGGCGCGGGAGCTGGCAGCCTCGGCATGGCGGCACGGGAGCGTGCGGCAGCGGCTGCCCTGGGTGACCGGTGTGGCCGCCTGCGGCGGCGAACACGGCCTTCTCGGGGATACCGGGCCTCGGCGGCACGCCGGCTTTTTTCGGACCGTCGGCGGAGGCCCGCCGACCTGGGGATGATCGACCGCGGCCACGTTCCCCAACGGCGCCCTGCGGGCGGCCTACCTCGGAACGCGGCCCTGCCTGAGGTCCGGAACGGACTGGTCTAGACCGGTACGGTGACGACCTCGTGCGCGTCCGCGCCCATGGTCTCGATGACGATCGCCTTGACGTCGTCCGGTGCGACGAGGGCCATGCCGGTCACGCGGCTCTTCTTCGCCCCCTCGGCCGAGACCTGCCAGGTGCCGGCCTGCACCTTGTCACCCTGGTCCGAGATGACGTACAGCGCACAGGGCTTGCCGGCGGGCAGCCCGGTGGCCGTCGCGTCCACCCAGACCCAGCCCTTCTTGGGCTCCAGCGCCACGGTCATGGCGGCGCCGGTCTCCGGGTTCTTCGCCTCGGCGATGCGTGCGTTCGACGGGATCGTCGCGACGGTGAAGGTCGGTCCCGCCACGGTCGAAACGGTCTGCCGGCCGAGGTAGATGCCGCCACTGAGCGCGACCGCCACCGCGGCGGCTGCCGCGACGTAGACGCCGGTCATGCGCCGCCTCGGGGCCGCCGCGGGCGCCTCCACCGCGACCCGGCGCAGGGTGCGCCGCAGCAGCAGGTCACCGTCCTCCGGGGGTCCGTCGAGGAAGGCCTCCGGCGGTACCTGGTCCAGCGCCCGCCGGATCATCATCAGCTCGCTGACCTCGCGCTGACACTCGAGGCAACCGTTCAGATGGTCGTGCACCATGCGCGCCTCGGCGGGATCGAGGGCGCCGATCGCGTACGCGCCGAGCTGTGCCCGGTCGTGCGCAGGTCCACTCATGACGACACCTCCCCCGCTCCGCGCCGCCGCAACGCTCCGCAAGCTCCACTACACCGACGGCCTCCACGGGCTCGGCGCCGGCATGAACAACCCTGACTCGCTCCGCAAGCTGCGCTCATCGCCGCACCTCCCCCGACTTTCCCAGAGACTGCGCCAGTTGGGCCCGCAGCGCGCGGACCGCGTGGTAAGTCCTTGATTTCACGGTACCGGGGGCGATGCCCAGCACGGCCGCCGTCTCGTTGACGGTCCGGCCCCGGTAGTAGAGCTCGACGAGCACCGCCCGGTGCTCCGCCGACAGGCCCTCGAGCGCGCCCATCACGGTCATCGTGTCGACCACGGTGTCCGCGTGGTCCCGCTGGGCGGCCGGCACGTCAACCGGCTGGTTGACCTCCATCGGCCGCACCGCGCGGGCCCTGGCCCGGTCGGTGACGAGGTTGCGTGCCACGGTGAGTAGCCAACCGCGGACCGAACCGACGCCGGACTGCAACGCGTCCGCGTGCTTCCACGCCCGCAGCAAGGTCTCCTGCACGACGTCCTCGGCCGCGGCACGGTCACCGGTCAACCTGGTCGTGTAGTCCAGGAGGCTTCGGCCGTGCTCAGCGTAGAGAGACTTGATCAAGTCTTCGGCCGGGTTCGAGGCACGCACGCGCCGGGAACGTCGTCCGATCATTGCCACAGCCGCCATCACCTGCCCGATTGGCCGGTCGATGAGCAGGGTACTGGACGCTACTTCGCTCACGACAGGAACACGAGTACGAACCGGGATCGGTTCACGCCAACGAGATCTGATCCCCGGATACCTTAACTGCACGTGCTGACAGCGGTGCAGTGGCGGGGCCCTTCGACACGGACCCGTCCAGCTTGAACTTGCTGCCGTGGCACGGGCAGTTGATGGTGCCCCCGGAAACCTGATCGACAATACAGCCCTGGTGCGTGCACACGGCCGAGAAGGCCATGAACTTGCCCGCCGCGGGCTGTGTGATCACGATCTCCTGGTCGGTGAGGATCTTGCCGCCACCGACCGGGATCTCCGCCGTGCTGGCCAGGCCCTTCGTGCCGCCGGCGGGCGGGTTGGTGCCCGTGGTCTCCGGCGCGGTCGTCTCCGGCGCGGTGGTGGTCGGCGGGTCGACGGTCCCGGGCGGCGTGCCGCCGGTGACCAGCTCGCCGTACTCGTTCACGCTGACCGTGACCGGTTTGAGCCCGGTGGTCGCGGGTCCGGTGTCGACCGAGCCGTCGGCGACCTTGAACTTGCTGCCGTGACACGGGCAGTCGATGGTGCCCTCGCCGACCTTGTTGACCAGGCAGCCCTGGTGCGTGCACACGGCCGAGAAGCCCCGGTACTGGCCGGCCTCCGGCTGTGTCACGACGAGCTTCTGCTCCTCGAAGACCTTGCCGCCGCCGACCGGGACGTCCGTGGCCTTGCCGAGGACCTCCCCGGTCTCCTGCTGGGTCGCGCCCTTGTCGCCGGCAGCCCCGTCGGGGTACTGCGGCCCGCCGTAGCGGGCACAGGCCGCACATGCGGCGCCCACGCCTACGAGCCCCACCGCGGCGCGGCGGGGAATCTGCTGTGTCATGTTAGAAACTCACCCCGTACTCGGAGAAGAACCACAGGGAGGACGTCACCCACAGGCCCACCAGGCCGGTGAAGACCGCGGCGCCGACGACGGGGAGCACCCAGCCGGGTGTGCGGTGGCGTGTGAGGACGACCATCTTGCAGACGAACAGGCCGTAGAAGAAACAGCCGAACAGCGAGTGCACCAGCACCCGGGTGTTGAAGTCCTGGAAGCCCAGCGCATAGAGACAGTGCGCGGCGACCGGGAGCGAGACGATGACCGCGATCCGGCCGGACCAGCGGTGCACGACCGCGGTGCCGTGGCCTGCGGTGAAGCCGGGCAGCCGGCCCCACATCGCCATCGCGGAGAGTACCTGCGCGATCGCGAGCACGAACGCGATCGACCCGAGCCACGCCTTGGCCGCGATGCCGCTGGAGAACCCGGCGAGGTTCAGCGCCTCGCCGGTCGGCTCGTGCATCTTGCCGTAGACGCCGAGCGCGACGGCGACCAGCGCCCCGATGGCGAGCGCGGCCACGACCCCGCCGACGCCCCGGTTCCGCTCCGGGTCGTCGTCGTCGAACGCCAGTGGCGGGACGGTGGTCGCGGCCGGGGCGGCGACGCTCGTCCACTGGTGTGGCACCGGCTGCGTGAGGTCCGCCTGCGCCGAGCGCGTGGTGGGCGGGTCCAGGTCGACGAAGTCGTTCGGGAACTGGTTGACCTCGGTGTAGTCGTTGTCCGGGGGTTTGCCGGTCGGCCCGAAGTCAGGCGGCAAGGTCATCGGAAAATCTCCTGTCGTGCTACCGAAGCGGTGCCCCGGCACCCTCTTGCTGGGAAGCAGATACGGAGTCCCCCGCGGATCCCGCATCAGCCGAACTTGGTCGCGCCCGTCACTGCTACCGCCGACACGAACGCCCCGCCGACCGTGGCGCCCTTGCGGTCCGAGCCGAGCGGGGGCGCCGACGACGCCCGCGAGCCCGTCCTGGCGACCCCGACCTGCTTGCCGCTGGGCAGCACGATCCAGCCGACGTTCGTGTCACCGTTCGCCCCGCGGTACAGCCCGGCGGGCGGCGGTGCGAGCGGGATGCTGAAGTCGTGTGGTTGGCCCGCCAGCATGATCGAGCCGACCAGGGTGTTGCCCTCGAGCTTGGCGTTCAGCGTGTTCGCGCCGTCCTTCGAGGTGAGGTCGACCGTACCGTTCCTGGCCGTGCCCTTGAGCCACGACTCGACCGTCTTGCCGTCGCACAGGTACGCCGACGCCTCTTCACCCTTCACCGCGAGCGCGATGTAGAGGGGCAGGTCGGCGGTCTCACCCGCGTAGACGGCCTCCGCCGGGAACTGCTGCGCGGGCGGGGCCTCGGTCTTCGGCGGCTGGGTCGTCGTCTCGGCGGGCGGCGTCGTCGTCTCGACCGGCGGCTCGGTGGTCGTGGGTGGTTTCTCGGTCTGAGTCGCGCCGACCCGTGTCGGCGACGGCGCCGGCCCACCGGCGGAAACGAGTCCACCCGCGGCGTTGGCCGTCATCAGGCCGACGAGGCCGCCGACCACCACTACGGCGGTGACCAGAGGACCGCGCTGCGCCATGACCTTCTCCTGTTCCTGATGTCAGCAAGTTAATGAGCCACCCGCCCGCTTGCGAGATACACGTACGGACGGATACGCCGGTTCATTGCCCTATCGGGCCGCATGGTCTGACCTGCCCGCTCGGGCCAGCACCGGCCCTGACCAGCGCATCGGGTCATACCCGCGTGACCAGGCCCTCGCACGTCCGCACCAGCACCCGGCAGGCGTCGGAGGCCCGGCGGCCCAGCGCGGGGTTCTCCGCGTGCTCGTGCCAGCGCCGCAGTGCCGCGAGCGCCGCGGCCCGCGTGGCGATCGCGTCCGCCGCCGCGGGCAGGCCGAGCCGGACGCCTGGTGTGCCGCCGTCGTCGCCGAGTAGCCGTTCTGCCTCCCTGATGAGTGGTTTCGGCAGAACGACCGTACCGGCCCGCAGTGCGGAAAGCAGCCGTAGTTCGGTGAACTCGTGCGCGCCGGCGAGGATTCGTTCGACGTCCCTGGCGAGGCCGCGGTCGTCTGCGCGGGTGATCCGCTCCAGCGCGACGAGCGCCGACCGCGCCTTCAGCAGGTCGCGCCGCTCGGTGAACTGCGTGGTCAGCACCTTCCGCAGGTCCCCGAGCCCGCTCCTGGCGACCAGCTCCCCGGCCAGCTCGGCCGGGGTCCGCGTGCCCTGCCGTAGCAACGACGTCGCGAGCCGGATGCCGAACAGGCCGAACCGCCCCACCAGCTCGTGGCGGCCGTGCAGCCGCGTGAAGCGGTCGGCCGACAGCAACGCCTTCTCCAGGTCCTCGCGGGGCGACGCGGCCAGGTCGGCCAGCGCGGCGAACTCGGCCTGCCGCAGCGTGCGACCGGTGTGGGCGAGGAGCCCGGCGACCGCCACCACGTTCTGGCACAACCCGCGCAGCGCGGGTTCGGACCGGTACCGCGTCGCGATGCCACGCGCGGAGAACATCGCGTCGGCCCGGCCGCCGCCGATCTCGTCGGCGCGGGACAGCACGGCGACGGTGGTGACCGGGGTGGCCCGGGCGACGCCCCGGTCGCGGAACGACTCCAGGAAGTCGGCGTCGGCGCTGTGCAGGTGCCGCATCAGGTAGACGACCGCGTCGGCCTCGGTCGGGGTGTCGTCGTCCGGGTCGAGGAAGCGTTCGGCGCGGGCCGACACGTCCTTGTTCACCGAGGCCACCCCCGGGGTGTCGATCAGCGTGGTGGTGCGCAGGCTCGTCGCCGGCCAGTCGACGACCAGCCGGTCGACGTCCTCGGCACGCGCGCCGAGCGCCAGGTCGAGCGCGCCGTCGCGCCGCACCACCGGCAGCGCCCTCGGCGGTCCCTGCCTGGGATACATCGTGACCCGGGGGCTCGAGCCGTCGCGGTACCAGGTGACGACCTTCGTGCACTCGCCCGCGTCCGTCGGCGCGACCGCCTCGCCGACGAGCGCGTTGAGCAGGGTCGACTTGCCTGCCTTCACCTTGCCGGCGATCGCGACGCGCAGTGGCTCGTCGAGCCTGACCAGCTGGCGGCGCAGCAGCTCGACCGTGTGCGGCTGGTCGCGGTAGCGGCTCATGGCCTTCCCCAGGACCTCCCGGACCGCGTCGGTGAGCGTCACAGCAACCCCCTGACCGTCTCCAGCTCCCTGATCCGCGCGTCCAGCTCGGCGAGGCGGCGGTCGCGTTCGGCCTTCGACGCCTTGGCCGCCTTCTCCGCCGCCTTCAGGGACTCCTGCAGGGAACGCTTCATCTCCTCGGCGCGGGCGGTGAAGTGGTCACGCAGCACCCGCTGGACACCACGCAGCATGTCGCGGGAGTCCTTGCCGACGTGGAAGGTCACGTCGTCGATGTAGCGGCGGAGCGAGGTCCTGGCCTCGTTCTGCCGTTTGGTGACGATGCGCTTGCGCTCGTCGCCGATGCCGCGCCGACCGAGCAGCACCGCGGCGCCGATGGAGACCGGGTTGAGCAGGGCGAAACCGACCAGGCTGCCGAACATGCCGAACATCAGCAGGCCGGAGTACCCGCCCTTCACGCCGACGAGCAGCCGACGGCCGACGGTCCACGACTCGGCGTCGCCGATGGTCATGTCCCGGACGGCATCGAGCCCGCCGGCCTGCTGGATCTCCAGCACCGGCAGTGCATGGGCGCGTTCCTCGTCGAAGTGCTCCGCCACGCGCCGGGCCAGCGAACGGGCCCGCTGCGTCGCCCAGAGGTAGTTGGCCGACGCCGCGGCGACCGCGGACTGCCGCACCCACTGCGCGAACTGCTCCCAGGTGCGGGACGGGTCGCCGCCGGCCGTGATCGACTCCTCGGCGGCGCGGACGATCTCGCGGAGCCGGTCGCGCAGGTCGTAGTCGATGTCGGCGTTGAGGTCGGCGACGCCGTCGTTGAGCGTCTGCTGCCAGCGCGCGGACCGTTCCTTCAGCGCCGTGGCACGGGCCTCGGCGGCGGTCAGGTCGCGGAGCACGTCGGCGGGGTTGTCCTGCGCGGCACGTTCCGCCCGCAGCTGGCCGAGGAGCTGGTCGGTGACGGCGTTGACGTCGTGCGCGGTCGAGCGCCGGGCCAGCTCGGCGGACCTGCCGAGCACCTCGTCGCGGAGGTGGCGGACCAGCGGCGGGAAGCCGGACTCCTGGGAGAGCTCGGTGTCGCCGGTGGTCAACGCGTGCCAGCGCATGGTCGAGGAGACGGGAAACAGCGGGATCTCGCCGAGGTGCTCGCGGTTCCCCGCCCAGATCCGCCGCCACTCGGGGTAGAGGTCGGTCTTGGTGAGGACGCAGGCGACGGTCGGGCAGACATCGGTGGCCTGGCGCAGGAAGTCGACCTCGGGCGCGGTGAGCTCCTGCGACGCGTCGGTCACGAAGAGCACCGCGTCGGCGGTCGCCAGCGCGGACCGGGTGGCCGCGCCGTGCACGGAGTTCAGCCCACCGACGCCCGGCGTGTCGACGAGCACGAGCCCGCCCCTGAGGACCGCGCGGGGCACGCCGACCTCGACGTGCCCGTCGTGCGTGCTCGGCTCGCACGCGTACCGGGCGAGCTGGTCGAGCGGGATCTCGGTGCGGGCGCCGTCCTTGCCGACGAGCGTGACGGCGGCGGGGTCGGCGTAGCGGACCTCGGTCGGCACCGCGGTCGCGATGTCGTCCTGGACCGGGCATACCGGCGCGCACGCGATCCCGTTGACCAGCATGCTCTTGCCCTGCTTGAACTCGCCGACGACGAGCACCCGCACGTCGTCGGCGAGCAGCCGCTCCCCCGCCTGCCGGAGGCGGGCGTCCAGGTCGGGCCGGTCGTACCTGGCGATGGCGGCGACGGCCCGGTCGAGCGCGGCCGCGGCGTCACTGGTCACGAGGCTCACCCGGCCAGCTCGTCGAAGGGATCGTCGGCGGAACGCTCGAAGGGATCATCGGTTCCGGCGGTGAACCCGGCTTCGGTGCCCAGCTCGGGCTGCGCACCGAAGCCGGCGTCCAGGTCCGGGGCGAACCCCTCGCTCGCCCCGGAGTCCGGGTCGCCGGCAAGCTCCCCAGCGGAACTCGCCGGCGGGTCTTCGGTCACCTCGGCACCCGGCGGGTCGGACTCGTCCCCCCGTGCTGTCTCCCCGCCCCCCGAGGTCTCCGGGTCGTCGCCGGTCTCGTCGCCGGTCTCGTCGCCGGTCTCGTCGCCGTCGACGATGCTGATCACGTCGACGTCCGTGATGTCGTCGTCCTGGATCGCGGTCACGTCCGGGTTGAACGAGTCCACGATCAGGGTGTCGTTGTCGTTGATGGTGACGACGGTCGTCGTCACGTCGCCCACCTCGAAGTTCGTTGTCGTGTAATGGATCTCGTGCACCGCGTCGTGGCTCGACGGGCCGCGCTCCGCGCGGGCGGCGGCACGCGGCGCGACGGATCCGCAGTCGGCCATCAGCAGCCGGGCGTCCCGCACGTCCTCGCCGGTCACGCCGCCGAGGCCACGGTCCGCGAGCACGGTGTCCGGGTCCCGCGCGAACTCCCGGCGGGTGTCGTCGTCACGCATCAGGTTCATGAGGAAGTCGATGACTTCGGCGATGGACGCCATGGTTGATCACTCCTAAGTGGACTGAACAGCGCGGGCGGCCCGAGTGCCCCTGCGTCCCCGGGCCGCCCGCATCCCCCGGTCGGGCCTAGATGTCCAGGTCGAAGTTGCCGACGTCGAGGTCGTCCAGCGTCGAGTCGACCTGCTCCCGCACGGACAGGCCGAGGTCGTTGGCCTGGTCGCTCTGGGCGTCCTGCACGGTGGCCTGGTCGCTGTCCAGCCCCGCGTCGTTGTCGCTGTCCAGGTCCGCGTCCTGGTCGCTGCTCTGGGTCGGGGTGACGTCGACGTCGCTCGAGGCGTCGCCACCGTTGCCGCCCGACGCGTCCGCGTCGCCGCCGTTCCCGGCGATCCCGCCGCCGCCACCGAAACCGAACCCGTCGCCACCGCTCGTGTCAGGGCCGAACGCGATGTTGACCTGACCCGACTGCGAGAAGGCGCCCCCCGCGCCACCGATGCCGAGACCGGCGCCGCCGTTCGCGCTGCCGCCGTCGCCGGCGACGGCGGTGCCCCCGTTGCCGCCGTCACCGCCGTCGGTCACGGTGGTCGTGTCGGTGTCCTGGTCCTGCTGGCTGCCCTGCGCGGCGGTCTGGTCGGTGGCCTGGTCGACGGTCTGCTGCCCGACGGTCGCGGACTCCTGGCTCTGCGCCGAGTCAAGCACCGAGTCGAGGTCGAAGTCCGCGACGTTGGCGAGAAACTGGTCGAGCTTGAAAGGCTGGGACATCTTGCTTCGCACTCCCTGGATTGGTTGAGCTCCAACGCTTTCCCACGCTAGGGGCGCGAACGGCGGCCGTCATCGGGGCGTGCTCCGGTCGTCGACCAGGGGCGTTGCGGGATCCCCGGGGGTGGTTGGGGGATTCGCCCTACTCCTGCGATCGAGTCCAATCCGTGACAACCAGGACTCCGAAACACGCGTGTGGAGACAGATGCACCTTTTCCGAGGGGAGTCGGAATGTCTTACGAGGTTGGTGTGGATGTCGGGGGAACGTTCACGACCGCCGCCGTGGTCCGCGGGGGCCGCGCCGAGGTGGTCAAGGTAATGCCGTCACGGTTACCCGGTGTGCCGCAAGGCTTTCTGAGACGCGTGGGCGACGACACCCCGGTTCTTGTCGGGGCGCGCCCGGTACCGGCGGAAACCCTTGTGGCACAACTGGTCACGCAGATCGTGTCGGCGGTCGGCAGACCGGCACGCCTCGCGGTGACGCACCCGGTGACGTGGGGCCCGCACCGCGTGGCCGCGTTGCGGGCCGCGCTGGGCGAGGTCACCATGCTGTCGGCGGCGGCCGCGGTCGCCTACCAGAGCACGGCCCCGACCGCGGTCCACGACCTCGGCGGCACCACGTTCACCGCGGCGGTCGTGCACGGCCTGGCGACGGTCGGGCGGCCGGCCGAGCTGGATCTGGGCGGCGCGGACCTGGACGAGCTGGTGTTCGGCCACGTGTGCGCGGCACTCGACACGGTGCCGGCGGACCCGGCCGAACTGGCGCGGCTGCGCCAGGCATGCACCAAGGCGAAGGAGACGCTGTCGGCGGACACCGAGGTGGAGATTCCGGTCGCCGGCACCCGGGTCCGCCTCACCCGCGCGGAGTTCGAGGAGCTGGCACGGCCCCTGCTGACGGAGACCGCGGTGGCCCTGTGCCTCGCGATCGAGGAATCCGGTGTCACACCGTCGAAGGTGCTGCTCGCCGGCGGCGCGGCCTGGCTGCCGCTGCTGACACAGGTGGTGTCGGAGGAACTGGGCCGTCCGGTGGCCGCGACCCCACCGGGTGCCGCGGCCATGGGCGCGGCACTGGCCGCGGCAGGCATGCCGGTGAACCAGCCCGCTGCCGTCCGCGACCAGCTCGGCGCGGCAGGCAACGGCGTTCCGCTCGGCCGGGCACCGCGCACCGGCCAGCCCACCCGTCTCGCGGTACACCTCGAACCGTTGCCACCCAACGAGCTCCCGGGCCCGCGGGCCCTGCTTTCCCCCGCTGGCAACGGGGTGCGGACCTCCATCGTCGAGCCGGTGCGCCCGCCCGTGCCCGTCGCCGCGGCGCCCGTCGAGGCCAGGTCCAGGCGCCCACGCACGATGGTGGTCGCCGCGGCCGCCGTGCTCGCGGTGCTGGGGAGTGCCGCCGCGCTCGCGCTCGGCAGCGGTCAGGCACCCGCCGGCGCGGGTGCCGACACCATGCCGCCGACCTCGACGGTCTCCGGGACCGTCCCCGTCACGACCACCGAGGCGGCGCCGCCACCCGTCGACACCCCGACCCGCCGGACGCAGCAGCCCCAGCCCACCGAGAAGAAGACCCAGCCGACGACGACCACCACCCGGCCGGCGCCGACCACCACCACGACCACCGCGCCGGCCAGCACGCCGCCGACGACAACGACGTCGCGCACCACCAACTCCCGCTCGACCCAGACCTCCGGGGGAGGCGACCGCTGATGCTCGCGCAACTGGCCGACCAGGCCTGGCGCGCCGGCGACACCGCCGCCGCCATCGAGGCCGCTGACCGCGTGCTCGCCGCCGGCACCGACCCCGACCGCCTCGCCGCCGGCGTCGCCGCCGCGGCGTCCGCCGCCGACGGCGCCCTGTTCGACGCCGCAACGCGTTGGCGGGAGATCGCGGCCGGCGGCACGGGCGCCGCCGCCGCGATCGCCGGTGGCCGGGCCGCCCTCGCCGCCGCCCTGGTCGGGGACCTCGACAACGCCGAGCGGGACCTCGACACCGCCCGCCAGGTCACCGGTCCGGCACCGCGCGGCCTCACCGTCCTCCTCGACGGCGTGACCGCCGTCCTCGGCGCCGTCCGCGGCGACTTCCCCGCCGCGGCAAGGAAACTCGCGGGCCTCACCGCCGCGAGCGTGCCCGCCGATCCGCTGGCCGCCGAGCGGTGGGACGACCTCGCCATGGCCGTGCTCGCCGCCGGCGAGGACGACGAGACCGGCCGCGCGCTGTTCGGGTCCTCGAGCCCGCGCCGGCTGCTCGTCAGCGCATGGCTCGACCTGCGTGCCGGCCGGCTCGCCGACGCACGTGCCGGGGTCGTCGCCGCCGGCGCGTCCCCGGTGCTGCGCCGCGACGCAGTGCTCGCGGCGGCGGTGTCGGTCGGGCTCGCGCGGCGCGCGGGCGACCGCACCGCGTTGCGCACCACGTGGCACCGCGTCGCGCCGGTCGTGATGGGCGCGGACGTGGAGATCCTGCTGCTGGACGCGTGGGGCGAGCTGGCCGCGGCCGCCGAGCCGGTCGACCGGGAGATGATCGTCGCGGGCATGACCGCGGCGGTCGCACGGGCCGGCAACCCGCGCTGGGCCGTGGCCATCCTTGCCTGGTGGGCACTCCAACGCGCCACGACCGCCGACGAGGCGCGCGCCGCGGCGATGGCGCTCCCCGACACCCCACGCGGCCGCGCCGGCCGGGTCTGGGCGGCGGTGCTCGCCGGCGACGTCGACCCGGCGGCGGTGCGTGAGGCGGCGGCCGCGCTGGCCGACCGGCCATGGGAGGCGGCGGTGCTGTGCGGCGCGGCGGCCGCCCGCGTCACGGACCCCGAGACCGTGAAACGCCTGCTGGGCAGGGGCCGCGCGCTGCGCGCGACCGTGACGACCGAGCAAGCCGCGGCCGGCGTGCTGTCCACAAGGGAGCGTTCGGTCGGCGAGCTGCTGCTGGACGGCCTGACCCACAAGGAGATCGGCGCGAAGCTGTACATCTCGCCGAAGACCGTCGAACAGCACGTGGCCAGGATCCGCCAAAAGCTCCCGGCGGCCAACCGCGCCGCGCTGATCGCGGCGCTGCGTACCGCGCTGGCCTGACGACTCCGCGGCGGCTCCGGGCGGCGTGGTCCGCCCGGAGCACACGGGTTTCAGGCGCTGTAGCCCTTCGGCGGGATGAGGGTCGCGAGCTGGTTGAACGTGAGCCAGTAGAGCTGGTTGCCACCGAAGCTCGCGGGGTCGGCGATCTTCACGGTCATGTTCTCGTCGTTGTAGCCGATGACCGTGAAGTAGTGGTAGATCGTGTAGTTCGGGTAGCCGGGCGGGTGGTTGTTCGCCGGCGCCACGATGTTCGCGACGATCGGGTAGTTGTTGTCGATGTTCAGCACGATGTCACGCCACAGCAGGTTGCGCTGCGCCTGCGTCGGCGGGTCGTTGGGCATCTCCTTCGTCTCGTACCAGCCGACGTAGCCGGACAGCACCCCGGTGACCTGGCCGATCCAGTCGGTGCCGTTGGTCGTCGTGCCCAGCTCGGCGGCCAGCTGGGACTGGGAGCGGTAGATGCCGCGGGCGGACAGCGCGATCCGGGTGGCGGCCGGCCCGCACCAGTAGCCGGTCTGCTGGACCTGGTAGTCGACCGACAGCACGTGCGCGCCCTGGACACCGACATCGGCCGGCACCATGCCCGCCGGGTTCGCGCTCGCGAGTGGAGCGACGAGCACCGGTGCCACGGCCACCGCCGCGGTCACGAGCGCGAGAAGCGTCTTGCGCATGGGGATCTCCTGACGGCAGGGGTGTTGGTGAGGATTCACCAACTGTCTTGGATTTCCGATTTTGATCGTGGCAGCGGCATGCGACCATGACCAGACCTGTCCACTGGCTCACCTGCGCCATAGCGCACCTGAGCCACGCCGGAGGTCCCCGTGTTCGACGTACTCGATCCAGACAGCCCGCAGGGCCGGGTGTACCGCGCGCTCGCCCGGCTCGGCCGGGCGAGCGCGGACGCGCTGGCGGGTGCCACCGGCATGTCCGGCCCGGACGTGGCGGGCGTCCTCCGCGAGCTCGCGGACCTGGACGCGGTGGTGTCCGTGGAGAACGGCTGGGTGGTGCGGTCACCGGCGCGGGTGATGTCCGAGGTGCTGCGCGCCGAGGAGCGCCGGCGGGCCGCGTTGTGGCGGGCCGGCGCCGAGCTCGACGAGCTGTACGACCTCGCCCGCCGGGCCGCGGGCGCCCCGGAGGTCGAGCCGGTCACCGGCATCGCCGAGCTGTTCGCACTCACGGAACGGCTGCAGCAACGTGCGACCGAACGCGTCCGCTGGCTCGACCGCCCGCCCTACCGCAGCACCCCGGCCCGGTTCGCGTCACAGGAGTCGTTGCAGGCCAAGCGAATGGCGGCCGGCGTGAGCTACCGGGTGCTCTACCACCGCGCGGTCTACGACGACACCGACCTGTTCGCCGGCATGACGCGGATGATCGAGCGCGGCGAGGACGCCCGCGTGCTGGCCGACCATCCCGTGAAGCTGCTCATCGGCGACGACCGGATCGCACTGCTGGTCCCCGAACCGGAACGCGTCGGGGTCGAGGGTTCCCTCGTGGTGCACGCCTCCGGGCTACTCGGCGCGTTCGCCGGCCTGTTCGAGACACTGTGGACACTCGGGGTGCCGGTGTCCGCCGCGACGCCGGCGACCGAACTGTCCGAAAAGGACAGACAGGTCATCACGTTGATGGCCGCCGGCCTGACCGACGAGGCGATCGCCCGGCGCCTGAGCCTGTCCCGCCGGACCGTGGTCCGCCGCATCACGGAGCTGCTCGACCGCCTCGGCGCGACGACCCGCTTCCAGGCCGGTGTGCAGGCCGCGAACCGAGGCTGGCTCCAGTAGTGCTTCAGTGCTTCGCGCCGACCCGCTCGAACGCGGCCGCGCTGGGCCTCGCGCCGCGGCGAGCGCCGGTCACGGCCTCGGCGGTCGTCCGGTTCAGCCCGGCTCGCCGGCCCCGGGACCCGACCGCACCACCTGAGCCGCGAGCTTCTTCGGCGCCAGCAGGCAGTAGCTCTCGGTGAGCAGCTCCGCGATCTCGTCCCAGTCCGCGTCCGGCTCGATGATCATGCCGACGACCTGCGGGTGCCATCTCGGCTTGTAGAACGGCGGCCCGGAGTTGGCGAGCGCGTGCAGCTCCGGCCCGTCCGCGCGGAACGTCAGCACGACGGCGTCGCCGACGAGCGGGGCCTCGCGGGCGTGGGCGGGCGGGTACTCGTCGGTGATGCCGAGGACGTGCGCGAACGTCCTCGTGCGGATGCGCCAGCGGGTGCCCACCCACGCCCGCTCCTCGTGTGCCCCGGGAAGCGCGAGGCAGATCCCCCGCAGCCGGTCGACCACGTCGTCGGGCACGTCCGGGCTGGTCATGGGACTCCTCGGGCTCGCCGGTGCACCCATACATGATGCCCGCCCTGACTACGCACCACGTGGAGATCGGCGCCGGGCGCACCGGGACCCCGCAAGGACTTGATATATAACCCCACAACGGGTTACATATGGGGGCATGCGCGTGATCGTGGTGGTGACGGTGACCCTTCTGCTCGTCCTGGCCTTCGTCTAGAAGCCGATCGGGAGGCCCGCGTAGTTCTCCGCCAGCCCGGTCGCGCCCGCGACGCTGCTCGCCACCCACCGCAGCTGCGACAGCTGTAGCTGCGCGTCGAACGGGTCGCCGCCGGCATGCAGCATCGTGGTCATCCACCACGAGAAGTGGGTGCACCGCCAGACGCGGCGCAGCGCGCGGTCGGAGTACCCGTCGGCGAGCCGGGAGTCCTTCTCCAGCAACAAGGCGACGAGCGCGGGCGCCAGCAGGGCCACGTCGGCGACCGCCAGGTTCAGCCCCTTCGCGCCGGTCGGCGGCACGATGTGGGCGGCGTCGCCGGCGAGGAACACCCTGCCGTGCCGCATCGGCGCCTGCACGAAGCTGCGCATCGGCAGCACGCTCTTCTCGGTGATCGGCCCGCGCGTCAGCTTCCAGCCGTCCTGGCCGTGCCCGAGCCGCGTCGCGAGCGCGTCCCAGATCCGCTCGTCCGGCCACTCCGCGATGTCCGTCTCCGCCGGCACCTGCAGGTACAGCCGGGTGACCGTCGGCGATCGCATGGAGTTCAGCGCGAACCCGTCCGGATGCCACGCGTAGATCAGCTCGTCGGTGGACGGGGCGACCGCGGCGAGCACACCGAGCCACGAGTACGCGTACGTCCGCTGCCACGTCCGTCCCGGCACCACCGACCGGGTGGGTCCGAACGAGCCGTCGCAGCCGACGACCACGTCCGCGTCCAGCCTGGTCGCGACACCGTCCAGGGTGAACGTCACGTACGGGTCCTCGGGGTCGTGCACCGTCGTGTCCCGCACGTCGTAGATCACCTGCTGCCCGGCGGCGTCCCGCGCCCGGCCGAGGTCCTTCTGCACCTCGGTCTGCCCGTACACCCACACGCCGCGCCCGACGAGGTCGTGGAAGTCGATGTGGTGCCGCTCGGACGGCCACTGCAGGTAGATCCCGCGGTGCTCGTCGCCCTCACGCCGCAGCCGGTCGCCGAGCCCGGCCGACTCCAGGAGCTCGACCGTCGAGTGCTCGAGGATGCCCGCGCGGATACGCGACTCGACGTACTCGCGGGTCCGCGTCTCGATCACGACCGACTCGACGCCGTCCGCCGCGAGCAGGTGTGACAGCAACAAACCGGCCGGGCCGGCACCGACGATGGCCACCTGGGTACGCATGGCACCAGTAGAGACCGCCGGGCCGTCCGGCACCATCAGCCGCTTTCACTCAGTGGAAGACTGCGGCCGATGCCCCGCGCCGCGACCTTCAACGCGGCGACGAGCCGGGACCGGTCCCGGCCGAGGCTCGGCACGACGATGCCCAGGGCGGCGACGACCGCGCCGTCACCCAACCGGATCGGCACGCCCACCGAACACGCGCCGAGGCTCATCTCCTCGCTGGTCTGCGCGAACCCGTCCCGCAGCACCCGGCGCAGCTCGGCACGCAGCCGGCCCGGTTGGGTGATGGTGTACGGGGTGATGCGGGTCAGGTTCGTGAACACCCAGCCGCGCACGTCGTCCGGCGCGTGCGCCAGCAGCACCTTGCCGACGCCGGTCGCGTGCATGGGCAGCCGGGTGCCGACGTCGCTGACCACCGGCACGGACACGTGCCCGGAGAGCCGGTCGAGGTAGAGCACCGAGGTGCCGTCGCGGACCGCGAGGTGCACGGTCGCGAGCGTCGCCGCGTACAGGTCGTGCAGGAACGGCGAGGCCACCTGCCGCAGGCCGGACTGGACGGGCGCGAGCAGGCCGAGGTCCCAGAGCCGGCGGCCGACCACGTACTCGCCGGACGCGCGCCGCTCCAGCGCGCCCCATTCGGCCAGCTCGCCGGCCAGCCGGAACGCGGTGGCCAGGGGCAGGCCGGCGCGCCGGGCCAGCTCGGTGAGCGTCATGCCGCGGTGCTCGCCGTCGAACGCGCCGAGCAGCGCGAGCACCCGGGACGCCACGGTGACGCCCGGCTGTCCACTGTTCCCCGCCACGACGAGATCCTTCCGCTCAGCGGAAGGACAGTCTCGCACCCACGGCCACGTCCGGCCTAGGTTGCAGGTGTGACCGAAGCACCCCCACGTGCGGCCGTGTCGTCCGACGCGGCGGCCGCCACCCAGGACGAGATCAGCGCCGAGATCGCCGCCATCGCCGCCACCCGGACGGGCGACGAGCCACAGCCGCGGCTCGACTACGCCCCGTACCGGAGCAGCATCCTGCGGCACCCGACGAAAGCGCCGCACCAGGCCGACCCCGAGCTGGTCGAGCTGTACGCGCCGGTGTTCGGCCACCAGGACGTCGACCCGGTCGAGGCCGACCTGACGGTCCAGCACCGCGGCCAGCCGCTCGGCGAGCGGATCGTGGTGACCGGCCGGGTGGTCGACGGCGACGGGCGCCCGGTCGCGAACCAGCTGGTGGAGATCTGGCAGGCCAACTCGTCCGGCCGGTACGCGCACCTGCGGGACCAGCATCCGGCGCCGCTGGACCCGAACTTCACCGGCGTCGGCCGCTGCCTCACCGGACCGGACGGCTCCTATCGCTTCACGACGGTCAAGCCGGGGCCGTACCCGTGGCGCAACCACCTGAACGCGTGGCGGCCGGCGCACATTCACTTCTCACTGTTCGGCCACGAGTTCACGCAGCGGATGATCACCCAGATGTACTTCCCGGGTGACCCGCTGTTTCCGATCGACCCCATCTACCAGTCCATCGTGGACCCGAAGGCACGCGAACGGCTGATCGCGACCTACGACCACAGCGTCACCATGCCGGAGGTCGCGACCGGCTACCGCTGGGACATCGTGCTGAGCGGCAGCCACCGGACCTGGACGGAGGCCGCCGAATGACCGCCGTTCCCGGCCAGACGATCGGCCCCTTCTTCGGCTACGCCCTGCCCTACGACGGTGGCCCGGACCTGGTGCCGCCGAGCCATCCCGACGCCATCCGCCTCCACGGCCAGGTCCGGGACGGCGCGGGCGCGCCGGTGCCGGACGCGCTGCTGGAGATCTGGCAGGCCGACGCCGCCGGCGACGTGCCCCGGGTCGGTGGCTCGCTGCGCAGGGACGGCTACACGTTCACCGGTTGGGGCCGTGCTGCGACGGACAACACAGGGCACTACACGTTCACCACGATCGAGCCGGGCGCGCCGTTCATCGCGCTGACCGTGTTCGCCCGCGGGCTGATGAATCGCCTGCTCACACGCATCTACCTGCCGGAGCGGGCCGACGATTTCCTGCTGTCGGTGCCGGCGGACCGGCGCGAGACGCTGGTCGCGACCCGTGAGCCGGCGGGCCTGCGGTTCGACGTGAGGCTCCAGGGGGATGGTGAGACGGTGTTTCTTACCTACCCTGGACAATCATGAGCCACGCTTTCGTCTACGACGCGGTCCGCACGCCTTTCGGCCGGTTCGACGGCGCATTGTCCAAACAGCGGCCGGACGACCTCGCCGCGACCGTACTGAGCTCGCTCGCCGAACGGACTCCCGGGCTGGACACCTCGGAGGTCGACGAGGTGGTGCTCGGGCTCGCGAACGGCGCGGGCGAGGACAACCGCAACGTCGGCCGCATGGCCGTGCTGCTGGCGGGCTACCCCGTGTCGGTGCCGGGCTCGACCGTCAACCGGCTGTGCGGGTCCAGCCTGGACGCGGTGATGTCGGCGTCGAGGCAGATCGAGACCGGCGACGCGTCCATCGTGGTCGCGGGCGGTGTCGAGTCGATGACGCGGGCGCCGTGGGTGTTGCCCAAGCCCGACCGCGCGTTCCCCGCGCGGGACGTGACCGCGGTGTCGACGACGCTGGGCTGGCGCCTGGTGAACGAACGCATGCCGAAGGAGTGGACGGTCTCGCTCGGCGGGGCGAACGAGCAGCTGCAGGAGGAGTTCGGCATCTCGCGGGACCGGCAGGACGCGTTCGCCGAGCGGTCGCACCGGCTCGCACACGCCGCCTGGGAAGCGGGCTTCTACGACGACCTCACCGTGCCCGCCGGCGAGTTGACCCGTGACGAGGGCATCCGGCCCGACACGTCGCTCGAGAAGCTGGCGAGGCTGAAGCCCTCGTTCCGTCCGGACGGGACGATCACCGCGGGGAACGCGTCGCCGCTGTCGGACGGGGCGTCGGCCGTGCTCGTCGCCGCGGAGTCCGCCGGTCTCGGCCGGGACCCGGTGGCGCGGATCGCCGGGCGGGCCGCGTTCGCGCTGGAGCCGCAGCGGTTCGGGTACGCGCCGGTCGAGGCGGCGAACCGGGCGCTGGCCAGGGCGGGCATCGAGTGGTCGGACGTGGCCGCCGTCGAGCTGAACGAGGCGTTCGCCGTGCAGTCGCTGGCCTGCGTCGACGCGTGGAAGATCGACCCGGAGATCGTCAACACCCGCGGCGGCGCGATCGCCGTCGGCCACCCGCTCGGCGCGTCCGGCGGCCGTATCATCGGCACGCTGGCGAAGGTCCTGCGTACCGAGAAGGCACGCTGGGGCGTGGCGGCCATCTGCATCGGGGTCGGCCAGGGACTCGCGGTGGTGTTGGAGAACGTGTCGTGACGCTCGTCTGTTCCTCCGTCGACGAGGCCGTGGCCGGGATCGCCGACGGGTCGACGGTGCTCATCGGCGGGTTCGGCACGGCCGGGCAGCCGGTGGAGCTGATCGACGCGCTGCGCAGGCTCGGTCCGAAGGACCTGACCGTGGTGTCGAACAACGCGGGGAACGGCTCACACGGCCTGGCGGCGCTGCTGGCCGCCGGGCAGGTGCGGAAGATCGTGTGCTCGTTCCCCCGGCAGAAGGACTCGTACGTGTTCGACGAGCTGTACCGGTCGGGCCGCATCGAGCTGGAGGTGGTTCCGCAGGGGAACCTGGCCGAGCGGCTGCGTGCGGCGGGTGCGGGGATCGGCGCGTTCTACTGCCCGACCGGCGTCGGCACGCCGCTCGCCGAGGGCAAGGAGGCACGCACGATCGACGGGCGGGACTACGTGCTGGAGTTCCCGATCCACGGGGACGCCGCGTTGATCAAGGCGCATCAGGCGGACACGCTCGGCAACCTGGTGTACCGCAAGACCGCGCGGAACTTCGGCCCCGTCATGGCGACGGCGGCGAAACTGACCGTGGCACAGGTGAGCGTCGTCTCCGAACCCGGGTCGCTCGACCCGGAGGCGGTCGTGACGCCGGGGATCTTCACCAACCGCGTGGTCGCGTGCCCGTCACCGGCCGTGCTGGCGGCGGAAGGGGCGGCAGGCTGATGGCTCGGCTCGATCGTGCTGGCATCGCGCGCCTGGTGGCGGCGGACATCCCACCCGGGTCGTACGTGAACCTGGGCATCGGGCAGCCGACGCTGGTGGCGGACTACCTCGCCGCGGACTCCGGCGTCATCCTGCAGACCGAGAACGGCATGCTGGGCATGGGCGGCGCGGCGCACGGCGACGACGTGGACCCGGACCTGATCAACGCCGGCAAGGTCCCGGTGACCGAAACCCTTGGCGCGTCGTACTTCCACCACGCGGACTCGTTCGCCATGATGCGCGGCGGGCACCTGGACGTCTGCGTGCTCGGCGCGTTCCAGGTGTCGTTCCACGGCGACCTCGCGAACTGGCACACCGGCGAGCCCGACGCCATCCCGGCGGTCGGCGGCGCCATGGACCTCGCGATCGGCGCGAAGTCGGTGTTCGTGATGATGACGCTGTTCACCGACGCGGGCGTGCCGAAGCTGGTGCCGTCGTGCACCTACCCGCTCACCGGGCTGCGGTGCGTGAGCCGCGTCTACACCGACTACGGGGTGTTCCTGGTCGGCGAGAGTGGCGTGACGATCCGCGAGACGTTCGGCATCGAGGAGCAGGACCTCCGCGGCAAACTGGGCCTCTAGAAAAGGTCTGACCAGATAACGTCGTCACCATCGGTGTTATCAGGTCGAGATTGAACCGTGATCGACGGTCTTCCGTATTAGCTGTGTAAGCCGGCATGCCCCCTTTTTTCCCCGACAAGAAGGTGGTCGAGTTGTCGCCTGCCCACACACAGCCGAAACGAAGAAAACACGTCGCGATCCTGGTGGCCGGACTGGTCACCGCGGGCGGCGTCGCCTGGGCCGCGAGCGCCATGGCGGCCACCGGCAACACGGCCGCCGCGGAGACGATCGTGTGCCCGACCCCGCAGATCGGCGCGGTGCCCGCCGCCGCACAGGCCGAGGTCACCCGCGAGCTCGCGAACCTCGACAAACAACTGAGCGAAGCCAACACCCGACTCCAGAACACCCGCGGTCAAGGCGGCCCGAACTTCGTCCAGAACGCCATCCTCGGCCCCCTCACCGACAAACGCGCATCCACCCTCGACCGCATCGCCATCGCCATCGGCCGCGTCGCCGCAAAACCCGCAGGCCTCCAACAGTTCGCGACCTGCAGCCTGTCCACCGCCGGCCAACCGGCGGCCACCTCACCCCCGACGACCATCCCCGCGACCTCGACGAGCGCCGCGAACAACAACACGGACGCCGGCAAGATCGTGTGCCCGACCCCGCAGATCGGCGCCGTCCCCGCCGCCGCACAGGCCGAGGTCACCCGCGAACTCGCGAACCTCGACAAACAACTGAGCGAAGCCAACACCCGACTCCAGAACACCCGCGGCCAAGGCGGCCCGAACTTCGTCCAGAACGCCATCCTCGGCCCCCTCACCGACAAACGCGCATCCACCCTCGACCGCATCGCCATCGCCATCGGCCGCGTCGCCGCAAAACCCGCAGGCCTCCAACAGTTCGCGACCTGCACCCTCGCCAGCTAGTCCCAGCTCCCAGCTGGTCCACCCCATCGACCGGGCCGGTCCCGCCTTGCACAAACTTCCCGCACGCAAGGCGAGACCGGCCCCCTTTTGCGCAGACTTCCCCGCACGCAAGGCAAGACCGGCCCCATTGCACAGACCTCCCGCACGCAAGGCCGGCCCCTTGTCTGCACGAACTTCCGCACGCAAGGCGAGTCCGGCCCCTTTGCACAGGCCTCCCCGCACGCAAGGCAAGACCGGCCCCTTGCCGTCACCGGCCGACCGAATTCACCAGGTCCTGCCGCCACCCCCGAAGTCGCGCCGGAGCCATCGTCCCGCCACCGATCCCCGAAGACGCCGCACGAGTGGTCCATTCACGCACCCGGCCCGCCGGTTTCGTCGGTGCTGACCACTACGCTGGATTCCGGGGGGCCGACGGCCACCCTCGTCACACCTTCGGCTCACGACCGCACGAGCGGTCCATTCACGCCAGCCAGCGATCCGGTTTCGTCGGTGCCGGCCGCTACGCTGGATTCCGGGGGCCGGCGGCCGCCCGCGATCGGTCTCAGGAGGCCCGGCCGCCCCGGTTCAGGTAGCGGTCCAGGGCACTCGCCGACTTGCGGACGTGCCGGCGGGCCAGGCGTTCCGCCTGCTGCGGCTCCCCCGCCGCGATCGCCGCGACGATCTCCCCGTGTTCGGTCAGTGCGGCGTTCGGGCGGCCCGGCACCCGCGCCGACGTCGCCCGGCCCAGGCGCAGCTGGCCGGTCATGTTCTCGGACACCTGCCGCAGCCGCCCGTTCCCCGCCGCCGCCAGGATCTCCTGGTGGAACAACGCGTCCAGGTCGCCGTAGCCCGCCAGGTTGCGGGCCGCCACCTCCGCGGTCTGGGCCTCCAACAACTCCGCCAGCCGGGCCACCAGCCACTCGCGGCTCGACAGGGCCGCCGCCCGGCGGGCGGCCATGCCGTCCAGCACCTCGCGCAGCTCGTACAGCTCCCGCATGTCCTCGCGGTCGACCTCGGGCACGAAGAAGCCCCGGTGCGGGTGCAGCACCAGGAAACCCTCCCGCTCCAGCGCCGTCAGCGCGGCCTTCACCGGCGTCGCGGACAGGCCGAACTCCTCGCACAGCGGCCGCACGCTCACGTGCGAACCCGGCGCCAGCCGCCCGCTCAGGATCGCCCGGCGTAACTCCCCGTACGCCATGCTGCTCAGGGTGCTTCTCGGCAGCGACACGGCCGTCCTCTCCGCTCACAGTGATCGGGCACACAGTACCCAGCGACCACCATCCCCGGGAAAAGAGGATGACTGCATATTGAATCTAATATTGCGTGTACGAAAGGGGTGGTGTTACAACCGGTTCACAACTGGAAAGGAGTGGACATGCGCGCCTCCCTGCCCAGAGCGGTCACCGTGCTTGCCGCGGTCCTCGCTCTCGTCGCGCCCATGTCGCCGACCGCGTCGGCGGCGCCCACTATTCCCACCCCCGAGCAGTACTTCGGGTTCCGGATCGGGACCGACGGCCGGCTCGCGATGCTCGACCAGATGATCGGATACTTCAAGCTCGTCGCCGACCGCAGCGATCGGGTCGACTACACCCAGCTCGGCAGGACCACGCTCGGCAACCCGTACTCGCTGCTGACGATCAGCAGCAGGCGCAACCTCGACAACCTCGACCGGCTCGTCGGGATCAACCGGCGCCTGGCCGATCCCCGTGGGCTCAGCGACGCCGAGGCCGACCGGCTGGCACGTGAGGGCAGGCCCTTCTACTACGTGCAGGCCGGCATCCACGCCAACGAGGTCGGCAACTCGCAGGCGATGCTGGAGATCGCGCACCGGCTGGCCACCGAGCACTCCCCGTACATCGACAACATCCTCGACAGGGCCGTCATCCTCATGGTTCCCACGCAGAACCCGGACGGCCTCAAGCTCGTCAACGACTACTTCAACGCCACCGCCGGCACGAACTACGCACGCGTCTACCCGGACCTCTACCAGAAGTACACCGGCCACGACGACAACCGCGACTGGTTCATGTTCACCCAGGTCGAGTCCAGGCTGATGGTCTCGATCCAGAACACCTACCACCCGCAGGCGTTCCAGGACGCACACCAGGCCGGCACGGGCGCGCCACGCATGTTCACCCCGCCGTACCTCTCGCCGTACGACCCGAACATCGACCCGATCACCGTGCAGCAGACCAACGACATGGGCATGACCATGCAGCGCGGGATGACGTCGGCCGGCATGAAGGGCGTCGGCTGGGGCTCGACCTACGACTACTGGACCCCGTCGCGCCAGTACCAGGTCTACCACGGCGCCGCCCGCCTCCTCACCGAGGCGGCCAGCGTGTCCAACCTGGCCTACCCGCAGGTCGGCAACCGACCGTTGGGCCAGCAGGAGTCGGGCATCAACTTCCTCGAGCCGTACGACTCCAACACCTGGACCCTGCGCCAGATCGTCGACTACACCTCGCAGGCCTTCTACTCCGGCGTCGACGAGCTGGCCAACGACGGCTACAACTGGCTCAGGGACTTCTACAAGGTCGGCGTGAAGAACAGCACGCGCTCGTCGCCGTACGCGTTCGTCATCCCCGCCGGACAACGGGATCCGCAGGCCGTCAGGGACACCCTGGAGATTCTGCGGACCGGCGCCGTCGAGGTCCACCAGGCGCTGGCCGACTTCGCCGCGAACGGCAGGCAGTACCCGAAGGGCTCCTACATCGTCTACATGCGACAGCCGTACTCCGGCTTCGCCAAGACGCTGCTGGAGGTCCAGCACTACCCGATGCTGCTGCAGTACCCGGGCGGCCCGCCGCAGCGGCCGTACGACGTGACCGCGCAGACGCTGCCGATGCTGCTCGGCTTCCAGGCCGACCAGGTGCCGGGTGAGTTCACCGTCGCCACCCGCCTGCTGGACAGGACGACCCCACCGCCCGTCACCATGCCGGCCGAGCCGGGACCCGGCGGCGCCTACGTGCTGGGGCCGGAGTCCTATGGGGTGTACCAGATCGTGTCCCGGCTCCAGGAGCAGGGCATCCCGACGTTCCGCTCGGCGGCCGCGTTCACCGACGCGGGGCGTCAGTTCCCGGCCGGCACCTTCGTCGTGCCGCCGACGAGGCAGGCCGGGCAGTTGCTGCGGAGCCAGTCGAAGGCCACCGGCATCCCGGTCCACGCGGTCGCGGACGTGCCGGCCATCGAGGGCGTACAGCTCAGGCCGGGCACCAGGATCGGGCTGCTGAAGCCGCCGGACAACATCCCGTCCGGCTGGCTGATGTGGATGTTCGACCAGTACAGGGTGAACTACTCGGTCGTGCGGGCGAGCGACTACGCCGACCTGGCCGCGAAGTACGACGCGATCCTGATGCCGGAGGGCGTCAGCAGGAACTCGATCGTGAACGGCCTCAACCCGGCGAGTTACCCGCCGGAGTGGTCGTGGGCGTACGGCGCCGGTGAGACCGGCTGGAACCAGCTGCGGGACTTCGTGACGGGCGGCGGCACGCTGGTGAGCTTCGGCACCGGCGTCAGCACCGCGCAGCAGTTGTTCGGGCTGCCGATCGAGAACGTGCTGCCGGCCAGCTCCTCGGTGTTCTACGCGCCGGGTTCCCTGCTGAGCCAGCACATCGACGCGTCGACACCGACCGGCTGGGGCATGCTCGAGGACAACCCGGTGTGGTTCGAGGGCGACCGCGCGTACCGGATCACCGACCCGGCGAAGTACCCGCACCAGGTGGTCGGCACGTACCCGGCGAGCGGCGAGCAGCTCCGAAGTGGCTGGTTGATCGGCGGCGAGTACCTCAACGGCGCGGTGAACACCGTGTCGTGGCAGGTCGGCGAGGGCAACGTGGTCACCTTCGGCAACCAGCCGGCGTTCCGCACGTGGAACCGCGCCGAGCAGAAGATGATCTTCAATGCGCTCTACGACGGGCCCGCGAACAAGCTCACGCCCGAGGCCTTCGCGGCGATCGCGGACTAGGAGGAGATGTCGGTGGAGTCGTGGAACAGCGCGCTGTCGCACCTGGAGTGCGGGCGGTGCGGCCGGTGGCACGACGCGGACAGGCCGCGGAACCTGTGCGAGTGCGGCACGCCGCTGCTCGCCAGGTACGACCTCGGCGCGGTCACGGTGTCCAGGGAGGACATCGCGGCGCGGCCGGCGAACCTGTGGCGGTACCGCGAGCTGCTGCCGGTGCGGCACGAGGAGAACGTGGTCACGCTCGGCGAGGGCATGACCCCGATCCTGCCGCTGCGTTCCTACGGCTCCCGGATCGGCGTGCCGCGGCTGCACGTCAAGGACGAGGCGCTGCTGCCGACGGGCAGTTTCAAGGCACGCGGCGCGGCGGTGGGTGTCTCGCGGGCCCGCGAGCTCGGCATCGAGCGGATCACCATGCCCACCAACGGAAACGCGGGCGCGGCGTGGGCCACCTACGCGGCCCGCGGCGGCATGGGTTCGCTGATCGTCATGCCGCAGGACGCGCCGGCCATCACGCGCATGGAGTGCGTGCTGGCCGGCGCCCGTCTGTACATCGTGGACGGCCTGATCGGCGACGCCGGCCGGCTCGCCGCGCAGGCCGTCGGCGACGGCTGGTTCAACACCGCGACACTCAAGGAGCCCTACCGCATCGAGGGCAAGAAGACGATGGGACTGGAGATCGTCGAGCAGCTCGGCTGGCGGATGCCGGACGTGATCGTGTACCCGACCGGCGGCGGTGTCGGGCTGATCGGCATCCGCAAGGCGCTCGACGAGTTGGTCGCGCTCGGCTGGCTGACCGGCCGGCTGCCGAGGCTGGTGTCGGTGCAGTCGTCCGGCTGCGCGCCGATCGTGCGTGCGTTCACGGAAGGAACCGACACCGCGGCCCCGTGGGAGAACGCGGCGACCGTGGCGTTCGGCCTCAACGTGGCGAGCGCGATCGGCGACTTCCTGATCCTGTCGGCCGTCCGCGACACCAGCGGCACCGCGGTAGCCGTCGACGACGCGGACATCCTCGCCCAACAGGCCACCTGCGCGGCCGACGAGGGCGTGCTGATGTGCCCGGAAGGCGCGGCCACCCTTGCGGCCGTGGCCCACCTGCGACAAAACGACTGGCTCGACGGCTCGGAGGAGGTCGTGGTACTCAACACAGGCAGCGACCTCAAGTACCCCCACGCCACCCCGTACGAAGAGCCCCCACTACTGACCAAGAACACCCCCCTCCCACGATGACCCCCACCCCCCGCGAGTCCCGCGTTCAAACACAGCGAGTCCCGCGTTCAGACATAGCGAGTTGCGGTTTCGTGCACACCAAGGTCTCTCCGGGCACATCAAGATCGGCACGAAACCGCAAGTCGGTGTGCGCGAACGCGGGACTCGGCATGTTTGAACGCGGGACTCGCGCGGTGTTGGGGGTGTTGGTGGTGGCCGGGTGTAGTGCTGGTGGGGGTGGGACGGCGGACCGGGCGCCGGCGGCCACGGTGTCCTCGTACGTCAGCATGTCCCAGACCGTGGCGCCGCCGGTCGCCGGGAGGGACGACGCGGCCGTCGTGGCGGCGGCGGTGCCCGCGGACGTGCCGGGGTACGCCAGGCGGGCGGACCAGCCGCGGAGTGTCGTGGTTCGGCTCTGTCCCGGTGTCGCGGACGAGCTGGACGGCGGCACGGTGCAGGCCGTCCACGCTCTGGACGGGTACCGGCGCCGACGCGGACCGCCGGCTGTACGCGGTCGCGGTGCTGGACCCGGAACGTGCTCCGGCGGACCGGCTGCTCGCGACCCTCGTCCCGCAGGACTGCCCGAAGCGCGACGAGGACGGCACCACCTACGTGCACGACCGGCAGCCGTACGACCGGGACGGCTGGACCGGCGTGCTCGACACGAGCCTGGCCACGACGCCCAACGGCACGCGGTACTACGAGTCGACCTACCTGATCTCCAAGGGGGACGCGCTGGTGAACGTGGTCGCCGGCCGGCCGCAGGCCGGCCGCACCACCTTCGACCCCAGTGTCGACGAGGCCGCCGCGCGCTGCGTCGACACCATGGTCGAACGGTTCGCGGTGTGAGTCTTGCGGACCGGACGCCACCGCCCAAACCATTCGTGGTGTGAGGCAGAGTCAGG
>NZ_DASQCC010000225.1:0-4550 GCF_035634895.1 Actinophytocola sp. | reverse complement strand
CTCCCCCAGCGCCGCGTCCAGCGGGAGGTAGGTCATCGCGTCGCGGGCCGCCTGGTCCAGTGCCGCCATCTCCGGGTGGTAGACCGCCACGTCGACGACGTCGCCGTCGACCTGCGCGACCACGCGGACGTCCCGGAGGGGAATCCGGTGCGCGCCGAGGTTCACGGTCACCAGCGTCGGGTCGGGCACGGGCGGGACCGAGTCGTGGTACTCCCAGATCGCGTCCTCGGGCGGGGCGGCGGCGCGCCACGCGTCGGTGTACCGGCGCAGCCCGGGGTCCTCCTGGCCGGTGACGACGAGCGCGTAGACGGCGCGCTGCCCGCGTTCCAGCGAGAAGTGCAGTTCGGGGTGGAGTGCGGCGACCAGGTCGCACAGCTGGTTCTCCACGCGCTGGGGCTCGCGGTCACCGAGCGCCGAGGACACCTCGGGCAGCAGGTCGTACCAGCCGTGCCAGAACTCCGTCGCCAGCGCGGCCGGGCTCGGCCGCGCTGGGGAAGAAACAGGCTTCTCCTCGCGGCGGAAGAGCTTCACGGCCGCAACCCGTTCATCACGACCGACAGCATGCGCTCCCTGGCCGCCGCGTCGGCGTGCTTGACGCTCGCCCCGAGGCCGTGGGACAGCCGCATCAGGTCGACCGACTCCAGGTCGGCACGGACGATGCCGGCGGCCTGGGCCGGCGAGAGCAGCTCCCACGCCGCGTCCCGCAGCGTGCCCTTGCAGTACCGGAAGGTCTCCGAGTCCTCGTCGATCGCCGCCTTCAGCGCCGCGGTCAGGTCGGACCGGTCGACGTGGAACCGGACCATCGCGCGCAGCCACTCGGCGAGCGCCTCCTCCGGCGGCAGCTCCTTGGCGAGCTGCCGTGCACGCTGCGCGATGTCCTCGATCTCCTGGCGGTAGACCGCCTCGACGAGCACGTCCCGGGTCGGGAAGTGCCGGTAGAGGGTGCCCGCGCCGATGCCGGCCCGCTTGACGATGTCGTCGAGCGGCGCGTCGACGCCGTGCTCGAAGAACACCTCGCGCGCCGTGGCCACGATGAGCTCGTAGTTGCGGCGAGCGTCGGCGCGCATCGATGCACCCCTTCCATTCGGAGAGATTCTCCGGTTAGTCTTGCGCATCCGGAGATGCTCTCCATATGCTAGCCCAATCAAACTGGAGAGTTTCTCCGCTTAGGGGTGAGTCTTGTCTGTCTCCACTGAAACGACACTGGCGCCGGCCAGGCCGGTCGCGGCCAGACCCGGCGTCGCGCTGGCGCTGCTACTGACGTGCCAGCTGATGCTCATGCTGGACGCGACCGTGATGAACGTGGCCCTCCCCCGCATCCGCGGGGACCTGGGCTTCACGCCGGCCGGCCTGTCGTGGGTGATGAACGCGTACACGCTGGTGTTCGGCGGTCTGCTGCTGCTCGGCGGCCGGCTGGGTGACATGTTCGGCCGGCGGCGGATGTTCCTGGCCGGGATCGCGGTGTTCACGGCCGCGTCGCTCGCCGGCGGGCTGGCGGACTCGGCCGGGTTGCTGATCGCGGCGCGGATCGTGCAGGGCGTGGGGGCCGCGCTGGCCGGTCCGAGCACGATCGCGTTGATCACCAGCACGATCACCCAGCCGCAGGCCAGAGTGCGTGCGCTGTCCCTGTTCTCGGCGATGTCCAGCTCGGGGTTCGCCATCGGGCTGATCCTCGGCGGGTTCCTGACCGAGTGGCTGACGTGGCGTTCGGTCATGTTCATCAACGTGCCGCTGGGGCTGGTCGTGCTGGCGTTCGGCGCCCGGTACATCTCGGAGCCGGAGCGCCATCCGGCGCGGCTGGACCTGGTGGGCGCCGGGCTGGCGACGGTCGGGGTGGCGTCGCTGGTCTACGGGTTCATCCAGGCGGCCGAGAAGGGCTGGGGCACGACGGCGGCGGTGTTGCCGCTGGTGGCCGGCGGTGTGCTGGTGGTCGCGTTCGTGGTGTCGCAGGCGCGGGTGGCGAACCCGATGCTGCCGCTGCGGCTGTTCCGCGACCGGAACCGGGCGGCCGCGTACACCAACTTCTTCCTCGGGCCGCTGTCGATGATGTCGGCGTTCTTCTTCATGACGCAGTTCCTGCAGGAGGTCGACCACTACCGGGCGCTGACGACCGGTTTCGCGTTCCTGCCGATGGCGGTGGGGATCTTCGGGATGTCCCGGCTGATCCCGCGGTTGCTGGCGCGGACCGGCCCGAAGCCGCTGGCGCTGACGGGTTCGCTGCTGATGGCGGCCGGGTTGTGGTGGATGTCGCTGCTGTCGGCGGACTCGTCGTACGTGCCGGCGATCCTGGGGCCGATGATCCTGATGGGGATCGGTGGCGGGATGGCGTTCGCGCCGCTGAACATTCTGATCATGGCGACCGTGCCGCCGGCCGACGCCGGCGCGGCGGGCGGGGCGCTGCAGACGATGCAGCAGATCGGCTCGACGCTCGGGTTGGCGATCCTGGTGACGATCGCGGGGTCGGCGGCGCGGGGGTTGACCGGCACGGACGCGGTGGTGACCGCGGCGACGTCGGCCTGGGCGGCGTCAGCGGGGATCGTGCTGCTGACGTTCCTGGTGGCGCTGACCTTCCGCCGGCGGTAAGGGGGGTGGCACCGCCCGGGTCACCACGACTCGGGCGGTTCCACGAAGGCCTTGCCCAGGTCACGGGCCAGTTCCAGTGCTCGCCGGGCCCATCCCGCCGTCGCGCCGGACAGGCCGCAGGTCGGGGTCGGGACGGCGCGGTCGGCCAGGATCGTGCGGGGGAAACCGAGGCGGTCGACCAGCTCCAGGGCCGGCCGTGCGGCGTCGTGCAGGGTCAGGGGGCGCTTCGGGTCGGTGCTCGGGAGCAGGCCCAGCAGGAACACACAACCGTCGTCCCACGCCTCGCCCAGCTGGTCGGTGTACACGGCCGGCGTGCCCTCCAGCAGCGTCGCGTCCAGCGCCACCGCGTCGGCGCCCGCGCCACGGAACAGGGCCACCGGCGGCCTGGGCGCACAGCAGTGCACGATCACCGGCTGGTTGGTCGCCGCCCGCGCCGCGTCGATGACCGCCGCCAGCACGTCGCGGGCGTCCGGGTCCGCGACGGCGGGAACCGTGCTCAGCCCCGACGGGGTCCGCAGCGCACCCGCCAGCACCGCCGGGAGCGACGGCTCGTCTAGTTGCACGACCACCTCGGCCCCGGTTCGCTTGCGGACCTCCGCCACGTGCCGGGTCAGACCCTCCGCCAGCGACTCGGTGAAGTCCCGCAACGCGCCCTGGTCGGTCAGCACCCGGTGCCCGCGCGGCAGCTCGACCTCGGACGTCAGCGTCCACGGCCCCGCCACCTGCACCTTCACCAGGCCGGGCCGGGCCTGCTCCACCGCCTCCTCGAACGCGTCCAGGTCCCGTCGCAGGTGGTCGACGGCCGTGCGGTGGTCGGTGCCGGGCCGCGTCGTCACCCGGTACGCCGACGGAACCACCTCCACCGCCAGGTCGACGAGCAGCGCGGCGGTCCGCCCGACCAGGTCGGCACCCAGGCCGCGGCGCGGCAGCTCGGGCAGGTGCGGGAGGTCGGGCAGCTCACCGACGACGACGGCGGCCGCCTCGACCGGATCGGTCCCCGGCATGGACCCGATGGCGGTCGCGGCGGCGGCCGGAAACTGTGCTGGCACCGCCACAATCTAGCGGCGCACGGCGAAGGGCCGCAGTGCGCCGAACCCGGAGGCGATGTTGGAGATCAACTTCGCCGTCCCCCGGCGGCTACGGTGGTGACATGGTTTCAGACGTGGCCGCAGCGGCGGAACGCATCAGGCCGTACGTGCGGCGCACCCCGGTCATGCGGGTCGAGGTCGAGGGCCGGCAGGCCGTGCTGAAGCTGGAGCAGCTCCAGCTGACGGGGTCGTTCAAGGTGCGAGGCGCGCTGAACGCCCTCCTGGGCGAGGACGAGCGCCCTGAGCGGGTGGTGACGGCGTCCGGCGGCAACCACGGCCTGGCCGTCGCGACCGCCGCGTCCCTGCTGAACCTGCCGGTGACGGTGTACACGCCGGAGTCCGTGCTGGCGGCGAAGGCCAGGCGCATCGAGGCGACGGGCGCGAAGCTGATCCGCCACGGCGCGACGTACGCGGAGGCCGCGGCGGCGGCGATGGCGGTACCGGACTCGTTCTACGTGCCGGCCTACGACCACCCGCTGGTGGTGGCCGGCCAGGGCACGTGCGCGGCGGAGGTCGTGGCCGACGTGCCGGAGGTGGACACCCTCGTGGTCGCGGTTGGCGGCGGCGGGCTGGGCGCGGGAACGGTGCTCGGCGCGGGCGGCCGGCACGTGGTCGCCGTGGAACCGGAGGGCTGCCAGGCGTTCCACGACGCGCTGGCGGCGGGCCACCCCGTCGACTCGTCGGTGGACTCGGTGGCCGTGTCCGCCCTCGGCGCGACCCGCGTCGGCGACGTCCCGTTCGCGATCCTGCGCGCGGCGTCCTCGGTATTGGTGTCGGACCAGCAGATCCTCGCCGCCCGCGACCGCCTGTGGGAGGAGTTCCGGCTGGCGGTCGAACCCGCCGGCGCGGTCCCGTTCGCGGCCTGGCAGGCCGGCATCG
>NZ_DASQCC010000224.1:0-109605 GCF_035634895.1 Actinophytocola sp. | reverse complement strand
AGTTCGGCCTTGAACCTCTCGATCGTGTGCGTGGTGACCTCTGCCGCTGGCCCTGACCGGAACTGCGGTGCGATGTGCTTGCGCAGATTGGCGCGGTAGGAGTCCTTGCTGCTCTCCTCGAGTTCGGCGTGCGTGAGGTGCTCTTCGATGATCTGCACCAACGAGGCGGTGGTCCTGACGTGGCGTCCGGCCTGGACGTCCTCCGTCCAGCGCCGTTTCGCGTCCTCGGCCAGGTCCTGGGCGTGCGGTCCGGGCTTGATGACCTCGCCGACGTAGTACTCCTTGCCGGTCAGGACGTCCTTGCCGGCGTAGACACGCACCCGCAGCGAGCCGCTGGGCAGCGTGTCGATGCTTCCCCTGGGCCTCGCGCGAGTCTGCGCTTCCTGTGTGTGTGGACGCGAAGGCGCCCGATCCCCCGATCGTCTTCCCCCCATAGATCGAGAGTAACCCCGGTCCATGTCATGAACCATGTCACGCGATCCTTTCAAGATCGCTGACAGATGGCGTTTGACCAGATCAGGAGGGGCGCCCACGGCAGGATTTGAACCTGCGACACCTGCCTCCGGAGGGCAGTGCTCTATCCCCTGAGCTACGTGGGCTCGTGTGGCTGTGAGCTTAGCGCATGCGGTTTGGGGGCTGACGGCTACCGTGGGGTTATGGGTCGACGGTGGGTGGACGTGGGTGGGGTGCGGCTGGCGGTTTACGACGATGGGCCTGGTGACGGGGCTCCTGTGCTGCTTGTTCACGGGTATCCGGACAACGCGTCCGTTTGGGATGGGGTTGTTCGGGTGCTTCGGCGACGGTTCCGGGTTGTGCGGTACGACGTGCGAGGGTGTGGGGAGTCCTCCGCCCCCGATGGTCGGGAGGGGTATCGGGTCCCTGCGCTGGTGGAAGACCTTGTGGCCGTCGTGAGGAGTCTTGGGGGGCGGGCGGTGCATCTTGTTGGTCATGACTGGGGGTCTATTCAGGCTTGGGCCGCCGTGGCTGCTTATCCTGAGCTTTTTGTTTCTTTTACCTCGATCTCTGGGCCTGATCTTGGGCAGATCGGGGACTGGATGACGCATGCGCGGCGGCGGGACGTTGTTCGACAACTGTTTCGTTCCTGGTATATTGGGGCGTTTCAGGTGCCGGTTCTGCCTGAGCTTGTTTGGCGGGTTCCCTTGCTTTTGCGCAAATTCCAAGCCCTGTACCGAGATGCTCGGAATGGGGTTGAGCTTTATCGGGCCAATATGGTGGGGCAGCGGCCTGAGGCTCGGCGGGTTTCCGTTCCTGTTCAGCAGATCGCTCTTACTCGGGATCCGTTTGTTACTTCTGCACTTCTTTCCTCCGCCGACCCGTGGTGTGCGCGGCTTTGGCGGCGGCCGCTTGTTGGTGAGCACTGGGCTGTTCGGCATCAACCTGCGAATGTTGCTCGGTTTGTCCTTGAGTTCATCGATCATCTTGACGGGGAACCCGCTTCTCGGGAGTTGTCGCGGGCTCGGGTCGGCGACTCTTCTCTTCCCATGGGTGGGCGGCTCGCCCTCGTCACCGGTGCTGGCAGCGGGATTGGGCGGGCCACCGCCTTCGCCCTCGCTCGGCAGGGTGTTGAGGTGCTTTGTGTTGATGTCGACTTCGGCTCCGCTGAGCGGACGGCCGTCGAAATCGGCGGTAGTGCATTTCAGCTTGACGTTGCCGACGGCACCGACATGCAGCGGCTTGCGGATCATATCCTTGCCGTACACGGGGTGCCGGATCTTGTCATGGCCAACGCCGGGGTTGGTGTTGCCGGGTCCTTTCTCGACACCACCGAACGCGACTGGCGGCGTGTTATCGACGTCAATCTCTGGGGGGTTGTCAACACCCTTCGCGCGTTTGTTCCTTCGCTTGTCGCGCGTGGGGAGGGTGGGCACATTGTCGTGACCGCCTCCGCTGCTGGGTTTCTTCCACTCCCATCCCTGCCTGCCTACAGCACAACCAAGGCCGCCGTGCTCATGTTGGCTCAATGCCTCGCCGGTGAGCTTGCTCGTGACGGAATTGGGGTCAGTGCCGTCTGCCCGGGTTTTGTGCACACCAACATCACGGCCACCACTCGGTTTGCCGGGACGGCGCCGGATGAGGAACGGCCTCGGCGTGTGCGGGCGACCAAGCTGTACCGGCGGCGTGGGTTCGGGCCGGACAGGGTCGCCGCCGAGATCGTCGCGGCTGTTCGGGACGGGCGTGTGTTCGTGCCCGTTACCCCTGAGGCCAAGGCTGGGGCCATCGCGAATCGGCTGGCGCCGGGGGCTACCCGGGCGTTGCTCGGGTGGGTTGACGGGCTTGCCAACCGTCGATGAACGCCCGTGTGTGGTGGGTGATCCACCGCACACGGGCGTCCATGGGCAATCAGTATGGGAACTGTCGGCGGCCGCGGTGGACCGAGATCCACTTCAGCGTCGTGAACTCGTTCAGGCTCCACTCGCCGTTGAGGCGGCCGAAGCCGGAGTGCTTGTCACCGCCGAACGCGACGATCGGCTCGTCGTGGATTGTCGTGTCGTTGATGTGGATCATGCCGGTGTTGATGCGTTTCGCCAGTTCGACGCCGTGGTCGAGGTTCCTCGTGTGGACGGCGCCGCTCAGGCCGAAGGGGGTGTCGTTCGCGATCTCGACCGCCTCGTCCTCGGTGTCGAACGGCATCAGGCACACCACCGGGCCGAACAGTTCCTGCTGCGACACCGACATCGCCGTGGTCACGTCGGCCAGCACGGTCGGGTGGAACAGGGTGCCGTCGACCTCGCCGCGCAGCATCACGCGGGCGCCCTCGGTGATCCCCTCCTCCACCTGGGCGGCCAGCGTGTCGGCCTGCCGCTGGTTGATCAGCGGGCCCACGATCGTCTCCGGGTCGCGTGGGTCGCCGACCGGCAGGGACGCGGCCTTGGCCACGTACCGCTCCGCGAACTCGTCGTACACACCGCGGTGGATGAGCACCCGGTTGGCTGACATGCAGATTTGGCCCTGGTGGGTGAACCGCGAGAACACGGCCGCGTCCACCGCGAGGTCCAGGTCGGCGTCCTCGAGCACGATCAGCGCCGAGTTGCCGCCCAGTTCCAGGAGTGGCTTCTTGAAGTTGCGGGCGGCCACCGACGCGACGTGCCGGCCCACGGCGGCCGAGCCGGTGAACGCGATCACTCTCGGCACCGGGTGTTCCACGAACGCGTCCCCGATCGCGGAGATCTCGGTGACCACGACGTTCAGCAGGCCGGGTGGCAGCCCGGCCGCCTCGAAGATCTCGCCGAACAGGGTGCCGCCGGTGATGGGGGTGTCCTCGTGCGGCTTCAGCACCACGCCGTTGCCCGTGGCGATCGCGGGGGCGACGCACTTCATGCCGAGGAAGAACGGGAAGTTGAAGGGGCTGATCACCCCGACCACCCCGACCGGCTCCCGGTACAGCCGGTTCTCCTTGTCGTCGATGGGTGAGGGCAGGATGCGGCCCTCCATGCGCAGCGGGAAGGTCGCCGCTTCCTTCAGCATGTCCAGCACCAGGCCGATCTCGAAACCGGCCTTCAAGCGGGTGCCGCCGAGCTCATCGATAATGATCTCGGCGATGTCCGCCATGTGGTCTTCCACATAGCGAACCGCCCGCTCGAACACGGCTCGCTTGGCATAGGGGTTCACCCGATCCCATTCGAGCTTCGCGCGCTCCGCCGCCCGGTACGCGTCGTCGATGTCCGAGACGCTGGCGATATTGAACTCCGCGACGGTCGAACCGTCGTACGGGTTCTGGTCGACCAGTACCTTGTCCATCGAACCGTTACGCCACTCGCCGGCGATGAATTGCTTGCTGTGCATGGCCATCATGGTGACGTTAATGCCGTTCGATGTACATGCGTTCCGCGTGTTCGTAACCTACGAGAGGCGTTATCGAGCCGATATCGCTCTCGCCGACGGTTGTGCCGGGGATCAAAATGTAGTAGCGGCTTCCAGCAGGTCAGCGGCACCGGGGACTGGCAATTGCCAGCGAGGTGGCGCGATTGACGCTCGTCTCGACCAAATAGACGAAGTGTGCTGCTTTATCGATAGGGCTGGTTTCCATTTCCCGGGTGGACCCAGGCGTGGCAATTGCCGGGAGTGCGGGGTTTACCCCGGTTGGCTCGCCGGATGTTCGGTCAGCCAGCGGGTTCCCGCCCTTGCCGTGCGCCGCAGTGCCGCGCGTTCGCCCAGATAGTCGCCTGCCATTCCCACGATCGGCAGCATCCCCAGCACTCGGTGGTAGAAACGGCCCTTCGGCCGCTTCTCCAGCTCGTCCGACATCGCCATCAACAGCCTGCCCTGGCGCCACAGCCACCTCGCGGTCGGTTTCACGCCGACGCGGCGGGCGGGTGGCTCGGCCGGGTCGCTGGGTTCCGCCGGCGGGGCCACCTCGCGGTCGAACAGGACCGCGGCCAGCAGGCGGACCTTGGTGTCCACATCCGTCACGCCGTGGGCCTGGGCCACGGCGCACAGCAACAGGCCCTCGCCCGCGGCGCCCAGCGCGTCCTGTAGCGGCAACAGGTCGCCGACGGCCCCCGCCAGGCCCGTCACCGACGCCGCGAGTGCCGTCAGCCGGCCGGGGCGGTCCAGCCACCACCGCACGCGCTCCTCCGCGGCGCCTGGCCGGCTGGGGAGCACCGTGTTGCAGGCTCGGACGAAGGTACGCAGTACCGACGTCACACGTTCGTCCGTCAGGGAGGCCGCCATGCCTGCGGGGTACCCCGTTCGGGCCCGCTAACTCCCCCGCGTCGTGTCGCCGTCCAGGTACACCCAGTGGCCGTCCACGCGGGTGAAGCGGCTGTTCTCGTACAGGACGCCGTTGTGGCTGCTGTGCCGGTAGTGCGCACGGAACTCGACCGTGCCCTCGCGGTGCAGCAGCCCGCCGCCGGTGGTGGTCAGGATCTCCAGGCGCTCCCAGCGCTGTGCCGGGTCGAGCGTGAGCCTGCTCGGCCGGGTGTCGGGATGCCAGCTGCGCAGCAGGTACTCGGCGTCGCCGGTCGCGAAGGCGCTGTAGCGGGAACGCATCAGTGCCTCGGCCGTCGGGGCCGATGTGGCACCCGAGTGCACGCGACCACAGCATTCGTCGTAGGTGAGCGGTGTTCCGCACGGACAGGTTCGCACGGTCCCATTGTCACGCGACCGCCGGCTCCGCATCGAGCAGCCGCCGGATCTCGCGCACCGCCGTCCGGCCGGCCCGGTTCGCGCCCACCGTGCTCGCGGATGGCCCGTACCCCACCAGGTGCACCCGCGGCTGCGCCACGACCCGGGTGCCGTCCATCACGATCCCGCCGCCCGGACCTCGCAAACCCAGTGGCGCCAGGTGATCCAGGGCCGCGCGCCAGCCCGTGCACCACAGGATCACGTCCACGTCCAGTGTGGTGCCGTCCGCCCAGGCGACACCCGTCTCGACGAGACGGTCGAACATGGGACGGCGGGCCAGCAGTCCCTTCCGCCGGGCCTCGACGATCTCGGGTGTCAGCATCAACTCCGTTGCGCGAACCACACTTTCGGGTGGCAGTCCGGCGCGGACACGCTCGTCCACCCGCGCGATGATCTCGCGGCCGTACTCGTGGTCGAACGGTTCCGTCCGGAACACCGGCGGGCGACGGGTCACCCAGAACGTCTCCGCCACCTCGGCGATCTCCAGGTGCAGCTGGACCGCGGACGTGCCGCCGCCGACCACCAGCACCCGCTTGCCGGCGAACTCGGCGGGACCCTGGTAGTCGGCCGTGTGCAGCTGCCGTCCGGCGAAGCCGCCCGGGTAGTGCGGCCAGAACGGACGGGTCCACGTGCCGGTCGCGTTGATCACCGCTCGGGCGGCCAGGGTGCCGGCCGAGGTGTCCACCAGCAGCCGCGGCCCGGGGCGGACCGCCGAGACCTCGGTCGGCCGCCGTACGTCCAGGCCGAACTCCCGCTCGTACGCGGCGAAGTACGCCGGCACGGCCGTCGCGGCGGGCTCGTCGGGAGACGGTGGGGTGAACCTCATGCCTGGCAGGTCGAAGATGCCGTGCACGGTCGCCATCCGCAGGGTCGGCCAGCGGTGCTGCCACGCGCCGCCGGGACCCGGGTTCGCGTCCAGCACGGTGAAGTCGAGGTTCGCGCGGCTCAGGAAGTACGCGCTCGACAGTCCCGCCTGCCCGGCGCCGATCACCACCACGTCCGTCTCCTGCACGCTCCTTTACAACGATCGGGACGTCACGGGCATTTCACTCGTGTGGACCGTCACGCCAATCAGTGCGTCGCGACGGCGATCCCAGTTAGGATGCCCATGCCTGGGGGTGGGCCAGTCGCCGAACCAGCACAACGGAACGGGCCTCGAACAATGGTCGCCCTGACGATCACCATCGGCGGTGCGGTACTCGTCGTCCTCGTCATCGCCGCCGCGCGATCGCTCCGGCGGGCTTCCCACCGGATCGACGACATCCTCCGCGACGAGCTGGACAGGCCGGACGACGAGGACTGAATCGTCGGTCCGCGCAACGACATTGGCAAGCCGGGTGGTCATACCAGTGTAGGAGCTCACCGACCGGCGCGGGATCTGCTGAGTGCGCCGGGCGCGTTCCTCGGGCAGAGTGGGCACATGGCAAATCAGGCACAGATCGGTGTCACCGGGCTGGCGGTCATGGGCCGCAACCTTGCCCGTAACCTCGCGCGCAACGGCTTCTCCGTCGCACTGCACAACCGCACCTCGGCCCGCACCCGTTCCCTCGTCGAGGAGCACGGTGACGAGGGCGTGTTCGTGCCGACCGAGTCGATTGAGGACTTCGTCGTCGCCCTCGAGCGGCCGCGGCGGGTCGTGATCATGGTGAAGGCCGGCGCCCCCACTGACGCGGTGATCGAGGAGCTCGTCCCGCACCTGGACGAGGGTGACATCGTCATCGACTGCGGCAACGCGCACTTCGCCGACACCCGGCGGCGCGAGGCCGAGCTGCGTGAGCGCGGCCTGCACTTCGTCGGCGCCGGCGTCTCCGGCGGCGAGGAGGGCGCGCTGCTCGGGCCGAGCATCATGCCCGGCGGCTCCAAGGAGTCCTACGCGACGCTGGGCCCCATGTTCGAGAAGATCGCCGCCCAGGTCGACGGCACCCCGTGCTGCACGCACGTCGGCCCCGACGGCGCGGGCCACTTCGTCAAGATGGTCCACAACGGCATCGAGTACGCCGACATGCAGCTCATCGCCGAGGCGTACGACCTGCTGCGCGACGGGCTCGGCGCGTCGCCCAAGGAGCTGGCGGAGATCTTCGCCGAGTGGAACTCCGGTGACCTCGAGTCGTTCCTCATCGAGATCACCGCCGAGGTGCTCGGGCACGTCGACGCCGCCACCGGCAACGCCTTCGTGGACGTCGTGGTCGACCAGGCCGAGCAGAAGGGCACCGGCCGCTGGACCGTGCAGACCGCCCTCGACCTGGGCGTCCCGGTGACGGGCATCGCCGAGGCCACCTTCGCGCGGGCCCTGTCGGCACACCCCGAGCAGCGCGTCGCGGCCCAGCGGGCACTGCCGGGGCCGGGCACGGTGGCACCGGTCGACCGTGACACGTTCGTCGACGACGTGCGCAAGGCGCTGTACGCGTCCAAGGTCGTCGCCTACGCCCAGGGCTACGACCAGATGGCGGCCGCGAGCGCGGAGTACGGCTGGGACATCGACCTCGGCGCCATGGCCACCATCTGGCGCGGTGGCTGCATCATCCGCGCCCGGTTCCTCGACCGGATCAAGGAGTCCTACGCCACCGAGCGGCCCGCGTCGCTGTTGGTCGCGCCGTACTTCCGGGACGCCGTCGCGGACGGTCAGGAGTCGTGGCGGCGGATCGTGTCGCACGCGGCCCAGGCCGGCATCCCGACGCCCGCCTTCTCCTCGTCGCTCGCGTACTACGACGGCCTGCGCGCCGAGCGCCTGCCGGCCTCCCTCATCCAGGGCCTGCGGGACTTCTTCGGCGCGCACACCTACCGGCGGGTCGACCGCGACGGCACCTTCCACACCATGTGGGGCGACGACAGGCGCGAAGTCGAGGCGTGATCCAGACCCTCGCGGTCGAGAACTACCGCTCGCTGCGGAAACTCGTGCTGCCCCTGTCGCCGCTGACCGTGGTGACAGGGGCGAACGGCACGGGCAAGTCCAGCCTGTACCGCGCGTTGCGGCTGCTGGCGGACGCGTCCCGCAACGGCGCCATCGCCGCGCTGGCCAGGGAAGGCGGGGTCGGCTCGACGCTGTGGGCCGGTCCGGAGCATGGCGCGCGGAAGGGCCGGCCGGTGCAGGGCACCGTGCGCACCGGGCCGGTCGGGCTGCGGCTGGGTTTCGGCGGCGACGAGTACGGCTACGCGCTCGATCTCGGCCTGCCGCGGCCCGGCACGACGATGTTCAACCTGGATCCGGAGTTCAAGCGCGAGGCGCTGTGGAACGGGCCGGTGCTGCGGCCGGCGATGCTGGTGGCCGACCGTGCCGGGCACGTCGTCCGCGCGCGTAACGCCGACGGCGGGTGGGAGTCGGCCGACATCCGGCTCACCGACTCGATGCTGAGCGAGCTGGCCGAGCCCGAGATCCTGCTGCTGCGCGACCGGATCCGGTCGTGGCGGTTCTACGACCAGTTCCGCACCGACCGGGACGCGCCCGCGCGGCGGTCCCGCATCGGCACCCGCACACCCGTGCTCGACCACGACGGCGCCGACCTGCCCGCCGCACTGCAGACGATCCGCGAGGTCGGCGCCGCCGGCGAACTGGACGACGCGATCGCCGACGCCTTCCCCGGCTCCCGGATCGACGTCGTCAACCACGACGGCCGGTTCGGGCTGCGGTTCCACCAGCACGGCCTGTTGCGTGCGCTGGACGCGGCGGAGCTGTCCGACGGGACGCTGCGGTACCTGCTCTGGGTGGCGGCGCTGCTGACGCCACGGCCGCCTGAGCTGCTGGTGCTGAACGAGCCGGAGACCAGCCTGCATCCGGACCTGCTCGCGCCGCTCGGGCACCTGGTCACCGACGCGGCCGCCCGCAGCCAGGTCGTCGTGGTCACCCACTCGAAGACCCTGGTCGAGGCGCTAACAAAGGCCACCGTGCTGACGCTCGTGAAGGAGTCGAGCACGACGGTGCTCGACGGCCAGGGCCTGCTCGACCAGCCGTCGTGGCACTGGCCGGATCGCTAGTGTCCCGCGCCGGAAATCAGGCAACTAATTCGGCGGCCCAGCTTCCTGCTGGCGGCGTTGCCGGTTCGCCCAGGTACGACCCAGTACGAGGGCGAACCGGCGTCTTGCCAGCAGAAACCTGGATCCACCGACTTGATCACCGCATTTCCGGCGCGGGACACTAGCGCACGGTCGTGACATCCGTCGCGCATGAGCGCCGGTGGAGCCTTGCTCGTAGCTGTTGCACTCATGCGCATGTGACTATATGTTCGGGCCATGGGACACGGACACGGGCACGGCATTTCGCCCAGTGCCTCCGGGCGGCACGTCGGCCGCCTGGCCGCCGCCTTCGCCGTCACCGCGGTGTTCATGGTCGTGGAGATCGCCACGGGCCTGGCGACCCGCTCGCTGGCCCTGCTTTCCGACGGCGCCCACATGGTCACCGACGTCCTTGGCGTGGGCCTCGCGCTCGCCGCGATCCTCGCCGCCCGCCGGGCCCGGCGCCAGCCGGGGCGGACGTTCGGCCTCTACCGCGCCGAGGTCCTCGCGGCGCTGGCCAACGCGGTGCTGCTGTTCGGCGTGGCCGGCTATGTCCTGTACGAGGCGATCACCCGTTTCGCCGCGCCGCCGGACGTTCCCGGCCTGCCGGTCGTGGTCGTGTCGCTGCTCGGCCTCGGTGCGAACGTCGTCGCGTTCCTGCTGCTCCGGAGGGGCCAGTCCGAGAGCCTGAACCTGCGCGGCGCCTACCTGGAGGTCGTCGCCGACATGATCGGCTCGGTCGGCGTGCTGGTGTCCGGCCTGGTCACGCTGCTCTTCGGCTGGCGGTACGCGGACCCGGTCATCGGTGTCGCGATCGGGGTGTTCGTCCTGCCCAGGACGTGGACCCTGGCCAAACGCTCGCTGCGCATCCTGTTCCAGCACGCCCCGGAACGCGTCGACATCGCCGAGCTGACCGGTGCGCTGGGCAGGCTGCCGGGCGTCGGAGAGGTGCACGACGTGCACGTCTGGACCCTGACGTCGGGCATGGAGGTCGCGTCGGCCCATCTGACGGTCGGCCCGGACTGCGACCAGTCGGCCATCCTGGCCGCGGCCCAGCGGCTACTGGCGGCCGAGTACCAGCTGGATCACGCCACCCTGCAGGTCGAGTCCGGCAAGGCCGCCGCCTGCGAGGAGATGCACTGGTAGCTCAGGACGCGGGCAGGGGCTTCGCGCCGCGCTGGGCCAGGAGCGTCTTCATCTGGTTGCTCTCGTTCGTCTGGCTCGTGACGACCTTCTCCGCCAGGTTGCGGACGTAGCCCTTCCCAGCGTGCTCCGCCGCATACTCGGCCATCTCCTTGCCGCCCTCGTGGTGGCGCAGCATCAGCTGCAGGAAGTAGGTGTCCAGCTCGGCGCCGGACAGCTTCCGCAGCTTGTTCAGCTCGTCGGTCGACGCCATGCCGGGCATCCGCTGCACGGGCCCGGTCGTCCGGCCGCCCTCGCCGTTGCTGTGCGTGTGCGTCCCGCCCTCGCTCATCCACTTCATGTACCCGGCGCCTGCGGTGGGCAGGCTCGGCTGCTCCCAGACCGTCAGCCACCCGGACATCTCGCTGGCCTGTGACAGCTGAGTCGACTCGATGTCGAACGCGATGCCGCGCAGGGTCAGGTCCGACGTGCGGTCCCGCTCGATGCCGGCCATCGTCACGGCCTGCAGGTGGTGCACCCGCATGTCCTGCGCGAACCCGACGTCCACCGACTCCGCACTGGGCGCGTCGTCCGTCCCGGCGCCGGTGGCGGTGCTGATCAGCATCCCCACGGCCGCGCCGACCAGCAACATCGCCGCCATGGCGGCGAACATGACGGCCGTGCGGTTCGAGCGCCGGCTTGAGTCGGTCACTGGCTGGGCGGGGTGGACCCACCGGTGGCGGGCGGCGTGGAGGCACCGGTCGCCGGCGGGGTCTCCGTGCCGGTGGCCGGCGGGGTGGTGGTGCCCGACTGCATGCCGTTCTCGTCAGTGGCGGTCTTCGCGCCCTTGCCGTCCATCGTGACCGTGTTCGGGTCCTTCGGGTCCGGCTTGCCGCTCACGAACGGCGGCGGGTTGGTCACGTCGAACCCGGTTTCCTGGGAGTCGCAGCGGCCACCCGGCTCGGGGTTCTGGTACTGGTTCTCCCGCAGCGACTTGATGAACTCGTCGAGGCGCCCGTCGTCGGCGCTCGTGAGCTTCAGCTGGTGGCCCCAGGACTGCAGCGAGATCGGCTTGTCGAGCCCGGGGTAGGGCGACATCACCATGTACGGCTGGCCCTCGACCTTGGACTTCAGCGTGTTGAGCGCCTTGCCCTTGATCTTGTCGGGGTTGTACGCGATCCACACGGCGCCGTGCTCCAGCGTGTGCACCATGTTCTCGGTGCGCACGGCCTTCGGGTAGACCGTGCCGTTGCAGTCGGCCCAGGTCCCGTCGTGCGGGCCGCCGAAGGGCGGGCTCTGGTCGTAGGCCACGCGCTGGGTGGCCTCGACGTGCTGGGCGGACTCGTACTTCTTGTGGACGACGCCCTCGATGTTGTCCGACGGGTCCTGGTTGTCCGCGGAGACGACCCACTTCTCCTTGTCGTGAACGGTGACGAGCGCGTAGCCGATGACGCCGCCGGCGAGGGCGACGACCGCGACGACGGCCATGATCATGCCCCAGGGTTTAGGCTTGCGTGCGGTGCCTACTACCGAACGCCGGGCCTTGTTGACGCTGCCGCTCTTGCCCTTGGGGTTGCTCGGGCCCTTGCTCTTCGTTCCGCTGGCCATGCCGCTGCCGGTCCTCGTCTCACTACAGGGAGTCTCCGACCGCCCAGTGTAAGGACCCGATGTCAGATAGGCGTCAACGGATGCCGTTCACGGCCCGACGGGCGCCGCGTCGGGTCCGGGCGGCCCCGGTTCGAAGGGGGGCGGGTTGGTCGGGTCGAAGCCCGTGCCCTGGGAGTCGCAGCGGGCCCCGGGCTCCGGCGCGGTGTACTCGTTCTCCCGCAGGGCCTCGATGAACTGGTCGATCCGCCTGTCGTCCGGGTCGGTCAGCTTGAGCTGGTGGCCCCAGGACTGCAGCGAGACCGGCACGTCGAGGGCGGGGTAGGGCGACAGCATCATGTACGGGACGCCGTCGACCCGCTCGGCCAGCTTCGTGAGGTCGTCCACCTCGACCTTGTCGGGGTTGTACGCGATCCACACCGCGCCGTGCTCCAGCGCGTGCACCATGTGCTCGTTGCGGACCGGCATCGCGTAGACCACGCCGCCGCAGTCGGCCCAGACCGGGTCGTGCCGGCCACCGTCCGGTGGGGCCTTCGTGTACGCGACCCGCTGGCCGGGCAGGGCGTGGACCGCGCCGGTGTAGTCGGTGACGACGACGCCCTCGATGTCCTTCGACGGGTCCTCGTTGTCCTCGCCGGGGGCGAACTCCGCCGAGCCGCTGGTCGAGGTGGGCCGTGGCGTGCTGGACCCGCCATCGGCGTCCTGCCCGCGGGACACGGTGCAGCCCGCGAGCGCGGCCAGCAGGAGCAGGGAGGCGGCGAGCCGGCCAGCGTGGAATTCGATGGCGTCCTCCAGGTGGGGCAGGGACCCTCAGCAGTATGGCCGAGGCGACTCTATCGGGTGCACACCCGCTACCTAGACTTCCCGGGGTGACTCCCGCAGCACTTGCCGACCTGGTCCGCGCCGTCGCAGTCGACGTGCTGACCAGCCGAGACCTGGACACCTCCGCCCTGCCCCCGGCCGCGAGCATCGAGCGCCCGAGAAACCCCGAGCACGGCGACTACGCGACGAACCTCGCGCTGCAGGTCGCGAAGAAGGTCGGTGTGCCCCCGCGGGAGCTGGCCGGCTGGCTGGCGGAGGCACTGAGCACCCGGGACGGCATCGCGGCCGCGGAGATCGCCGGTCCCGGTTTCATCAACCTGCGGATCGCCGCGGACGCGCAGGGCGACATCGTCCGGCAGGTGCTCACCCAGGGTGAGTCCTACGGCCACGGCGACCTCATGGCCGGCCGCAAGATCAACCTGGAGTTCGTGTCCGCCAACCCGACCGGCCCGCTGCATCTGGGCGGCACCCGCTGGGCGGCGGTCGGCGACGCGTTGGGTCGCGTGCTGTCCGCGCAGGGCGGCGAGGTCACCCGGGAGTACTACTTCAACGACGCGGGCGCCCAGATCGACCGGTTCGTGCACTCGTTGATCGCCGCGGCGAAGGGGGAGCCGCCGCCCGAGGACGGCTACGCGGGCACCTACCTGTCGGACGTCGCCGCGGAGGTGCTGCGCCGGGAGCCGAGCGCGCTCTCGCTGCCGGACGACGAGCGCGCCGAGGTGTTCCGCAAGATCGGCGTCAACCTGATGTTCGACGAGATCAAGGCCGACCTGCACAACTTCCGCACCGACTTCGACGTGTACTTCCACGAGGACTCGCTGCACCGCTCGGGCGCGGTCGCGGAGCTGGTCGAGCAGCTCAAGGAGAAGGGCCACCTCTACTTCGCCGACCACGCGTGGTGGCTGCGCACCACCGAGTTCGGCGACGACAAGGACCGCGTGGTCATCAAGAGCGACGGCGCGCCCGCGTACGTCGCCGGTGACATCGCCTACTTCGCCGACAAGCGTGCCCGCGGCTTCGACCTGTGCATCTACATGCTCGGCGCGGACCACCACGGCTACATCGCCCGGCTCAAGGCAGCGGCCGCGGCGCTCGAGGACGACCCGGACACCGTCGAGGTCCTGATCGGGCAGATGGTCAACCTGGTACGGGACGGCAAGCCGCTCAGGATGAGCAAGCGCGCCGGCACGCTCGTGACGATGAACGACCTCGTCGACGCCGTGGGCGTGGACGCGGCCAGGTACGCGCTGTGCCGGTCCTCGGCGGACTCCACGATCGACATCGACCTCGATCTCTGGACCAGCCACACCAACGAGAACCCGGTGCACTACGTCCGGTACGCGCACGCCAGGGTGTCCTCGGTCGCGCGCAACGCCGTCGACCTGGGCCTGGCCATGCCGACCGGGGACAGCGAGGTCAACCTCGGCCTGCTGGTCCATCCGCGGGAGGGCGACCTCATCCGCACGATCGGCCAGTACCCGGAGGTCCTCACCAAGGCGGCCGAGCTGCGTGAGCCGCACCGGGTCGCGCGTTACCTGGAGGAGCTGGCCACCGCGTTCCACAAGTTCTACGACACCGACGAGTGCCGGGTGCTGCCGAAGGGCGACGAGGCGCCCACCGAGCTGACCACGGCCCGGCTCGCGCTGTGCGCGGCGACGCGCCGGCTGCTCGCCAACGGCCTCGCCATGCTCGCCGTCGACGCCCCGGAACGGATGTGAGCTGAGTGCGCGCGCATCCCGCCGGACCACGGCACGCGGAAGTCCTTCTACCGAACAACACCGCGGGCGCCCAACCGTCCACACCGGACGAGCTGGACCGGCTCGCGCCGGAGATCTGGCCCCGCAACGTCTCACGGGGAGAGGACGGCGTGGTCCGGCTCGCCGGCGTCGACGTCCGGGAGCTGGCCCGCGAGTTCGGCACGCCGCTGTTCGTGGTGGACGAGGACGACTTCCGGTCCCGCTGCCGCGACCACGCCCGCGCGTTCGGCGACCCGGCGCTCGTGCACTACGCGGCCAAGGCGTTCCTGTCCGTCCAGATCGCGAAGTGGGTGGCCGAGGAGGGCCTCTCGCTCGACGTGTGCAGTGGCGGCGAGCTGTCCATCGCGTTGCGTGCGGACTTTCCGCCGGAGCGGATCACGTTGCACGGCAACAACAAGTCCGTCGACGAGCTGACCGCGGCCGTCGAGGCCGGCGTCGGCGCGGTGGTGCTCGACTCGTTCTTCGAGATCAGCCGGCTCGACCGGATCGCCCGCGACCGCGGGGTCGTCCAGAACGTGCTGGTACGCGTGACGGTCGGCGTCGAGGCACACACGCACGAGTACATCGCGACCGCGCACGAGGACCAGAAGTTCGGCTTCTCACTGGCCGGCGGCGCCGCGGCCGAGGCGGTGCGCCGGGTGCTGCGCCTGCCGGGCCTGCGGCTGGTCGGCCTGCACAGCCACATCGGCTCGCAGATCTTCGACGCCAACGCGTTCGAGCTGTCCGCGCACCGGGTCATCGGGCTGCTCGCCGAGCTGCACAAGGAACACGGCGACGACGCCATGGCCACGGTGTCCACCGTGGACCTCGGTGGCGGCCTCGGCATCGCGTACACGGCCGACGACGACCCGCCGCCGCCCGCCTGGCTGGCCGAGCAGCTGCGGACCATCGTGGCCAAGGAGACCGAGCACGAGGGCCTGGCCATGCCGAAGATCGCGGTCGAGCCGGGCCGCGCGATCGTCGGTCCCGGCACGGTGACGCTGTACGAGGTGGGCACGACCAAGGACGTCGAGCTCGGCCACGGGCACTCGCGGCGGTACGTGAGCGTGGACGGCGGCATGAGCGACAACATCCGCACCGCGCTGTACGACGCGCTGTACGACTGCCGGCTCGTGTCGCGAGGCAGCGGCGAGGGGGAGCGGGGCACGGCGGCCACCCTGTCCAGGGTGGTCGGCAAGCACTGCGAGTCCGGCGACGTGGTCGTGCGGGACTGCTGGCTGCCGGAGAACCTGGGGCCGGGCGACCTCATCGCGGTCGCTGCCACGGGCGCCTACTGCTACGCGATGGCCAGCTCCTACAACAGGTTGGCGCGTCCGGCCGTCGTCGCGGTCCGCGACGGCGAGGCGCGGCTGTTGCTGCGCAGGGAGACCCTGGACGACCTGCTGCGGCTGGAGGTCTCATCGTGACCGGCGCGCCGGAGGGGCGAAAGCCTGTCCGGGTGGCCATGCTGGGCTGTGGAACCGTTGGCGCGCAAGTACTCCGGATCCTCGACGAGCAGGGCGGCGACCTGGCCGCACGCATCGGCGCGCCGATCGAGCTGGCCGGGGTCGCGGTCCGCCGGCCCCACCGCCACCCGGACGTCCCGCAGCACCTGCTGACCACCGACGCCGAGGCACTCGTGCGGTCCGACGTGGACATCGTGGTCGAGGTCGTCGGCGGCATCGAGCCCGTCCGGGGACTGCTGCTCACCGCGCTGCGCAACGGGAAGTCGGTCGTCTCGGCCAACAAGGCACTGCTCGCCGAGCACGCGGCCGACCTGTTCGCCGCCGCCGACTCCGCCGGTGCCGACCTCTACTTCGAGGCCGCCGTCGCCGGCGCCATCCCGCTGGTGCGCCCACTGCGGGAGTCGCTCGCCGGCGACCGCATCAACCGCGTGATGGGCATCGTCAACGGCACCACCAACTTCATCCTCTCCGCCATGGACTCGACCGGCGCGAGCTACGCGGAGACCCTCGACGAGGCGTCCCGGCTCGGCTACGCGGAGGCCGACCCGACGGCCGACGTGGACGGTTACGACGCCGCGTCCAAGGCCGCCATCCTCGCCTCGATCGCCTTCCACACCAGGGTCACCGCCGCCGACGTGTACCGCGAGGGCATCGCCGCGGTCACCCCCGCCGACGTCGCCGCCGCGAAAACCCTTGGCAGGACGATAAAGCTCCTCGCCATCTGCGAGCGCATCGACGGCAGCGTCGCGGTCCGCGTGCACCCGGCCATGATCCCGCGCGGCCACCCGCTGGCGAGTGTCGGCGGCGCGTACAACGCGGTGTTCGTCGAGGCCGACGCGGCCGGCTCGCTCATGTTCTACGGCCAGGGCGCCGGCGGCGCGCCGACCGCGAGCGCCGTACTCGGCGACCTCGTCGCCGTGGCACGCAACAAGCTCAGCGGCGGCCGCGGGCCGGGGGAGTCCTCCTACGCCGCGTTGCCCGTCGTGCCGATCGCGCAGGTGAACACCCGCTACCACGTCAGCCTCGACGTGGCCGACCGCGCGGGCGTCCTCTCGGCCGTCGCGGCGGTGTTCGCCGAGCACGACGTGAGCATCGCCGCCGTCCGCCAGTCCGGGCGCGGCACCGACGCGAGCCTGGTCATCGTCACGCACTACGCGCCGGACGAGGCGCTGAGGTCCACAGTGGAGAAGGTGGCCGGCCTACCGTCGGTCCGGGAGGTGGCCAGTGTGATGCGTGTCGAAGGAGAAGAGTCATGAGCTTGCCCGAGCCACGCGGTTCTCGACCGCACCCGGGGGAGCGGGACGCGACCCAGCCACCGGCGGACGCCGAACTGGAGGTGTTGACCCACCGTGACCACAAGGGTTGATTTAGGGGAGGCGGAGCCGTCGTCCCAGGCCCGGCCCGGCTGGCCCGGCGTCATCGCGGCCTACGCGGACCGGATCGAGCTGCCGCCCGGCGCGTCCCCGGTGACGCTGCACGAGGGCGGCACGCCGCTGGTCGAGGCGCCGCACCTGTCGGAGCTGTCGGGATGCCGCGTGTACCTCAAGGTCGAGGGCGCGAACCCGACCGGCTCGTTCAAGGACCGCGGCATGACCGTGGCCATGACCTACGCGCTCGCTTCCGGTGTCGCCGGGGTGATCTGCGCCTCCACCGGCAACACCTCCGCGTCGGCCGCCGCCTATGCCGCGCGGGCCGGCCTGAACTGCGCGGTGCTCATCCCGCGCGGCAAGATCGCCAAGGGCAAGCTGGCGCAGGCCGTCGTGTACGGCGCCAGGATCCTGCAGCTCGACGGCAACTTCGACGACTGCCTCGAGCTCGCCCGCAAGACCGCGGCGGAGTACCCCATCGAGCTGGTCAACTCGGTCAACCCGGTGCGTCTCGTCGGTCAGCAGAGCGCCGCGTGGGAGGTCTGCGACGTGCTCGGGCGCACGCCGGACATCCACTGCCTGCCGGTCGGCAACGCCGGCAACATCACCGCGTACTGGAGCGGCTACCGGGCGTACGCGCGGGACGGTGTCGTCGAGACGCTCCCCAGGATGTTCGGCTTCCAGGCCGCCGGCGCCGCGCCGCTCGTGCACGGCCGGCCGGTCAGCGAGCCGGACACGATCGCGACCGCCATCCGCATCGGCAACCCCGCGTCCTGGACCGGGGCGATCGCCGCCCGCGACGAGTCCGACGGTCTCATCGACGCGGTCACCGACGAGAAGATCCTGGCCGCCTACCACCTACTCGCCCGTAGGGAAGGCGTTTTCGTCGAGCCGGCGTCCGCGACGAGCGTCGCCGGTCTGCTCGCGACCGCCGCCGACGGCCGACTTCCGGCCGGCTCGCTCGTCGTGTGCACGGTCACCGGCCACGGCCTGAAGGACCCGGACACCGTGCTGGCCGAAATGCCCGAGGTCCAGGCCATCCCGGTCGAGCCGCACGCGGTCGCGGCCGCACTCGAACTGGCATGAGCCTGCTGGTACGGGTACCGGCGTCCACCGCCAACCTCGGGCCCGGCTTCGACGCGCTGGGCATGGCGCTGGGCCTGTACGACACCGTCGAGGTGGCCGTGACCGGCGGCGCGACGAAGGTGGAGGTCACCGGCGAGGGCGCGGACGCGGTGCCCACCGACGAGTCACACCTGGTGGTTCGCGCGTTGCGGACCGCGGCGGACGCCCTGGGACTCGAGCTGCCCGGTGTGGCGCTGAGCTGCCACAACGAGATCCCGCACGCCCGAGGGCTCGGCTCATCGGCCGCGGCGGTCGTCGCGGGCGTCGCCGCCGCCTACGGGCTCGCGGGCAAGGCACTCGACGACGACGCGTTGCAGCTCGCGGCCGAGTTCGAGGGCCACGCCGACAACGCGGCCGCCTCGCTGTACGGCGGCCTGGTCCTGGCCTGGTCGGAGGGACCTCGGTACCGCGCGGTACGCCTCGAACCGCACCCGGCCGTCACCCCTGTCGTGCTCGTGCCCGACGTCCGTTCGGCGACGTCGGTCACGCGTGGATTGCTTCCCGACAACATTCCGCACAAGGACGCCGCATTCGTCGCCGGTCGATGCGCGCTCGCGGTACACGCGCTCACCACCCGACCCGATCTGCTGCTGCCCGCGACCGAGGACCGGCTGCACCAGGACTACCGCGAGCGCGCCTGGCCGGACACCATGCGAATGGTGCGTGAACTTCGCGCGAACGGCGTCCCCGCAACGGTTTCCGGCGCCGGACCAACGGTTCTCACGCTCCCGCCGGACGGCGCTCTGCCGGCCGGGGTCGACACGGCCGGCTTCACCGTGCGGGTACTGCCGGTCGCCAGGACCGGCGTGATCATCGAGGCGAACGGAACAAACAGCAGGTAGTGAACGTTCTCGCGATTAGCCACGCCGACACCCCGGTTGTTGCACCCGGACAGGTGTGCGTCTACCCTCAGGGGCGTTCAGTCACCGCGCGTACGGGCGCCCGGTGTCGTTCCCGAGGTCTCTTGCCTCGGGTCGCATCTTCCGTTCAGTCGGCGGCTCGTCCTTTCCGAAGGTCGGAGTCGACGTTGTCGGATACCGAAAGCCGTCCGAACCCTGCGGGGAAAGAGAACTACTCCGCGTTGGCGAGGCCGCGGAGTACGCCGTCCCGGTAAGTCGACGAACGGCGGTCCGCTGGTTCACGGGTCCACCTCAGGAGGCGGGGACCTGGTCAGGAAGGACATGAGTGAGCAACACTGATCTGCTGGGCAGTGAAACTGCCAACGGCACGGTCGCCAACGCCAATGCGGCCGAAAGCACAGCGCGCGGGAGCGCGAACGGGGGAACCAAGCGACGCGCCGGTCTTACCGGCATGGTGTTGGCGGAGCTGCGGGAGCTCGCCGGCCAGCTCGGCATCACCGGCACGGCCGGGATGCGCAAGGGCGATCTCATCGCCGCTATCAAGGAGCGGCAGTCCGGAGGATCGGCCAAGTCCGCGAACACGGCCTCCGACACCCTGCCTCTCGGCATCGACGACGCGCCGGTGAAGAAGAAGGCCGGCTCGAGGGCTTCTTCGGACGCGGCCGCCACACCGGTCGCCGAGCCCAAGGCCGAACAGCCGGAGCAGTCCGACTCGTCGGACGAGGGCGGTCGCCGGGACAACAACCGTCGCCGCCGCAGTGCGAGCCGTGCGGCCGGGGCGCCGGAGCAGGAGGCCAAGCGCCCTGAGGAGCGTCCGGCCGCCGCTGCCGTCGAGGACAAGCCGCAGGCCGAGAAGCGCGAGGAGCGCACCGGTCGTGGCGGCAACGACCGCGCGAACGACCGAGCCAACGATCGGGGCGACCGGAGCGATCGCGGTGACCGCAACGACCGTGGTGACCGTGGCAACGACCGCGGCGACCGTGGCGACCGTGGCAACGACCGCCGCAACAGCCGTAACTCCGACCGCAACCAGGACAGCCGGGGCGACCGCAACACGGGTCGCGACAACATCGCCGCGTCGGACGATGACGACGACGAGGACGGCGGTCGCCGTCGCGGTCGCCGGTTCCGTGACCGTCGTCGCCGCACCGGCACCGGTGGCGGCGGTGGCGGCGGCCGTGGGGACAACCCGGACACCGAGGTGCGTGACGACGACGTCCTGCTGCCGGTCGCCGGCGTGCTGGACGTGCTGGAGAACTACGCGTTCGTGCGTACCTCCGGCTACCTCGCCGGCCCGAACGACGTGTACGTGTCGCTGTCGCTGGTCCGCAAGTACAACCTGCGGCGCGGTGACGCGATCACCGGCATGGTGCGCCAGCCACGCGAGGGCGAGCAGCAGCGGCAGAAGTTCAACCCGCTGGTGCGTGTCGAGACGATCAACGGGCTGGACCCGGACCAGGCCAAGAACCGGTCCGAGTTCACGAAGCTGACGCCGCTGTACCCGAACGAGCGGCTGCGCCTCGAGACCGAGTCGCACATCCTCACGACCCGCGTCATCGACCTGGTGATGCCGGTCGGCAAGGGTCAGCGTGCGCTGATCGTGTCGCCGCCGAAGGCTGGTAAGACGTCGGTCCTGCAGGCCATCGCGAACGCGATCACGACGAACAACCCCGAGTGCTACCTGATGGTCGTGCTCGTGGACGAGCGTCCGGAAGAGGTCACCGACATGCAGCGGTCGGTGAAGGGAGAGGTCATCGCCTCGACCTTCGACCGCCCGCCGGGCGACCACACCACGGTCGCCGAGCTGTCGATCGAGCGGGCCAAGCGCCTGGTCGAGATGGGCCACGACGTGGTCGTGCTGCTCGACTCGATCACCCGCCTCGGCCGCGCCTACAACCTGGCGGCCCCGGCGTCCGGCCGGATCCTGTCCGGTGGTGTCGACTCGACGGCCCTGTACCCGCCGAAGCGCTTCCTCGGCGCCGCGCGCAACATCGAGGACGGCGGCTCACTGACCATCTTCGCCACCGCGCTCGTCGAGACCGGTTCCGCGGGTGACACGGTGATCTTCGAGGAGTTCAAGGGCACGGGTAACGCCGAGCTCGTCCTCGACCGCAAGATCGCCGACAAGCGCACCTTCCCGGCGGTCAACGTGGACGCGTCCAGCACTCGTAAGGAAGAGCTGCTGCTCTCGCCGGACGAGCTGGCGGTCACGGTCAAGCTGCGCCGCGTGCTGCACGCGCTTGACAACCAGCAGGCCATCGACCTGCTGCTGACCCAGCTGCGCAAGACTCGGACGAACATCGAGTTCCTGATGCAGGTGGCGAAGAACACACCGTCGGTCAACGACGACTGAGATAGCTCGGCTGTTCCTGCCGGCACGGGCCACCGATGGTGACCGGTGCCGGCAGGCCACCCGGGAAGCGGTCGAGGCCCCGGTCCGGAGCCGGACGAGTCCGGAATACTCGCTGGCCGGGGCATGTTGAAGTGGCTGTCAGGCCATCTGGCAAACTGTTAGGTCGAGTCCGGCTCCGGTTCACCTCGTTCGCCGAGGACCCGGCGGCCAACGAGAAAGGGCAAGATCTGTGAAGACCGGTATCCACCCCGAGTACGTCACCACCGAGGTCCACTGCGGCTGCGGCAACACGTTCACCACGCGCAGCACCAAGAAGTCGGGCAGCATTCACGTTGAGGTCTGCTCGAACTGCCACCCGTTCTACACGGGCAAGCAGAAGATCCTCGACACCGGCGGCCGGGTCGCGCGCTTCGAGGCCCGCTACGGCAAGCGGGAGAAGAAGGCCAAGTAGCTTCGTTCACGGCGTCCATCCTCGTGGGTGGGCGCCGTTTTCATGTCTTCTGGAAGGACCACCTTGGACGCGTCATCGCTCGGCGAGCTGCTCGGTGAGTACGACGAGCTGGAGTCCTCGCTCGCCGACCCCGCCGTGCACGGTGACCAGGCCCGTGCGCGCAAGTTGGGCAGGCGCTACGCCGAGCTGACCCCGATCGTCCGCACGTTCCGTGAGCTGGAGAGCGCCCGCGAGGACCTCGCGGCCGCCCGTGAGCTGTCCGAGGACGCGTCCTTCGCCGAGGAGGCCGCGGCGCTGGAGGAGCGCATCCCGGCGATCGAGACCAAGCTGACCGAGCTGCTGCTGCCCCGCGACCCGCACGACGGCGACGACCTCATCATGGAGATCAAGTCCGGCGAGGGCGGCGACGAGTCGGCCCTGTTCGCCGGCGACCTGCTGACCATGTACCTGCGTTACGCGGAGAAGCACGGCTGGCAGGCGGAGGTCCTCGATGGCACGAAGACCGAGCTGGGTGGCTACAAGGACGCGACGGTCACGATCCGCTCGAAGACGCCGACGGCCGACGGCGTGTGGTCCCGACTGAAGTTCGAGGGCGGCGTGCACCGGGTGCAGCGGGTGCCGGCCACGGAGTCCCAGGGCCGCATCCACACGTCGGCGGCAGGCGTGCTGGTGTACCCGGACGTGCACGATTTGGTCGAGGACGTGGAGATCCCGGAGAAGGACCTGCGAATCGACGTGTTCCGGTCCTCGGGCAAGGGCGGGCAGAGCGTCAACACGACGGACTCGGCCGTGCGGATCACCCACCTGCCGACGGGCATCGTGGTGTCCTGCCAGAACGAGCGCAGCCAGTTGCAGAACAAGACCCGCGCGATGCAGGTGCTTCGCGCCCGCCTGGCGGCGCTGGCCGAGGAGGAGGCCGCGAAGCAGGCCGCGGACGCCCGCCGCAGCCAGGTGCGGACGGTGGACCGCTCGGAGCGGATCCGGACGTACAACTTCCCCGAGAACCGCATCTCCGACCACCGGGTGAACTACAAGTCGTACAACCTGGACCAGGTCCTGAACGGCGACCTGGACGGCGTCCTGGACGCCCTGGCCACCGCCGACCGGGACGAACGACTCGCCGCCCACCAGTCGGCGTGACAGGCTCCCTCGGGTGAGCAGAGCGAACGCCGTCGAGATCCCAGTCGCACGAATGGGACTTTCGTGCAGGGCGCGGGAGCAAGATGAGCGGTTCGCTCGTTGCCATGAAATGAGCGTCGGGCAGGGCGGGGACACAGGGCGGAACTCCTGCTCGCGGAACTCGTGCTCGTGGAAGACGCCCTGATGCTGCGCCAACCGCTCCGCCTGGCCATCACGGAGGCGACCCGCATCCTTGGCGAGGCCGGCGTGCCGTCCCCGCACGTCGACGCCGAGCTGATCGCCGCACACGTGCTGGACGTGCCGCGCGGGAAGCTGGTGCTGACGCCGCTGGTGGACCGCCAGGTGGTGGAGGCCATCGCACGGCTGGTGCGGGAACGGGCGAAGCGGGTGCCGCTGCAGCATCTCGTCGGCTGGGCGGCGCTGGGTCCGGTGACGGTGTCGGTCGGCCCGGGGGTGTTCGTGCCGCGGCCGGAGACGGAACTGCTGCTGGAATGGGGGCTGTCGGTCCTGGCCGATCGCGCCGCCCCGGTGGTGGTCGACCTGTGCACGGGGTCGGGGGCGCTGGCGCTGGCGGTGTCCGTGGCCCACCCGGACGCGGTGGTGCACGCGGTCGAGATGGACTCGACGGCGCTGGCGTGGGCGCGCAAGAACCTGGGCGACTCGGGCGTCCACCTGCACGCTGGGGACGTGACGGGCTCGTCGCTGCTCGCCGACCTGGACGGTCAGGCGGATCTGGTGCTGTGCAACCCGCCGTACGTGCCCGTGGGGACCGAGGTGCCGCCGGAGGTGAGCGAACACGACCCCGCCGAGGCGGTCTTCGCCGGTCCCGACGGCCTGGCGGTGATCCGGCACGTCGTCACCCTGGCGGCCCGCCTGCTCCGTCCGGGCGGCGCGGTGGGCATCGAACACGACGACACCCAGGGCGAGGCGGTTCCCGCGCTGCTGGCGGCCCGCACGGTGCTCACGAGGGTCGCGGACCACGACGACCTCGCCGGCCGGCCACGCTTCGCCACCGCGTACCGCACCTGAGCGCGGTTCGGCTCGGCGTCTCAGCTGCTGCGGACCTCTTCGCCAAGGGCCTCGGAGATCGCGGCCGTGGGGACCGCGCCTTCGCGGAGCACCACCGGCTCGTCGCCGGACAGGTCGACGATCGTCGAGGGGACCGGGTCGCCGGAGGGGCCGCCGTCCAGGTAGATCGAGACGGACTCGCCCAGCTGGTCTCGGGCGGCCTCGGCGGTGGACGCCGGCGGCTGGCCGGACACGTTGGCCGACGACACCGCCATCGGGCCCACCTCGCGGAGCAGCTCGATCGCGACCGGGTGCAGGGGCATGCGGAGCATGACCGTGCCGCTGGTGTTGCCGAGGTCCCAGGCCAGCGACGGCGCGTGCGGCAGGACGATCGACACGTCGCCCGGCCAGAAGGCCTCGATGAGCAGCCGAGCGGGCCGGGGCACGGACAGGACCAGGCCGTCGATCGTCGACCACGAGCCGACCAGGACGCCCACCGGCATGTCCGGGCCGCGGTTCTTCGCCGCCAGCAGGGCGCGTATCGCCGAGGACGAGAACGCGTCGGCGCCGATGCCGTAGACCGTGTCGGTCGGGAGCACCACCAGCCGCCCGGCTCGGACCGCACTCGCCGCGGCGGCGAGGCCGTCCTCACGGTCCTGGGGGCGTCCGCAGTCGTAGACCACACTCACGGGGCCGAACTCTAGCCAGTGGCGTGACCGGCCATGTTCACCGGCTTGCCCGTGCGGCCAGCCACGCGAAAGAAACTAGACACCCTGCTTGACGATGTGCGGGGCCATCTCCGTCGCTCTCCGGTACCAGGTCTGGCGGCGGAAGCGGTGGACGATGCCGTACAGCAGCGCCGCGCCGGCCGTCACGCCGATGAACACCAGGACGATGTTGTCCAGCAGGCCGCCCGCCACCACGGTGATCATGCCCAGCGCCACCGTCAGCACGGCGAGGCTCACGGCGATGCCCTCCGGTGACCAGGTCCAGCGGCGGCCGGCGTCCACCTCCGCCAGCAGCTGGGTCGCACCGCGATGGAGCTCTTCATCGCCGGTCTTCAGTGCCAGGATGCGGGTCGCCGCGTCGGCGCAGATCCGTAGCTGCGCCTCGCTGGTGATCACCAGCACGTCGTCGGCCGTGCGGGACCGGCACTGCTCGGCCGCCGAGAACCAGGCGCTCGCCAGGTAGTAGCGCAGGGTCTGGTCTTCGGGACGGTCCGCCACCAGCAGCTCCAGGTCGGCCACCGCGCCGGCCGCGTTGCCCTTGCCGATCTGGACCAGTGCCAGGCCGACCTGGGCCAGCAGTGCTCCCACTCCGCCACCGAGCAGTGCCACACGGTAGTTCTCCTCGGCCATGCGCCAGGCCCCGCGGGCGAGGAACACGTCACCCACCCCCACCCGGTTGAGGGGATCGGGGCGCATACTGGCGGCTGCCTCGAACTCGGCCAGGGCCTCGTCGAGCCGGCCGTCGACCAGGGCTGACCGGCCGCGATTCGTGTGCTGCAGGGCGTCTCGCGGGTCGATGGTCAGGTCGTCCGGCAGGAGTCGCCACTTGACGATCACGTCCTGCCACGTCCGAAGCATTGGATCACCTCGGCGGGCACGTTACTCTCAGTAGGCCCGTGTCGGGGGGTTACAGAGGTGAAACTGGTGGTGAGCATCCGGTCGCTCAGCTCACGCTGGGTCGCGTGGGCGTTCGCTGCTGCCTATCTGGCGGTGAGCGCCGTCGTCGGCACGGTGCTGCTCACGATGCCGAAAACGGACGTCACGGACGCGGGCCGCCAGACCTACCTCTCCGAGGACCAGCCGGAGATCCTGAACAGCCCCGCTCCCACCGGCTTCCAGTGGGTCCGCGGCCCCGCGGGGATGGAGACGGTCATCCCGTACGGGTGGCAGTCCGTGGCCGCCGGGCAGCCGGGCGCGATACGGGCCGTCGACCCGTCCGACCCCGGCCGGATCGTGGGCTTCGGCGGCGCCAGGGCGCTGTCGGACGACATCGTCGAGACCCACATCGCCTACGAGGAGAGCTTCGCCGGCCGCACCAGGGCCTACCACCGGGTCGACCTGAACAGCGCCACGTACGGCGGCCACGAGGCCGTCGAGTGGCAGTTCACGCACCAGGACGGGGGAGGGCTGCAGCGGGTGCGGGCCCTGTACTGGCTCGTCGACGGGGTCGAGTACTTCGTGTTCGTCTCGGGTCCCGACCAGCAGTGGTCCGCCCGGATGAAGCCCGTCTACGACGCCATGGTGGCCAACTCCAGGCCGTAGGGCGCGCTCAGAACCGGTCGGGGACGTAGCGCATCGAGTCCTTGGGCGGGCGCTGGTAGTCCGGGTCCGCCGGGTCGCGGGGTGGCAGCTTCAGCTGCGGTGGATCCACGTCCTCGTAAGGAATCCGCGACAGCAGGTGGGAGATGCAGTTCAGCCGCGCGCTCTTCTTCGAGTCCGCCTCCACCACCCACCACGGCGAGTCCTCGACGTCCGTGTGCGCGAACATCACGTCCTTGGCCTTGGAGTAGTCGAACCAGCGCTTGCGGGCCTCCACGTCCATCGGGGAGATCTTCCAGCGCTTCGTGCGGTCCTTCATGCGTTCCTGGAAGCGTTTCTCCTGCTCCTCGTCGGACACCGAGAACCAGTACTTCACCAGGACCAGCCCCGACCGGATCAGCATCCGCTCGAACTCCGGCGCCGAGCGCAGGAAGTCGTGGTACTCGAGGTCCGTGCAGAAGCCCATCACGTGCTCGACGCCGGCACGGTTGTACCAGGAGCGGTCGAACAGGACGATCTCCCCGGCGGCCGGCAGGTGCGCGACGTAACGCTGGAAGTACCACTGGGACTTCTCCCGCTCGGTCGGCGTGCCCAGCGCGGCGACCTTGCACACGCGGGGGTTGAGCGGTTCCGTGATCCGCTTGATCGCCCCGCCCTTGCCCGCCGCGTCGCGGCCCTCGAACAGCACGGCCACCCGCAGCCCTTTGGCCTTGACCCAGTCCTGCAGCTTCACCAGTTCGAGGTGCAGCTTGGCCAGCGCCGTCTCGTAGTCCGCCTTGTTCAGCTTGGTCACCACGGAACCGTAACGCCGGTCGCGGTAGCCTGGCGCGGCGTAGTTGTGGCAGTACCGACAAGCGAACACTACGAGGGATCCGCACAAAGAGGGATGCAGCAGGGGTGAACACGCCGTTCTGGGGCCCGGACTTCGATTCGCTGGCCAGCACGGATCCCGAGATCGCCGACGTGGTGCTCGGTGAGCTGGACCGCCTGCGCGGCGGTATCCAGCTGATCGCCAGCGAGAACCTCGCCAGCCCCGCGGTCCTGGCCGCGCTCGGCTCCACACTGTCCAACAAGTACGCCGAGGGCTATCCGGGCAGGCGCTACTACGGCGGCTGCGAGCAGGTCGACGTCGCCGAGGAGATCGCGATCGCGCGGGCGAAGGAGCTGTTCGGCGCCGAGCACGCCAACGTGCAGCCGCACTCCGGCGCGTCCGCCAACCTCGCCGCCTACGCGGCGTTCTGCGCGCCCGGCGACGTCGTCCTGGCGATGGACCTCAAACAGGGTGGCCACCTCACGCACGGTTCGCGCGTGAACTTCTCCGGCCGCTGGTTCTCCCCGGTCGGGTACGGCGTGCGGCAGGACACCGAGCTGATCGACTACGACCGGGTCCGCGACCTGGCGCTGGAGCACCGGCCCCGCATGATCATCGCCGGCGCGACGGCCTACCCGAGGCTGATCGACTTCGCCGCGTTCCGCGCCATCGCCGACGAGGTCGGCGCGATCCTGATGGTCGACGCCGCCCACTTCATCGGCCTGGTCGCGGGCAGGGTCATCCCGTCGCCGGTGCCGTTCGCCGACATCGTCACGTTCACCACGCACAAGGTCCTGCGCGGCCCGCGCGGCGGCATGATCGTGTGCCGCGCCGAGCACGCGAAGGCCGTCGACAAGGCCGTGTTCCCGTTCAGCCAGGGCGGCCCGCTCATGCACTCGGTCGCGGCGAAGGCCGTCGCGCTGAAGGAGGCCGCGACGCCGGAGTACCGCGACTACGCCGCCCAGGTCGTCGCCAACGCCGCCGCGCTCGCCATGGGCCTGGCGGCCGAGGGCATGCGGGTGGTCTCCGGCGGCACCGACACCCACCTCGCGCTGCTCGACGTCCGGCCGCTGAACGTCACCGGCGCCGAGGCCGAGGGCCGCTGCGACGCCGTGACCATCACGCTCAACAAGAACGCGATCCCGTTCGACCCGGCCCCGCCGGCCGTCGCGTCCGGGATCCGCATCGGCACACCGAGCGTGACGACGCAGGGCATGGCCGAGGCGGAGATGGCCGAGGTCGCCAGGTTGATCGGCCGCGCGGTCCGCGAACCGGACGACGCGGGCGAGATCACCGCGTCCGTGCGCCGGCTCACCGCCGCGAACCCCGCCTACGGCAGGGACTGACCCGTGGACCTGGCACAGAACTTCCAGCCCGCAGGCCTCCCGATCCGGGAGTACCTGCTGGTCGGGCTGACCACGGCGGTGCTGACGTTCCTGGCCACCGGCCTCGTGCGGCGGCTCGCGATCCGCTGGGGCGCGGTCGCCAACCCACGCGCACGCGACGTGCACACCGTGCCCATCCCGCGGATGGGCGGCATGGCGATGTACATCGGCGTGTGCGGCGGCATGCTGCTCGCCCACCAGCTGCCGGTCTTGCGCCGCGCGTTCGAGTACTCGCTGGACCCGGTCGCGATCCTGCTCGGCGGCGGTCTGATCATGGTCATCGGCATGCTCGACGACCGGTACGAGCTGGACTCGCTCACCAAGTTCGCGGGCCAGACCACGTGCGCCGGCATCCTGGTGCTGCTCGGTCTGCAGTGGATCATCGTGTGGGTGCCGTGGGGCGGCGACGGTTCCGGCGGGTCGTTCCTGATCCTCGACCAGAACCAGGGCGCGATCCTCACCGTGCTGCTCGTGGTCACGATGGTCAACGCGATGAACTTCGTCGACGGGCTCGACGGGCTCGCGTCCGGTGTCGGGTTCATCTCCGCAGTCGCGACCTGCGCGTTCTCGCTCCACCTGCTCGACCAGTCCGGTGGCGACGTCACCTTCTACCCGCCGGCGCTGATCGCCGCGACGCTCGCCGGCGCCTGTCTTGGCTTCCTGCCGCACAACTTCCAGCCGGCCAAGATCTTCATGGGCGACTCGGGCTCGATGCTGATCGGCCTGATGATGGCGGGCGCGAGCACCTCGGCGTCCGGCAAGGTGCAGAGCCCGAACGGTGCGGAGACCATCGCGTTGCTCTCGCCGCTGCTGGTGGTCGCCGCTGTGCTGTTCCTGCCGGTCCTCGACCTGCTGATGGCCGTGATCCGGCGCACCCGCAAGGGCCTCTCGCCGTTCCACGCGGACAAGATGCACCTGCACCACCGGCTGCTGGAGATCGGCCACTCCCAACGCAGGGCCGTGCTGCTGATCTACCTGTGGGCCGCGGTGCTGGCGTTCGGCACGGTCGCGTTGAGCCTGTTCGACGCGTTCGCGGTGGTGTGGGGGATCGGGATCGGCCTCCTGATCGCACTGGTTATCTCGGTCGTACCTAGACTGAGGGCACGATGACTTCTGAGCGCGGCGTGCGGAGCGATCATTTCTGAGAAGGCGGAGCCGACGGCAGCGGACCTCGGCATAAGGACGGATGCGCCGCGGACCCACGGCGAGGCCGTGACGCGGCTGGCGGACTCGATGCTCCGCCACGCGCTGTGGCCGGCGGTGGCCACGGCGGTGGCCGGGATCGTGCTCGCCAGTGTGCTGTTCGGGGTCCGGGGTGGCGTGTCCGCCCTGGTCGGCGCCGCCGTGGCGTTCGCGTCGTCGCTGGCCACGTGGTGGCTGATGCGCAGGACGGCCGCGCTGAACCCGGTGATGGTGATGGCGGGCGCGCTCGGCGGGTTCGTCGGCAAGATGATCCTGCTGCTGCTGGTGCTCATGGTCCTGCGCGAGATCTCGTGGTTCCACATCCGGTCGCTGGCCTACACCATGCTGGCGGTGGTGATCGTCTGGGCGGTCATGGACACCGTCGCGTTCCGTCGCACAAAGCTGCCGACCTTGATCATCAACACCGATGACCAGTAGATCTGTTCGCTAAGTAGTACGCGCGTCCTTCTTGCCCGAGAGCGGCTGATATGGTGCGCGCAGAGTACTTCAGGACTCTGGGGCACCCCTTCGGGAGCAAGGGGTGCCGATGCCAGGTGCCCAGGGTTGCTGATGTACGTTAAGTCCTGATCGTGACGATTCCCCCGGCGGTGCGTCTGCCGGACCGGGAGAACCGGAAGGAGCCCAGTTGCGGGCGCTGTGGCTAGCCGAAGGTGGCGAGTTCGTTCCGCCGACCGCGCGTGACTTCGACCTCGGACCCCTTTTCCTGGGCATCACCAAGCCGATGCTGCTGGTGGTGCTCTCTGTCGTCATCATCGCCGGGTTCTTCCTGATGGCGTCGCGGCGACTCTCGATAGTCCCGAGCAAGTTCACGTTCGTCGCCGAGTCGGTCTACGACTTCGGCCGGAACAACATCGCGCGTGAACTGATCGGTTCCAAGGAGTTCACGCCTTTCGTGCCGTTGATTGTCTCTCTGTTCACCTTCGTGCTGGTGAACAACATCTTCGGTCTCATTCCGCTCATCCAGTTCCCGACGATGGCCCACATCGGGTTCCCGTTGGCACTGTCCGTCCTCATCGTCTATCCCTTGTGGCACTACATCGGGATCCGCAAGTTCGGGTTCGCCGGGCACATCAAGCACCAGCTCGTGCCGCCGGGCGTGCCGAAGCCCGTGCTCGTGCTGCTCGTGCCGGTAGAGGCGTTCGTGAAGTTCTTCATGAACCCGATCACGCACGCGATCCGGGTCTTCGCCGCGATGTTCGCCGGGCACCTGATCCTGATCGTGTTCACCCTCGCCGGTGAATACCTGTTGCTCGAGGCGGGCGGGCTGCTGAAGCCGGTCTCGGTCGTCTCATGGCTCTTCGCCATCGCGATGACGTTCGTCGAGGCGTTGATCCAGGTTCTTCAGGCATACATCTTCGCGCTGCTCGCGGCGAACTACATCGCGGCCGCGATCAACGACGAACACTGAGTTTCAGATAACCGACAAGGCATGCACCCGATCCGCGAGAACCTTCGCGGACCGAGTTGGAAGGAAACGGAAGCAAGTGAGCGCTATTCAAATTGCCCAGGACGCCGTCAACCTGAACAAGGGCCTTTCGCTCATCGGTTACGGTCTTGGCGCGATCGGCCCGGGCGTCGGCGTGGGCCTGATCTTCGCGGCCGTCATCAACGGCACCGCCCGTCAGCCGGAGGCCCAGAGCAAGCTGATGGCCATCGCATGGCAGACCTTCGTGCTGGTCGAGGTGCTCGCCTTGATCGGCCTGGTGCTCTTCTTCATCGCCTCCGCCTGAGCAGGCCACACCCGTAGCTCCGGGAGACATCATGATGAACACCGCGATCGTGCTGGCGGCAGAAGACGCGCCGAACCCGATCATTCCGCACCCGTCGGAGATCATCCTCGGGCTCATCGCGTTCCTCCTGCTGCTGTGGGTACTGCAGAAGTACGCGTTCCCCCGGTTCGAGGCGCTCTACAAGGAGCGCAGCGAGAAGATCGAGGGCGGCATCCAGAAGGCCGAGGAGGCACAGGCCAAGGCCCAGGAGGCGCTGGAGACCTACCAGGCGCAGCTGGCCGAGGCCCGTGCCGAGTCCGCGCGCATCCGCGACGACGCCCGGCTGGAGGCGGAGCGGATCAAGGCGGAGCTGCGCACCCAGGCCCAGGAGGAAGCCGCACGTATCGTGGCTCAGGGGCGCGCGCAGCTGGAGGCCCAGCGTGCCCAGATCGTCGCGGAGCTGCGGGCCGACCTCGGTCGCACCGCGGTCGAGCTGGCGAGCCGGGTCGTCGGCGAGTCCCTCGAGGACGAGGCGCGTCGCCGGGGCACCGTGGACCGGTTCCTCGACGACCTCGACTCCGTCTCGGCGCGGAACTAAGGCCCCCTGCGAACAGAGGACCCAGTAGATGACGCAATTCCACGCCGCCAGCCGTGACGCGCTCGCCGCGTCCGAGCAGAAGCTGCTCGACGTGGTCGGCGGTGCCGCCAAGCCGGCCGTCCGGGGCAAGGCCGCCGCCGGCCCCTCGGCGCGCGAGCTCGGCGCGGAGCTGTTCTCCGTGGTGCGGCTGCTCGACCAGGAGCCCGGCCTGCGGCGCACCCTCGGCGACTCGTCGGCGGAGCCCTCGCGCCGGGCGGACCTGCTCACCCGGCTGCTTTCCGGCAAGGTCTCCGACCAGGCGCTCCAGGTGCTGGTCGCGGCCGTCGGCGACCGGTGGTCGACGCCACGTGAGCTGGTCGACGGGCTCGACGAGCTCGGCCGCACCGCGCTGCTCGTGCACGCGGAGCGGGAGAACCGGCTGGACGCGGTGGAGGACGAGCTGTTCCGGTTCGGCCGGATCGTCGCCGCCGACAGCGAGCTGGAGCGGGCGCTGACCGACCGGACCGCGCCCGCCGACGCCAAGCGCTCGCTGCTCCAGACCCTGCTCGGGGACAAAGTCGACGCCGTGACCGTTGAACTGGTCGAACAGCTGGTGACCACGCCACGCGGCCGGTCGGTCATCAGCGGGCTCGACGAGCTGGCCGCGGCGGCGGCCCAGCGGCGTGAGCGGTCGGTGGCCTACGTGGTCGCCCCGGTGCCGCTGACCGACCAGCAGGAGGAGCGGCTGGCGGACACGCTGACGCGCATCTACTCGCGGCCCATCGCGCTGCACGTCGAGGTTGACCCCGACGTGCAGGGCGGCCTGGTGATCAAGGTGGGCGACGAGGTCATCGACGGCAGCGTCACCGGCCGGCTCGACGAGCTGCGCCGACGCCTCGCGGGCTGACCCCGCGGAACTTCGAGAAGACTTATCAAGACGGTAGGAGCGGGAAACGACATGGCGGAGCTGACGATCTCGTCGGACGAGATTCGCAGTGCGATCGACAACTACGTGTCCAGTTACTCGCCTGACGTCAACCGGGAGGAGGTCGGCCTCGTCGTCGACACCGGTGACGGCGTGGCGCATGTCGAGGGCCTGCCCTCGACCATGGCCAACGAGCTGCTGGAGTTCCCTGGCGGGATCCTCGGGGTCGCGCAGAACCTGGAGCCGCGCCAGATCGGTGTGGTCATCCTGGGCAACTACGAGCAGATCGAGGAGGGCCAGGAGGTCAAGCGGACCGGCCGCATCCTCTCGGTCCCGGTCGGCGACGCGTTCCTCGGCCGCGTCATCGACCCGCTCGGCAAGCCGCTCGACGGCCTCGGCGACATCGACGCCGACCAGACCCGCGCCCTGGAGCTGCAGGCCGCGTCCGTGGTGCAGCGCCAGCCGGTCAAGGAGCCCCTCCAGACCGGCATCACCGCCATCGACGCGATGACCCCGATCGGCCGCGGCCAGCGCCAGCTGATCATCGGCGACCGCAAGACCGGCAAGACCGCGGTCATCGTGGACACGATCCTCAACCAGCGTGCGAACTGGGAGTCCGGCGACCCGGCGAAGCAGGTCCGCTGCATCTACGTCGCGGTCGGCCAGAAGGGCTCCACGATCGCCGCGGTGCGCCAGGCGCTGGAGGAGCGCGGCGCGCTGGAGTACACCACGATCGTCGCCGCCCCGGCCTCCGACTCCGCCGGCTTCAAGTGGCTGGCCCCCTACACCGGCTCGGCACTCGGCCAGCACTGGATGTACCAGGGCAAGCACGTCCTGATCGCGTTCGACGACCTGACCAAGCAGGCCGAGGCCTACCGCGCGATCTCCCTGCTGCTGCGCCGCCCGCCGGGCCGCGAGGCCTTCCCCGGCGACGTCTTCTACCTGCACTCCCGCCTGCTGGAGCGCTGCGCGAAGCTGAACGACGAGCTGGGCGCCGGCTCGCTGACCGGTCTGCCGGTCATCGAGACCAAGGCCAACGACATCTCGGCGTACATCCCGACGAACGTCATCTCGATCACCGACGGGCAGTGCTTCTTCCAGTCCGACCTGTTCAACTCGGGCCAGCGCCCGGCGGTCGACGTGACCACCTCGGTGTCCCGGGTCGGCGGTGACGCGCAGATCAAGGCGATGAAGACGGTCTCCGGCTCGCTGCGCATCGACCTGTCGCAGTACGAGGAGCTCAAGTCGTTCGCGGCGTTCGCGTCCGACCTCGACGCGACCTCCCGAGCCCAGCTGGACCGCGGCGCCCGCCTGTACGAGCTGCTCAAGCAGCCGCAGTACTCGCCGGTGCCGGTCGAGCAGCAGGTCGTCACCGTCTACCTCGGCACCAACGGCGCCTACGACGAGGTGCCGGTCGAGGACGTGGGCCGGTTCAACAAGGAGTTCCAGGAGAACCTGCGCCACAAGCACGAGGGCATCCTCGCCGAGATCCGGGACAGCGGTAAGTGGTCCGACGATCTCGCCGAGCGCGTCGTCAACGCGGTGAACGAGTTCAAGAAGGGCTTCACGACCTCCGAGGGCAAGCCGCTCAACGAGGCCGAGGCAGAGGCCATGAACGAGGACGAGGTCGGGCAGGAGACCGTGAAGGTCAACCGGCCCGCCCCCTCGACGAGCTGACGGGGACGTAGATGGCCGCACAACTTCGCGAGCTCCGGTCCAAGATCCGGGCGACCAAGTCCATCGGCAAGATCACCAAGGCGATGGAGCTCATCGCCACGTCCCGCATCAGCAAGGCGCAGGCCCGGGTGGACGCGTCCCGGCCGTACTCGGAGGAGATCACCAAGGTCCTCTCCGCGCTGGCCACGGCGGCGTCCACGCTGGACGTGCCGCTGCTGTCCCTGCGGCCGAACCCGAAGCGGGTCGGCGTGCTGGTGATCACCAGTGACAAGGGCCTGTCCGGCGCCTACAACAGCAACGCGCTGCGTGCGGCGGAGGAGCTGTTCTCGCTGCTGCGTGACCAGGGCAAGAACCCGGTGCTGTACGTCATCGGCGCCAAGGGCGTCGGGTACTACAACTTCCGCGGCCGCAAGGTGGTCGACAGCTGGACCGGGTTCTCGCAGGTGCCCCGGTACGAGAACGCGCAGGTGGTCGGCCGGACCCTGGTCGAGGCGTTCAACTCGGGCGCCGACGATGACGGCGACGAGCCGGGCGCCGACGGCATCCTCGGCGTCGACGAGCTGCACATCGTGTACACGGAGTTCCGTTCGATGCTGTCGCAGGTGCCCGTCGCCAAGCGCATCGCGCCGCTGGAGGTCGAGTACGCCTCGGCCGACGAGCCCGCCGCGCCGAAGAGCGACGTCATCCCGTCGGCGTACTCGTTCGAGCCCAGTGCCGACGTGCTGCTCGAGGCGCTGCTGCCGAAGTACGTCAACACCCGGATCTACGCCGCGCTGCTCGAGTCGGCGGCGTCGCAGCTGGCCGCCCAGCGCAACGCGATGAAGTCGGCGTCGGACAACGCCAGTGACCTGGTGAAGACGTACACCCGGTTGGCCAACCAGGCGCGTCAGGCCCAGATCACCCAGGAGATCTCAGAAATCGTCGGCGGTGCGGACGCACTGGCCGCGGTAGGAAGTGAAGACTGATGACGACAACCGAGAACGCCGCCAAGGGCCGCATCGTGCGGGTGACCGGTCCTGTGGTCGACGTCGAGTTCCCCCGCGACGCTGTGCCGGACCTGTACAACGCGCTCAAGGTCGAGATCGACTTCGAGGAGCTGAAGAAGACGGTGACCCTCGAGGTCGCCCAGCACCTCGGCGACAACATCGTCCGCACCATCTCCCTCCAGCCGCAGGACGGCCTGGTTCGTGGCTCCACGGTGTACGACACCGGCGCCGCGATCTCCGTGCCCGTCGGTGACGCGGTCAAGGGCCACGTCTACAACGCCCTCGGCGAGTGCCTCGACGAGCCGGGCTACGGCGCGGACCTCGAGCGCTGGGAGATCCACCGCAAGCCGCCGCCGTTCGACCAGCTCGAGGGCCGCACCCAGATGCTGGAGACCGGCCTCAAGGTCATCGACCTGCTGACCCCGTACGTGACCGGTGGCAAGATCGGCCTGTTCGGTGGCGCCGGCGTGGGCAAGACGGTGCTCATCAAGGAGATGATCACCCGTGTGGCCCGCAACTTCGGTGGCACCTCGGTGTTCGCCGGTGTCGGCGAGCGCACCCGTGAGGGCACCGACCTGTTCCTGGAGATGAGCGAGGACGGCGTCATCAACGACACCGCGCTCGTGTTCGGTCAGATGGACGAGCCGCCGGGTACCCGTATGCGGGTCGCCCTGTCGGCGTTGACCATGGCGGAGTACTTCCGCGACGTCCAGAACCAGGACGTGCTGCTGTTCATCGACAACATCTTCCGGTTCACCCAGGCGGGTTCCGAGGTGTCGACCCTGCTCGGCCGGATGCCCTCCGCCGTGGGCTACCAGCCGACGCTGGCCGACGAGATGGGCGAGCTGCAGGAGCGGATCACCTCGACCAAGGGCCGTTCGATCACCTCGATGCAGGCGATCTACGTGCCGGCGGACGACTACACCGACCCGGCCCCGGCCACGACGTTCGCACACCTGGACGCGACCACCGAGCTCTCCCGTGGCGTGTTCCAGAAGGGCATCTTCCCGGCGGTGGACCCGCTGGCGTCGACGTCGACGATCCTCGACCCGGCCATCGTGGGCGACAAGCACTACGCGGTCGCGTCCGAGGTCATCCGGATCCTGCAGAAGTACAAGGAGCTGCAGGACATCATCGCGATCCTCGGTATGGACGAGCTGTCCGAAGAGGACAAGCTGACGGTGAACCGGGCCCGCCGCATCGAGCGTTACCTGTCGCAGAACATGCTGGTCGCCGAGCAGTTCACCGGCCAGCCGGGCTCGACGGTGCCGCGCGACGAGACGGTCGAGGCCTTCGACAAGATCACCAAGGGCGACTTCGACCACTACCCGGAGCAGGCGTTCCTGGGCATCGGTGGCCTCGAGGACCTGGAGAAGAAGTACAAGGAGATCACCAGCCGGTAGGTCTTTCTTCGCGAACGCCGCGCCACCCGTTCCCCGGGAGGCGCGGCGTTCGCCGTTTCCTGGGCCTTCATCGACGATCCGTTGCGCTGGCCCCGGTCGGGTGGACTCTGGCGCGTGGTCCGGCAGCACCTCGGCCACCCTGCGTGGCCGGCGGTTCGCACGTCGGCGAACCAGACCTCGCCCGGCGGCCCCGGACGGTCGGTGATCCGTCTCACCCCAACGGACACCCGGCCTGGCTGGGGAGGTTTGGAAGGGACCAACTAGACTTTGAGGTGAACACCCAAATCAGGGAGGTACCGCGTGGCCGAGATGTCCGTCCAGCTGGTCGCCGTGGAACGACGCCTGTGGTCGGGTACCGGCACGTTCGTCTCCGCACAGACCACCGAGGGTGAGATCGGCATTCTGCCAGGTCACGAGCCCGTGCTCGGCCAGCTGGTCGAGGGTGGCGTGGTCAAGATCCGCACGACCGACGGTGACACGGTGACCGCCGCCGTCCAGGGCGGGTTCCTGTCGGTGACGGGTGACGCGGTGAGCATCCTCGCCGAGTCCGCCGACCTCGCGGGCGAGATCGACGTAGAGGCGGCCAGGTCCGACCTCACCTCGGAGGACCCGGAGGCGCGGGTCAGAGCACAGGGCCGACTCCGCGCCGCTGGCCAGCGGGACTGAGGCCGGGCGAAACGGGGGCGGGGCCGTGGACATCACAGTGGTGGTCGGAGCGGTCCTCCTGCTGGTGGCAGCGGTCCTGGTGTGGCTGGCGGTACGCCGGCTGCGAGCCCTGCGTTCCGGCGGTGTCCATGCGGCCCTACGTACCCGGCTGGACGACTCGGGCAAGGGCTGGCATCTCGGGGTGGGCAGGTACCAGGGCGACGAGTTCGTCTGGTTCCGCGTACTGAGCCTCCGGCCCGGCCCCGACCGGATCATCAGCCGGAGCGCGCTGGAGATAGCCGACCGGCGCGACCCGTCCAGCCCGGAGCTGTACACCATGCCCCCGTCGTCGCGGGTACTCCGCTTCCGCGGTTCGGGGCCCGACGAGGCCGAGATCGAGATCGCGATGAGCCCGGACACGCTGACCGGGTTCCTCTCGTGGCTGGAGTCCGCCCCGCCGGGCCGGCTGCCCTGGGCTTCCTAGGACTTGTGCGCCCGAGCGGCGGCGAAGCAGTAGACGCCGAACGCGGCCAGCCCAACGGCGACGAGCACGAGGGCGATGGTCCCGAACGGTTGCGCGGCAAGGGTCTTGAGCGCCCGGTCAAGCCCACCAGCCTCCTTCGCATCGGACTGGAAGGCCGCGATCCCCAGCAGGATCCCGACAATCCCGAGCACGACGCCCTTGGCGATGTACCCGAAGAACCCGAGACGCCGGACCCACCGCTGCGTGCCGGCGGGCAGCTCGTCGAGGTTCAGGTCCTGCAGGAACGACCGCTTGACGCCACGCACGATCTCGCCAACGGCGACCCCGATCACGATCGCCGCGACGATCGCGACGAGGACGCGCCCGGCGGGCAGGGAGAGCAGCTTCCCCGTCCACTCCTGCTGCCCCTGGTTGCCGGACTGCCCGCCCCCGCTCCCGGTCACGAGGCGGACGGCGTAGACCCCGAGCGAGATGCCGATGATCCCCCGCGCGACGGACCCGATCCGCTTCCGCGTGCGCTTGCCCTTCTTCTGCACCCACTGGAAGCCGATGGCGGCCATCATGAACTGCCACAGGCCGTAGGCGAAGAGACCGATGGCCAGCACCCAGAGCACGATGGCCCCGAACGAGGTCGCGCCGACCTCCTGGAGTGCCCCCTTCTGGTCGGCCTGCTCGCCGGAGTCTCCGAAGGCGACCCGAAGCGCCAGGTAGGCGACGATGAGGTGGACGACTCCGTAGCAACCCATGCCAATACGACCGAGAACCTGCACGGCTCCGTTGTTCTTGGCACGCTGAGCGGATATGGCAACCATGCCGCGGGGGCTACCCACTGTAGGGGTAGCTCGAACGTGCCACGGGGAGTAATTCAGCGCCCGCCACCGGGCTGCCACAGAACGTCACCATCGGGGTTGGCGACGCGCGAGAGCACGAACAGCAGGTCGGAAAGCCGGTTGAGGTACTTGGCGGCGAGGACGTTGGTCCGCTCGGCATCGACCTCGACGAGCCGCCAGGCCCCCCGCTCGGCCCGCCGGGTGACGGTCCGCGCGACGTGCAGCAAGGCGGCGCCGGCGGTGCCGCCGGGCAGGATGAACGAGTTGAGCCTCGTCAGGCGCCCGTTGAACTCGTCGCACCACGTCTCCAGCCGCTCGATGTACGGCTCGGTGATCCGCAGGGGCGGGTACTTGGGATCGGGCACCACGGGCGCACAGAGGTCGGCGCCGACATCGAAGAGATCGTTCTGGACGGCCTGCAGGACGCCGGCCACCTCGGCAGCCAACCCACCCATGGCCACCGCGACCCCGATGGCGGAGTTGGCCTCGTCGACGTCCGCGTAGGCGGCGAGGCGAGGGTCGGTCTTGGGCACGCGCTGCCCGTCCCCGAGCGCGGTGGTGCCGTCGTCGCCGACCCTGGTGTAAACCCGGGTAATGTGAACCGCCATGCCCCGCACACTACCGGCGGACCCGCGCGAGTCCGTCCAGTAGCTCCTCGACCTGCCTGGTGATGGCGGCCGGGCTGCCCGGGCTGAGCGTCACCCAGACCGCGCCCCCGCTGGGCCGGCGGGTGAAGAGGTACCTGCCCTGGGGGTTGTCGTAGAAGCTGACGACATGATCGGCCCTCCGGCGGTCGCCGTGCCGAGGGGTGTACGCCGCGCCGATGTGCCCGAACCGGACGACCTGGCCGGTGACCTCCACGATCTTGCGCGCCTCATCCTTGCCGAGCCCGGCGGACACCAGAGCGCGCCGAAGCGCGTCCGGGTCGCTGCCGGCCCGCGCCGCACACCTGTCGAGCGTCTCGGCCGGCAGCGTGATCGACATCCCGGTCCCCGCCGGATGGTCCGGCAGCCGGGCGACGATGGCCCGCGCGAGCCCGGTGGCAGCGGTCGGCCACACGGTGAGGTGGTCGGCATCCAGGACCCCGACGGCGGCCCTAGCGCCGTGCGAGCAGATGAGAACCGAGGTCCGCCGCCCGTCCGACGACAGGTGAAGGCGGCCGTCGACCTCCCACTCAGGCCGGGCGAGCACCCGCAGGCAGGCCCTCAGCTTGGGGTCGACGTTGCCGGGGTTGCCCAATCCCTTGCAGGCCAACGACTTCCACGCCGCGGCACGCAGCTCGTCCCGCTCCTCGAAGGTACGGCCGTGGGAGTTGACATCCAGGATGGGCGGACGCCGACCAAGCTCGAGGTGCTCCCACAGGAAGTCGTACTCGAGCCAGGACAGCGTGAATCTGCCCATCGGTCAGTGGTCGTCTTCCTCGTCACCGATCACCGAGGGCGCGACCGGCGGGCTGTCGTCCCAGAACTCGTCGTGGAAGTCGACCAGGTACCCCGCGGACTTGTGCTCCTTGTCCTCGTCGCCCTCGGCACGATTTCCCGCCGACGCCATACCCATGCCGTTGGTTCCTCGAGCGCCGGCCGCACCGCCACGCCCGACGAGCGTTTCCCCGCCCAGTACGCCGCCGCCCGGAGCGGCGCCGCGCAGACCACCAGGCCCCCGCTCGGTGACGCCCCCACCACCGGCAAGACCGCGCCCACCGAAGGGTCCACGTTCCGTGCTTCCCCCGCCAGGCCCACCGCTCGGGCCGAAGCCCGCGAACGGAACCGCCGGCGAACCGGCCCGGATCGAGTCAGAGCCGAGGCCCGTGGTGACCGGGTTACCAGGAGACGACACCGACGACGAGGGATCCGTAGTGCCGAAACTCGGGGTGGTGGCGCCGGAAGGTGCGCTCCCGGGCGGAGCAGACCAACCCCCGGGAGGTGGGGTCGAGCCCGGACCACGGGTGTCGCCGGGCGACCGGGTGCCATCGTCGATCGTCTGGCCGTGCCGTGGCTCACTGGCCCCGACCAGAATGACATCCCCACCTCGCGGCTGGGTCGGCGCCACATCCACGGTGACGGACGGCGGCGGCACGAACTGCCCGACATTGGCCTGCGCGGCGTTGGACTCGCTCTCGTAGCCGGACATGATCCGGACCGCCTCGGATTTGGCCTCCTGCTCCGTGGCCTCCTGCTTGTCCTGGTCGGTCTGCCCACCGAACAGATGCGTGAACCCCGCGGGAATGCCACCCAAGTCGCTGTTGGCGGTCGAGGTGACTGGTACCGGCTCGGGCATCTTGTTCTTCGCCGCAGAGTAGGAGTTGACGTGGGCATCCACGCTGCCCTGGCTCGCAGTACTGGCAGTGTGTGCGTCGTCGGCCCACTGAGCGAGCGGCGTAATGCCGGATCGCATCGCGTTGGCGGCGTCGCCCTCCCACACCGCGCCCGCCCTGGCAAGCGCTGTCTCGGTCCGTTCACGGGCGCTCGCCATCAGCGATGCCAGCCTGCCCCATCCCACCTGCCCATTGGTCGCTCCGGAGGCTCCTGCGCCATCCGGAAGGAACAATCCACCCTTCCCGTGAATTCGATCGTACAACTCCTGGTGGGAGTAGCCGTCCCAGTTGTGGCGAGAGTTCATCGCCCTCTCCTGTGCCTCACGATGGTCATGATGCCACCAACGTCTTCATCGCCGACTCCGCCAGCTGGTATGCGAGATCGCATTTCTCTGGCTTGCTCGGGTCGTTAGGATTTGGTGTCGCTGTGGTCAGAAGATATTGGCCGTCTGCCACGTCCACTGCCGTGAAACAGGCCCGCCCTCCAGCCTCGTTTGTCATGGTTATCGTGGGGAATCCCTCGATGGGTTTGGTGTCCTCGACCTTGAGGTTCCGATTTCCTTCGGTCCATGCCTCAATGCCCTCAGTCATGACAAGCGTGACATTCCCTACGTCGGAGTAGTAGCACTGAGGTGACTTCAAGGTGGGTTCCTCGGATTGTTCACCGCGTCCTTTGATATCAAGCTTCGGCCAGTCGGCCTCCGGAATCAGTCCGCACGGATCCTTGTCGTCCAGAGTGATCTCCCGAGGTCTGTCACTGGACGATTCAGTGCTTGTTGTCTTGGTGTTGTCTGGTTCGCCGCCGGTGGTCACGGCGTCGTTGGGCATGGGTGTGCCGGGGGATGTATGCGTGCAGCCAGGCAGTGTCAGCATCGCTGACAGGGCGGCGGCGAGACGCAACCAACGGATCGGGGTCACTGGACGCCCTGTCGAAAGGTCTGCGTGTTGCTGTCCTCGACGAGGTTGTATGTCTTGGCTGCTTGGTCGAGTGCAGCTAGCACGGCCTTGAGTTCGTCCAGATAACCATATGCGGCATCGAACGCCGTCGAAGCGTTCTCGTTGAATGCGGTGGCGGTCTCGCGACTCACAGGATCGGCGCCGAGCGGGCGCACCCCCCATGCGAGTTCATTTGCTAACAGAAATTGTTCGACCTCGTCGTGAACGGGTTGGAGTTCAGCTTTGAGCTGGAGTACCCGGGCGGGGTCGACCCGCAGGGTGCTTGTGCTCGAGCCGGTGTCCGTTCCGTCCTTCCAGAATGGCATCGCGGCTCCTCCTCTCGGCGCCCCCCAAACGGCGCGCTCACCCACCACGCAGCATATCGGCCGGCGGCGACAGAGGGTGTTGAACCGGTTACATCACTCGGTTGGATGAATGACGGTCTCCCGCCAGTTCGGTTGCTGGTCGTCGAGGTGGTCAAACAGGTTCTTGGCGATCTGCCGGGCGATCGGGCAGACCTTACGCAGTGACGAACCGAGGTCGGACTCGGTCGACTCACCGATCGCGGGGATCGATCCGGTACACCGTCACGGACACGGTGGCGGGGAGGACTCGTAGAGTGTCAGCCAGCAGCCCTTGCCCGGGTCGAACTCGAGGATGCGTTTGATCACGTAGTGCCGTCGACACGGAGTCACGCGAGGTGGGCGAGGGGATCGGATCCGCCGTACGCCATGGCGAGGTGTGACTCGATCTCCTTGGCCATCGACTCGGGCAGTGCGCCGAGTCCAGACCGAGGTCGAGCCCCCGTCAGACGCACTCGTCACTCGACACAGGCGCCACGGCGCCGGCCGGAGCGACCAAGTCAGCCGGCACGTTGGTGCACGCGTCCGTGCCGGTGAGGGGGAACGGTTCGGCGGCGGACAGTTCGGTGACCGGAATCGCCACGATCACCTTGATGCCGGGGGCCAGGTCGGCGCCCATCGGGTAGTCCGGGTCGACGGTGCCCAACTTTGTGCGGGCGGCGGGATGACTGGCGGCGCCATGCCGCCCGCCAGGGCGGACGGGGCGGCAATCGGTGCGGTGAGACTATTGCGAGACAAGGATTTTCTACTCGAAGCTGGCGACGATCTCGGTGAGGGCACTGGTGAGCCGGCGCAGTTGGTCGTCGCGGTAGATGATGAAGATTTCGTCGCCGGGCAGGATTAGGTACAGCTCCATGGGTGGCGACGGGTCGGTGCTTGCCTGGTACGGGTGCAGACCGAATAGTCGCCGGCCGTAGGTGGCGTGCTCGACCGGGACCGCGCAGGCGGTGCGGGAGTTCGCGGTGTCGGCGAGCATGCGTATGCCGGAGGCCGCGACGGTGACCGCGTAGATGTCCACTGTGGCCGGATAGGCGATGACGTACCGGTAGTCGTGCTGCAGGTCGAAGATGGTGGTCGCCCTGTCGCCGTTGGGTTTGGTGCCCTGTACGGCCCACCGGCGCAGGTAGGGGAGCACCGGTTACCCCGCCTTGGCCAGTTGTGTGCGTGGCTCCAGGTTCGCGACGGTTTCGGCCGTGATCGCCAGGCGTTCCTCGGCCAGGTCGGGCCGTCGCGCCGACAGCGGAACGCACGGGCCGGGGTCCTCGCCTCGCGCGAAGGCCGCGCTCCGCCGGCACGAGTAGGCCATGCTCTCGGTCCATTCGGCCGCGAGGTACCGTTTGACGCGGTCGGTGGCCAGTTCGCCGGCCCGTCGTGCGAGCCGCCACTCGTAGAAGTCGGCCCACTCCTCGTATGCCGCTGCGCGTTCGGCCGGGTCGAGGCGGTCCTCGGTGCGCAAGAAAGTCAGATAGTCGCCGTCAACCGTACCGGTCGGGTTGTCTATGTGCAGGAACCGCCGAATACGCGGCCATTGGCTCGTGAATTGTGCACTCATATTTCATGTCTTTCACGTTTGCGTGTATGGGCTTTGCGATTGCTGCCCCTGCTGTATGTCGAGCACATTGACATGTCCCTTCTTCGGCGGCAATGCACAATCGGGTGATTCCCGTCGCGACTCGCTTTAGGTTGCGTCGCTGGTGCACAAATTGTGCGTAACGTGGTCAGGAAAGCGAAACAACTCGGCGGGGTTCCAGAGAATCGCGAGGGCCTGAGCTTGACTCTGTCGGTGATCTTGCTCGCGTCGAAATCAGCTGCTGACGGCGCGCCAGGACTTCAGTCGAGGAATCTCGTGTTGGTCCAGGAAATCCTGGAAGGCGGTTGGTGGTTGGGCCGGGATGGTCTCGCCGGATGGTGGTAGGCCGCTGAGGCGTTCGATGTTCACGGCGATCGCGGTGAAGACATGTTGCAGATGAGCCTTGGGTTGTCCCCGGTAGCGGCATCGACGCATGCCGTGTCCGTGGGCGAACTCGTTCACGGTGCCCTCCACTCTGGAACGGACCGCATACCGGGCTGCCAGTCGGGGGTCTGTTGCTCGGCGCGGACGCGGAGTTGCAGGTCGCGGAGTTCTCGCGGGGGGAGCCCACGTTCCGGGCGCCGTCACGAGAAGTGGTGCACTGGCTGCGGGCCGGACAGGGCTGGCACTGGCTTTTGGTGAATCGCGCGACGATCAGCGGGGCGGCGGTGGGTGAGGAGGTTGGGTAGGGGCCGTGCCAGCCCTTGCTGACTTGTCCTTGGGGGCAGGTGACTTGCTGGCGGTCGAAGTCGATGTGGAAGTCGATGTGGAAGTCGTCTCGGTCGAAGCCTTCGTTGCGGCGGTGCTGGCGGGTGGTCTGTCCCCGGCGTGCGTAGCGGGCGGTGGGGTCGTAGGGAGAGACGATCGCGCGGGATGAGGGCGGTAGTCCGCCCTCGTCGTCGGTGCGCCAGCGCAGGCGGCCCGCCGCGTCGCGGTAGTAGTTCTGCACGACTATCTGCCGCAGCGTCTGGACACGAGGCCCGAACGCGTGGCCCGTTCCGTGTGTGTGGAGATGTTCCAGTAGCCGGAAGGCGTCCTCGCCGGCAGTGTTGATCCTGGTCTTGGGCTTGGTGGGGTTGCGGCCCAGCCGGACCGGCCGGCCGTAGCGGCGTCCCCACTGTTCAGCCACCAGACCGGCCAGCAGATGCGGGGCGGCGGTTGCGATCTCTTCCAACGCAGCGCGCATCGCTTCGGTGATCAGTTCCAGCCGGGTCAGATCGCGCACCGCGGCCAGCACATGGGTGGACTCGGTGCGCTGGGTGCCGCGTTCGCGCACCAGCCCTGCCTCTTTGAGGCGGACCAGTGCGAGGTCAAGTAGGCGGTCAGCGCGATCCCCCTGGACGAGACGGTCACGGAAGTCAGTCAGGACACTGTGATGGAAGCCCTGGATCGTCCAGGTCCATCGCCAGGGCGTACTTGAAATCGATGCGGCAGCGCACCGTCTCGGCGGCCTGCCGGTCGGACAGGTCGAGCAGAAACTGCAACACGCAGACAGTGGCCAGCAGGGCGGGCGAAAGACCAGGACGCCCATCACGCGGATACCAACCGAGGAAGTCCTCGTCGCTCCATAGCCCGTTGAGCCGGTCCTTGACCCACATCGCAGTCGTGCCGCCCGGATTGCTCGCCCGCGCGACCCGCGCGGTCAGGGACGGGACTTGCTCGGCGGAACGGGGATGGACGGACAACAGGCACCTCGGCAGCAGCATCGACCTTGAACAAGATTGATCATGCTACTGATCAGGCGCCACGCCGTGGAACCAAGATCACCGACAGAGTCAAGCTGAGAGCGTGTTTGAGATCTTGGTCGGGGTGTCTGGCCGATCTTGCTGGATGGTTGGGTCAAGGTGTGGTGGATGAGTCGTGTGCAGCGGGGTTCGCCGGCAGCTCGTCGACTGGGCCCACGCGCTGCTCAAGACCACGATCGAGATCGTGCGCAAACCAGCAAACCAGAAGGGCTCGCGGTGATCCCTAGACGGTGGGCGGTCGAGCGAACGTTGGCGTGGCTGGCCAGCTACCGACGACTGGCCCGCGACTATGAACGCCCCATCACCTCAGAAGCCATCATCCGCTGGGCAGCCATCACCACTATGACCGGCCGCATCGCACGCAGAAAGCCAGCAAACCGACCCGGACCACTCCAATTCACCACGGCATGAAGGTCTCAAACACGTTCCGAGAGAGCTGCGGGCGCTCATGAGCTTCGCTCGACGCCATGACCTGCGCTGGGACACCGATCCTGAAAGCTCCACGCTCGGTAGCGCCACGAGGGGATCGGGGATGGCAGGTCTCGACCACTGTCGAGGGTCAGGGTCACGCGTTCGGCGGTGGTTGTGCCCGTCCGGTGGCGTCACTCACCTCGAAGGTCAGAGCGTCGAGGCCGCCCTCGTCGCCCGCCTCCTGGGATCTGGCTGCGCGCAGTCGGTCGCCGAACAGGCCGAGGGTTCCGCTCGTGACTGTGATCAGCGCGAGCAGTACGACCATTAACCAGAACCCGACCTCTGTGTGCGTCAGCTTGTCTGCGGCGTCCGTGAATCGCTGCATGTCGTCGTCCTTGGCCACGCCGGAGTGGGTCACCGCGTCGAGCATCGCGGACTCGATGTTCGACTGGGCGACCGCCATGGTGACCACGGTCACGACCAGCGTGCCGGCAGCCGCCACCGCCCTACCGAGGAGTCGTGCCTTGAGCTGCGGAACCAGGAGCGTCAGCACGCCGGCCGCCGCGAGCACCGCCAGCACGATGGCGAGCACCTGCACGCCCGGCTCCGGTGGCTCCACCAGTTCTACGGGTGTCTCCGGGTCGCGGGCGAGCTCCCGTAGCTCGGCCGGCACCGCCGGGCTGGCGCCGCTCACTAGGTGACTGCCCGTGTAGCTGACACCGGCGTCGCCGTAGCCCGGTACGTCACACGACACCGAGACGAACGGGAACAGGAAGAACAGCAGCAGCACCAGCACGAACCCGGCCGGGCTCGCGACGCGGGACAGGACCTTCAACGGGGCGACCCCTTGCTAGACAACCGGGTGGCGGCAGGGTAGCCGACCGTGACAGCCGGGTGGCGCACGTGGGTCGCCGCCTCTCGGGCATGATGGGCGCTCGTGACGGAGCATTTCCAGGTACACGGCGGCGCGCGGCTGGCCGGTGAGGTCGACGTGGTCGGCGCCAAGAACAGCGTGTTGAAGCTGATGGCGGCCGCGCTCCTGGCCGAGGGCACGACGACGCTCACGAACTGCCCGCAGATCCTGGACGTGCCGCTGATGGCCGAGGTCCTGCGCAGCCTCGGCTGCACGGTGGACATCGAGGCCGACACGGTCACGATCACCACTCCCGCGGACCTCAACCACCGGGCCGACTCGCCCGCGATGGGCAAGCTCCGTGCCTCGGTCTGCGTGCTCGGCCCGCTGGTCGGCCGGTGCAAGCGGGCCGTCGTCGCGCTGCCAGGTGGCGACGCGATCGGCTCGCGGCCGCTCGACATGCACCAGAACGGCCTGCGTCAGCTGGGCGCCCACAGCGAGATCGAGCACGGCTGCGTCGTCGCCGAGGCCGAGGGCCTGCACGGCGCGCAGATCTGGCTGGACTTCCCGAGCGTCGGCGCCACCGAGAACATCCTCATGGCGGCCGTGCTCGCGAACGGCACCACGGTGATCGACAACGCCGCGCGGGAGCCCGAGATCATCGACCTCTGCACCATGCTCCAGCAGATGGGCGGCAAGATCGAGGGCGCGGGCACCTCGACCCTGACCGTGCACGGCGTGGACGCCCTCCAGCCGACCGAGCACCGCGTGATCGGTGACCGCATCGTCGGCGCCACCTGGGCCTTCGCCGCGGCGATGACCCGGGGTGACGTCACCGTGCGTGGCGTCGACCCCCACCACCTCGACCTGGTGCTCGAGAAGCTGCGCACGGCCGGCGCCGAGGTGACGATCATCGATGGCCAGTCCTTCCGCGTCGTGCAGCACGACCGGCCGACGGCGGTCGACTTCGTGACGCTGCCGTACCCGGGCTTCGCCACCGACCTGCAACCGTTCGCCATCGCGCTGACCTCGATCGCCGACGGCACCTCGATGATCACCGAGAACCTGTTCGAGGCCAGGTTCCGCTTCATCGAGGAGATGGTCCGGCTCGGCGCGGACGCCCGCACCGACGGCCACCACGCCGTGGTCCGCGGCGTCGAACGACTGTCGAGCGCCCCGGTGTGGGCGTCCGACATCCGTGCCGGCGTCGGCCTGGTTCTCGCCGGTCTGTGCTCCGAGGGCGTGACCGAGGTCTGGGACGTCTTCCACATCGACCGCGGCTACCCGGGCCTGGTGGAGAACCTGGTCAAGCTGGGCGCGGACGTCCGGCGTGTGGCCGGCGAGCCGGAACGGAACTGAGCTACCGCGCATCGCTCTCACTCCTGTCCTTCCGTCGTTCTCGCAGGCGCACGATCACGAACACCACGATCGCGGTGGCCACGATCCCGATGACGACGTTCTGGAGGATGCCGGCGTAGTCATCGACGACCTGCCAGTTGGCACCCAGCAGGTAGCCCGCGACGACGAAGCCGCTGTTCCAGACGAGGCTGCCGAGCGTGGTCAGGGCCAGGAACCGCCAGATCGGCATCCGCTCGACGCCAGCGGGTAACGAGATCAGGCTGCGGAACAGGGGCACCATCCGGCCGAACAACACGGCCTTCGTGCCATGCCTCAGGAACCAGCGCTCCGTGCGGTCGAAGTCCGACGCCTTCATCAGGGGCACACGGATGATCAGCGCACGGACCCGGTCGCGGCCGAGCCACGCCCCTAACCAGTACGTGAGCAGGGCGCCTGCCACCGAACCGAACGTGGTCCAGAAAAGTGCCATGAACAGGCTCATCGTGCCCTGGCTCGCGGCGAACCCGGCCAGTGGCAGCACCAACTCGCTCGGGATGGGCGGGAAGATGTTGTCGAGGCCGACCAGTAGTGCCGCGCCGGGCCCGCCCAGGTTCTCCATGAGGTCCACCGCCAGGCCGGCGAGACCCTCTGGCGTTTCAGCGGCCGTCACGATCATCTACTGCTCCTTCGGTTACGAGGTGGATGTCAACCACGCTAGGGAGGCGGCGGAGGGGCGGGTATGCGGTAAACCGCACAAAAAGACTGCGGTGTACCGCAGTACGAAACTGCGGTACACCGCAGTCCGCCTGTCCCGAACCCTCGCTAACCTGGCCATATGTCCACGAACACGAACCTCACCCGCCGCGCCGTGCTCGGCATGGTGAGCCTTGTGCTGGGCTGCCTGGCCGCTGTCGTGGACTTCGTCTTCGCCTGGGTCTGCACGCCCGCGCACGTCATTCCTGCGGCCCGGCCCGGCATCGAGGCGCTCGGCAGGCACATCGTCGCGTTCCACCGGTGGCGGCTGGTCAGGTTCCTGAGCTACGACGACCACCTGTATGCGGTTCCCGGCTGGCGACGCATGCGGATGTACGTGCTCTACCGCGCCCTGGTGGGCGTCCTCGGCCTGCTGATTCTCACGATCATCGCCCTGGGAGCCACCTCTGCCGGGATCATGGCGTGGCAGGTGGTGCGCGGCGAGCCGCTGGGCGGGTCGGCAGGGGACGTGTCCCCCACCGGCAATCCCTGGTACGAGGTTCTGGTCGCCGTCGGCCTCGGCGCCATCCTGCTGTTCGTGGCGGTGTGGGGGCTCATCGGCGTCGCGGTGCTCGAACGCTTCTATGCCGACCGGTTTCTCGTGCCGTCCGAGGCGGAGCTGCTGCTGCGTCGCGTGACGGAGCTGGCGGACACGCGCGCGGCCATGGTGGAGGCGGTCAACGACGAGCGCCGCAGGATCGAGCGTGACCTGCACGACGGGGTGCAACAACGGCTCGTGGCGCTGGGCATGTTACTCGGCCGCGCGTTGCGGACGAACGAGCCGGAGCGCGCGACGACGCTGCTGGAGCAGGCGCACGGGGAGTCCCAGCAGGCACTGAACGACCTCCGTGAGGTGACCTGGCGGGTGTACCCGACCGCGCTCGACAAGTACGGGCTGCATGCGGCGTTGGAGGGCGTGGCGGACAGGGCGAGTGTTCCGGTGGAGTTGCGTTACGAGCTGCTCGAACGGCCGGATCTGGCGACCGAGACCGTGGCGTACTTCGTGGCATCGGAGGCGGTTACCAATGCGCTGAAGCATGGTGGGGCGAGCGTTATCGCGATCGTCGTGACCCGGGAGGGGGACGGCGTGCTGGTGACGGTTCGTGATGACGGGCGTGGTGGGGCCGATGTGAACGGGTCCGGGCTGTCTGGGTTGGCCAGTCGGGTGGCGGCGGCCGATGGTCGCTTCCGGGTGTCCAGTCCGGTTGGTGGGCCGACGGTGGTCATGGCTTGGTTACCGGTGTTTTCGGAGTCGCTGGTTCGCGTCTGAGATGGCCTCGGGCGGGTACCGGGCGGGGGAGGGATGGGCAGGTGAGACGGGTTGACCCAGGTCGGCATACGCGGCCGAGCGGGCAGAGGGGCCGACCGTGCCGACCGGGCGGAGCGGGCCGACCGGGCGGAGCGGGCGGAGCGGGCAGAGGGGCCGACCGGGCAGGCCGGGCGGAGCGGGTGGAGTGGGCCGAGTGAGCCGCGCATGCTGAGGGGGTGGATGGTGCCGCCGAGTCGGTGTCTCTGGGAGGTGAGTTGAGTGCGGGTGATCCTTGCTGAGGATTCGACTCTGCTGCGGGAAGGGTTGGTGCGGTTGTTGGCTGAGGAGGGGCACGAAGTCGTTGCCGCCGTGGGGGATGCCGCGGCGCTTCTTGCCTACACTCGGCGGGAGCTGCCCGATGTGGTCGTCACCGATGTGCGGATGCCGCCTACCAATACCGATGAGGGCATGCTTGCCGCGCTGGAGATACGGCGACAGTGGCCGTCGATCGGGGTGTTGGTGCTGTCGCAGTATGTCGAGAAGCGTTATGCGGCTCAGCTTGTCGAAGGCGAGGGGGAGCGGGTCGGGTATCTCCTCAAGGACCGGGTTGCCCAGGTCGGTGAGTTTCTCGATGCTCTTGCCCGGGTTGGTGATGGTGGCGTCGCGTTCGACCCGGAGGTCGTTCGGCAGCTGGTCCAGCGCACCTCGCGTGCTGACCCGCTGACCACGCTCACCCACCGGGAACGGGAGGTCCTGGACAAGATGGCCGAGGGCCACACCAACCCCAGCATCGCCAAGCGGCTCCACATCTCGGTCTCAGCGGTCGAGAAGAACGGGAACTCGATCTTCGACAAGCTCGGCATCGTCGACGACACGGCCTACAACCGTCGAGTGCTGGCGATACTCCGATACCTCAACTCATGACGTTGTGTTTGTCGGTGGCTACGGGTATGAAACATCACGGCCCTTCGAAAGGAGCTGGCATGCGTCCTCGCCGTCTCGGTCTCCCACTCGCACTCCTGCTCACCGTCGGCCTCACGGCCGCGCCGGTGGCCGGGGCTGATCCCGGGAAAGTACCCGTGGCCAGCGGATACGGTGGCGCGGTCGTCTCGGACACCATCGAGTCGACGCGGGCCGGGATCGACGTCCTGAAGCGAGGTGGCACCGCGGCCGACGCCGCGGTCGCGGTCGCGGCGACCCTCGGGGTCACCGACCCGTACGTCGCGGGGCTCGGTGGTGGTGGGTACCTCGTCCACTACGACGCTCGCACCGGCCAGGTCTCGACCATCGACGGTCGCGAGACCACGCCGCGAGCGGGCACCGAGACGATGTTCATCGACCCGGCGACCGGGCAGGCCTATGCCTTCCCGAAGGCCGTGACCAGCGGGTTGAGCGTCGGCGTGCCGGGCATGCTCGCCACGTGGCAGCGGGCGCTCGACCGGTGGGGCCGCTTCTCGCTGCGCGACAACCTGAGGCCGGCGATCGCCGTCGCCGAGCGGGGGTTCACCGTCGACGCGACGTTCCGCGAGCAGACGCGCCAGAACCAGTCCCGCTTCGCGCAGTTCGGGTCCACGGCCGAGCTGTACCTGCCCGGCGGCCAGCTGCCGGTGGTCGGCTCGACCCTGCGGAACCCGGATCTGGCCGCCACCTACCGGCAGATCTCCCGGGAGGGCATCCGCTCGCTGTACGGCGGCCCGGTCGGCCGGGACATCGTCGCGACCGTCCAGCACCCGCCGGTCGCACCCGGTGCGACGATCGACCCGCCGCGTGGGCTGATGACCATCGGCGACCTCAAGGGCTACCGCGCCGTCGACCGCCGGCCGACGCACGTCGGCTACCGCGGGTACGACGTGTACGGCATGGCGCCGTCGTCGAGCGGCGGCATCACGGTCGGGGAGTCGCTGAACATCCTGGAGCAGTACCGGCTGTCCGGAATGGACGAGGTGCAGGCGTTGCACCACTACCTGGAGGCCAGCCGCCTCGCGTTCGCGGACCGTGGGCGCTACATCGGCGACTCGGACTACGTGGACGTGCCGCAGCGGACGCTCCTGTCCGACCGGTTCGCCAGGCAGCGGGCCTGCGAGATCGACCCGACGACCGCCGCGCCGGGCGCGGTCGCGCCCGGGGACCTCAACGGGTCCGGCGAATGCACGCCGGCCGGCCGGGCCGCGCCGGGCGGCAACGACGGCGACCACACGAACCACTTCGTGGTGAGCGACCGGTGGGGCAACGTCGTGTCGTACACGAACACGATCGAACAGCTCGGCGGCAGCGGGATCGTGGTGCCGGGTCGTGGCTTCCTACTGAACAACGAGCTGACCGACTTCAACTTCACGCCGACGCAGGGGTCCGCGCCCGACCCGAACCTCCCGGCGCCGGGCAAGCGGCCGCGGTCGAGCATGTCGCCGACGATCGTGCTCAAGCACGGCAAGCCGTTCATCGCGGTGGGTTCGCCGGGCGGTGCCACGATCATCACGACGGTGCTGCAGATCCTCGTGAACCGGATCGATCTGGGGATGTCGTTGCCGGACGCCATCGCGGCGCCTCGGGCCTCGCAGCGCAACTCCGCGCAGACCCAGGTGGAGCCGGCGTTCCTGCAGTCGCCCGTGGCGTCCGGGTTGCTGGCGCTGCACCACCAGTTCGTGATCCGGGACACCAGTGGGCTCGATCCGTCGATCAAGATCAGCCCGGACATCGGGGTGGCTTCCGGGCTCGAGTTCGGTGCGCACGGGAAGGTGCTCGCGGCTGGTGAGCCGGTGCGGCGGGGTGGGAGTGCCGCTGCCGTGGTTCGTCCGGGCTGAGGTCGTCCGGGCTGAGGTCGGGCGCTCGGTCCTCGGGCTGGGTGCAACGGGCCGGTTCGGGTGTTGGTGGCCCGAGCCGGCGGGGCAGGGTGGCGGGTTCCGCGCCTTGGTGGGACCTGACGTGCTCAGTCCGCCAGTCGGACCTGACGTGCTCAGTCCGCCAGGAGGGTGCGGATGGCTGTCGCCTGGTCGGCGGGAAAGACCAGGATGCGTAGGCCGTTGCCCTCCGGGTCGGGGACCGTCGTGGCGCGGACGCCGACGTCCTGGAGCCGCTCCTCGACCATCCTCGCCGCTGTCGACGAGGGAACCCTGGCCACCTCTTTCAGCAGGCCGTAGTCCTTGCGGTGGGCCTTGTCCGTGTCCAGGTTCGACGCCCACCTCAGCACAACGGCGAGCAGTGCCATGACGCTGAGGCCGATCAGCGGGACCAGGAGCACCGACACTCCTTCATTCTCGCGCCGCGGTCCGGGGAAGGCCAGGTGTGATGGCGACATTCACCACACACGAGCTGCCGGGGAGGTTACTGGCCAGTACGCTCAGATGATCCCCGGCTACGGAGGTGGTTTCGATGGCGTACCCAACCGACGCCGAGCGGGATCGGCCCTGGGTCATGCGTACCTACGCCGGGCACTCCTCCGCCGCCGCCTCCAACCGGCTCTACCGCCGCAACCTGGAGAAGGGGCAGACCGGGCTCTCCGTCGCCTTCGACCTGCCCACCCAGACCGGGTACGACCCCGATCACGAGCTTGCCCGGGGTGAGGTGGGCAAGGTTGGCGTGCCCGTCAGTCACATCGGGGACATGCGCCAGCTCTTCGACGGCATCCCGCTCGCGGGAGCCAACACCTCGATGACCATCAACGCCACCGCCATGTGGTTGTTCGCCCTCTACGTCGAGCTTGCCAAGGAGCAGGCCGAGCGCGACGGCAGCGACTGGCACGAGGTCGTCGGGAAGCTCGCCGGGACCACCCAGAACGACATCATCAAGGAGTACCTCTCCCGCGGCACGTACGTCTTTCCGCCCGGCCCCAGCCTGCGCCTCATCACGGACATGGTCGCCTGGACCGTCGCCAACGTCCCGAAGTGGAACCCCACCAACATCTGCAGCTATCACCTGCAGGAGGCGGGCGCGACCCCGGTCCAGGAGGTCGCCTACGCCATGTGCACGGCCATCGCCGTCCTCGACGCCGTGCGGGACTCGGGGCAGGTGCCGCGGGACAAGATGGGGGACGTCGTCGCGCGCATCTCCTTCTTCGTCAACGCCGGGGTGCGGTTCGTCGAGGAGATGTGCAAGATGCGGGCCTTCGCCCAGCTCTGGGACGAGGTCACGCGCGACCGGTACGGCGTCGAGAACCCCAAGCACCGGCGGTTCCGGTACGGCGTGCAGGTCAACTCGCTCGGGCTCACCGAGGCACAGCCCGAGAACAACGTGCAACGCATCGTGCTCGAGATGCTGGCTGTCACCCTTTCGCGGGACGCTCGGGCGCGGGCCATCCAGCTGCCCGCGTGGAACGAGGCACTCGGCTTGCCCCGACCCTGGGACCAGCAGTGGGCGTTGAGGATGCAGCAGGTCCTCGCCTACGAGACGGATCTCCTCGAGTACGAGGACATCTTCGCCGGGTCGCCCGTCATCCAGTCCAAGGTGGACGAGATCGTCAGTGGCGCCAAGGAGGAGATCGCGCGCGTTCAGGACATGGGCGGTGCGGTCGCGGCCGTCGAGAGTGGCTACATGAAGACCCGGCTCGTCGGCTCACTCGCCGAGCGCCGCCGGCGCATCGAGGCCGGCGAGGAGATCGTCGTCGGCGTGAACCGGTTCGACACCACCGAGTCCAGCCCGCTCGAGGGTGAGGGCGTGATCGAGACGATCAAGCCTGAGGTCGAGCAGGAGGCCGTCGAGGCGGTCAGGTGGTGGCGTGGGCAGCGCGACCAGTCCGAAGTGGACAAGGTGCTGGAGGCCCTCACCTCCGCCGCGCGCACCGACGCGAACCTCATGGAGGCCACGCTGGAATGTGCCCGTGCCGGCGTGACCACCGGTGAGTGGGCCGGGGCGCTCAGGGAGGTCTTCGGCGAGTACCGCGCGCCCACCGGTGTCTCCGGTGCGTCCGCCGCCGGTGAGCCCAAGGCCGAGCTCTCCGTCGTGCGTGAGCGGGTCCGCGAAACCGGCGCCGAGCTCGGTGGGCGGCTGCGCATGCTGGTCGGGAAACCCGGGCTCGACGGGCATTCCAACGGTGCCGAGCAGATTGCCGTGCGGGCCAGGGATGTCGGGTTCGAGGTTGTGTACCAAGGGATTCGCCTCACCCCGGCGGAGATCGTGGCCGCCGCCGTGCAGGAAGGCGTGCACGTGGTCGGGCTGTCCATCCTGTCCGGGTCGCACCTGGAGGTCGTCCCGGACGTGGTCGAGGGGCTGAGGGAAGCGGGCGCCGAGGACATCCCGGTCGTCGTGGGTGGCATCGTCCCGCCTGCCGACGCGCAGATCCTGCTGCGCCGCGGGGTCGCCAGGGTGTTCACGCCCAAGGACTACGAGCTCAACGAGATCATGAACGAGATCGTCGACGTGGTCCGGGAGGCGAACGGGATCCACACCCCGGTGTGACCGCGTGGGCTCGCGGCGCCGGCGTGGATCGCACGAAAGTGTTCTCGTGCTCGATCAGCGGCGAGCCCTGAGCGTATGTTCGGGAGTCATGGCACACATCTTCGTCAAGGAAGACGGTGACACGGTCCGGATCACGATGAACCGGCCTGCCAGGCGGAACTCGCTGTCCCACGAGCACCTGGCCGAACTGCTGGCCGCGTTCGAGGAGGCCGGCGAGTCCGCGGCGACGGGCATCGTGCTGGCGGGGGAGGGGCCGGTGTTCTCCGCCGGCCACGACTTCGGTGACGTGGCGGCGCGGGACCTCAGCGGCGTCCGGGAGCTGCTGAGACTGTGCACCGCGCTGATGAACGTGATCCAGTCGGTGCCGCAGGTGGTCATCGCGCGGGTGCACGGGCTCGCGACCGCCGCCGGGTGCCAGCTGGTCGCGTCGTGTGACCTGGCGGTGGCGGCCTCCTCGGCCGGGTTCGCCCTGCCCGGCGGCAAGGGCGGCTGGTTCTGCCACACGCCCGCGGTGCCGGTGGCCAGGTCGATCGGGCGCAAGCGGCTGATGGAGATGGCGCTGACCGGCGATGTGGTCGACGCCGAGACCGCGCTGGAGTGGGGCCTGGTGAACAAGGTCGTGCCGGACGACCAGCTGGACCAGGCCGTCGACCACCTGCTCATGCGGGCCACGCGGGGTAGCCGGGCGAGCAAGGCGCTCGGCAAGCAGACGATCTACGCGCAGCTCGACCGGCCGGAGGTGGATGCCTACACGGTCGCGCTGGAGGTCATGGCTTCGGCGTCACAGCTTCCCGGTGCCCGGGAGGGGATGGCGGCGTTCCTGGAGAAGCGTCCTCCGGTGTGGCCGGACTGAGCATGCCCGCGCTGGCCACCGCGACCCCGCAGAACACCACCACCAGGAGGAACGTGAGGTTCAGCGGCATGAGGCGGGTCAGCGGGCCGATGATCGCCGGGCCGGCGAGGATGCCCAGGTAGCCGAGACCGGCCACGCGTGACACGTTGGCGCCCGCGTTGTCGCGGTCCATGTGACCGGCCGCGCTGAACAGCTGCGGCACCGTGCCGGACAGGCCGATGCCGAACAGCGTCCAGCCCGCGATCGCCACCGGCGCCACCGGGGCCAGCGCGGCGGTGAGCACACCGACCGCCGCGATCGCCGAGCCCCAGCGGACCACCGCGACCGGGCCCACCCGGGCCACCACGGGGTCGGTCAGCAGCCGGCCGATAGTCATCGCCGCGGCGAACGAGCCGAACGCGAACGCGGCCACACCGGGTGGCGCGTCGAGAATCGTCTGCAGGTGCAGCACGCTCCAGTCGTTCGCGACGCCCTCGGACAGCATCAGCAGTGCCGCGATCCCGGCCATCACCCAGATGCGGGCCGGCGACCGCTTCTTGCGTGCGCGCGGCACGGCCCCGTGCTCGACCGGCTGCCGGCGCAGCAACAGCGGGGTGGCCGCCGCCCCGATCGACAGCGCGATGACGGTCGCGATCGTCAGTGTCGTCGCCGGGGACCAGCCCCAGCTCAGCGTGCGGGCGCCGACCAGCGCGGCGACGAAGCCGCCGACCGACCAGATGGCGTGGAACGCGGACATGATCGGCCGGCCGTACCGGTGCTCCACCTCGACGGCATGCGCGTTCATGCTCACGTCGAGCGTCCCGTTGCCGATACCGAGCGTCACCAGCGCCGCGCCGAGCGCCGGCGCGCTGGTCGCGATGCCCGGCAGGATCAGCGCCAGCGAGCACAGCACGGCGGAGACCGGCACCACCCGGTGCGGGCCGAACCGGTCGGCCAGCGGCCCGGCGACCTGCATGCCGACGAACGCGCCGCCGCCGAGCAGCAGCAGGAGCAGCCCCAGCGTCGCGTGGCTGACGCCCGTCCGGTGCTCGGCCGCCGGGATGTGGACCAGCCACATGCCCACGACGAACCCGTTGAGGGCGAAGAAGGCGAAGGTGCCCGCCCTGGCACGCCGCAAACGTTTGTCCACACCCAGCACGGTACTTACGCGTCCCGCCTCCCACGTGAGTTCGCAAGCAATATCACGGCGCCGGCCAGTGCGATGACGACCGCGACCGGCACCTGTGCGCCCTCCGGCAGCACGTACCGCACCAGGAACCAGCCACGTCCGCTGTCCCGGAGAGCGCTCAACGCGCCGCCGACCCCCTGGACACACAGGATGATCCCGATCGACTCGATGACCCACCTCAAGGGAATCCCCTTTCCTCGGCACTCACGGTGGCGGGTGGGACGGCCCGCCGTCTTCGGCAGGCCGGACCACGCCGGGTCATCACTTCGACTGATCCGGGCCCGGCCACCGATGTGCTGGGATGGGGACCGTGAACGGGGTGATCGAGCGGGTGCGCGGGTGGGCGGGGCCGCGCGTGCCGGTGTTGCAGGCCGTCGTGCTGTTCGCCCTCGGCAACGTCGTCCTCGCGTCGGGGCTGCCGGTGCTCGCGTCGCTGCGCGGCGACGTGCTGCCGACGACCCACCTTGTCCGGCTCGTCGCCCTCGCGGTCCTGTGTGCCGCGGAGCTGTTGCGTCAGCGTGCGCCTGGCGTGGCGCTGACCGTCGCGCTCGTGATCGCCGGTGCCGAGCTGTCCTACGGCGTGTCTCTCGCCACCGTCATCGTGCTCACCGACCTGTTGTTCTCGGCCACGGTCTTCGGCTCGCGGCGCACCAACCAGGTCGTGGTGCGGGCGTCCGGCGCGGTGGTGCTCGGGCTGGTGGTCGTGTCGGTCATGTCGGCGCACGGGCTGCGGGACGTCGTGGTCATGCTGCTGCAGCTGTGCAGCCTGCCGCTGATTCCCGTGTGGTGGGGGATGAACGTGCGCCACCACCGCGAGACGGCCGCGGCCGAGCGGGCGCGGGCCGACCAGCTCGCCAGGATCGCCGAGCTGGACCGGAACGCGGCGGTGCAGGCCGAGCGGTCCCGGATGGCTCGCGACCTGCACGACGTCATCGCCGGGCACCTGTCCGCGATCGCTATCCAGTCCGCGGCCGTGCTGTCCATGGTGGACGGTGACCCGGCGGCCGTGCGGCGGGTGCTGAGGTCCGTGCGGGAGAACAGTGTCCAGTCGCTGACCGAGATGCGGGCGATGATCCACCTGTTGCACTCCGAAGGGTCCACTGTGGAGCACACGGCGCCGGCGCGGCTGCGGGACATCGCGCAGCTGCTGGAGTCCGCGCGGGCCGCCGGACTGGACGTCGACGCGCGCACGGACGTCGGCGGGGAGCTGCCGGCGGCGGTGGACCTGTCGGCGTACCGGATCGTGCAGGAGGCCCTGACCAACGTGGTGAAGCACGCGCCGGGCGCGCGGGCGTCCGTGCTGGTGGGGCGGGAGGACTCGACGCTCGTCGTCGAGGTGCGCAACGAACGCACGCGGTCCACCGTGGCACAGGTGTCGGGCCGGGGTCTGCTGAACATGCGGGAGCGTGCGCAGGCCGTCGACGGGGTGCTGGTGGCCGGCCCGTGTGCACGTGAGTGGCGGGTGCGGGCCGAGCTGCCCGCGGACGGGGAGCGCTCGTGAGCAGCGCGAACGGTCGGCGAATCCGCGTGCTGGTCGCGGACGACCACGCGGCGATCCGGGCCGGACTGACCATGATCCTCGACGGCGCGCCGGACGTCGAGGTGGTCGCGGAGGCCTCGGACGGCGCCGCGGCCGTGCGGAAGGCGGCGGCGCTGCGGCCGGACGTGGTGCTCATGGACGTCCGGATGCCCGGCACGGACGGGCTGGCGGCGACCCGGCAGGTGATCGAGGCGGGCAGCGCGCAGGTGATCGTGCTGACGACGTTCGACATGGACGAGTACGTGTACGGGGCCATGCGCGCGGGCGCCGCCGGTTTCCTGCTGAAGTCCGTGGACGCGGCACGCCTGGTCGAGTCGATCCGTCTGGTCGCTGCCGGCGACGGCGTGATCGAGCCCAGCGTCACCAGAAGGCTCATGTCGGCGTTCGCCTCCGCGCCGGCGCCGGTCGCCCCGCCGGAGCTGTCCGCGTTGACACAGCGGGAGCGCGACGTGCTGGTGTGCATGGGGGAGGGGCTGTCGAACCAGCAGATCGCGCGCAGGCTCGGCGTCGGCGAGGCGACGGTGAAGACCCACGTGTCGCGGGTGCTCACCAAGCTCGACCTGCGGTCCCGCGTGCAGGCGGCGGTGCTCGCGAAGGACGCCGGGCTGGTCGGCTAGCCTGCTTCGCGTGAGCGGAGCAGGCGGAGCGAACCATCAGCACTCAGGCCGGCGCCACGGCGCGGGGGAGGGGGCGGCGTGCGTCTCGTGATCGCGCGCTGCCAGGTCGACTACGCAGGCCGGCTCACCGCCCACCTGCCCATGGCCACCCGGTTGCTGCTGGTCAAGGCGGACGGCTCGCTGTCCGTCCACTCGGACGACCGCGCGTACAAGCCGCTGAACTGGATGAGCCCGCCGTGCTGGCTGACCGAGGAGCCCGGCACGTGGACCGTGGCGAACAAGGCGGGGGAGAAGCTGGTCATCACGCTCGAGGAGGTCATGCACGACTCCGCGCACGAGCTGGGCGCCGAGCCGGGGCTGGTCAAGGACGGTGTGGAGGCCCACCTGCAGGAGCTGCTCGCCGAGCACATCACCACCCTCGGTGACGGCTACTCACTCATCCGGCGCGAGTACATGACCGCGATCGGGCCGGTCGACATCCTGTGCCGCAACGCCGCCGGCGCGACGGTGGCGGTCGAGATCAAGCGCCGGGGTGAGATCGACGGGGTCGAGCAGCTGACCAGGTACCTGGAGCTGCTGAACCGCGACCCGCTGCTGGCGCCGGTGCACGGCGTGTTCGCCGCCCAGCTGATCAAACCCCAGGCCCGCACGCTCGCGGAGGACCGCGGCATCCGGTGTGTGACCCTCGACTACAACGCCCTGCGCGGCATCGAGTCGGACGAGTTCCGCCTGTTCTGAGCGGAGCTTGCGGAGCGAGCATTGTTTTCGACGGTTCGGTGCACGGGTGTGACGAGCACTCGTTACGGTGCACGTGTGAGGCGCTCCTTCGTCCTACTGACACTGTCCGTGGTGGCCGCCGTCGTGCTCGCCGGGTGCGGCGACACCGTCGACACGGCGAAGGTGACGTTCACGCGCAGCACCGTGCCCGCCAACAAGGCCGGCACGGAGACCGGCGGCACCGGCAAGCCCAAGTCGAACGACCCCGCGTTCACGAACGAGAGACTGCGCGCGCTCGACGCCTGCGGCCTGCTCAGCAAGGACATCCTGTCGGCGGTCGGCGTACCGGCCGACAACAGCGCCGAGGACTTCAGCGAGTGCTCGAACTACATGAAGGACAAGGACGGCAAGGACCTCAGCATCACGCTGTACGTGGGCGAGACGATCAACGGGGCCGAGGACGCCGAGGAGAACATCGGCGGGCTGCCCGCGCTGACCAGCAAGCTCGACGACAGCAGCGCGTGCTTCGTCAGCGTCGTCACCTCGACCAACCCGAACTTCGGCGTCCGGGTGCAGATCGGCGGGGACGGCAAGGACCTGTGCGCGACCGGGCGGACCGTGCTCGCCAGCGTCGTCGACCTGATCCGCAACGACCCCCCGAAGCGCGACGACAGGACCGGGTCGATCGCCAACTCCGACCCGTGCACGCTGCTCGACCCCGCGGCGTTGAAGACCGCCGTGGGCGGGGTCGAGACCACCCCGTCGCCGTACACGCTGCACTGGTGCAACTGGGTCGGCGACGCCATCTCCGTCGGCGTCTGGTTCCGGACGGGATACGACCCGAAGGACAGTTCCGTCGACAAGGGCACGCCGGTCGACCTGGGCAACGGGGTCACCGTGTACCAGAGCGCGCAGTCCGGCGCCGCCTCGTGCCGGCTTGAGTGGCGGCACCGCTCCACGGGCCAGGACGGCGCCGACGAGATCATCGAGGTCGACGTCGACAACTCGTCGCCGCCGGCGGGCGACAACGGCTGTCCCACGGCGACCGAGGTGGCGAAGCTGCTAGTCCCGGCGCTGCCGAAGCCCTGACCGTACGTGCCGACCGGCTCGGCAGGCCGTTCCCGGCGCACTTGGTCGATCCAGTCGGCGCAGGCCCGTGAGGTGGGCCACGGCTGGGCTGCCACCTAAGTTACTGGCGGGTACCGTCCGAGGTCAGCCTTCTGGACGGGACTGCGGAGGTACACGGTGGCACGTGAGATCCACAGCGTCGGGGTCGTCGGCCTCGGCACCATGGGGGCCGGGATCGCCGAGGTCGTGGCCAGGACCGGGCGGACCGTGGTCGGGGTCGAGGTCGACGATCTCTGCGTCGCGCGGGCTCGGGAGCACCTCGAGCACTCCACCGAGCGGGCGGTCGCCGGCGGGAAGCTGGACGCCGGGGAGCGGGACGCGCTGCTGAGCAGGATCAGTTTCACCACCGATCTCCATGACCTGGCCGGCGTCGATCTCGTCGTCGAGGCCATTCCGGAAAGCCTGGAGCTCAAGGCCGGTGTCTTCACCGAGCTGGAGCAGGTCTGCCGGCCCGACGTCATTCTCGCCTCCAACACGTCCTCGCTCTCCGTCACGGAGATCGGGGTGCACACCGGGCGGCCCGGCAAGGTCGTCGGGCTGCACTTCTTCAACCCGGCGCCGGTGCTCAAGCTCGTCGAGATCGTGCGGACGGTGGTCACGGAACCCGAGGTCGTCGCCGACGTCGAGGCGTTCGCCCGGTCGCTCGGCAAGGAGCCCGTCGTCATCGGGGACCGGGCCGGGTTCATCGCCAACGCGTTGCTGTTCGGCTATCTCAACCACGCCGTCTCGATGTACGAGTCGCGGTACGCCAGCCGTGAGGACCTCGACGCCGCCATGCGGCACGGCTGCGGATATCCCATGGGGCCCTTGGCACTGCTCGACCTCATCGGGCTCGACACCGCCTACGAGATTCTCGAGACGATGTACCGCCAGTCGCGCGACCGCCTGCACGCGCCGGCGCCGCTGCTCAAGCAGATGATCACCGCGGGCCTGCTCGGGCGGAAGTCCGGGCGCGGCTTCTACACCTACGACGGCGTCGACTCGCCGACCGTCGTGTCCGATGTGGACACTCCGGCGGTGATTTCCGGGCCCACGCGCGACATCGGCCGGATCGGGGTCGTCGGGACCGGGACCATGGCCACCGGCATCGCGGAGGTCCTCGCCAGGAAGGGGTTCGACGTAGTGCTCCGCGCACGCGGCAGGGACCGGGCCGATCGCGCGCTGGCGAAACTCCGCGGGTCCCTCGACCGCCAGGTGACCAGGGGGCGGCTCGCCGAGGAGCAACGCGACGCCATCGTGGGGCGCGTGCAGGGCGTCATCGAGCTCGACGAGCTCGCCGACTGCGACCTCGTCATCGAGGCCGTCGCCGAGGAGCTCACGATCAAGCGCGAGGTGTTCGCCGCGCTGGACAAGGTGCTCAAACCCGGCGCGATCCTCGCCACGACCACGTCGTCGTTGCCGGTGATCGAGTGCGCGGCGGCCACGTCACGGCCGGGGGACGTCGTCGGCCTGCACTTCTTCAACCCGGCGCCGGTGATGAAACTCGTCGAGGTCGTGCGCACGATCGCCACCGCCGAGGACGTGGTCGCCACGGCCGACGCGCTGTGCCGGGCGGTCGGCAAGCACCCCGTCCACTGCACGGACCGGGCCGGGTTCATCGTCAACGCGCTGCTGTTCCCGTACCTGAACGACGCGGTCAAGATGCTCGAGGCCCACTACGCCGACGCGGACGCCATCGACACCGCCATGAAGGTCGGCTGCGGCCTGCCGATGGGCCCGTTCGAGCTGCTGGACGTCGTCGGGCTCGACGTCTCGCTCGCGATCGAGCGGTCGCTGTACTACGAGTTCCGCGACGCCGGGTTCGCCCCGGCCCCGCTACTGGAGCACCTGGTCACGGCCGGTCGGCTGGGGCGCAAGACCGGCAAGGGCTTCCGGGACTACTAGCCGCAGCCGCAGGCGCCGCCACAGCACCCGCCGCCTCCGGCCGGCGCCGCGGCACCGTCGCCGCCACGGCTCAGGGCCACCATCGACAGCAGCTTGACCGTGTCCTCGTGCCCGTCGGGGCAGGCCGCGGGGGCCGATGACTCACTCATCGCGCGGCGCACCTCGAAGGTGGTCGCGCACTCCTTGCAGCGGTACTCGTACGTCGGCACACGTCAATTGTGCCCTGCCGCTACCGTGGTTCGGTGTGCCCCGTCGTAACCGTGACCGCCGCGAGCCGGCCCGCGAGCTGAGCAGCGCGGGCTGGCAGCGGACCGAGTCCGCGACCGACGGCGAGTGGCTCGTCCGCAACGTCAGCGCCACGGCCACGACCAAGACCTACCGCTGCCCCGGCTGCGACCACGAGATCCGCCCCGGCACCGCGCACGTCGTGGTGTGGCCGGCCGACGAGCTGGGCACGGTCGCGGACCGCCGGCACTGGCATCTCGGCTGCTGGCAGGCCCGCGGGCATCGGCGGCCCACCCGCAGGCGATAAGCGCGAAATAACGCTACGAAAACTTCCTGAAAGGTGTCGAACCGACGCTTACTCCTACGACGTGTCTGTGAAAAGCAACCGGACAGACCAGCTAGGAGACAGTGATGTCGCACCCACTCGGCGCCCTCGCGGACAACATGACCGCCTACGCCATCTACGCCACCGCCCAGTCCGAGATGCGTCGTGCCTACGCCCTGATCGACGCCGGTGAGCTCGACGCCGCCGCGGCCGAGGTCGAGTCCGCCGCGCACGCCGCCGAGGTGCTGGCCCGTGCGTCCAGGGAGCTGGACCGCGTCGCGCACTGGCGCAAGGTCGCCACCGCCCGCCAACGATTCGTCGACCAACTGCGGAGCGAGCCGGTGGCGGCCTGAGTTGCCCCGGCCACCGCCAGGCCCGGTGCCTCGAAGGACCTCCTCAGGACATTGATCGTCCCGAGGTAACCCTTCCGGGCATGGTCAGCCCGCGAACGTACGGGCCGCCGCCAGGAACGCGTCGTTCTCGGCCGGTAGGCCGATCGTCGCGCGCGCGCCTTCGCCCGCGAACGCGCGGATGATGACCTTCTGGTCCATGCAGTGCTCGTTGAACGCCGCCGTGCGGTCGCCCAGCGGCAGCCACACGAAGTTCGCCTGTGTCTCTGGGACGTCGTAGCCCATCTCCAGCAACGCGTCCCGGACCCTCGGCCGCTCCTCGATCACCTCGCGGCACCGGGCCATCAGCTCGGGCTGCGCCGACATGGCCGCGATGCCCGCCGCCTGCGCGATCCGGTTCACCGAGAACGGGATGCCGACCTTGCGCACCCCGGCCGCGATGTCGGCGTCCGCGACCAGGTACCCGAGCCGGATCCCGGCCAGCGCGTACGCCTTCGAGAACGTCCGCAGCACGGCCACGTTCTGCCGGTCCAGGAACGAGAAGCCGTCCGGCACGTCCGGGTCGGTCACGAACTCCCGGTACGCCTCGTCCAGCACCACCAGCACGTCCGGGGGCACCCGGTCCAGGAACGACGTCAGCTCCGCGGTCCGCAGCGCGGTCCCGGTCGGGTTGTTCGGGTTCGCCACGAACAGCACCCTGGTCCGGTCGGTGATGGCCGCGAGGATGCCCTCCAGGTCGAGCGCGTGGTCGACCAGCGGCACCTTGACCCCGCGAGCCATCGCGATCTGCGTGACGATCGGGTACGCCTCGAACGACCGCCAGGCGAACACGACCTCGTCGCCCTCACCGCACAGCGCCTGCACGATCTGCTGGCACAGGCTCACCGACCCGCAACCCACCGCGAGCCGCGGCCGGTCGACGCCGAAGTGCTCCGCCGTGCGGTCGAGCAGGTCGTCGCAACCCATCGCGGGATACCGGTTGACGTCCGCGGCGGCCTCGGCGATGGCCGCGAGCACGGACTGCGGCGCGGGGCCGGACAGCTCGTTGCTCGACAGGATCACGGCGCCGGGCACCTTGCGGCCGGCGATGTAGTCGGGAAGCGACGCGAGGTCGGCTCTGACCGTTACAGGCATGCTCGCATCATGTCATCCCGGGAGGTGGTAGAAGCAAGACAGCGCGCCCTGGAAGGGCGCCTCCCGCACCTTCACGAAGCCGAGCTTGTCCGCCACCCTGCGGGCCGGGTCGTTGCTGGTGGGCGTGATGATGACGATCGGCAGGCCGGGGTGGGTGTGCCGGCCCCACTCGACGGCCGCTGTGACCATCTCAGGTGCGTAGCCCTGGCCCCAGAAGCCGGGGAAGAGGCGGTAGAACACGTTGAGGTACGGGCCGTCGTCGCCGTAGGCCAGCTGCAGGCCGCCGAACCCGGCCAGCTCACCCGTGGCGGCCAGTTCGATGGCCCAGTAGCCGTAGCCGAACTCGGTCCAGTGGTCGAGCCACGACGCGAAGAGGCGGCGCGAGTCCGCCGGCGGGCTCGCGCCCTCCGGCCGGTGCCGGGTGGCGTCCGGGTCCGCGTGCAGGGCGATCATCGCGTCGACGTCCCCCGGCGCGACTCTCCTGAGCACCAGCCGTGCGGTGGCGAGCCGCTCGGGTCTGGCGCCCTCCGAAACCTGTGTCACTTCTCGATGCTAACCACGAGCACCGACGGTCACTCGAGCCAGCGCGCGACCGCGCCGGTGAGCTCCTCGGGCGCTTCCAGCGGCGGCAGGTGCCCGGCGCCGGCCAGCGTCACGACCTCCGCCTTCGGCATCAGCGCGGCGAGCGCGTCCGCCTCCCCGACCGGGATGAGCGTGTCCTGCTCGCCCCGCACGACCAGCGTCGGCACCTCCGTGTCCCGCAGCAGCGCCGACGAGTCGGGCCGCGCGCCCATGGCCCGCTGCGCCCACGCGATGGCGGCGCCGTCCTGCTCGGCCACGAGCGCGCGCACGGTCGCCACGACATCCGGGCGGCGCTCGTGGGTCTCCGCGCCGACCAGGTTCGGCAGCATGGCGTCGGCCACGAAGCCCGGACCCTCGTCCTCGACGCGTGCGGCCATGGCGTGCCGGTTCGCCCGGGCCGCCTCGGTGTCCGCGGTCGCCCGGCCGGAGATCAGCACGAGTCCCGCGACCAGCTCGGGTGCGGCACGCAGGACGGCCATGGCCACGTAGGTGCCCATCGAGCAGCCGCCGACGAGCGCGCGGCGCCCGGCGAGCCGGTCGATGACGTCGTCGGCGGCCCTGGCCAGGTCCGGCTCGTCGGCGCCGAGCGGGACGCCGCCGAAGCCACGCTGGTCCGGGGTGATCAGCTCGGCGTGCTCTTCGAGGCCGGCGCGTACCCCGTCCCACATCCGGCGGTCCAGCGGGAACGCGTGGAGCAGCACGAGCGGTGTGTCGGGAAAGCGCATCTCCCCATCCAAGCAGCTCAGCGTCGTCGACGTCGTCGTGGCGTGGTGCGTTCGTCGTCGGGTTCGAGCGGAACGTGCGGGGCGTCCTCGGTCGCGGCGGCCAGGCCCAGCAGCTCGGCGGTGAAGTCGGCGAGGCTGGCCGGCTGTTCCTCGCCCGCTCGCCGCAGGACCGCCGAACGCAGGCGGGAGTAGCCGCGGACCGACACGGGACGGCGTGCGTGCACGGCGTACGCCGGGTCGTCCCGCAGCGCCTCGGTCAGCTCCAGGTCCACCAGGACCGTGCCGGGGCGGGCCACCGAGGTCAGGCGGCTCGCGATGTTGACCACCGGGCCGTAGACGTCGCCGAAGCGGTTCAGCACCCGGCCGTAGGCGAGCCCCGCCCGCAGTGACGGCACACCGTCCTCCTGTTCGGCGCGGGCGATCAGCGTCAGCGCGATCTCGGCGCCGTCGGCGGGGGAGTCCGCGACGAACAGCACCTCGTCACCGAGCATCTTGACGATCCGGCCGTGGTTCTCGGCCACGACGTCGCCGGACAGCGCGTCGAACCGCTCGACGACGTCGACCAGCTCCTGCTCGGTCGCGCGGCGGGTCAGCGACGTGAACCCGACCATGTCCGCGAAGCCGACGGCCAGCCGGCGCTCGTCGACCTCCTCGTCCGGGGCGGCGAGCAGCCGGCCCGCGAACGCGGCGAGATGGCGGCGCCAGACGAAGTCCTGCAGCGCCTCCAGCTCGGGCGTGAGGTGCTCGACGAGCCGGCCCAGCTGGCGCTCGTCCGCGGCCAGCTCCGGGTTGGCGGCCAGGATGTCACGCAGCATGTGGACCTGTGACTCGGCCAGGCGGGACATGTGCTGGCCGATCATGCGTGCGGTCGAGGTGGCGAGCGAGGGGTCGAGGATGCCGTTCTGGATCAGCTGGTCGGTGCGGCGCAACGCCTGGACGTCGCCCTCGGTGAACACGGCCGCGTCGTCGTCCTGGGTGGCGAAGCCGAGCGCACGCCACAGCGCGCTGGCGCGTTCGACCGACACGCCGGACAGGTCGGCGACCTGGGCACGCGTGTACTGCCTACCGCCGCCGAGCAGGATGCTCTCGATCGCCTCCTCGCCGGCGCCGCTCACGTCGTGTGGACGATGAGCACGTCGACCTTCGACTTGCGGGCGGCCTCCGACGGGACCGAGCCCAGGAAGCGGCCGGCGAGCGTGTTGAGGCCCCGGTTGCCGACGACCAGCAGGTCGGCGGCACGTTCCTCCACCACCCTGGTGAGGGTGGGGACCGGCTCGCCGTCCACGACCACGGTGTCGATCTTGGTGGCGCCCTGCCGCCTGGCGCGTTCCGACGCCGTGCGGACGGAGTCCTCGGCCGGGCTGGAGCCGACCACCTGGTAGGCGACGTCCGAGCCCAGCTCGTCGGTCGCCCTGCTGACCTCCTCGGGCCGCGCCGGGTGGTAGGCGCAGGCGATGACCAGCGTCGCGCCGGTGTCGGCGGCGATCCGCGCGGCGCGCTCGACCGCGAGGTAGGACGAGTCGGAGCCGTCCGTGCCGACGACCACTGTCTGGTAAGCCGTCATGTGTCCTCCAGTTAACTACTCGCGAGTAAACCTACCGTGGGTGTCGTGTCCTCCGCACGGATGCGCCAGGTCGTTTTTCCGCCAGCTCCCGGGTGCCCGGCGCGGGAGGCTTGGGTCATGAGCGACTACCTGATCCACCCACTGAACGAGCGCGGCACCGGCGGGGTTGCGGTCACCGCGGGCGGCGGCGAGCCGCTGCGGTGCTGCCTGCGCTACGCGACCGCCGGCGAGGAGATGGCGCTGTTCAACTACGAGCAGCCACTACCGGGCGACGGGCCCTACCAGCAGAAGGGGGCGGTGTTCACGCATGCCGAGGACTGCGCCGGCCCGGCCTCGGTGACCGCGTACCCGCGGGAGTGGGTCGGCCGGCCGCAGGCGCTGCGCGCCTACGACGCACGCGGTTGGATCCACCCGTCGACCCACGTCCACGACGGCGCCGACCCGGACGCGGCCATCGCGTCGGTGCTGGCGCATCCGGAGGTGGTCGAGGCACACAGCCACAACCTGGGCTACGGCTGCTACATGTTCCGGGTCACGCGGCGGTGAGACCGCTCGCGGCTACTCGCCGATGTCCTCGAACCAGAGGTCCGGCCGCTCGGCGATGAACGCCCGCATGAGGCCGATGCAGGTCTCGTCCTCGACGACCTCGATCCGCACGCCGTGCTCGGCCAGCCACCCGTGGCCGCCGGTGAACGTCGTCGACTCCCCGACGACCACGCGCGGGATGCCGAACTGGCGGACCAGGCCGCTGCAGTACCAGCACGGCGACAGGGTCGTCACCATGATCGTGTCGCGGTAGTGCCTTCTGCGGCCCGCGTCGCGGAACGCCGCGGTCTCCGCGTGCATGGACGGGTCGCCGTCCTGCACGCGGCGGTTGTGGCCGCGGCCCAGCAGCTCGCCGCCGGACGTGAACAGGGCCGCGCCGATCGGGATGCCGCCCTCCGCCAGGCCGAGCCGCGCCTCGTCGACGGCCACGGCCAGCAGGTCGGTCACCGGCTCACCCCGCGTCGCCCGGTCGGTCGGCGGCCACGGTTCGTTCCGTGGACGCCGCTCACCTGGAGATGCGCTTCGTCGTCTGGTCCGCCACGGACTTGGGGATCGGCACCTCGTCCGGGGCGCCCGCGGTCTCCCACTTCTCCTTCGCCGGGCCGGGCAGCGGGTTGCGGTCGCGTGGCGCGGGGGTGGGCTTGGCGCCCGCGTCCGCGGCGTCGGCCAGCTCCTCCGGCAGCGGCTCGAACGCCGGGACGGCGTTCTCCAGGTAGGCGTGCGCGTCGATGACCATCTCGCGTGCGGACGTCAGCTGCTCGGCGACCCGGGCACGCAGCTTGCGCAGGGCCGCGACGCGCTGGGCGGCGTGGTTGATCCGGCGGTTGGCCTCGTCGGTGGCATCGCGGACCCGCCGCTCCGCCTCGGTCGTCGCCTCCTGCAGGCGCGCGGTCGACTCGGTCATCGCCTCGTGCCGGCGGCGGTTGGCCTCCTCGGTCGCCTCGCGGACGCGGCGCTCGGCCTCGGACTTGGACGTGGCCTCCTGCTCGGCCAGTGCCCGCATGGACTCCGTGCGGCGGGAGGCCATCGCGATGTCGAAGTCCTCCTCGACCTGCTGGCGCCGGGCGTTGGCGGCGATCTCGGCGGCCTCGGCCTCCGACTTGGCCTTCGAGAGCAGCTCCTCGGCATCGCGGCGCGCGATCTCCAGCGCGCCGGCGTGCTCCTGCTCCATCTCGATGCGGCGCTCGTCCAGCTCGCGGATCTTGGCCTCGTACTTGCTCTTGACCTCGTCGGCCTCGGCCTGGGCCTTCGCGCGGGTGTGGTCGGCCTCGGCGGTGGCCTTGGCCCGCATCTCCTCGCACTCCTCCTGCGTGAGGCGCAGCATGCGCTGCAGGCGCTCGGAGAGGCCCTCGAGGGTCGTCGGCGGTTGTGCGAGTCGCTCGACCTGCTTGTTGAGGTCGTCGATCGTGGTACGAGCGAGTTCCAGCTGTGAGGTCAGCTCGGCAGCCTGCGCCGCCGCCGCGTTCCGGTCGGCGGCGAGGATCTTCAGCTGGCTGTCCAGCTGCTCGAGGTGCTCCTCGACCTGCATTCGACTGTAACCACGTTTGGTGATGTCGAAGCCGGCTCCCAGCGGTACAAGATCACGTTCTTCGCCCAGCGCCATGGCCCCACGCTACCTTGCCCGGTCCGCGCGGACTTGTCATGTGCTGGTTCAGACCCCGCGAAACCGGTTGATCGCCGAAAGATGTTGCGCTCGCAACTCGTTGTCCCGCACGCCGAGACCCTCTTCCGGGGCGAGGCACAGCACGCCGACCTTGCCCTGGTGCTTGTTCTTGTGGACCTCGTAGGCGGCCTGCCCGGTGTCCTCCAGTGAGTACACACCGGACAGTGTGGGATGGATCTTTCCCCTGGCGATCAACCGGTTCGCCTCCCAGGCCTCGCGGTAGTTGGCGAAGTGCGAGCCGATGATCCGCTTGAGGTTCATCCAGAGGTACCGGTTGTCGTACTGGTGCAGGAACCCACTGGTCGACGCGCACGTGACCACGGTGCCGCCACGCTTGGCCACGAACACGCTGGCGCCGAAGGTCTCCTTGCCGGGGTGCTCGAACACGATGTCGGGGTCGTCCCCGCCGGTGAGCTCACGAATCCGCGCGCCGAAACGCTTCCATTCCTTGGGGTCCTGGTTGTGCTCGTCCTTCCAGAACCGGTAGCCCTCCGCGCTGCGGTCGATGATCAGCTCGGCGCCCATCTTCCGGCAGATCTCGGCTTTCTGCGGGCTGGAGACGACACAGACGGGTGTCGCGCCGCCGTTGACGGCGAACTGCGTGGCATACGAGCCGAGCCCACCGGAGGCACCCCAGATGAGCACCGTGTCGCCCTGTTTCATCCCGGCACCGTTGCGGGAGACGAGCTGCCGGTAGGCGGTGGAGTTGACGAGGCCGGGGCAGGCGGCCTCCTCCCAGCTGAGGTGCGCCGGCTTGGGCATCAGCTGGTTCGACTTGACCAGCGCCAGCTCGGCGAGCCCGCCGAAGTTCGTCTCGAAGCCCCAGATCCGCTGCTCGGGGTCGAGCATCGTGTCGTTGTGCCCGTCCGGGTGCTCGAGCTCGACGTTGAGGCAGTGCGCGACGACCTCGTCGCCGGGCTGCCAGGCGTTGACGCCGGGGCCGGTGCGCAGGACGACGCCGGCGAGGTCGGAGCCGACGACGTGGTAGGGCTGGTCGTGCCGCTTGGCGAGGGGAGAGGTCCGCCCGTAGCGGCGCAGGAAGCCGAACGTGTCCATCGGCTCGAAGATCGAGGTCCAGACGGTGTTGTAGTTGATGGCGCTGGCCATCACGGCGACGAGCGCCTCGCCGGGACCGAGCTCCGGCGTGGGCACCTCGTCGACATGCAGTGCCTCGCGGGGGTCCTTGTCGGTGTGCTCGCGGCCCGCGAACATCTCGACCTCGTCGGCGTGCACGGTCACGCCGCGGTAGCTCTCCGGCACCGGCAGCGCGCCCAGCTCGGCGTGGTCACCTGCGAGGATCGCGTCGAGAATCTTCTGCATGCCCGCCAACGCTACCGGCCAGTAACGTTTCAGAAGAACCCAGGCGAGACCCGGGTCACTCGATGTGGTGGCGACCACCACAGAAAGTTTGACCGGCCGGCCAATCAAGCGCATGATTTGAGAAGAGGCACTCACCAACACGAAGAGGTGGTCTCGATGGCAGAAACAGCGGTTCGGCCGTGGACCCGGCCGTACGACTGGGCCGAGGTCGTCCTCGGCGTCGTCGCGCTCCTGTCCTTCCTCTGGACGGATACGAGTGATGCCGCGATGTGGACGATGATCGTGCTCGGCGCGCTCGTCGCGCTGGACGGCCTGGCCTCGCTGGCCTCGCCGGGCATGGTCTACGGCGAGGGGATCCAGGTGGTCCTCGGCGTGCTCATGTTCATCTCGCCATGGGTGATCGGGTACACCGAGCTCAACGGCATCTCCTGGTCGTCCTGGATCATCGGCGCGCTCACGGCGATCGTCGGCGCGGCGGCGTTCCCGGCGGCCCAGTCGGCACATCGGTCCGGCATCGCCGGCCAGCACTGACAGAATCGGCCACACGGCGCGCGGTCCACGGGTTACGTTCGTGGGCCGCGCGCTTTCGCGCCGGAAGGGAGTCGGACCGTGATGCGCAGAACCGGCAAGAAGGACGACCCGTCCGCGCGGGAGCGCATCCTGGTCGCCGCGGAGGAGCTGTTCGCCGAGTCGGGTTTCGAGGCCACGCCGACCTCACGGATCGCGGCGCTCGCGAAGGTGCCGAAGGGCCTGGTGCACTACTACTTCCAGAAGAAGCAGGACCTGCTGGCCGCACTCGTCGAGCGGCTGCCCGACGAGCACATCGAACCGGCGCACGTCGTCGTGCCCGGTGACGTGGCCGCGTCGCTGCGCCGGCTGGTCGCGGAGCTGGACGCACGCAACCGCGCGTCGACGCTGCTGTCCCACCTGCTCTGGCGGGAGGCCGACACGCACCCGTCGGTCAAGGAGGCACTGCAGTCGCGCTTCGTCACGGTCGTCGACCAGGTGCGGGCGGTCATCCAGGCGGCGAGCACCGCGGCACTGCCGCTGACGAGAGTCGAGACGGCGGCGGAGCTGCTCGCCCTGGCCGTCAGCTACCGCCACTCGGTTGCGCGCTACGCCGACACCGACGAGACCATGGACCGCGAGGTCGACTTCATCGCCGCCGCGCTCTGCGCCCGGTGACCTGTCTCGAACCTGTCTCGCGGGCTCCGCTCAGTGTTCGTGGTTCGCTCCGCGGGCTCCGCTCAGTGCCCCTGTGCCGGCTCCACCAGCTCGATGAGCACGCCGCCCGCGTCCTTCGGGTGCACGAAGTTCACCCTGCTGTTGGACGTGCCCTGCGCCGGCTTCTCGTACAGCACGCGAACTCCCTTGTCCCGCAACGCCTCCATCGCGGCCTCGATGTCGGTCACCCGGTAGGCGAGCTGCTGGAGGCCGGGACCCTTGCGGCCGATGAACTTGCCGATCGTGGTGTCCGGGCCGAGCGGCGCGAGCAGCTGGAGCGCCGCGCCCGTGCCGTCGTCGCCGGGCGCGCGCATCATCGCCTCGTGCGTGCCCTGGGTCTCGTTCACCTCGTCGTGAACCAGCTCGAGACCGAGAGTGTCGCGGTAGAACGCGATCGCCGCGTCCAGGTCCGGCACGGCGACACCCACATGGTCGATGGCGGTCACGAACGGTTTAAGTGCGTCCATTTCACTGACGATACGGCGTTCAATCGACACCGCGACCAGCGGTTGTGCGACCGCTCACACGTTAGGGGACCCCTGTTTCTACCAACGGGTAACGTAGGGGTTCTAGCCGGAGTTCTTTGGAGGCAGGCTGTGTCTGGATCCGTCATCGTCGCCGGGGCACGCACCCCGATCGGCCGGTTGCTCGGCGCCCTGAAGGACTTCTCCGGGGCACAGCTGGGCGGCGTCGCCATCAGGGCCGCGCTGGAACGGGCCGGGGTCGCGCCGGAGCAGGTGCAGTACACGATCATGGGTCAGGTCCTGACCGCGGGCGCCGGCCAGATCCCCGCGCGCCAGGCCGCGGTCGCGGCGGGCATCCCAATGGACGTGCCCGCGCTGACCATCAACAAGGTCTGCCTCTCCGGCCTCGACGCGATCGCGCTGGCCGACCAGCTCATCCGCGCCGGCGAGTTCGAGATCATCGTCGCGGGCGGCCAGGAGTCGATGACACAGGCGCCGCACCTGCTGCCCAAGTCGCGTGCCGGCTTCAAGTACGGCGACGTGACCATGCTCGACCACATGGCCTACGACGGCCTGTTCTGCGCGTTCGACCAGGTCGCGATGGGTGCGTCGACCGAGAAGCACAACGCGCGCTACGGCGTGACCCGCGAGGAGCAGGACGCGTTCTCCGCCCGCTCGCACCGGTTGGCCGCCGCGGCCATCGAGAAGGGCGTGTTCGCCGAGGAGATCGTGCCGGTGACGATTCCCCAGCGCAAGGGCGACCCGGTCGTCTTCGACACCGACGAGGGCGTGCGGGCCGACACCACGGCCGAGTCACTGGCCAAGCTGCGCCCGGCGTTCGCGACCGACGGGACGATCACCGCGGGCTCGTCGTCGCAGATCTCCGACGGCGCCGCGGCGGTCGTGGTGATGAGCAGGGCCAAGGCCGAGGAACTGGGTCTGGAGTGGCTCGCGGAGATCGGCGCGCACGGCGTCGTCGCCGGACCGGACGCGAGCCTGCACGAGCAGCCGTCGAACGCGATCAGGGCGGCCCTCGCGAAGGCCGGTCTCTCGGCGTCCGACCTGTCTCTCGTCGAGATCAACGAGGCGTTCGCGGCCGTCGGTGTGGTGTCCACGAAGCAGTTGGGCATCAGCGAGGACATCGTGAACGTCAACGGCGGTGCGATCGCGCTGGGGCACCCGATCGGGGCGTCCGGGGCGCGGCTGGCCGTGCACCTGGCCTACGAACTTCGCCGGCGTGGTGGCGGTCTCGGTGCGGCCGCGCTGTGCGGCGGCGGCCAGGGCGACGCGCTTCTGCTGCGTGTCTAGCGTTTCGCGCTGTGTCCGACGTTTCCACGCTCGTCGAGCAGGCCCGTGCCGGACAGGCGCGGGCCGTCGCCCGGCTGATCTCGCTGGTCGAGGACGACAGTCCGGAGCTGCGGTCGGTGGCGGGCCTGCTGGCGCCGCTGGCCGGCCGGGCCAGGGTGCTGGGCCTGACCGGACCGCCGGGGGTCGGGAAGTCGACGTCCACGTCGATGCTGGTGTCGGCGTTCCGGGCACGGGACCTGCGGGTGGGTGTACTGGCGATCGACCCGTCGTCGCCGTTCTCCGGCGGGGCACTGCTCGGCGACCGGATCCGGATGCACAGCCACACCGTGGACGCCGGCGTGTTCATCCGCTCGATGGCGACCCGCGGCGCGCTGGGCGGCCTGGCGACGGCGACCCCGCAGGCGGTGCGGGTACTGGACGCGGCGGGGTTCGACGTGGTGCTGGTGGAGACCGTCGGGGTTGGACAGTCCGAAGTGGACATCGTGGCGCTGGCGGACACCACGGTCGTGCTGCTGGCGCCCGGGATGGGCGACGGCATCCAGGCGGCGAAGGCCGGGATCCTGGAGGTCGCGGACGTGTTCGTGGTGAACAAGGCCGACCGGGACGGCGCCGACCAGACCGTGCGGGACCTGCGCCACGCGCTTTCGCTGGGCCGCCGCGAGTCGGGTCCGTCATGGCGCCCACCCATCGTGCGGACGGTGGCGACGACCGGTGCGGGCGCGGACGATCTGTTGACCGCGCTGGATGGACACCACGAGTGGCTCGCGACGCACGGTGAGCTGGAGGCCAGGCGAATCCGGCGGGCGGCGAGCGAGATCGAGGCGATCGCGGTGGCGTCGCTGCGGGCGCGTTTGGGTGGGGTGAACGGCGGGGAAGCGTTGGCGGGACTGGCGAAGCGGGTGGCGGCGGGGGAGACGGACCCGTACACGGCGGCCGATCAGCTGACCGGCGGGGTATGACGTACCGATCGTCGTGACCTGAGGAGATTCACGGTCCGCTGTGGGCCGGCGGGGCTAGCATCCCGCGCGTGACGATGCCGCCAGGGGGACCGACCTACCAGCCGTACGGGCCACCGCCCGGCTATCCGCGGGGCTACGGCCAGCCGGGTGCCGCGCCGGCGTTCGGTGGGACGAGTGGCTATGACCCGGCGCCTGCGGCCGGCTATGCCGGGCCGGCGGCCGGTCATCCCGGCGGGCACGGCGCGGGTTACCCGGCCCCGCCCGGCTTCGGCGGGCCTCCGGGGATGCCGCCTGTTTGGATCGACGCCGGGACGGCCGGATATGGCGTGCCTCCTGGCCCGCCGGCAGTTGGCTACGGCCAGCCGGTCGGCTCGGCGGGCCATGCCGCGACGGCGCGCCCGGTGCCCGGATATCCCCCTGCCATCGGCTATGGCCAGCCCGCGGCTCCGGCCGCGTTTGCCGTGCCGGTTTCGGGCCCTTCAACCGGATATCCACCAGTCGCCGGTCATGGCGGGCCGGGGTCGCCTTCGGGGGCCTATGCGCCGCCGGGCCGTCCCCACAACGGTGCTGTCCCTTCCGCGTTCCTGCCCGCGGGGGTGCCCGGGTTCGGGCCGCCCGGTGTCGCGGGCCCGTCCGTCGTCATCGACGTCGGGAGGACCAACGCGCGCAAGGCGGTCATCGGGGCCAGCGTGGCAGGCGTGATCGGGTTGGTCGTGGTCGGCTCCGGAGTCACCGCGGCGGTCGACGGTGGCGCCGCCGCCGGCATCATCGGCGTGGTCATCGGGTTGCTGTTCCTCGTGCTGCCGGTCGGGCTGGTTGTTCGGCGGGACAAGGTCTTCCGCCCCCAGCACCTCGTCTTCGACGCCGTCGGGCTGCGTTGGGACGACCCGCGTGGCGCCCCCTGGATGGTCCCGTGGACCGAGCTCGCCGCCGTCTCGATCTCCAAGCACAGTCCCAAACAGGTCGGGCCGGAGTCCATTCAGGACAAGATCGTCGGCGCCGCCTCGGACAAGATCGCGGGCGAGCGTGCCCACGTCCGCGTCGACTTCCACCCCGTCGACCCCGCGTTCGCCGGTCGCCATCCGGAGATCGGGCACCTCTGGGAGCGCCAGGGCGTCCGGCACGGCTACCGCCTCCCGCTCGGCAGCAACGTCAAGTTCATCCCGCTCATCGCACAGGCCATGGGCCGCTTCGCCCCGCACCTCTACCGCGGGGTCAACGCCACCGAAGGGTTCTACGGCCTCAGCTGACCGGTGGCAGGCAACGGATCACGACCACGTCACCGTCCACCGTGGACTCGCCGGCGGCGTGCGGCAGGACGAACGTGGCACCCTTGGTCAGCGCGACGTCGCCTGCCTTCTCGGTGCGCAGCGTGCCCGTGCCGGACAGCACCACCAGCACGCCGAACGACGCGTCCAGCCGGGCGCCGGCCGTCAGTCGTTCCGCGCGGAAGAACTCCGGGCGCCCGAACAGCTCGCCCTGAGCCGAGTGGTGAACCAGCTCGTCCAGGCGGTCCGCCCAGCTCCGCCGGTCCACGCAGCCGAGCGCCGTCTCGAAGCCGACGCCGAGGTGGCCGCCTGCCTCGTCGTCGAGGAAGCCCTGCCACTCCAGCGTGACCGACAGGTCCGTCGGCTGCTGCAGCTCCACGATGAAGATCCCCGCGTCGATCGCGTGCGGCACCCCGGCCGGCACGAACACCGCATCGCCCGGCCGTACCGTGACGGGGTTCAGTGCGGCCAGCATGGCCGCGGTGTCCTGCCGGGCGACCCAGACGGCCACCGTCTCCGGCGACGGCTCCTCGCGGAATCCGATGTGGACACCCGCGCCCTCCGCCGCGCCGACCACGATCCACGCCTCGGTCTTGCCGTAGCGGGAACCGAAGTGCCGCGCGGCGAACTCGTTGGACGGGTGACAGTGCACCGGCAGGCGCTGGCCCGCGTCGAGCAGCTTCACCAGCAGCGCCGGTTCCGGGCCGAACGCCCGCACATGTTCCTCACCCAGCCAGTTCGCCGGGTGCGCGGTCACCGCGTCGCGCAGCAGGGTGCCGTCGGGGAGCGTGGTGAGGCCGTCCGACTGCTCGCCGTGCAGCGTGGTGCACGAGGCGACCCAGTCCTCGGGCCCGAACTCCTTCGGCTCGTCACCGCGCAGCGCCGCGATGGCGGCGCCGCCCCGGTAGAAGCGGGGTGGCTGGTTGGCGGGCAGCCGGACCGGTCGCAGGCCGTCGTTCATCTCTCTCCTGATCCGCGGGGAATGAGGCGTGCGGGCAGCACGATCCGGCGAGGTGGTTCGCGGTCGCCGTCCAGGCGGGCGAACAGCAGCTCGGCCGCCGCCTTGCCCAGCTCGGCGGGGTCGAGGGCGACCACGGTGACCGGCGGGTCGAGCAGGTCGGCCAGCTCGAAGTCGTCGAAGCCGACGAGCGCGGGACGGTGCCCCGTCCCGGCGAAGGTGCGCAGGACCTGCACGGTGATCCGGTTGTTGCCGGTGACGACGGCGGTGGCGTGCCGCAGCGTGTCCGTGATGGTCCGTGTGGTGTGCGGGCCCATGGCGACGAGCCCCTCGTCGAACGGGACGCCGGCCCGCGCGCAGCCCTCGCGGAAGCCGGCGAGCCGCTGCGCGGCGGTGAAGACCCCGGGGCCGTGGCCCAGGAAGGCGATCCTGGTGTGCCCGTGTGTGGCGAGGTGCGTGACGGCCTGTGCGGCGGCGGCGACGTTGTCGACCAGCACGGTGTCGGCGTGGACGTCACCGGCCGGGCGGTCGACGAACACGACCGGCGTGCCGGAGGCGATCTCGGGCAGGAGGTAGGCGTGCTGGCGACCGGCGGGGATGATGATCAGGCCGTCGACCCGGCGGGCGCAGAACTCGAGGGCCAGCTCCCGCTCGCGGCCGGCGTCCTCGTCGGAGGAGCCGGTCAGCACCTGCCGGCCGAAGCGGCGGGCCACCTCCTCGGCGGCGCGGGTGAGCCCGGAGTAGAAGGGGTTGGCGACGTCTTCGAGGACGAGGCCGATGGTGCCGGTCGAGGAGCCGCGACGGAGGTTGAGCGCGCCGACGTTGCGGCGGAACCCGAGCCGCTCGATGGCGGCCAGGACGCGCTCGGCGGTCTCGGCGTGCACCCCGGGCTCGGCGTTGACGACCCGGGAGACGGTCTTGATGCTGACGCCGGCGAGCCGGGCGACATCGCTCATGGTCGCCCGCCGAGGTAGCCGGCCGCGGGAGTTCGACAACGTTGTCATGGCCTGGACATTCGACCCCGTGTCACGGGTCGCTGTCAACTCGACAAGGTTGTCAGGGCGGTACAAGAACGGCGGACGCCTCCAGGGGATGGATGGAGGCGTCCGCCGTCCCACCAGCCGCCGCGTTCCGAGGACGGCGGCTGGTGATGGGTGAGCGGGGAGACCGTTCCCGCCCACCCAGGGCAGGTGGTTCGGCGGACGGCGGCCCGGGGGATCCTGCCGCCGCCCGCCAGAGGAAAGCTTCGTGGTGGCCTGGTGCGCGCCCGCCGCGGGTAGCCGGCGCGCACCAGGTTTTTCTCCACCGGCCGGATTCGCTGCCTCACCCTGGGCGGCGGGAGCATCGGGCAACGTCCGGTCGGGCCCTTCCCCGGGTCAGTAGCCTGTGTTGCCGTCCGCCTCCCCGGACGACGAGCTCCTCCGCACTGGTGCGGAGGACTTGCAACCCTCCTTCTCGACGGCGAACCACACGCCGTCGACGCCGTGTCCGTTCACCTCGCCCGGCTTCCTGTCGCCGGTGAACAGGTAGACCGGCCACCCGCCCACGGTGACCTGCATCGACCCGTCGTCCCGGGGCACCATGCCGACCAGGTCCCAGTCGACACCCTTGACGTTGATGTCCTTGCCCGCGGCGGTCAGCAGCGGCGGCCACTTCTTGGCGCAGGCACCGCCGCACGTCGACCTGGGCGGGTTCTTGCTGTCCTTCGTGAACAGGTAGAGCGTCATCCCGTCCTGGTTCGTCAGCGCGGCGCCGAAACCGGGGATGTCCTTCGCGATCACCGAGGCCGGGGCGACCGCGTTCCCGGGGTTGGCCGGGGCCGCCGGCGCGGCGGGCGCCGCCGGGACGCCGGTCCGCGTGCCGAGCGGGGTCACGGCGAACCACGCGTTCTGGATGCCCTGCCCGGTGGCCTGGCCGGGCGTGGTGTCCCCCGCGTAGGTGTAGACCGGCTGCTTCGCGATCGTCACCTGCTTGGTGCCCTCCGGCCTGGTCATCGTGCCCAGCAACGTCGAGTCGACCCCTTTTCCGCGCAGGTCGTCGGTCGCCAGCAGCGGCGGCCACGACTCGGCGCACTGTGCCAGGCACTTCGTCGTGGGCGGGTTCGTGCTGTCCTGGGTGTACACGTAGAGCGTCTTGCCGGTCTGGTCGGTGAGCACCGATCCGATCCCGGCCACGTCGGCCGCGTTCACCGACACCGGTTGGGCCTGCGACTGCCGCGCGCCGGCCGCCGCGGGGTCGATCAGTGACGGCTCGTCCGGCGCGGCGTTGCCACACCCTGCGAGCAGGGCCAGAGCGGCGAACACCGGGACCACCAGATGCTTACGCACGGCTGGGCTTCCTTTCTCGGCGGAGCGAACCTCGTTTCCTGGCGCGGTTTGTGCGGTGAGCGTCGTGCTGTCCGAAGTGGCCGGCGCGCGGGTCGCGCCGGCCGTGCCATGGACACGGATCTACCTCGATTTCGGTTCACGGATGCCGGTGACCAGCTAGATTCCCCGGCGTGACCCAAACCGCGATCACCGTCGACGACGTGCGGAAGTCCTATGGCGACCTCAAGGCCGTCGACGGCGTCTCGTTCTCGGTCGACGAGGGGGAGTTCTTCGGCATCCTCGGACCGAACGGGGCAGGTAAGACCACGACGCTCGAGATCATCGAGGGCCTGCGCCAACCGGACGGCGGCACCGTGCGTCTGCTCGGTCAGGAGCCGTGGCCACGCAACACCGCCCTGCTGCCGCGCATCGGCGTGCAGCTGCAGGCGACCGCCTTCTTCGACAAGTTGTCCGCCCGCGAGCAGCTCGTGACGTTCGCCAGCCTGTACGGGGTGAGCGCCGCCCGCGCCGACGAGATGCTCGAGCTGGTCGGGCTCACCGACAAGGCCGGCACGCGCGAGGACAGGCTCTCCGGCGGGCAGCGGCAGCGGCTGTCGATCGCGTGCGCGCTCATCCACGACCCGGACATCGTGTTCCTGGACGAGCCGACCGCCGCGCTCGACCCGCAGGCCCGTCGCAACCTGTGGGACGTCCTGCGCGCCATCCAGGAACGCGGCAAGACGATCCTGTACACCACGCACTACCTGGACGAGGCCGAGATCCTCTGCGACCGGGTCGCGATCATGGACCGCGGCCGGATCCTCGCGCTCGACCCGCCGGCCACGCTGGTCCGCGGCCTCGACGCGCCCACCCGCGTGATCCTCGAACGCGGCTCGCTGACCGAGGCCGACGCGAAGGCCCTGCCGGGTGCCGACGAGGTCGCCGAGGACGACGTGTCGCTGACCATCGCGACCCGCGAGCCGGCGGACCTGCTGTCGGCGCTGGCCGAACGCCGCGCGCTGGCCGGTCTACAGGTGCGCACGGCCACGCTGGAGGACGTCTTCCTGGAGCTGACCGGACGGGAGTACCGGGCGTGACGCGAGCCGGCCACGAGCACGTGACCAGACAGCACCATTCGGATCCCGGCGCGACCGGTACCTCGAGCCACGGAGAGGCGGACCAGTCGTGACCGCGTTCAAGAGCCTCGCCACGGCGATGGTGAAGATCTTCTACCGGGACAAGGCGACGCTGTTCTTCACGTTCGTCTTCCCGCTGATGTTCCTGGTCGTGTTCGGGTTGCTGTTCCGCGACGCCGGCACGTCCAGGACCGAGATCGCCGTCGTCGGCGACGGCCCGGTGATCACCGGGCTACGGCAGACCGGCGCGCTGGAGCTGACCCGGTTCGGCACCGTCGACGAGGCGGAGCGGCAGGTCAGGAACGGCGACCTGCCCGCGATGGTCGCGGAGGACGGCGACCGGATCACCTACCGCTTCGCGCAGAGCGACCAGACACAGGCCAGCGTGGTCTCGGGGATCGTGCAGGGCGTGATCAGCCACGTGAACCAGCAGGCCACGGGACAGCCGGAGCGGTACACGCTCGACGCGCGCAACGTCGAGGACTCGTCGCTCAAGCCGATCCAGTACATCACCCCCGGCATCATGTCCTGGGGTGTCGCGGTGTCCGCCGTGTTCGGGGCGGCGCTGACGCTGGTGAGCTGGCGGCGCAAACAGGTGCTGCGGCGGATCCGGCTGGCGCCGGTGGCCGTGCCGACGGTGCTGACCGCGCGGGTCGTGGTGACGGTCGGCATCGCGATCGCGCAGGCACTGGTGTTCATCGGGGTCGCGCTGCTGCCGGTGTTCGGCTTGCGGCTGACCGGGACGTGGTACCTGGCGATTCCGGTGTTCCTGCTGGGCATCCTGGCGTTCTTCGCGATCGGCATGCTCGTCGGCGCGTTCTGCAAGACCGAGGAGGCGGCGACCGGCGCGGCGAACATCGTGGTGCTGCCGATGGCCTTCCTCTCGGGGACCTTCTTCCCGATCGACCAGGCCCCGCCGTGGATGCGGACGATCTCGGAGATCTTCCCGCTGCGCCACATGAACGACGGGATGATGGACTTCCTGGTGCGTGGCAAGGACGCGGGTGCGCTGGTGGTGCCGTGCCTGGTGCTGACCGGGTTCATCCTGGTGGTCGGTGTGATCGCGGCAAGGGTCTTCCAGTGGGAGGACGCATGACGGCCCTCCCCGGGATGGTCGGGCGCGCACCAGGATTCGGAACGACCTAGTCCTCGAAGTCGCCGACCGCCTTGCGGACCTTGGCCAGTAACTCCGTGAGCTGAAGGGTCTGGCGCTCGGTGAGGCCGCGCAGGCCGAAGTCGATCTCGGTGACGGCTACGGTCGCGGCCTCGCGTCGGTCGCGGCCGGCCTCGGTGATCTCGGCGAGGGTGGTGCGCCGGTCGGTCGGGTGGGGGATGCGCTTGACCAGGCCGTCCGCCTCGAGGCGGTCGACGATGTTGGTGACGCTCGTCGGGTGCAGCTGCAGCCGCTCGCCCATCACCCGCATCGGCAGGCTGCCGCGCTTGGCGAAGGTCAGCAGGACCAGTGCCTCGTAGCGGGCGAAGGTCAGGCCGTGTGGGCGCAGCGCGGCGTCCACCGCGGACTGGAGCACCTGCTGGACCCGCATGATGCTGGTCACCGCGGCCATCGTCGTCGACGGGCCGACCCGGTCCTCCCAGAGTTCCGCGGCGCGGGCGATCGGATCGAACGGCAAGGCGCGGTGGCTCATGAAGCTTGAAGTTACCAGCCGGTACCGGCAGGGTCCCGTTCGCACAGTATCGAGAGCGGGAGGAGTCGTCGTGTTAGTGGCGTTCAGCGTGGCCCCGGCGGGTGGCGAGTCGGACAGTGTGAGCGCGGCCGTGGCCGCCGCGGTGCGAGTGGTCCGCGAGAGTGGGTTGCCGTGTGAGACGAACTCGATGTTCACCAACATCGAGGGCGAGTGGGACGAGGTGATGGCCGTCGTCAAGCAGGCCGTCGACGTCGTCGCGGCCTCCGCGCCGCGGGTGTCGCTGGTGCTCAAGGCGGACATCCGGCCCGGTCACACGGGCCAGCTGACGGCCAAGGTGGAGCGGGTCGAGCAGCATCTGGCCGAGTGGAGCGGGCATTGACACGCGGCGGAACCGGCGGAGCGGGCGTTGATGTGGAGTAGCCCGACACGCCGGTGGGGAGGCGTGCCAGGATGGATGTGTGACAAGGCCAGACCCACGTCAAACCGCAGCACTGTCAGCCGCCCTGTCCGGGGCGGTGGACCTGTCGGGCCTGAAGGCCCGCGCCGAGGCAGCCACCAAGGCGACGACGGCACCCGCCGCCGCGCCCTCCGGTGACGGCGCGGCGCCGACCGGCTCGTTCATCATCGAAGTCACCGAGGAGACCTTCCAGGCGGAAGTCGTCGAGCGGTCACTGCAGGTGCCGGTGATCGTCGACCTGTGGGCCGAATGGTGCGGGCCCTGCAAGCAGCTTTCGCCTGTGCTGGAACGCCTCGCCCAGGCCGCCAACGGCGCGTGGATCCTCGCGAAGGTGGACGTCGACGCCAACCCGCGCATCGCGCAGCTGTTCGGGGTCCAGTCGATCCCGACGGTCGTGGCCATCGCCGGCGGGCAGCCGGTCGAGGCGTTCGCCGGCGCCCAGCCGGAGCCGCAGATCAAGCAGTGGCTGTCGGCCCTGCTCGACGCGCTGCGGGACCGGCTGCCGGGGATCCGCGCGGCCGAGGAGGGCGTCGACGCCGAGGAGGAGCCCCTGCCCGAACCGGAGGACCCGCGGTTCGTGGCCGCGGAGGACGCGTTCGAGGCAGGCGACTACGACGCGGCCATCGCGGCGTACCAGAAGATCCTGGACGAGGAGCCGGCGAACGAGGAGGCCAGGGCGGCACTCGCGCAGGTGCGGTTCCAGGCGCGGGCGGAGGCCGCCGACCCGTCGGTGGTCGGCCGCGCGGACACGTCGCCGGAGGACGTCGACGCCCAGCTACAGGCGGCGGACGTCGAGCTCGCCAACCAGCGCATCGAGCAGGCCTTCAAACGGTTGTTGGACCTGATCCGGCGGACCGCCGGGCCGGACAGGGACCGGGCCCGGACGCATCTCGTCGAGCTGTTCGGGCTGTTCCCGGCCGAGGACCCGGTGGTCGCCAAGGCCCGCCGGGACCTGGCGAGCGCACTGTACTGAGAAACGCCGCTGCCTCCCCTCGCTCGTCGAGGGGAGGCAGCGGCGTACCGGTCAGGCGAAGTCGTTCGTGCAGTCGGACGAGTCGTCCTGATAGCCGCGGCGGAAGGCCTCCACCCGGGCGAAACCGGACTCGACCTGCTTGCCGTTGATGTCGGCCGCGATGAGGCTGTCGTCCTGCAGCAGCTCGGCCATCGCCTCGTCCAGGTCGCCAACGGCGAGGTGGAGCTTGCCGTCCTGGGTGTTGGGGTCCTTGTCGACCGTGAACTTGGCCCAGGCGCCCGTCAGGCACGCGGTCCGCAGGCCCGCGTTCTCGTCGTCGAGGCTGCCGCCCATCTGTTTCTGGATCGCCATCGAGTAGCGGGACGCGATCTCGGCGAACGCCGCGAAGTCGCCGATGCCGGCGCCCTTCGCGCCGGGTTCCGTGCCCTCGGCCGGCGGCTTGGCGATCGCCTGGAGCTTCTTGACGTCGATGCCCACGATGTTCTCGTCCGGGCAGTAGGTGGCGGGCGAGGTGGACTCGCCCTTCTCGCACTTCGAGCCGTTCTCGGTGATCTTCGGCTGCTCGGCGTTGTTGTCCTTGAACGCCTCGTCGAGGCTTTCCTGCAGCAGGCCGAGGATGTCCTTGTTGCCCGGGTCGACCTGGCCGCCGACCTTCTCGTCGGCCTTGGACCGCTCCTTCTCCTCGATGCGGCCGTCGATCTCTTCCTCGGTCATGTCGGCGCAGCGCTTCGGGTCATACCGGAAGCCCTCCTGGAACGCGTACACGCGGTCGAACGCCAGGCCGTGCGCGCCCTGGGTCTTCGAGTCGAGGCCCGCGGGGTCGCGGATGAAGAACACCGTCGCGAGGATGTCGTTCAGGCCCTTGCCGGTGTTGAGCTGGAAGTGCTTGGCCTTGTCCCTGGCCACCCAGCGCATGAAGTTGCCCATGTAGCAGTCGGCCTGCTGCTCACGCACGATCGTCGGCGTCGACTGGCTCATGTGGCTCTTCTCCCCGAGCCGGAACTGCACCGCGTGGCCCATCTCGTGTGCCAGCACGCCGACCACCGACATCGGGCCGAACTGCTTGGTCAGACCGGGCAGCAGCACGCCGCGGTCCCACGCGATCGCGTCCTCGCCGTTGCCGCCGCAGTAGAAGGCGTTGACGAAACCGGCCGTGGACTCACCGCAGATCGACACGCCCGCGCCCTTGGAGTCGTAGGACACCAGGCGCTGGATGTGCGTGAACTTCTCGTCGAAGAGGCCGGGCAGCTGTGCGTCCCAGTAGTCGTACAGGTCCGCGACCGCGTTGGTCGCGAGCCTGTCCTCCGCGCTGCCGGTCGTGCCCTCGACCCTGAGGTCGGCGTCCGGCACGCCCTCGCGCGGGCCGGTCGGCCCGTTGTTGACCGGGACACCGCCGGCGTCGCCCGTGTCGATGTTGCTCATGGCGGCGGGACTGCCGGCGACCGCCTTCGGAGTACATCCGCCGGTCTGCGCCACCATCACCGCTACGGCGGCGAGGGTGAGGCCCACGCGCACCCAATGCACACGCACAGCTGCTCCCCGTTCGAAAAACGTTGTGGTTGTTGGGCACACTACTGGGCCGATCGGGTGCACGTACGCCGAACCGGTGAGCTGTTTACAGGCCACACGCCTTGACGCCCTGCAGTGTCCCCTGGCGGAACAGGGACACGCGGTCGAAGCCCGTCGCCACGGCCTTGCCGGCCAGGTCGCGGCCCGCGTAGTCGTAGCGCAGCAGCACCTGGATCGCCTCGTCGAGGTCGCCGGGGGACAGCGTGAAGCCCGTCCGCCTGGTGAGCAGCGTGCCCGTGTACGCGCCGGTCAGGCACAGCACCGCGCGCTGGGCGTCCTCGCCCTCCAGCTGCTTCCCGAGCTGTTTGAGCGCGGCCATGCTGTACCGCGACGCCACCAGGGTGCCGGTCGCGAAGTCGCCGATGTCGCGGTGGATGTCCGGCAGCTCGCCCTCGGTGGCGACGTCGATCTGGCCGGTGTCGGCGCAGTACGCGATGGGGCCCTGGTCCGCCTTCGTGCAGTCCGGTGTCCTGGTGGACGTGCGCACGGTCGGCGCGGTCCACGGCTTGCCGAGGCCGGTCATGATCGTGTTGTAGGACGGGCCGAGGTCCTCGGTGATGGTCGTCAGCAGCGGCTCGAAGTCCAGGTTGCCGCCACGCTCGGCGTCGTCCTGGGACAGGAAGCCGCGCTGGGTGAACGTGCGGTTCTTCACGCTCATGTCCTTGCACAGGCCGACGCCCTGGTCGTAACCGTCCTGGAAGGCGGACACGCGGTCGAACGCGTCGCCGTGGGCGCCGTCGTCGGACTGCTCGGTGCCGACCGGGTCCCGGAACATGACCAGCGCCTCCATGGCGTTGTCGAGCCGGTCCTTGGAGATCTTGAGGTGGGCGGCCTTGCCCTCGGACACCCAGCGCACGAACGAGCCCGCGTAGCAGTCGGCCTGCGACTCGATGAGGATCGTCGGGTACTCGTCCGGGTCGGACTGCTGCTTCGCGACGGTAAGACCAGTGCGGCGCTGCACCGCGTGCCCCATCTCGTGTGCCAGCACGAACATGACCGCGGCCTCGCCGAACTTCTCCTTCAGCACGGGCAGGAGCGCGGCCCGGTCCCAGGCGATGATGTCCGCGGTGGGGCAGTAGAAGGCGTTGCCCTCGACGTCCGAGGCGCGGCGGGCACACGGCGGCGCCTTCGCGGTCGCGCTGGAGGTGTCGACCGAGTAGAAGCCGCCCTCGAGGTTGGTCCACTGCTTGTCGAACGCGGTCGGGAACGTCTCGGTCCAGAACTGCTGCACGTCGGTGACCACGGTCGCGGCGAGCCGGTCGATGTCGCCGCCGTCGGAGTTGTGGACGAAGGACGGGTCGACGCCACCCTTGCCGTTGCCGTGTTCGCCCGACACCACGGAGTCACCGTTGGTCGGCGTGCCGGCGATCGTGGTCGTGCAGGCCGCGAGCGCGAGCAGCAGCGGCACGAGCATGACGAGGACGGGTCGCGTGCGCACGAGTCCAGTGTGCCGGTCTTCGGGTGTTCGTGTTGTGAGGACGGCGCAATCCATGGTGGACGGCCTCACCGCGCTCGGCGGCCCAGGCGCAGCGCGACGAGCGCCACCAGTGCCTGCGCGGCGGTGGCGGCGAGGAGCGCACCGGCCGCCCGGCCGTCGCCGACGAGCCGGCCGGCGACCGTGGTGCCGATGCCGAAGCCCGCCCACATCACGCTGAACACCCAGGCGAAGGCCTCGATGCGCTGGCCTTCGGGCGTGAGGTCGCCGACGAGGAGCTGCTGAAGCGTCTCGACGGGCCCGTTGACCAGTCCGTACGCGGCGTAGGCGACGAGGACCACGATGGCGGCGCCGGTGAGCCCGGCGGTGGCCAGCACGGCGGCGCCGCCGAGGTGGAGCGTGGCGAGCTGCGCGCGGGGGCTGCCGGGCCAGGTGCGGGTGCCGTAACCGATGCCGCTGACCACCGCGCCGGCGGACAGCGCGCTGGTGAAGAACCCGGCGGCGCCGCTGCCCGAGGCCGTGGCGACGGCCGCGACCTCGAGGCACCCGAAGGCGAACGTGTCGACGGCGATCATGCCGAGAAGGAGCCGGACGCGGGGGTGTGCGAGGGGGCCGAGCAAGCCGCCGTGCCGTGGCTTGCCGCGCAACGCCCGAAGCGGTGGGGAGAGCGCGACGAGGAGGTCGCCGGCGAGCTTGACCACGCCGGTGCCGGCGACGACGGTCTGCGCGGGCATGGCGAGGAGAAGCCCGCCGGCGATCATGGGCCCGGCGATGAAGGTGGTGGTGTTCAGGGCGGCGTCGAACGCGTAGGCGGTGGTCAGCCGGTCTTCGGGGATGAGGTTGGGCCACAGGCCGCGGACGGCGGGGCCGGCGGGCGGGATGGTGGCACCGAGCCCGGCGGCGGTGAGGCAGAGGACGACGACCGGGGCGTCGGTGAGGAGCGCGGTGACGAGGGCGACCCACGCGACCGTGTGCGCGGCGACGAGCCAGAGCAGGACCCGGCGTGGACCGCGCCGGTCGGCCTGCCGGCCCCGGACCGGGCCGGCGACGGCGTTGACCACCGCGAAGATCATGACGAGCAGGCCGGCGCTGGCATAGCCGTGGCGCTGCGTGATGGCGACGAGCAGGGCCAGGTTGAGCATCGCCGTGGCGACCCGCCCGAGCAGCACCGCCGCCGTCAGCTTGCCGACCCCCGGGATACGCAGTAGTTCGCGATATCGGCGCACACGGCGGAGGTTACGTGATCGGCTACCGTCCGTGACCCGGGTTAACCCATGAACGCACCATGCGTAGGACGCCTGAACGCTGGACGTGGCGAAGCGTGATCAGGCCTCCGGGACCAGCCACAGGACGCCCTGCGGGGGCAGTTGCAGCAGTGCCGACGCCGGCTGGCCGTGCCACGGGTGGCCGTCCGCCTCCACCTCGCCCATGTTCCCCCAGCCCGAACCGCCGTAGGACGCGGCGTCGGTGTTCAGCAGCTCGCGCCAACGCCCGGCGCGCGGCAGCCCCACGCGGTAGTCCTGGTGCGGATGCCCGGCGAAGTTCGCGACGCACGCCACCACCGCCTCCGGCGCCATCGGGTCGAGGCGCAGGAAGCTCGCCACGTTGTTCGACGAGTCGTTCGCGTCGATCCAGTGGAAGCCCTCCGGGCGGTTGTCCGCCGCGAACAGCGCCGAGTGGTCGCGATAGACCCGGTTCAGGTCCGCCACCAGCCGCCGGACGCCGTCGTGCAGGGGCTCGTCGAGCAGGTGCCAGTCCAGCGACCGGCTCTCCGACCACTCCGCGGGCTGACCGAACTCCCCACCCATGAACAGCAGCTGCTTGCCGGGATGCGCCCACATGAACGCCAGCAGCGCCCGCAGCCCCGCCGCCTTGTTCCAGTCGTCGCCGGGCATGCGGGTCCACAGTGAGCCCTTGCCGTGGACCACCTCGTCGTGGGACAGCGGCAGCACGAAGTTCTCGCTCCACGCGTACATCAGCGAGAACGTCACCTCGTTGTGGTGGTACGACCGGTGCACCGGATCGTGGCCGAGGTAGCTCAGGGTGTCGTGCATCCACCCCATGTTCCACTTGAAACCAAAGCCCAGCCCACCCAGATGGGTCGGCCGCGTCACTCCCGGCCACGCCGTGGACTCCTCGGCGATCATGACGGCGCCGGGGTGGTGCTTGTAGACGGTCGCGTTCAGCTCCTGCAGGAACCGCACCGCGTCCAGGTTCTCCCGGCCGCCGTGGATGTTCGGCAGCCACTCGCCTTCCTTGCGCGAGTAGTCCAGGTACAGCATCGACGCCACGGCGTCCACCCGCAGGCCGTCGATGTGGAACTCCTCCAGCCAGTACAGGGCGTTGGCCACCAGGAAGTTCCGCACCTCCGTGCGGCCGAAGTCGAAGACGTAGGTGCCCCAGTCCGGCTGCTCGCCCCGCCGCGGGTCCGCGTGCTCGTACAGCGGCGTGCCGTCGAACCGGGCCAGTGCCCAGGAGTCACGCGGGAAGTGCGCAGGCACCCAGTCCATGATCACGCCGATGCCCCGCTCGTGCAGGGCGTTCACGAGCGCGCGGAAGTCGTCCGGGCTCCCGAAGCGTGCGGTCGGCGCGTAGTACGACGTGACCTGGTAGCCCCACGACCCGCCGAACGGGTGCTCGGCCACCGGCAGCAGCTCCACGTGCGTGAAACCGTTGTCCTGCACGTAGTCGGCCAGCTGGGTGGCCAGCTCGCGGTACCCGAGGCCGGGTCGCCACGAGCCCAGGTGCACCTCGTAGGCGCTCATCGGCGCGGACACCCACTGCGTCGCGTCCCGCCGCGCGATCCAGTCCTCGTCGGACCAGACGTGGGCCGACAACGTGACACGCGACGCGGTCGCCGGCGGCACCTCCGTCGAGAAGGCCATGGGGTCGGCCTTCTCGTGCCAGCTGCCGTCCGGGCCGAGGATGCGGAACTTGTAGCACGTGCCCGGCGGCAGGTTGGGCACGAACAGCTCCCACACCCCCGACGACCCCAGCGAGCGCATCGGGTTGGCGCGCCCGTCCCAGCCGTCGAAGTCGCCACACACCCGCACGCCGTGCGCGTTCGGCGCCCACACGGCGAACGACGTGCCCTCGATCACGCCGTCCGGGGTCTCGTACGACCGCACGTGCGCGCCCAGCACGTCCCACAGCCGCTCGTGGCGGCCCTCGCCGAACAGGTGCAGGTCCAGCTCGCCGAGCGTGGGCAGCCAGCGGTAGGGGTCGTCGACGACGAGCGGCTCGCCGTTGTAGCTGACCTCCAGGCGGTACACGCCGGGGTTCTCCGCCAGCTCGCCGGCGAAGAAGCCGTCGGCCACCTCGTCCAGCTCGGTGCGCGTCTCGCCGGCCAGCACCGCCACGGCCTTGGCGCCGGGGCGGTACGCGCGTGCGACCGCCGTACCGGCGTGGTCGGAATGCACACCCAGCACCGAGTGCGGGTCGTGGTGGGCGCCGGCCAGCAACCGGCGCAGGTCATCGTCGGAAGGCAGGCCCGGAGTCACGCTGCTCATTCTGCCGGTGCGGACCCGGACCTGCTCAACGGGCTTACGAACCCTGGGCTATGTAGGACTCCAGCTGCTCGCGGTCCGACTCGAGCTGCTCGATGCGGCTCTTCACGATGTCGCCGATGCTGACGATCCCGACGAGCCGGCCGTCCTCGAGCACCGGCATGTGCCGCATGCGCCGCTCGGTCATGGTCTGGGCGAGCCCGTCGATGCCGTCGCCCGGCTCGCACGTGACCACCGGTGAGGTCATGATCTCCGACACCGGGACGGTGAGCAGCTCCGCGCCCCGCTCGTCGAGGCGGCGCACGACGTCCCGCTCGGACACGATGCCGACCAGCGTGCCCTTCTCGTCGACGACGACCAGCGCGCCGACGTTGTACCGGGCGAGGTCTTCGAGCAGCCCGGTCACCGACACCTGCGGCGGCACGGAGGCCACCTCGGAACCCTTCGTACGCAACACATCCGCGACCCGCATCTGGGTGACACCCCGTTCGTCTCGTCCGGCGTGCGGCCCTCGGCCTCGAGAGCCCTCCGATCCAGGCTAATCAGACTCGCGGGTACCCGCTAGACGAGCGGCGCCCACGCGGGCGGCTCAGGAGCGTCGCCGGATCGCGGCCAGCGGGATCGCGGCCCAGTCCGGGCGGTTGTGGTGTTCGTAGCGGACCTCGTAGACCGCCTTGTCCAGTTCCAGGGCACGCAGCAGCACCGCCTGCTCTCGCGGGTCGACCCCGACCTCCGCGTATCCCGCGCAGAACGCGGCCCGGTTGCGGTCGGACCACTCCGTCGCCCTGGCCGCGCGCTGGCGGTCGTCGTCGCGGTCGTCGCTGCCCGGGAGCAGGTGGAACGCCGCGTAGTCGAACGAACGGAGCATGCCGGCCACGTCCCGCAGCGGCGAGCGCGGCATCGCTCGCTGCTCCGGCGTCGCGCCCGGCTCGCCCTCGAAGTCGATCAGGACCCAGCCCGTCGTCGTGCGTAGCACCTGGCCGAGGTGCAGGTCGCCGTGGATCTGGTGGATCGGGACCGGCGCGGGCAGGGTGCGGACGCCCTCGAACGCGGCCCGCAGCAGCGGCTCCTCGGCCACCAGCGCCGGCACCTCGGACAGCACCACGTCGAGCCGGGCGTGCATGGCGTCGACCTCCGCCGCCAGGTCCGCGGGCCCGAGCGTCCGCGTGCCCGTCGCCGCCGCCAGTGCCGTGTGGACCTCCGCGACGGCCGCGCCGAGGCGGCCCGCCTCGCCGGCGAAGTCGCCGCCGACCTCGTCCGCGTGCAGGTCGCCCTCGGCCAGCAGGTCCCGCACGCTGGCGGTGGCCGTCGCCCAGCCCTCGACCGCGTCGGGCAGGAACCGCTGCATGAAGCCGACCACGGTCGGGGCCGGCCCACGCTCGTCCGTCAGCACCCCGAGGGGCGTGGCGATGTGCGGGTTGCCGGCCAGCGCGCGGTGGATCTCGACGTCACGGTTGCGGCCCGGCTCCGGCTGCCGGTACAGCTTCAGCACGCCGGGCCCGTACACCAGCGACGTGTTGCTCTGCTCGACTCCCATCAGGCGCGGCCGCACGCCGGGCCGGACCGGCTCGTCCGTCTCGAACCGCAGGCCGGCGAGGTCGCCGTGGTCCTTCCCGCGAGCCAGCAGCAGGTCGAGGAACGTGGTCATCAGGTCCTGGTCGGCGGGCGCGTCGTACACGGTGCGCCCGTCCCGCTCGCCGATCACCGCGTGTGCCAGGTGGCCCGGCACGCCCTCCCGAACGCCGAACAGCAGCTGGTACGGGTCGCCGCCGTCGAACGACACCATCGCGTGCACCAGCGCCGGGTCGCCCTCGACCAGGACGGACGACCGTACCGTCCGGAGCGTGGCCGGCGCCCTTCCCTTGGTGCGGAAGAAGCGCTGGCCGATGATCCAACGCAGCAGCGTGTCCCCGAGGTCCTCGGCCAGCTCGGCAGGTCGGATGACGGTCAATGCGTCTCGCCTTCGTCGGGGTCCGAGGTGATCTGGAACCAGTAGAAGCCGTGGCCGGGCAGGGTGAGCAGGTACGGCAGCTCGCCGATCGCCGGGAAACGCACGCCGCCGGTCAGCTCCACCGGGACGCGTCCGGCGAACTCGGACAGGTTCAGCTCCACCGGCTGCGGGAAGCGGGACAGGTTGTTCACGCAGATGACGAGGTCCTCGGACACCCCGTCGGACTCCGGGAGGAGCCGCAGGTACGCGAGCACGCTCGGGTTCGACGAGCCGAGCTCGTTGAAGTCGCCGAGGCCGAAGGCCGGGTGTTCGCGGCGCACCTGCAGCATCCGCCGCGTCCAGTGCAGCAGTGACGATGAGTTGTTGAGCTGCGCCTCGACGTTCACCGCCTGGTAGCCGTACACCGGGTCGGCGATCACGGGGAGGTACAGGCGGCCGGGGTCGCAGCGGGAGAAGCCGGCGTTCCGGTCGGGTGACCACTGCATGGGTGTACGCACCGCGTCGCGGTCACCAAGCCAGATGTTGTCACCCATGCCGATCTCATCACCGTAGTACAGAACCGGCGATCCGGGCAGGGACAGCAGCAGTGCCGTGAACAGCTCCATCTGGTTGTCGTCGTTGTCCAGCAGGGGCGCGAGCCGTCGGCGGATGCCGATGTTCGCCTTCATGCGCGGGTCCTTGGCGTACTCCGCGTACATGTAGTCGCGTTCCTCGTCGGTCACCATCTCGAGCGTCAGCTCGTCGTGGTTGCGCAGGAAGATGCCCCACTGGCAGCCGGACGGGATCGGCGGCGTCTGCGCCAGGATCTCCGAGATCGGGAACCGCGACTCGCGGCGCACCGCCATGAAGATGCGCGGCATCAACGGGAAGTGGAACGCCATGTGGCACTCGTCGCCGCCGGAGTCCGGGTCGCCGAAGTACTGCACCACGTCCGCGGGCCACTGGTTGGCCTCGGCGAGCAGGATCCGGCCGGGGTACTCGTCGTCGACCACCTTGCGGCACTTGGTGAGGAACTCGTGCGTCCGCGGCAGGTTCTCGCAGTTGGTGCCCTCCTGCTCGAACAGGTAGGGGACCGCGTCGAGGCGGAAGCCGTCGATGCCCAGGTCCAGCCAGAACCGCAGGACGTCGATCATCGCGTCCTGGACCTCGGGGTTCTCGTAGTTGAGGTCGGGCTGGTGGGAGAAGAACCGGTGCCAGTAGAACTGACCGCGCACCGGGTCGTAGGTCCAGTTCGAGGACTCCGTGTCCACGAAGATGATTCGCGCGTCCGAGTACGCCTCGTCAGTGTCCGACCACACGTAGTAGTCGCCGTAGGGGCCGTCGCGGTGCTGGCGCGACTCCTGGAACCACGGATGGGCGTCGCTCGTGTGGTTGAGCACCAGGTCGGTGATCACCCGCAGCCCGCGCCGGTGTGCCTGGTCGAGCAGGTAGACGAAGTCCTCGACGGTGCCGAACTCCGGCAGCACCGCGCGGAAGTCGGAGATGTCGTACCCGCCGTCACGCAACGGCGAGGCGTAGAACGGCGGCAGCCACAGGCAGTCCACGCCGAGCCACTGCAGGTAGTCGAGCTTGTCGGCGAGGCCCCGGAGGTCTCCGGTGCCGTCGTTGGTGAAGTCGTTGAACGCGCGGACGAGCACCTCGTAGAAGACGGCCGTCTTGAACCAGTCCTGCTGTTTCGGTGCTGATCTCGCGTGCCGGAAGTCATCGGCGTTCGGTTCGACGAGATGGCCGTCGGCCGTGACCGACTCTCCCGTGTGTGGCACCCCATCGAGCCCCAGTGCGGCATCCGGACGACTGTCCAGTGCTGCTTCCGGCGTATCGGTCATTCCCGCAACCCTTACCTGTTCAGCTTTCCCCGCAACAGCCTTTGTCGGGGGAGTGGTGATCATGGTGCCAGGTCCACCACCGCCCCCACTCCATGGTCACCGCTCTTTCCGCTTCGTGCACGACAACGCGGGCGCCGCCGGAACCCCGACGACGCCCGCGTTGTCGATCCGTCACGCTCGATATGCGGCCCACTGGTTCTTCATACGGGTCTTCTGGCCCGCGGTGAACTGGTTGTAGCAGCTGTCGTAGCTGTAGTCCATGTAGTTGTGGATCGGGTCGACGCCGGCGGCCGGACAGGTGTCCTTGCTGGCCGGGCAGCCGCTGGTCGAGGTCCGCTCGGCCGGCGTGTCGGAGACCTGGTCGTTGCCGGCGCCGCAGCCACCCTCGAAGGTGTGGTACAGGCCGAGCCAGTGCCCGGACTCGTGCGTCGCGGTCTTGCCCAGGTTGAAGTTCGTGATCGGACCGCCCGGCAGGGAGCCGTACTGGATCACGATGCCGTCGAGCTGCGGGTCGCCCGCGTACCACTCCGGGAACGTCGCGTAGCCGAGGTAGCCGGTGTTGGTGGACCAGATGTTGAGGGTCCGCTTGTCACCGGTGCGGGTGGCTGTCTTGAGCGCCCGCTCGCCCGCGGCGCTGTCCGGGTCGTTGAACCAGCTGTTGTTCGACCAGTGCTTGATCGACTGGAGAGTGAACTGGAACTCGGTGTTCGAGGCCTGCGACGACTCGCCCCCCGCGTAGTCCTGGTTCATCTCGGCGATCTGCTGGTTGATCTGGGTGTCCGTCACGTTGCCGGTGCCGTTGGTGGCGGTGACGACGTGGAAGACGACCGGGATCGTCACGACGGCCTGGATCCCCAGGTCGGTACCGGCGGCCCGCTTCGACTGCAGGCGCGACTGGAAGTCCTTCTCCGCCGCCGCGACCTGTTCGGCGGACATCTCGTTACGCTCGTGCGCCCCCGAGCCCGGCTTGACCCTCGCGGCCGCGTCCGAGTCGCACAGGACACCGGAGACGTCCGAGTGCGTCGGCGCCGCGACCACCGAGGCCGCCGGCAACACGGCGAACGCGGACGCGGACAACGCGAACGCCGCCACCGCGACGGCGCTTCTTCGCATAGACATTCACGTACCTCTCAGCAGGGGGCGTGACTCACGTCATGTCACACCATGCATCGGACCGTACGTGCTGAGTCGCTACGGAGACACCCCCCGTTACCCAACCAGCCATCCTGACAGTTACCGTTCACACCCGCAAACCCGCGAGTCCCGCGTTCAAACACCGCGAGTCGCGCGTTCGCACACACCGAGTCGCGGTTTCGTGCAGATCCTCGCCTGGGCCTTGTGCACGAAACCGCAACTCACTGTGTCTGGACGCGCGACTCGCTATGTCTGAACGCGCGACTCGCGAGGGTTCAGCGGGTGACGGTCAGGATGTGGGCTACTGCCTGGACGGGGTCCAGGCGGACGTAGTTGGACTGGCCCCACTCCCAGGTGCCGCCGGTGACCTCGTCGTGGACGACCAGGCGGTCCTGCCAGTCGTGGCCGATGGCCGGCAGGTCCAGCCAGACCATGCCCTCCCGGGGGTGGTCGGCGTCCAGCGTGACCACCACGATGACCACCTCGCCCGTGCCGGGGTCGGTCTTCGAGTACGCCAGCAGCCCGTCGTTGTCGGTGTGGTGGAAGTGCAGGGTGCGTAGCTGCTGCAGGGCCGGGTGGGCGGCGCGGATCGCGTTCAGCCTGGTCAGCCACGGTTCCAGCGACCGGCCCTCGGCCAGCGCCCGCTCGAAGTCGCGCGGTCGCAGCTGGTACTTCTCCGAGTCGAGGTACTCCTCGGACCCCTCGCGCACGGCCTGGTGCTCGTACAGCTCGTAGCCCGAGTACACGCCCCAGCTCGGCGAGTACGTGGCCGCCAGCACGGCCCGGATCGCGAACATCGCCGGGCCGCCGACCTGTAACGACGCGTGCAGGATGTCCGGGGTGTTCACGAACAGGTTCGGCCGCGCCTCGTCCGCGTGCTCGACGATCTCCTGGCCGAACTCGACCAGCTCGTCCTTGAACGTCCGCCAGGTGAAGTAGGTGTAGGACTGGGTGAAGCCCAGCTTCGCGAGCCCGTACAGCCGGGCCCGCCGGGTGAACGCCTCGGACAGGAACAGCACGTCCGGCTCGAGGGCCTTGACCTGGTGGATCAGCCAGTGCCAGAAGTTCGGCGGCTTGGTGTGCGGGTTGTCCACGCGGAAGATCCGCACCCCGTGGCTCACCCAGTGCATGACGACCCGCAGCACCTCGGCGTAGATGCCCTCGGGGTCGTTGTCGAAGTTCAGCGGGTAGATGTCCTGGTACTTCTTCGGCGGGTTCTCCGCGTAGGCGACCGTCCCGTCCGGCCGGGTGGTGAACCACTCCGGGTGCGAGGTCACCCACGGGTGGTCCGGCGCGCACTGCAACGCCAGGTCCAGCGCGACCTCCATGCCCAGCTCGTGACACCGCGCGACGAACCGGTCGAAGTCCTCGAAGGTGCCGAGCTCCGGGTGGATGGCGTCGTGGCCGCCCTCGGCGGAGCCGATGGCCCACGTCGAGCCGACGTCCTCCGGCACGGAGATGACGCTGTTGTTGGGGCCTTTGCGGTTCGCTCGGCCGATCGGGTGAACCGGCGGCAGGTACACGACGTCGAAGCCCATCCGAGCGACGCGGTCCAGCTCCTTGACCGCGCTGTCGAACGTGCCGTGTACCGGCTTGCCCGACTCGTCGACGCCGCCGGTCGAGCGGGGGAAGAGCTCGTACCAGGACCCGTACAGCGCCTTCGACCTGTCCACCCACATCTGGTACTTGCGGCCACGGGTCACCAGGTCACGCAACGGGTTGGCCCACATGTAGTCCTGGATCGGCTTGTCCATCGCCTCGGCGATACGACCGGGCAGCGGCCGGTTCGTGTCACGCAGCGCGGCGGCCGCGGACACGAGCATCGCGCGCTCGCCGTTGTGCGGGAACCGCCGCGCGGCCCGGTCCAGCAGCTGCGCGCCGGACTCGAGGTCGTTGGCCAGCTCCTCGGCCGTCTGCGCGGCGGCGACCTTGACCTCGACCGCGTGCCGCCAGGTCGACCACGGGTCGCTCCAGGCGTCGATGCGGAACGTCCACATGCCCGTCGCGTCCGGGTGGATGTCCGCGACCCAGGTGTCGGCGAACTCGTCGTCGACGTCCATTCTGGTCAGGCGCTCGCTCTTGTCGTTCGGCCCACGCCACACGACCGTCGCGGCGACCGCGTCATGACCCTCGCGCCACACGGTGGCGCGTACCGGGATGTGCTCGCCCACCACCGCCTTCGACGGGTAGCGACCGCAGCTGATCAGTGGGGAAACGTCGTCGATACCAAGGCGGCCACTCACCGGGCAAGCCCCTCCCGCGTGCGCTCAAAAGTTGATACCCGAAGTGTGCCCCGTCCACTCCGAAGCCACACGTCCGCCCCGCAGGTGAAGTCGGCTCGGCGGTGCCCGCTAGGGTCGATCGACGTGAAAGCTGTACGCCGCTTTACCGTGCGCGCCGGTCTGCCCGAGGAACTGGCCGAGCTGGAGACGCTCGCGACCAACCTCAGGTGGACCTGGCATCCGCATTCGCAGGATCTGTTCGCCGCCATCGACGCGGGCATCTGGGAGCGGCTCGGCGACCCGCTCCGCCTGCTCGCCGAGGTGCCCGCGAGCAGGCTGGAGGAGCTCGCGGGCGACGACGGGTTCCGTGCCAGGCTGGCGGAGCTTTCCGACGACCTGCGCCGCTACCTGACCGAGGCACGCTGGTACCAGCAGCGCCGCGCCGAGCTGTCGGCCGGCCGCATGGCTGAATCGATCGCGTACTTCTCGATGGAGTTCGGGGTCACCGAGGCGCTGCCGAACTACTCCGGCGGCCTCGGCGTGCTGGCCGGCGACCACCTGAAGGCGGCGTCCGACCTCGGCGTGCCGATCATCGCCGTGGGCCTGCTGTACCGGTCCGGCTACTTCCGGCAGTCGCTGTCGCTCGACGGCTGGCAGATCGAGCACTACCCGGTGCTCGACCCCAACGCGCTGCCGCTGTCGCCGCTGGTCGAGCCGTCCGGTGCGCCGATCCTCGTGCACGTCGCGATGCCCGGCGGCCGGGTGCTGCGGGCCCGCATCTGGAAGGCGCAGGTCGGCCGTGTGCCGCTGCTGCTGCTGGACTCCGATGTGGACGGCAACGACGAGGACCTGCGCGGCGTGACCGACCGGCTCTACGGCGGCGACCAGAACCACCGCATCCGGCAGGAGATCCTGGCCGGCATCGGCGGCGTGCGTGCCGTGCGCACCTACTGCGAGCTGACCGGTCACCCCCAGCCCGAGGTGTTCCACACGAACGAGGGACACGCCGGGTTCCTGGGACTGGAGCGGCTGCGTGAGCTGATGTCGGCGCACCAGCTGACCTTCGACGAGGCGCTGTCGGCGGTGCGTTCCGGCACGGTGTTCACCACCCACACGCCGGTCCCGGCGGGTATCGACCGGTTCCCGGTGGACCTCGTGCAGCACTACTTCGGCGACGGCGCGCTGCTGCCGGACGTCGAGCTGGTGCGGATCCTGGCGCTGGGGGCCGAGGACAACCCCGGCATGTTCAACATGGCGCACATGGGGCTGCGGCTCGCCCAGCGGGCGAACGGCGTGTCCCAGCTGCACGGCGAGGTCAGCCGCGAGATGTTCGGCGGCCTCTGGTCCGGGTTCGACACGTCGGAGGTGCCGATCACGTCGGTGACCAACGGCGTGCACGGGCCGACGTGGACGGCGCGGGAGATGGCTTCGGTCGGCACCGAGCTGGACGACCACGGGCTGTGGAGCCTGCGGTGCCAGCTGCGCAAGCGGCTGGTGATCGAGGTCCGGCGGCGGGTGCGGGAGGCGTGGCTGCAGCGCGGGGCGTCGCCGCTGGAGCTGGCCTGGACGGACACCGTGTTCGACCCGGACGTGCTGACGGTCGGCTTCGCGCGCCGCGTGCCGACGTACAAGCGGCTGACGCTGATGCTGCGTGACCACGACCGGCTCCGTGCGCTGCTGCTGGACCCGTCCCGCCCGGTGCAGCTGGTGGTGGCCGGCAAGTCACACCCCGCCGACGACGGCGGCAAGGCGCTGATCCAGCAGATCGTGCGGTTCGCCGACGAGAACGACGTGCGGCACCGGATCGTGTTCCTGCCCGACTACGACATGTCCATGGCCCGGTACCTGTACTGGGGTTGTGACGTGTGGCTGAACAACCCGACGCGGCCGCTGGAGGCATGCGGCACGTCCGGCATGAAGGCTGCGCTGAACGGCGGCCTGAACCTGTCCATCCGGGACGGTTGGTGGGACGAGTTCTACGACGGCTCCAACGGCTGGGCGATCCCGACGGCGGACGGGATCTCGGACCCGCTGCGGCGCGACGACCTGGAGGCGGCGGCGCTGTACGAGCTGCTGGGCGGCCAGGTGGCGCCGCTGTTCTACGAGCGGTCGGACGGGGTGCCCCGCCAGTGGCTGGCGATGGTGCGGCACACGCTGTCGTCGCTCGGCCCGCAGGTCCAGGCGTCCCGGATGGTCGAGGAGTACGTCGACAAGCAGTACACCCCGGCGGCGACGGCCGTCGAGCTGGCGGACGCGGAGGGTTACCGGATGGCCCGGGAGCTGGCGTCCTACCGGCAGCGGCTGTCCGGGGCGTGGCCGCACATCCGGGTGACGTCGTGCGACCTGTCGCTGAACGGCTCGGACACCCCGGTGCTGGGTGAGCGGGTGTCGGTCCGCGCGTCCGTCGACCTGGCGGGCCTGTCTTCCACGGACGTCCAGGTCCAGGCCGTCATCGGCCGCGTCGGCGACACCGACGACCTGTACGACGTGCTGACGGTCCCGATGACACCCGACGACGCGGGCCACTACACGGCGGAGTTTTCCCTCCCCCACGCCGGCTCACTGGGCGTAACAGCCCGAGTCCTGCCAAACCACGCCCTCCTGGCAAGCCCAGTAGAACTGGGCCGAGTCGTCCTAGCCTGACCACACCCAGTCCCGCGTTCGCGAGTCCCGCGTTCACCCATAGCGAGTCCCGCGTTCGTGCATACCGAGTTGCGGTTTGGTGCTGATCTTGGCCCGGGCCGTGCGCACGAAACCGCAACTCGGTGTGGCTGAACGCGGGACTCGCAGTGCTTGAACGCGGGACTCGCGGTGTTCAACGCGGGACTCGCGGAGGCGTTGCCCTTTTGGCTGTCCGGTCGGCGGGTGGGGTAGTGGCGGGTGGGCACGTAGGGTCTGGTGTTTGTGCGGGTCCTTCGCCTTCTGCTGAAGCCCGGGTTCTTCGTGACCCTGGCGACCGTGGCCACCATCGTGGTGGTGCAGCGGTCGGTGCCGGCCGCGGTCGCCGGGTTGTTCGGTGCGCTGGTGGGTGGCCTCTCGGCGGTGGTGGCGAGCCAGTTCGGCCTGCTGGCCAGCGTGGTCGTGGCCGGGGTGACGGTGCAGCGGCTCGTCGTGGGGGTAGGTCCCCGGGTGGCCGAGTGGTCGACCCCGCACCGGATCGTGGCGCTCCGGGCCGTGCCGATCATGCTGTCCGTGTCCGTGCGGGCCGCGCGGTCACCCGTGCGGGTGAGAATTTGGGTGGCCGCACTGTGCGCGCTCGCGTTCGAGGTGGCACTGGCCGTGACCATGGTCCTGGTCGCGAGCGGACCGTTCACCTTCGGCTTCGCGGCGGCGACCGTGGCCTCGCTGGTGCTGTCGCTCATCCCCAAGCAGACGGCGACCACGACCTCCACCGGCTGGTTGCTGTTCCGCCTCCCCTGGACCGGCGACGACATCGCCAGGCAGATGGAGGCGGCCCCCGTGATCGGCAAGGCGGTCGAGGCCGCGCAGGCCGGTGACCTGGCCACGGCCGAGCGGCTGGCCGCCCACCTGCGGGAGAGCTACCCCGACCTGCGGCCGGCCATCGCCGCGCGGATCTCCGTGCTGGAGGCGCAGGGCCGGTACGCGGAGGCGATGATCCTGGCGGTCAAGCTGACGTCGGACGCGACGAGCGATCCCCAGCAGGCCGCCAGCTCGTTCGCGGCGTTGGCCGGACTGGCGTGTGCGACGGTCGAGGCCGGCCAGTTGGAGGCCGAGCTGGGCCTGTCGACGGCGAGCCAGGCCATCGAGAACGCGACGGCCCTCGGCTACCCGAAACACAAGCTGAACGGCGCCCGCGCCATGGTCGAACTCCTCCGCGGCAACCTCAAGGAGGCGATCGCCCTGGCCCGCCAGGCCGCCGGCGCCGGCGACGACCTCCTGGCCAGAGCCGACGACCTGGCCACCCTGGCCAGAGCCCACATGGCCGCCGGCGACAACCGCACCGCCCGTGAGGTCATCGGCGAGGCCGAGAAGCTCGCCAAGTGGTGGCCCCGCGTCGCGAACACCCGCACCCGCCTGGAAGTCGCCGGCTAGCCTCGCGAGTCCCGCGTTCGAACACCGCGAGTCCCGCGTTCCAACACCGCGAGTCCCGCGTTCGCGCACACTCAACCGCGGTTTCGTGCACCTCCACCTCTCGCCTGCACGAAACCGCAATTCGGTATGCACGAACGCGGGACTCGGTATGCACGAACGCGCGACTCGCTATGGGTGGACGCGGGACTCGCGAGGGGGTCAGGTGATGGGTGGGGTGCCGCCGGTTTGTATCGGGAGGCCGGCGTCGCGGTAGGCGTGGAAGCCGCCTACCAGGTCGGTTGCGTTGGGGAGGCCGACATCCTGCAGGTCACGCGCCGCGAGGCTTGACGAGTAGCCCTCGTTGCAGAAGACGACCACTGTCGTGTCGGCTGTGAAGTCGGGTAGGCGGTGTGAGCCCTCCGGGTCCAGGCGCCACTCCAGCACTATCCGCTCGATCGGCACCGCGCCCGGGATCTCGCCGTCCGCCACCCGGTCGTGCAGCGGGCGGATGTCCACCAGCAGGTGGTCCTCGGGTAGCGCGGACAACGACGCCGGCTCCACCCGTGACAGCCGGGCACGCGCCCGTGCCAGCACCTCGTCCACGCGGCTCACGGCTCCACCGGCTCCCTCGCCAGCTCCTCGAGCGTCCGGTACGGCGGCAGCGGCGGGATCGACGCCGGGATGTCCCACAGCGACGCGTACTCCCGCGTCGGCACCAGCGGCGGTGAGTACGCGTGCACGGTCGCCGCCTTCTCCCGGGAGGTGTTCCACACCTGGTGCGCCCGCCCGGCGCCGAAGCCGAGCGACGAACCGAGCAAGTGGGTGCGCTGCCGCACGTCCCCACCCGGGTACCGGTAGGTCTCGGACAGTGAGCCCAGCACCACCGAGAACGCCCCGGACGCCCCACCGTGGTCGTGTGGCTCGGTGCGCTGGCCCGGCAGCCACGACAGCAGCCACACCTCCACCTCCTCGGTCAGCGCCAGCCGCGACCACCAGCGCTGCGGGCTGGCGAAGCGGACCTGGGCGAGCAGTTCCTCGCCATGCCGGACACCGATCGTGGACACCAGTTCGTGCAGCTCGGTGGGGGTCCACAGCGGACCGCGCGGGCGGACGAGGGCAGACAGGGATGGCGGGGCGAGCGCGGTGGTCATGAGATGTGCTCCAGGTGCGACGGGAAGGGAAGCGCGAACTCACCCGTCGGTACAGCCGCACGAGGCGACCAGCAGCAGGTCAACCGTGCGGTCTCGCCAGCTCATCAGCGACCGGAACACATCGCTGATGTTGGCACGCCCAACCCGCACTGACCAGCCGTCTCACGCAGTGGTACGTGGCGTGCGGAACACCAGCAACGTTCGAGCGGGCACCGTTACGGGCTTCCCCGCCTTGATCGGCCTCGTGTCCAGCGGCTCGCCACGCGGTGTCCCAGTATCCAGGACGGGCACGAACACGTCGCCGAAGCCGGCGCCGGGCAGCGTGAACTCGACCTCCGACCCCCCGGCATGCAGCAGCACCAGCCAGCTGTCGTCCGGGATCACCTCGCCGGAGCGGTCCCTGGACAGGCTGGTCGACCCGTCGATCCACATCCCGAGCGTGCGCCGCCGCTCGTCGAACCAGTCGGCGTCGTTCATCGGTTCGCCGGCGGGGGAGAACCACACCAGGTCCGGCGTGCCGGAGCGGTTCAGCCGGCCGTCGAAGAACTGCGGCTGCCGCAGCGCGGGCGATCTCAGGCGCAACGCGATCACCTTGCGGGTGAACGCGAGCAGGTCCTCCGCCTGCGGTGTCGGGTCCCACGACACCCACGAGACCTCGTTGTCCAGGCAGTACGGGTTGTTGTTGCCGCCCTGCGTCCGCCACCTCTCGTCGCCGGCGGTGATCATGGGGGTGCCGGTCGACAGCAGCAGTGTCGCCAGCAGGTTGCGTGCCTGCCGGTCCCGTAACGCCATCACCAGCGGATCCGTGGTGTGACCCTCGACGCCGCAGTTCCACGACCGGTTGAAGTCCGCGCCGTCGCGGCCGCCCTCGCCGTTCTCCTCGTTGTGCTTCTCGTTGTAGGACACCAGGTCCCGCAGGGTGAAGCCGTCGTGCGCGGTGATGAAGTTGATCGACGCCCACGGCCGGCGGGTGTTCGCCGCGTACAGGTCCTCCGAGCCGGACAGCCGGTACGCGAGATCCCGCACGTTCACCGCGCTGCGCCAGAAGTCCCTTACCCCGTCACGGAAGCGGTCGTTCCATTCCGTCCACTGTGGAGCGAACCCGCCGACGCGGTAGCCGTCGGCGGTGGCGTCCCACGGCTCCGCGATCAGCTTGCAGCGTGCCAGCCCGGGATCCACGGAGATGGCCGTCATCAGTGCCGAGTCGGGGTCGAACCAGCCGCCGCGCGGGCGGCCCAGCGCGCTCGCCAGGTCGAACCGGAAGCCGTCTACGCCGAGCTCGTTCGCGAAGTACCGCAACGAGTCCGTCACCAGCCGGACCACCGGGAGCGAGCCGGGGTTCAGCGTGTTGCCGCAGCCCGTCAGGTCCACAGTGGACCCGTGGCGGTCGTGCAGGTAGTACGCCGGCGCGTCGAAACCCCGCAGCGACAACGTCGGCCCGCTGACCGACCCCTCGCACGTGTGGTTGAACACCACGTCGAGGATCACCTCGATGCCCGCGGCGTGCATCGCCGCGACCATCGTGCGGAACTCCGCGACCTCCTGGCCGGGTTCGCTCGCGTACGCCTCGTGCGGGGCGTGGAAGCCGAGCGTCGAGTAGCCCCAGTAGTTGCGCATGCCACGCCTGCGCAGCGACGGCTCGTCGGCGATCGTGTGCACCGGCAGCAGCTCGACCGCGGTCACCCCGAGCCGCACCAGGTAGTCGGTCACCGCCGGGTGGGCGAGGCCGAGGTAGGTCCCGCGCTGGTGCGGCGGCACCTCCGGGTGCAGCTTGGTGAAGCCCTTCACGTGCAGCTCGTAGACCACCGTCTCCTCGAACGGCGTCTCCGGCTTGGTGCCGGTGTGCACGCCGCCCGGTGACGTGACGACCGACAGCGGCACGTGCCCCAGCGAGTCGACCGGTGACGGCCCGCCGGTCATCGGGTCGCCCTCGTAGCCGAGGACGGCCCGGGGGTTGCCGACCGTGCCCGAGATCCGCCGCGCGTACGGGTCCACGAGCAGCTTGTTCGGGTTGCAGCGCAGCGCGCGCCCCGGGTCGTACGGCCCGTGCACGCGGTAGCCGTACCGCTGACCCGGCGTGACGGCCGGCACGTGGCCGTGCCAGATGCCGAAGGTGTGTTCGGTGAGCTCGACGCGCCGCTCGCTGCCGTCCTCGCCGATCAGGCACAGTTCGACGGCCTCCGCGACCGACGACGCGACCGCGAACCGCACCCCGCCGGCTTCCGGATGAGCCCCCAGCGGGAACGGGTGTCCGGGCAGCACGTGGACGTCGGGCATTCAACCATTTTGCCCGGCGAGAGGTCGGATGATCAGAGCCGATAGGTGTGATTCTCGTAGGAGTCCTCGTCCTCGGGTGCCGGCAGCGCCCGGATCGACCGCACGACCTGGCAGAACAGCAGCTGGTGGGCCGCCCAACCGTGTGCGGAACCACAGGCGAGGGTGAGCAGCAGTTGGACGCCGGCTGGCACGAACGCCTGGAGCTGCAGCGCGAGCGGCCGCCCCGCGCGGGCCTGCTCGGCACCCGGCACCCGCTGCGCGATGACCGCCGGGCCCAGGTCGGTGTCCACGACGAGCGTCTCACGGACATCCGGCCCGCCCACGTTCTCGACCGAGTCCCGCAACGCCTCGGGGTAGCACGAAACCGCAGTTCGCACTGTCTGAACGCGGGACTCGGTGTGTTTGAACGCGGGACTCGCGAAGGGTAGGGGTACTGCGGTCAGGATGGCGGGGGCGGCGTCGGGTGGGGTGACCACGGCTAGTAGCAGGGCGTTTGCGTTGAGGGCGGTTTCCACGGCTTCGGTGGCGGCGGCATGCAGGTCGGCGTAGGTGGCGGTGCCGGTACGTAGGTGGTCGGCGATCGCCGCGTACTCCTGGATGGCGGCGGTGGGGTTCTCCAGGGGGAGGCGGTGGACGGTGGCGGGGAGGTCGATGATCACTTCAGTGCGTCCTTGGCCAGGTCCTCGACGGCCTTGTCCAGCTGCTTGGGCGTCGGGTTGATGCCCTGCTGCAGGAGCTTCAGCTCGGCCTTCTGCTCGGGTGTCAGGTCGACGCCCGCCTTCTCCGCGATCGACGTGCCCTTGTCGACGAGGTTCGCGTACGCCTCCTGCTGCTTGGCCGCCAGCCCGAGGCGTTGCAGCTCCGCCTTGCGGTCGGCCAGGTTCGCGGGGAGGTCGACGCCTTCGCGCCTGGCCACCTCGCGGCCCGCGGCGGTCAGGTCGCGGGACACCTTGCCCTCGAGGCCGTGTGCGCGGATCCTGGCGGCGTTGTTGACGATCCCCGGCACCCCGCCGCCGGTCGCCGCGGCCGTGATGTCCTTGCGGGCCGCGCGGACCGCCGCCCTGGAACCCCGCCGGAGTGCCACCCGGCCGCCGGACCGGACCGCCGCGGCCGCCGTGCCGCCGCCGGGGACGACGCTGGTGCCCAGGCCGAGGACCACCGACGTCCAGCCCGGCGCGTGCCGGGACCCGGCGAGCTGCTGACCCAGCGCGGCCAGCGAGCCCACCGCGCCCGCGCCGCTGGACGCCACCTCCAGCGCGGCCGCCGGCACCACACCCACCCCCGTCGCCGCCAGCCCGGCGGCGAGGGTCCCGGTGGCGAGCGACACGCCGTCCGACGCGACCGCGATGCCGTCGACGGCCTGGACGTACCAGGCGTCGTTCTCCGGCTCGAACGGGTCGCCGTCCTTGCCGCCGCGGACGGCGTCCGCGGCGGCGTTCGCCGCCCGCAGGTGGCGGGCCTCTAGCCGGCGCGCGTCGTCGACGACCCGGCCGAGCCGGGCGCTGACGGCCGTGGACTCCGGGGTACACGTGTCGAACGTGGCCAGCCGGGCCCTGAGCTTCCTGGCCGCCGCCTCCAGGACCTCGGCCCGCGCCTGGTTGGCCACCAGCGTGCCGTACCAGGTGGACAGAGCACTCGCGACCGCGCCGATCGCCTCGCCGCCCTTGCCCAGGCCCCGCGGCAGGTCGTCGCCGTGGTCGGAGAACTCCTCGGCCGCGCTGCCGCCCCACTCGGCGTCGTCGGTGATCTTCGCGGCCTCCTCGAGGCGCGGCAGGGTCGCGTCGATCAGCTCGCCGGCCGTGGCCAGCTGGAGCAGCAGCGTCTGGACCGCGTCGGCCTCGCCGGGCGCCGGGTCGAAGCCGAGGGCGGGGAAGCTCCTCATGGCCGCGCCCCCCGCAGGGTCTCGAACACCGCGTCGCGGACCGTGCCCTCGGCCAGTGCCCGCATGCGGTCGTAGCCGCCCTGCTCGACCACCTCGTAGTTGGCGACCGCGCCGCGGACGTTGCCCGCGATCGTCTCGATCTTGCCGCGCATGTCGTCGAGGTTGTCCCGCCACTCGCCCGCCACGTCGGCCACCGCGGCGGCGAGGTCGCCGGGTCCGAGGTCGCCGCCGGTGAGGTCGAGCGCGCCGACGATGGCGCCCACCTGGTCGGCGACGGCGGACAGCTCGCCGACCCGGATGGCGAGGCTGGCGGTGTTGACGGTGTAGCCGGTCATGGTGACAGCGAAGCCGAGAATCCCCTTCGGAACCACCGCCGGTGCGCACGGAGGCAAACCGAGAGCACGGGCCGGCAAACGCTCCTGTTGAATAGGACACCGTGACGGGATCCGACCTTGACGACCTTGTCGTGCACATGTCCGGCGTTGGCGTCCGCCGCGGGAACAAGCACCTGCTCGCGGACGTGGACTGGAGCGTCGAGCTTGACGAGCGCTGGGTCATCCTCGGTCCCAACGGGGCCGGCAAGACGACCCTGCTCAGGCTCGCCGCCGCCGAGCTGCATCCGAGCACCGGCGAGGTGCACGTCCTCGGCGAGAAGCTCGGCCGGGTGGACGTGTTCGAGCTGCGGCCGCGTATCGGCTTCTGCTCCGCCGCGGTGATCACCCGCGTGCCGCCGCAGGAGAAGGTCATCGACGTGGTGGTCAGCGCCGGTTACGCGGTGCTCGGCCGCTGGCGGGAGGCCTACGACCAGCTGGACACCGGCCGCGCGCTCGACCTGTGCGAGAGCCTGGGCATCGGCGACCTCACCGAGCGCGAGTTCGGCACGCTGTCCGAGGGGGAGCGCAAGCGCACGATCATCGCCCGCGCGTTGATGACCGACCCGGAGATGCTGCTGCTCGACGAGCCGGCCGCCGGCCTGGACCTGGGTGGCCGCGAGGACCTGGTCGCGCGGCTGTCCGAGCTGGCCCGCGACCCCGACGCGCCGGCGTCGATCCTGGTCACCCACCACGTCGAGGAGATCCCGCCGGGCTTCACGCACCTGCTCCTGGTCGCCGACGGCGGCATCGTCGCGCAGGGACTCATCGAGGACGTCCTGACCAGCGAGAACCTGTCCAAGACGTTCGGCCAGGAGCTGGAGCTGGACAGGCTCGGCGACCGGTACTTCGCGCGGCGCCGCGCGTCCGACTAGGTTGAAGCTACTCGACAGTAGGGAGACTGCCCGTGGGTGAGTTCGTCAGGTTAGAGGTCGACAGCGGCGTCGGCACGATCCGGTTGGACCGGCCGCCGATGAACGCGCTCAACCGGCAGGTGCAGGAGGAGATCCGGGCCGCGGCCCAGGAGGCGGCCCGCCGCGACGACGTCCGCGCGGTGATCGTCTACGGCGGCGAGAAGGTGTTCGCGGCCGGCGCGGACATCAAGGAGATGGCCGAGCTGTCCTACGTGGACATGGCCGCCCGCGCCGGTGAGCTGTCGTCGTCGTTCACGGCGGTCGCCGAGATCCCGAAGCCG
>NZ_DASQCC010000223.1:0-71590 GCF_035634895.1 Actinophytocola sp. | reverse complement strand
GCCATTGAAACTCGTCGCCTTTGACCGTGAGGCCGTTCCCTTCGCTGGCCAGCACGGGAACGGTGTGGCCGGCGAGGGCGAGGGCGAGGGCGAGGGCGAGGGCGAGGATCCCACGGCTGGCTTCAAACTAACCCAGCCGTCAGCATCCTCGACAAGCTCCAAACCAGACGGCGGCTTCAACCGCGAGGGACCAACCCCACCCCCTGACGAACCACCGCCCTCCCCCTCGGGGCTCCCACCCCCGGCAACCCCATCCGAACCCAGCTCGCCAGAAACCACGGCCTAGAACTCCACGGGAGCCGCCGCCGGCTCGGTGTCATCGGCGTCCAGCTTGGCGCCGATACCGAGCTTGTCCTTGATCCGCTTCTCGATCTCGTTGGCGACGTCCGGGTTGTCGCGCAGGAACTTCCGCGCGTTCTCCTTGCCCTGTCCGAGCTGGTCGCCCTCGTAGGTGTACCAGGCACCGGACTTCCGGAGGATGCCCTGCTCAACGCCCATGTCGATGAGCGAGCCCTCACGAGAGACGCCCTTGCCGTAGAGGATGTCGAACTCGGCCTGCTTGAACGGCGGCGCGACCTTGTTCTTGACGACCTTGACGCGGGTCCGGTTGCCGACCGCCTCGCCGCCGTCCTTGAGTGTCTCGATGCGACGGATGTCGAGCCGGACCGAGGCGTAGAACTTCAGCGCCTTGCCACCGGTGGTGGTCTCCGGCGAGCCGAACATCACGCCGATCTTCTCGCGCAGCTGGTTGATGAAGATCGCGGTCGTGCCGGAGTTGTTCAGCGCGCCGGCGATCTTGCGCAGCGCCTGGCTCATGAGCCGGGCCTGCAGGCCGACGTGGCTGTCACCCATCTCGCCCTCGATCTCGGCGCGGGGCACGAGTGCGGCCACCGAGTCGACCACGAGGACGTCGAGCGCGCCGGAGCGGATCAGCATGTCCGCGATCTCGAGCGCCTGCTCACCGGTGTCCGGCTGGGACACCAGCAGCGCGTCGGTGTCGACGCCGAGGTTCTTGGCGTACTCGGGGTCGAGCGCGTGCTCCGCGTCGATGAACGCCGCGATGCCGCCCGCCTTCTGCGCGTTGGCGACCACGTGCAGGGCGATCGACGTCTTACCGGACGACTCAGGGCCGTAGATCTCCACGACCCGGCCGCGCGGCAGGCCACCGATACCGAGCGCGACGTCCAGTGCGATGGACCCGGTCGGGATGACCTCGATCGGCGCGCGGCTCTCGTCGCCGAGGCGCATCACCGATCCCTTGCCGAAGTTCTTGTCGATCTGGGCGAGGGCCAGTTCCAACGCCTTCGAGCGATCGGGGGCTGCTGGTGCCATCTGAGTTCCACCTTGACTGTTCTTGGGTCGCTTTGCACTCACGCCGGCGACGTTAGCGGCAAGCACCGACAATTCCGGTCCGGGAAGGTCCGGCCTGTGGATAACTCACCCTGCTGTGGACAGGCACGTTACCCGAACGGGTGTTCGATCTTGCCATGACACGCCGGTCAGCTTAACGTCGCTCGAGTGGCACCTCGAACGCGTCGCAGACCGCACGCCAGATCTCCTTCGGCTCCTGCCCGGCGTCGAGGGCCTGGTCCACCGTGCGGCCGCCGAGGGAGCTGAACACGTGGTCGCGGGCCAGCATGTCGGCCCGAACCTCGCCGAACTCCTGGGCCATGAGCTTGCGGAACACCGTGATACGCATCGGTCCCCACCCTACGAGCCGGCAGAGATCTGGGAGAATCCGGGCATGATGGGATTCGAACCGAGCAGCCTCGAGATGGTGCTCCTGGACATCGCCGTCATCGGCGGTCTGGTCGCATCGATCGTCGTCGGGGTGATCGCGCTGCGGAGACGGCGCTAGCGGCGGCGCCCGACAACCGCCGGATCTCCGGAGGCTAGGTACCCGGCTGGACGTTTTCCGCGAAGAAGTCGCCGAGCGTGTCCGGGGTGAAGTCGTCCGCGCCGCGCAGCTCCGTCCTGGTCAGCCAGCCGACCAGGGGCCGGTCCTTGACGGTGAACACCAGCACGCCGGTGCCGCCGTTCACACCTGCGCGCCAGCGGCCGTCCAGGCCGTTGCCCTTCCACTCGGCCTCGACATGGTCGCCCTCGGTCATGTCGGCCAGCTCGGTGTTGGCCAGCTTCTGCGCGTCCTGCACCGACGCCACGTGGGCGTACATGACCTGGTAGCTGTCCCGCAGCGAACACATGACGTCCGCGTTGGTGTCACGCTCGGCCGGCTTGCAGCCGCCGCTGTCGACCACGGTCCCGGCGAGCTGGCGCAGGCACGCGGTGAAGCCGTCGCCGTCGGTGTCGCCCTTCTGCTGGCAGCTGTCGGCGGTCGGCAGGTCGCTGCTCGGCCGCAGGAGGAACACGGCTCCCACGGCGACGACCGCGAGCACGACCACCGCGACCACGCCGAGCAACGCCTTGCGCAGCCCGGAGCCCGGCCGCGTGGCCGGTGAGCCAGGCGGGGCCTGGGTGGGGAACGTGCTGCTCGGCGGACCGAGCACGGGGCTCCCGACCGGCGAGGCCATGGGACCGCCGATCGGGGGCACCGCCACCGGGTTGCCCATCGGCGGCGACGCGACCGGGTTCGGGCCGGTCTGCGGCGGCCGCATGGGCTGGGCCACCGGCATGGGGCCGGACTGCTGCCCCTGCGGGTGGAAGCCACCGGTGGGCGGGGCCTGCGCGGACCCGATATTGGCCGTCCGCAGGCTGACGCCCTCCGGCGTGATGTGGTGTGCGCCGAGCGCGACGGCCGTCTCCGGCTGGTCCAGGCTCGACGGCACGACCCGCATGTTCTCGGCGATGAGCGTCGCGATCAGCGGGATGCGGCTGGACCCGCCGACGAGGTAGATGCCGACGAGCCGGTCCGGTGTCATGCCGGTGGACCGGATGGTGCTGGCGAGCAGCTCGACGCTGCGCAGCATGCTGGGCCGGATCAACGCCTCGAGCTCCACCCGGGTGACCAGGACGTCCTCGAACGGCTCCGGCAGCGGCACCTCGGTCTGCGGGTGCCGGGACAGTGCCTCCTTGGCGGCCTTGACGTCCTCGGCCATGGCGCGCCTGGCCCGGCGGTCCGCGGTGGACTCGGGACGCAGGATGCGCTGCCAGCGGCTGGGGTCGCGGATGGACACCTGGCGGCCGACGTGCTCCAGGAGCGCCTGGTCCACGTCCAGGCCGCCCAGGTCCGACAGTCCGGCCTCGGCGAGGACGGTGTAGCCGTTCTGGGTGGCCGCCACGATGGCGACGTCGAAGGTGCCGGCGCCCAGGTCGTACACGGCAAGCGCCTGCCCTGGGCCGAGCTGCTGGCCGGGGAAGGAGGCGAAGTGCGCGGCCGCCGCGACCGGCTCCGGCACGAGGACGAGGTTGGTGCCCATCCCGGCCAGGCGGGCGGCGGCGAGAAGGACGTTGCGGCGCACCGGCCCCCACTGCGCCGGGTGGGTCAGCCGGACCTCGTCGGGCTGGGCGCCGCCGAGCTGGCGTGAGGTCTCGTCGTACACGCGTCGCAGCACGGCCCCGAGCGCCTCGGTGACCGGCACGACGACGTCGCCGAGCAGCAGCGTGCCGTCGTCGATCCGCCGCTTGGGGTTGGGCTCGAACCGGGCCGGGTCCAGGCGGGCCCGCCGCTCGGCGTCCCGCCCGATCACGAGGTTCCCGTCGTCGGCCGCGAACAGCGCGGACGGCATCGTGGCGGACCCGTCCACCTCGACCACCCGCGGCGGCCTACCGTGCGCGGACAGCACGGCCACCGTGTTGGACGTACCGAGGTCAACTGACAGGACGGCCACGACTCTCCCCTCACAGCGGCTGGTCAGGGAGATGCTGCCATGCCCCGCCCGATCATGTGGGCGGACCCGCGATACTCACGCGTCCGCGGTTCGACGTGCCGGGGCCGACCGTGGGTGCGGCCGTCACGAGCCGCCGTCGCCGCCCGGCTTGATGTGCTGGTCGAAGTAGTTGACCAGGTCGCCGAGGTCGTCCGAGCCGCTGATGTCGATCTTGATGAGGACACCGGCCACCGGGGAGTCGTTGACCGAGAACACCAGCATGCCGCTGCCGGCCACGATCTCGATCGCCGTGTAGTCGCCGGACAGTCCGTCGCCGTCCCAGCTGCCTTCCTTGGGGTCGGTGCCGGACGTGCCCGTGTTCTGCAGCTGCTTGACCACGCTGTCCACGTACTGCTTGGCGGTGTCGACACCGGACTGGCGAGAGCCGTCGGCCTTGTCGCTGCTGCCGAAGTGCATGTACATGACGGAGTACGTCGAGTCGATGGTGCACGTGGCGGTCGTGGCGCCCGGCGTCTCGATCTGCTGGTCACCCGCGGTCGCGCCGGCCTTGCACTCGTTGTTCTCCGCGACCGCGCCCGCGACCTTGCGCATGCACTCGCTCATGCCCTTGCTGTCCGCGGTGCGCTCCGAGCAGTCGGTGCCGGCCACGTTGCCGGACCCACCGCCGCCACCCGAGTCGCCGGACGTCGCGATGATGATGCTGACCACGGCCACCACCACGACCGCGACCACGGCCGTCGCGATGTACCAGCCCCTGTTCGACGAGCCGTTGGCACGCGGCTGCTGCGCCGGGTACGGCTGCGGGGCCTGCAACGGCATGGGCTGCGCCGCCATGGCCGGCACCGGCGTGGGCGTGCTCGGCGGGCCCTGCATCCGCTGCGGCCCGCTGTTGGGGAAGGGGTTCTGCGCGGGCGTCGACTGGGTGGGCGGCGGAGGCGGCCCCGGGTTGAACCCGCCGACCCGCGGCGCCACCACCTGTCTGGTGCGCTGGACGTCCTCGATCGTGTTGCTGATGTCGCTGGTCCGCAGCGTGATGCCCTCCTGCGGCACGTGGTGCGCGCCGAGGGCGACAGCCGTCTCCGGCTGGTCCAGGCTGGTCGGCACGACCCGCATGTTCTCGGCGATCAGCGTCGCGATCAGCGGGATGCGCGACGACCCGCCGACCAGGTAGATGCCGACGAGGCGCTCCGGCGACATGCCCGTTGACCGGATGGTGCCGGCCAGCAGCTCGACGCTGCGCAGCAGGCCCGGCCGGATCAGCGCCTCCAGCTCGACCCGCGTGACCAGCACGTCGTCGAACGGCTCGGGTAACGGCACCTCGGTCTGCGGGTGCCGCGACAGTGACTCCTTGCCCGCCTTGACGTCCTCGCGGAGCGCTCGCTGCGCGCGCCGGTCCGCGGTCGACACCGGGCGCAGCAGGCTCTGCCAGCGGCCGGGGTCCCGGACGGACACCTGCCGGCCGACGTGTTCGAGCAGCGCCTGGTCCACGTCCAGGCCGCCCAGGTCCGGCAGGCCTGCCTCGGCGAGCACCACGAACCCGGCCTGGGTGGCGCCGACGATGGCCACGTCGAACGTGCCGGCGCCGAGGTCGTACACGGCGAGCGCCTGCCCGGGCGCCAGCGACTGCCCCGGAAAGGAGGCGAAGTGCGCGGCCGCGGCCACCGGCTCGGGCACCAGCACCAGGTTCGACCCGGCGCCCGCCTGCCGCGCGGCGGACAGCAGCACGTTGCGGCGCACCGGGCCCCACTGCGCGGGGTGGGTCAGCCGCACCTCGTCCGGCCGCTTGCCGCCGAGCTGGCGCGAGGTCTCGTCGACCACGCGCCGCAGCACGCCGGCCAGCGCGTCGGTCACCGGGACCACCTGGTCCCCGAGCAGCAGCGTGCCCTCGTCGACACGGCGCTTGGGGTTGGGTTCGAAGCGGGCCGGGTCCAGGCGGGCACGCCGCTCGGCGTCCCGGCCGACCACGAGGGTCCCGTCCTCGGCGGCGAACACGGCGGACGGCATCATCGACGCGCCGTCGACGTCCACCACACGAGGTGGCCTGCCGTGCGCGGACAGCACGGCGACCGTGTTGGACGTGCCGAGATCCACCGACAGGACGTTCACGACTCTCCCCTCGTCGCCTTGTGACTGGAGATGCTGCCAGAACGCCCCGACACTATGGGACGGGTCCCACACATCCGCCAGCGGACTCTTCCGCTCCCCGCTCCACAAAACCGCCGCTGACCTGCGGAAATGAAAATTGTCGGTGGCCGGGTTCATGATGGGTCCCGTGAGTTCCGAAGTGCTCGACCTGTTCTCGCCGGCGACCAGACAGTGGTTCACCGGCGCCTTCGCCGTGCCCACCGAGGCCCAGACGGGCGCGTGGCGGGCCGCGGCGGCGGGCGAGCACGCGCTGGTCGTGGCCCCCACGGGCTCCGGCAAGACACTGGCCGCGTTCCTCTGGGCGCTCGACCGGCTGGCCACGCAGCCGAAACCGGCGGAGCGCACGGCGCGTTGCCGCGTGCTCTACGTGTCCCCGCTGAAGGCGCTGGCCGTCGACGTGCAGCGCAACCTGCGGGCGCCGCTGGCCGGCATCAGCCAGGCGGCCCGCCGGCTCGGTGACCCGGATCCGGACATCACGGTCGGCATGCGCACCGGCGACACGCCCGCCGACGAGCGACGGTCGTTCCAGCGCACCCCGCCGGACATCCTGGTGACCACGCCGGAGTCGCTGTTCCTGCTGCTCACGTCCGCGGCCAGGGAGTCGCTGCGCGGCGTGGAGACGGTGATCGTCGACGAGGTGCACGCGGTCGCCGGCACCAAGCGCGGCGCGCACCTCGCCGTGTCGCTCGAACGGCTCGACGCGCTGCTCCCCCGCCCGGCGCAGCGCATCGGGCTGTCCGCGACGGTCCGGCCGGTGGACGAGGTCAGCTCGTTCCTCGCGGGCGGGCGGCCGGTGCGAGTGGTGGCGCCCAAGATCGGCAAGATCATCGAGATGACGGTCGTGGTGCCGGTCGAGGACATGACCGAGCTGGACGGACCACCGCCGCTGGAGGGGCCGGTCACGCCGGATCCCGACCTCGATCTCGACCTGCCGGGGGGCATCGGCACGCTGGAGGAGATGACGGGACCGGTCGGCGGCACCCGCAGACCGTCGATCTGGCCCGCGGTGGAGGAACGGGTGCTGGACCTGGTCCGCCGGCACCGGTCCACCATCGTGTTCACCAACTCGCGGCGGCTGGCGGAGCGGCTCACCTCCCGCCTCAACGAGCTGGCGGCCGAGCAGGCCGAGGGCGAGAGCGTGACGTACCCGGCGGATGTCGGCCGGTTCCCGGCGGAGGCCATCGCGGGGTCGGGCTGGGCGGCCGGCGTGGCGACGCCGGCCGTGGCCAGGGCACACCACGGCTCGATGTCCCGGGAGCAGCGCACGTCGGTGGAGGAGGCGCTCAAGTCGGGGCAGCTGCCGTGCGTGGTGGCCACGTCGTCGCTCGAGCTGGGCATCGACATGGGTGCGGTCGACCTCGTCATCCAGATCGAGGCGCCGCCGTCGGTCGCCTCGGGCATGCAGCGGATCGGCCGCGCGGGGCACCAGGTGGGCGCGGTGTCGCGGGGCGTCATGTTCCCGAAGTTCCGCGGGGACCTGGTGTCGTGCGCGGTGGTGGCGGAGCGCATGGGTGAGGGCGCGATCGAGGCCATGCGGTACCCACGCAACCCGCTCGACGTGCTGGCCCAGCACATCGTGGCGATGGTGGCGCTCGAAACGTGGTCGTTGCCGGACCTGGCGGCCCTGGTTCGGCGGGCGGCGCCGTTCGCCGCGCTGCCGGAGTCGGCACTGCACTCCGTGCTGGACATGCTGGCCGGGCGGTACCCGTCCGAGGAGTTCGGTGAGCTGCGGCCACGCATCACCTGGGACCGGATCAACGGCGAGCTGCACGGGCGCCCCGGCGCGCAGCGGCTCGCGGTGACCTCCGGCGGCACCATCCCGGACCGCGGCCTGTACACGGTGATGACCCCGGCCTCGGAAGGCGGCGCCGGCTCGCGGGTCGGCGAGCTGGACGAGGAGATGGTCTACGAGTCGCGGGTGGGCGACACGTTCCTGCTGGGCACCTCGTCGTGGCGGATCGAGGACATCACGGCGGACCGGGTGATCGCGGTGCCGGCGCCCGGCGAACCGGCGCGGATGCCGTTCTGGAAGGGCGACGCGCCGGGACGGCCGCTGGAGCTGGGCCGCGCGCTGGGGAAGTTCCTGCGCGAGGTGTCGAGCATGCCGGAGGAGGCGGCGCTGGCCAGGGCCACCGCGGCGGGGCTGGACACGTTCGCGGCCGCCAACCTGATCGCGTACCTGGCCGAGCAGAAGGAGGCGACCCGGCACGTGCCGGACGACCGGACGCTGCTCATCGAGCGGTACCGCGATGAGCTGGGTGACTGGCGGATGGTCGTGCACTCGCCGTTCGGCGCACAGGTCAACGCGCCGTGGGCGCTCGCGATCGGCGCGCGACTTCGGGAGCGGCGCGGCGTCGAGGCGCGGGTCGCGCACTCCGACGACGGCATCGTGATCCAGCTGCCGGACACGGTGGACGAGGAGGGCGCGGACGTGGTGGCGTCCGCGGAGGACGTGCTCCTGGAGCCGGACGAGATCGAGCAGATCGTGGTGGCCGAGGTCGGCGGCTCCGCGTTGTTCGCGTCGCGGTTCCGGGAGTGTGCCGCGCGGTCGCTGTTGTTGCCGCGGCGGGATCCCCGCAAGCGGACCCCCCTGTGGCGGCAGCGGCAGCGGGCGTCGCAGCTGCTGTCGGTGGCGGCGAAGTACGAGCAGTTCCCGGTGGTGCTGGAGGCCATGCGGGAGTGCCTGCAGGACGTGTACGACCTCGGTGGGCTGCGGTCGCTCATGGCCGAGGTGCGGTCGCGGAAGATGCGGGTCGTCGAGGTGCAGACGCAGACCGCGTCGCCGTTCGCGCGCGGGATGATGTTCGGCTACACGGCGATGTTCCTGTACGACGCGGACGCGCCGCTGGCCGAGCGGCGGGCGGCGGCGCTGTCGCTGGACTCGTCGCTGCTGGCGGAGCTGCTGGGGTCCGAGGCGATCCGGGAGCTGCTCGACCCGGAGGTGCTGGCCGAGGTCGAGCACTCGCTGCAGCGGCTGGAGCCCACGCGGCACGCCCGGCACGCGGAGGACGCCGCGGACCTGTTGCGGTTCCTGGGCGACCTGTCGCCGGCCGAGGCCGCGTTACGCGGCGTCGAGCCGGGCTGGCTGGACGAGTTGGAGCGGCAGCGACGGGTCATCCGGGTGCGGATCGCGAGCACGGAACGGTACGTGATCATCGAGGACGCGGGACGCATGCGGGACGCGCTCGGGGTCGCGTTGCCCGTCGGCGTGCCGGAGGCGTTCACCGAGCCGGTGGCCGACCCGTTGGGCGACCTGCTTTCCCGGTACGCGAGGACCCACGGGCCGTTCCCGCCCGCGGACGTGGCGGCGCGGTTCGGGCTGGGTGTCGCGGTGGTGACCGGGGTGCTGGACCGCATGGTCGGCACGGGCAGGCTGGTGCGTGGTGAGCTGCGGCCGGGCGGCACGCAGGTCGAGTACTGCGACGCGGACGTGCTGCGCCGGGTGCGGCGGGCCTCGCTGGCGAAGCTGCGTGCCGAGGTGGAGCCGGTCGAGCCCGCCGCGCTGGGCCGGTTCCTGCCGGTGTGGCACGGCGTCGGCAAACGATTGCGCACCGGTCCGACCGCGGACGACGTGATGTCGGTGGTGGAGCAGCTGGCGGGCGCGCCGCTGCCGGCGAGCGCGTTCGAGTCGCTGGTCCTGCCGTCGCGGTTACCCGGCTACACGCCGTCGCTGCTGGACGAGCTGACCACGGCCGGCGAGGTGACGTGGTGCGGCACGGGCGCGCTGGCGGGTGGCGACGGCTGGATCGCCCTGGCACCAACGGACGTGGCCGACCTGCTGCTGCCGGAGGTCGAGGAGGCCGTGCCGGAGACGCCACTGCACGGGGCGGTCCTGTCCGCGATGGACGGTGGCGCGCTGTTCTTCCGGCAGCTGGCCGACCGGGCGAGCGCGATGCTGCTCGACGGCGGCGCGGAGGCGCCGTCGGACGCGGATGTCGTTGCGGCACTGTGGGATCTGGTGTGGTCGGGGCTGGTCACCAACGACACGATCGCACCGCTGCGGGCGCTGGTGTCGGGGCGGGGAGCGGCACACAAGCCACGCAGGTCGACGCCGCGGGGCAGGTACGCGCGGCTGCGGGGCGCCCGCCCGGCCATGCCGAGCAGGACGGGACCGCCGACGGTCGCCGGCCGCTGGTCGCTGGTAATGCCGCGTGAGGAGGACCCGACGCGGCGTGCCCACGCGCGTGCGGAGGCGTTCCTGGAGCGGCACGGCGTGCTGACACGGGGCGCGCTCGACACCGAGCGGGTTACGGGCGGCTTCACCGGCGTGTACAAGGTGTTGCGCGCGATGGAGGAGTCGGGCCAGATCGTGCGCGGCTACGTCGTGGAAGGCCTTGGCGCGTCGCAGTTCGCGGCGCGCGGGGCGGTGGACCGACTGCGTGCGCTGTCACGTTCGGACAGTGCACTGGCGACGGACGCCGAGGCGATCGTGCTGGCGGCGGCGGACCCGGCGCAGCCGTACGGCGCGGCGCTGCCGTGGCCGGACCCGGCCGGCGAGGGAAAGCACCGCCCGGCGCGGAAAGCCGGTGCGCTGGCGGTGCTGGTGGACGGTGTGCCGGCGCTGTACGTGGAACGCGGCGGCCGTTCGCTGCTGTCGTTCACCGAGGACGATGCCGCACTGCGCGCGTCGGCGGAAGCGCTGTCGCGAGCGGTGAAGGAGGGCTGGCTGGGGCAGCTGGCGGTGCAGCGAGCGGACGGGGAGGTGGCGTTGGCGTCCAACCTGGCCGACGTCCTGCGCGACGCGGGTTTTCGTGCCACACCAAAGGGCTTGCGCCTGCGCGCCTGACCGGGGAAGGAGTGGCCCCGCCGGGTGTGGCTTCGTTCCGGCCACGCTCGGCGGGTGCCACTGGCTATTTGTCCTTCTCCTTCTCCAGCGCCGCGAGCCGCAGCTCGAGCTGGTCGACGCGGTGACGGAGCAACATCACCTGCGCCTCGAGGCTCACCTCGCGTTCCGCACGGCGCTGGATCTTCGGCGAGCGGGACGCCCGCTCGACGACCGCGTCGAGCGGCACCAGGCGCTGCGGGCCGTTGGGACCGTCGACCAGCTTGGACTCGATCTCGCCGTTGCGGTACCACGCGCGCAACGCCGACCGGGACACCCCGGTCTCCTGCTCCGCCTGCGCAAGCGTGACCCAGGGCGTTTCCTCCAGCTGCGCGAACAGCTCCAGCTCGTCCCGCCAGCGGGACAGCCGCTCATCCCAGTCCGACACACCCTGACCCTATCACTGACACTGTATTGACAGGGTCAGAAGCACGGCAGACCATCATTTGCATGTTCGAACGCTTTTCCACGAACGCTCGCGGGGTCGTCATCCAGGCACAGGAGGAGGCCCGCCAACTTCAGCACAACTACATCGGCACCGAGCACATCCTGCTCGGGCTCTTCACGGCGCCGACGAGCATCGCGGCGCAGGCGTTGCGCCAGCTGGGCGTCACCGCCCCCGCGGTGCGCGAGGCCATCGAGGCCGAGGTCGGCAGGGGCAAGGAGGCGCCGAGCGGGCACATCCCGTTCACCAAGCGCGCCAAGAAGATCCTCGAACTGGCGCTACGTGAGGCGTTGCAGCTCAAGCACAACTACATCGGCACGGAACACATCCTGCTGGCGGTGGACCGCGAGGGCGAGGGCCTGGCGGCGAAGATCCTTGCCCAGCAGGTCAACGAGCTCCGCAACATCCGCGCGACCGTCATGGACCTGCTCGGCGCCGGCCCGCGTGAACACCTCGCCGGCGAGTCCGCCCGACGCACCTCCGCGGCCGAGGAGGTGGTCACGGCCGCACAGGCCCTGGCGGGCGGCGCCCCGATGGGCAGCCACCACCTGCTGGAGGCCCTGATCCGCGCCGAAGGCAGCCTGGCCGCGAAGGTGCTGAGCGACCTGGGCATAGACCCGGCCACGGTGGCCGCGAAGGTGGACGAACTGGACACCGAGAACACCACCGACGCCACCCCGGAGGAGACCGCCGCACGAAAGATGGAGCTGCGCCTGGTGAGGGCTGGGGCGCCCCCGGCCGAGTCAGGCGGGCAGGGCGGCGAAACCGACGCCGGGACCGAAGGCCGCGCCGCGAAGACAACCGGCGACGCGGCCGGCGAGGCCGGAGGCACGCTCGGCGAGAACGCCGGCGGAGCCAAGGGACCGGGCGTGAAAGCCAGCGGAACCGAGGAGCCGAGCGGCATGAAAGCCAGCGGAACCGAGGGAACGGACGGCGTCAAAGCCGGCCATGCCGAGGCGCCGAGCGGCATCAAAGCCAGCGAGACCGAGGGAACGAGCGGCGTCAAAACCAGCGGAACCGAGGGAACGAGCGGCGTGAAAGCCGGTCGAGCCGAGAGTGCGGGTGACGAGGTGCATCTGGTGTTCCGGGACCAGGCGACGATCGACCTCGCGAAGGCGGTCGCCGAGTTGGTCGACGGGCCGATCACCGGGGCTGGGCCGGTCGCGGGCAAGTTCGTGCCGCTCTGGACCGCGACCAACGAGCTGCTGATGTCGATACTGCAGTCGGTGCGCGAAGAACCGTCCCAGGACGCCGGGGACCGCGGCAAGGCGGCGCTGCTGGTCCGCCGCGTGCTGCATGACCGGCTACGCCGTCGCGGGCGTGCGGCGGGCTGACCGGGCTCTCTGGGCTACCGGGCTCTCTGGGCTACCGGGCTCTCTGGGCTTCCGGGCTCTCTGGGCCACCGCTCATCGAGCTGGCCGAGGGAGAAGCGAAGGCGCGCTCGGGGCCGCCCCCGAACACGCCTTCCTCCGTCGTGAACGGAAGCAACGCTGCACCGGCAGCACCGGCAGGCGCACGAAAGGTGACAACGGCTCGCGAAGCTGACAACGGCTCGCGAAACCAGGGACTCACCGCGGAGTCAGGACGCAGAACTCGTTTCCCTCCGGATCCGTCAACACCTGCCAGGGGACCGAACCCTGGCCTACGTCTGTCTTGCGGGCGCCCAGCTCCGACAGCCGGGTGACCTCCGCCCACTGGTCGTCCGTCGGCAGCGGGGCCACGTCCAGGTGGACCCGGTTCTTCACCTCGTGTGGGTGTTCCGTGCGCACGAACTCCAGCCATGGGCCCCGCGCCGCCGGTGAACGCAGCGACGCCGTCAGCCTCGTCGTCCCCATCACGGGCCAGCCCGTCGCCGCGGACCAGAACTCGGCCAGGTGTAACGGGTTCAGCGCGTCGACCACTATCGCCGCCACCGCGCCGGTGTCCAGGTACTCCGGCCGGGGGTCCAGTACGCAGAACTCGTTTCCCTCCGGGTCGGCCAGCACCACCCAGGGCACGTTGTGCTGCCCTATGTCCACGCGGGTCGCCCCGACCTTCAGCGCGTGCGCCACCTGCGCCAGCTGGTGGTCCGGGGACTCGCTGGCCAGGTCCAGGTGCACTCGGTTCTTCGTCACCTTCTCGTCCTTCACCGGGACGAAGACGAGGTCCAGGTCCCAGCCGTCGTCCGGTGGGGCCGTCACGTCCACCTCCTCCTCGTCCGCATGGTTGACCTGCCAGCCCAGCAGGTCCGCCCAGAACCGGGCCAGTGCCGCCGGCTCGGCCGCGTCTACCACCACGTTGCACAGTCGCGTGGACATGCGTAGGAAACTAGCGGACCGCACCGACAACTCAGCGAGTCGCCAATCTGAGCAGGTCACTCAGCTGCGCGACCGCCTCCGGGTCGCCGGCCTCCAGCACGTGCGCCCCCGGCCGCCTGCCCCACAGCCACAGGTACATCCCCGCCGGGTCGCTCGACACGATCGCGTCCACCGGCTCGTCGGCTTCGGCTCGCCATGCCGACGTTCCGGTCGCCGTCGTCTGGGCTATCCAGCGCCTGCCACCGGTGTGGACCGCTACCCGGCCCGGACGCACATCCGAGACGCCGAGCACGCCCAGCCGGTGGGTGAACCACAGGGACATGATCTCGTCGACGCCATCCAGCGCTATCTCCGGCGGTATCCCGCCGACCATCGCCGCCGCGCCGCTCATCTGCACGTCAAAACGGTGCACCGTGGTCTCGTGGGTGAGCCTTCGGTACCAGAAACCGTAGTTCTGGTGTTCCGGCCACCAGGTCGGGGCGCCCTCCAGCGGGTTGTGCCGCGCCAGTTCGTGGACCACCTCCAGCAGGCCCGCCCGCAGGTAGTCCACCAGCGACTGGTCCCCGGCCGGCGCGCGCTGCCAGCGGGTGGGGCGCTCGCCGTCGTGCAGCCACGACACCACCATCCGGTACACGCTGCCGACATGCCTGACGATCTCGCCCAGCTTCATGCCGGGCAGGTGCGGCACCGCCACCTCGGGATCCGACCCGATGGTCGACGTGGCCAGCCGTTCGCCCTCCACCTCCAGGACGTCCAGCAGGTTGGGATATCCGATCAGTGGCGTGACGGTCACTGGTCCCGCACACCGCGGATCATCCGTGCCACCAGCTCGACGAACTGACCGGCCTGGCGCACCAGGTCGTCCGCCGACCTCGCGCTGACCGCACGCGTGATCCCCGCCTGCACCGACGCGCGGGTCGCCGAGCAGGACGCGAAGAACGCCGCCCACTCCCGCAGCTCCGGCGCCACCGAGGACAGCAGCGTCCATACGCTCATCGGCCGCGCGCGGCCGCGATGCGGGCGCCCACGCAAGGCCAGCAGCGCCGCGGCGCCACGTAACGCCGCGAGGTAGGCCGCCGCGAACCGCTGCGCCGGGTGGTCCTCGACCTCCGCGGCCAGCAGGCCGTTCTCGGCCTGGGCGAGCAGGCCGAGCGGGGTCTCCGGCGCGGCCGAGTGGTCCAGGGTCGCGGTCATGGGGGCGGCCTCCTCGCAGCTCACTGACTGTGATGACGAGCCGTGGGGAAGCCGGCAGGCGCTCGGTGGCGAGGCGCTTCCCCCGCCCCACCACCGAGCTCGTGTTCGAACTACTGTTCGAACGAATCCACCATAACCCCAGGTGCGGGAAGACTCAACCTCGGTTCGGATTTTCCGGCGCGACGAACGCCACCCGCGTGGTCAGATAGGCCCATGACCACTCTCGACCACCCCTCCATCAGCAAGTTGGCCGGCGCGCTCCGTGAGGCGGGGCTGGCCTCGGCGGCCGACGGCATCCGCATCCTCGACGACGAGGTGCGCACCGCGGCGGCGGCCGCGGCCGCGCTCGGTGTGGAGGTGGGGGCCATCGCCAACAGCCTCGTCTTCCGCGCTACGCACGGTGACGAGGTGCGGCCGCTGCTCGCGCTCACCTCCGGCGCGCACCGGGCCGACACGGCGGTGCTGGCCTCACTGACCGGCGCGGACGAGGTCGGCAGGGCGGACCCGGCGTTCGTGCGCGAGCACACCGGTCAGGCCATCGGCGGCGTGGCGCCGGTCGGGCATCCTCGGCCGGTGCCCACCATCGTGGACGCGGACCTGGCACGCTATGCGGTGGTGTGGGCGGCCGCCGGTCACCCCAAGTCGGTGTTTCCGACGACCTTCGCCGAGCTGCTCGCGTTGACGGGGGGCACGGCGGCGGACGTCGCGGGCCAGGAGGAGAATCACACGTCGTGACCGCGGTTCCGCCACGGGTAGAACGGTTCGTCGAGATGAGCGCCGACGAGCTGCGTGCCCGCCTGCCAGAGGCCCTCTCGCTCTACGTCACCGCGATGCGCTACCCGACCGGCACCGCCGAGCAGCGAGCACCGATGTGGCTCGCGCACATGCTGCGTGCCGACTGGCGTTGTGTGGCCGCCTTCGACACCGACGACCAGATGGTCGGCGTCGCGTACGGGTACCGGGGCGCGGCCGGGCAGTGGTGGCACGAGCAGGTTCGCCGCGGGATCATCGAGCGGTCCGGGGTGGCGCTCGCCGAACGGTGGCTCGACGACTACTTCGAGCTGACCGAGGTGCATGTCCGGCCCGCCAACCAGGGACGTGGCATCGGTGAGGAACTGCTGCGCCGCCTGCTCGCGGGCGTGCGCAGCTCGAAGGTCCTGTTGTCCACGCCGGAGGGACCTTCCCGAGCGTGGCGTCTCTACTACCGTCTCGGCTTCACCGATGTGTTGCGGCACTACCGGTTTACCGGTGACCCCCGGCCGTTCGGCGTGCTGGGCCGGGTTCTGCCGATGTGAGAGGCCTGCTGGTCAGCTGACCAGCAGGCCAGCAGGCCCTGCCGGTCAGCTGACCATGTCGGTCGGGGCCGCTGCCGCCACCGCCTGTTCCACTGTGTGCACCGGGAGCTCCACCACCTGGGCCGGTTGTCGTGCGGGGACCAACCGGCGCACGAAACGGCGGACGCGATCCCACGGAGTTTCCAACTCCGCCAAGGGAATCGTGTGGCCGTACCGCGCCTTCGCGGCCAGGTAACGACGGGCCTCCGGACTTTGACCGCGCACCAGGAAGGGATGCTGTTCAACCTGGACGTCCGTGGTGGACAGTGCCGCCACCTTGGCCGGGTTGTTCGTCAGTAGCCGAACCCGATTCAGATTCAGGCTACGTAGGATCGCGACCGCATCCTCATAGGTTCTGGAATCTTCCGGCAGGCCCAGCTTTCGGTAACTTTCGAAGGTGTCGAGGTTCCGGTTGCTCTGTGTCAGCTGGTAACCCAGCGCCTTGGCAAGCAGACCGGCGCCTCGCCCTTCCTGGTCGAGGTAGATGAGCACGCCGGAGCCGGCCTTGCGCATCATGGCCATCGACTGTCGCAACTGGTCACGGCAGTCGCAGTCCACGGACTCGAATATCTCGCCGTACACACATCGTGAGTGAATCCGAACGAGACAACCATCGGTCGGTTCGCCGAACACGGCGGCACACGGCTGGTTGCCGTGCATGTCGGAGACGTCACCGAGCACGACGACACGGAAATCCCCGTCAGCGTGCCTCAGTTCGTGTTCCGTCAGGTTCCTTTCGCCCACGCGGGCTACCCCACACTCTGATCCGACTCCATCGTTCGCCCAACATCGCTGGGCCTAGGCATGGCGTCTGTGATGATGTCGATGGACAGGTTCGTGGCCATCGCCGCGGTCGCCCATTTGAGCGTCTCTTCGGTGAGGGCCCGTCTACCGATCCTCAACAAATGGTGCAACAGGGCGGCCGAAAAAGCCTCCCGAGCGCCGGGTGAGTCGGTGAGCGGTACCGATGGTGCGTTGATCGTCGCCTGCAGTTGAGGAGAGCTGATCATGGCCTGGAAGTTCTCGACGACGCACACCGTGGTCACTCCCATGGTGCGCAGCTGTCGTGCGACCTCTTCCATCCTCCTGTTGGCACCGCGATCAGGCAGCAGCTGACGCAATGCCCATTCCGACCCGACGACGTAGTCGACTCCGCCGAGCTCCCGGTAGATCTGCTGTGGACGCTCCAGGGGCGGCGACGCCTGCAGCAGCACCAAAGGTTCCCGGGGAAGGTTCCGTGCGGTGTCCAAAGTCCACTTCACGACGTCCACCGGCGCTTCCAGGGTCACGAGCACGGCGTCAGCGTGTGCCAGGGCCTGGCTCATGGCCTGGTTTCGCATGTCTCTTGTGGAGAGTGCGACCCGGAGCTCGTTCTTCCATCCGATCGTGGCGGCGTCTCCGTTGGGCAGCACAATAACCTGTGCCACCGGGGTCACCTCGCCGGGTGCTCGGATGATCAAGTCGGTGGATAGGTCTTCGGATCGCATGTACTCCAGGAGTCTCGTGGCGGGCTCGTCGTCGCCGACGGCCGCCGCGAACCGGACGTCGAAGCCCATTCGCGCGCCGGCCACCGCGAGGTTGAGACCTTTTCCCCCGGGGTTCATCTGGAACGAGGTCGCCTGCACCGACTCGCCCTTTTCCGGCAGCTTCTCCACCACCGAGATCAGGTCCATCACGGCGCCGCCGACGACCACGACCGCGTTCGCGCGTTCGTCCGCCGACACCGGACGGACGCCACCCGCCGCACGGACTATCCGTTCGGCGAGCACCCCCAGGGTGCGTTCCTCCACTGATCCGCGCAGTCCCCGCACCGTCGGTGCGGGTGGCGGTGACGAGACGCCCATCAGCTCGTGCAGCGCCGCCCAACCCTCGGACAGCGCGATACGGCGGATCCCCAGATCGGCCCGATAGAGCCGAGCGGACAGTTCCGGACTGTCGTTCAGCCGGTCCTGCAACAGGCCGAGCGCGAGGACGACGTCGGCGATCAGCCGGTCGGTGGGTGGCAGCTCCGCCACCACGCCTGCGACCGCGTCAACGATCGCCTGCTCGACCGGCACCCCAGACTCGCGGATGACCCGCTGGACCACCGGTAGGTCCGCGAGGACCCTGGTGTCCACCTCGGTGTCGCGCAGTCGTCGCGCGCTCAGGCCGGCATGGGTCCTCAACTTGAGGAAGACGCCGCGGACGCCGATGACTTCCGCGTCGGTTGCCATGGCCAACCTCCACTGCATGTCATTTGCCTCCCACTATCTCGCGTCGGGCAAGCACCCGAACCCGCCGAACGGGCGGCAAAACAGGCCCACACGGGCCAGTTCACGAGGGTTCGAACGTCCGAGCCTGCCTGGTGACACACGTCTGTCACCTGCGGTAATGAGAAGTTGACCATGATACCGGTGATCGTCCGACCACCCACCACCCACGTGTCTCCAGGGCCCAGACGGAGTTGCACGCTGTGATTTTTTCGTCACCTGATTGGTCGAATACCTACTGGAAAAGGTCAGAGCGTTGTGCCGTTTGGGGTAGGCCACCTGGTCTCGCACGCCCGCTAGATGGCGGCCAGCTGTTCCCGCAGGGTGTCGAGGCCCATCTGTCCGAGGTACAGGGCCCGCATGTGGAAGTCCTTCAGGTCGAAGCCGGCGCCCTTGCGTGCCATGGCCTCGTCGCGGGCCGACAGCCAGAGGCGTTCGCCCAGCTTGTACGCGGGGGCCTGGCCCGGCCAGCCCAGGTAGCGGTCCACCTCGTCGACGACCAGCTCGCGCTCGGTGATCGTGCGGTCCAGCATGAACTCGAGGCCGAGCTCGGGGGTCCAGCGCTCGCCCTCGTGGAAGCCCGTCCCGGCCGGGATGCCCAGCTCGAGGTGCATGCCGATGTCGATGATGACCCTGGCCGCCCGGAACAGGTTCTCGTTCAGCATGCCGTACAGGTTGCCCTCGTCGGTCAGGTAGCCGAACTCGCGCATCAGGCGCTCCGCGTACAGCGCCCAGCCCTCCGAGTAGGCCGGCACCCACGACAGCATCCGCTGGAACTTGTTCAGCCGGTCCGCCTGGTGCATCGCGGTCGCGATCTGCAGGTGGTGGCCCGGCACGCCCTCGTGGTACACGATGCTGACCTCGCGCCACGTCGTGAACGACTCCTTCTCCGGCGGCAGCGCCCACCACATGGCGCCGGGCCTCGAGAGGTCGTCGCTGGGGTTGGTGTAGTACGCGCCGGCCGAGCCGCCGGGCGGGGCGATCCGGCAGTCCAGTCGCATGATCTCGTCCGGGATGTCGAAGTGCACGCCACGCAGGTCGGTGAGTGCCTGGTCGGACAGCTTCTGCATCCAGTCGCGGAACTCGGCCACACCCTGGACCTGGTAGCGCGGGGCCGCGTCCAGCGCCTCGGCCGCCTCGGCCAGGCCGGCGCCCGGCCTGATCCGGTCGGCGATGTCACGCATCTCGGCCTCGAGCCGCAGGAACTCCGCCCAGCCCCACTCGTAGGCCTCCCGCAGGTCCAGCGTGGCGCCGAGGTGGCGGCGGGACGCCAGCCGGTACACGTCCTCACCCACCGCGTCCTTCGCCGGCGCCTTTCCCAGCAGCTCGGTGCGCAGGAACTCCGCGAGCTCGGTGTAGGCCCGGGAGGCGGCCGCCGCGCCCGCGTCCAGCTCGGCACGCAGGCTGTCCGGGCCGGCGGCGGCGAACTCGGTGAAGAAGCCGGCGCCCCAGTTCGCGCACTGGTCGGCGACCTTCCTGACCTGCCGCCGCGCGGAGACGTGCCCGCGCCCGGCCGCGTAGGTGAGACCCGCGCGGTAGCTCTCGACGGCCGCCGGCATGCGGGACAGCCGCGTCGCGATCGTCGCCCAGTCGTCGTCGGTGCTCGCCGGCATCAGGTCGAACGTCTCCCGCAGGTCCTGCGGCGCGCTGGCCAGCACGTTGAGGTCGCCCTCGACCAGGCCCGCGTCGTAGGTCTCGACCTCGATGCCGAGGCGCTCGGTGAACACCGCCCTCGCCACGCGCTCCCGCTCGTCGACCGGCTCGGCCGCCTCGGCCGCACGCAGGGCCCGCCGGGCCAGCTCCGCCCGCTCGGCGCAGCCCTCCGGCGACAGATCCGGCAGCTGGTCGTCGTGGCCGGAGATGCCGAGGGCCGTGGCTGTGGTCGGCGCGAGGCGGACGTAGTCATCCACGTAGGAGTCGGCGATGTGGTGCACGGTCATGGCGCGGACGTTACTCACTGGATACGCGGCAGGCACGGGATTTCGCCACGAGGTCATGTCCTGGCAGGATGGCGCGGTGCGCAGGGCCTCCAGAGTCGTCGGGTTGGTTGTGCTGTTCGGCGTGCTGGTGTGCTCGCTGTCCGGCTGCTTACGTGTCCACGCGGCCCTGGCCGTGTCCCCGGACGACAAGGTCTCCGGGGAGCTGATAGTCGCGACGGTACGGCTGAACGAGCAGGACAACGGGCCGACGCTGACGATCCCGCCGGAGCTGAACGACCAGGTGAAGTCGGAGAAGTACGACCAGGACGACTATGTCGGGCAGCGGGTGACGTTCACCGACCTGCGGTTCGTGGACCTGGCGCAGCTGGTGGAGACCATCTCGGAGCTCAAGCAGTACCGGCTCTCGCTGCGCCGCGCGGGCGACCTGGTGACGCTCGCCGGCTCCATCGACCTGACGCAGGTCCCCGTGGACCGTGCGGACGTCCAGATCAAGATCGCCTTCCCTGGCTCGGTGACCCGCACGAACGGCGACGAGGACAACGGCACGGTCAGCTGGTCGCCGAAGCCCACCTCGGTGACCGAGTTCGACGCCGTGGCCCAGTACTCGAGCGACGACGGCAACTCATGGGTCCGCTGGGCCCTGTACGTCGGCGGGGCGGCCCTGCTGGCCGCGGTCGTGGCCACGCTCCTGGCGCTGATCGCGCACCGCCGCAGCCTGGGCGCGGACCGCGCCCAGGCCCGGTCCTAGCCGACGGGCTGGGCCGTGCGGCCCGGGACCAGGCCCAGGCGCTCGACCACGATCTCCTTCGTCGCCTTCGAGCGGTTGAACGTGTAGAAGTGCAGGCTGGGCACGCCTTCGGCCAGCAGGCGCGCGCACAGCTCGGTGGTCACGTTCATGCCCTCCTCGCGGAAGGCCTTCGCGTCGCCGGCCAGCGGGTCGAGCCGGCCGGCCAGCGAGGCCGGCACGGGAGCGCCCGACAGCTCCACCGTCTTGCTCAGGATCTTCGGGGTGGTGAGCGGCATCACGCCGGGCAGCAGGAGCGTCTCGCAGCCCGCCGCGGCCACCCGGTCACGCAGCCGCAGGAAGTCGTCCGCTTCGAAGAACAGCTGGGCGATGGCGAAGTCGGCGCCCGCTCGCAGCTTGCGGACCAGGTACTTCGTGTCCTCGTCGAGGTCGGCGGAGCGTGGGTGGCCGTACGGGAACGCCGACACGCCGACGCAGAAGTCGCCGAGTGAGCGGACGAGACTCACCAGCTCCTCGGCGTAGGCCAGGCCTTCCGGGTGCTGGACCCACTCGCCGTTGGGGTCGCCCTGCGGGTCGCCACGCAGCGCCAGCACGTTGCGGATGCCCAGCGACGCGTACCAGCCGATGACGTTGCGCAGCTCGGCGACCGAGTGGTCGACGGCCGTGAGATGGGCCATCGAGACGAGCGTGGTCTCGGTCACCACCCGTCCGGTGGTGCGGATCGTGCGGTCCCGGCTGGAACCGCCCGCGCCGTAGGTCACCGATACGAACGCCGGGTCGAGGCCCTCCAGCGAGCGGATGGCGTTCCACAGCCGCAGCTCGTCCGCGTCGTCGCGCGGGGGCATGAACTCGACGGAGAACACCGGCCGGTCACCGGGGATGCGATCCACCACCGTAGTCATGCCGCCCCCTCGCCAGCTCCCGGGCGCTGATGATCCGCTTCGCAGGCTCCGCTCATGAAAGTCAGGGTAGTGAGTGGAGCTCAACGTCCTCTCAAGCCCACCCCGCCGATGCGTGGCACGGGCTGAACACGCAGGATGGGTACGTGACCCTGGAGATCGACGGCGACATCGACACCGCGGTACACCGGCACGTCGAGGCCCTGCTCCGGCGCTACCTGGCGCAGCGGCGTGCGGAGCTGCCGGCGTTGGCCCAGACCTTCGCCGCCGCGGTGGACACGCTGTCCGACTTCGCGTTGCGAGGCGGCAAGCGCATCCGGCCCACCTTCGCCTGGTGGGGCTGGCGGGCGGCCGGCGGCGAGGGCGCCGGGCCGCGTGCCGAGGCCGTGCTCACCGCGGTCAGCGCGCTCGAGCTGATCCAGACCTGCGCCCTGGTCCACGACGACGTCATGGACGCCTCCGAGCTGCGCCGCGGCCAGCCGACCGTGCACGTCCGCTTCACCGAGGCCCACCGCGCCGGCGGCTGGCTCGGCGAGCCGGAACGGTTCGGCACGGCCGCCGCGATCCTGCTCGGCGACCTGGCGCTGGCCTGGGCCGACGACCTGTTCACCGGCGCGCCGCTGGCCGACGAGATGCGCCGGGCGGCCCGTGCTCCCTGGCTCGCCATGCGGGCCGAGATGTTCGCCGGCCAGTACCTGGACGTCCTGGCCCAGGCCGAGGGCGACGAGTCGGAGGACCGGCCGTTCGGCGTGGCCCGGCTCAAGACGGCCGCCTACACGGTGGAGCGGCCGCTGCACATGGGGGTCGCGCTCGCCGGCGCCGGCGAGGACACCGTGGACGCGGTCCGCAGGTTCGGCACCGACATCGGCATCGCGTTCCAGCTGCGGGACGACCTGCTCGGCATGTACGGCGACATCGAGGTCACCGGCAAACCCGTCGGCGACGACCTGCGGGAGGGCAAGCGCACGCTGCTCGTGGCGCTCGGGCTGAAGTACGCGGATGCGGCCGGGCGGCACGCGGACGCGGACCACCTGCGCGGCGTGCTCGGTGACCCGGCGCTGACCATGGCGAACATCGACCGCGTGCGGGAGCTGCTCGTCGAGGTCGGGGCGGTCGACGAGCTGGAGCGGCGGATCGAGCTGCTCACCGGCAGCGGCATGGCCGCGCTGGAGGAGTCCGGGCTGACCGACCCCGGCCGCACCCGGCTCGCCGACCTCGCGATCGCCGCCACCCGACGGGACCGCTGAATGCGTCGGCTGACCGGCCCGACCGACCACGTGGTCGTGGTCGGCGCGGGGCTGGCCGGGCTGTCCGCCACGCTGTACCTGCTCGGCGCGGGCCGGCGGGTGACCGTCCTGGAGGCCGCGCCGCGGGTGGGCGGCCGGGCCGGCGGCGACCAGCTCGGCGGCTACCGGATCGACACCGGCGCGTCCGTCCTGACCATGCCGGACCTGCTGGACGAGGCGTTCGCCGCCGTGGGCTCGTCGCTGGCCGAGCGGGTCGAGCTGACCAGGCTGGACCCCGCCTACCGCGCGCACTTCGCCGACGGCAGCACCATCGCCGTGCACACCGACGCCGAGGCGATGGCGGCGGAGGTCCGCCGCGTCGCCGGGCCGGCGGAAGCCGCCGGTTACCGAAGGCTCAGGGCCTGGCTCACCGAGCTGTACCGGGTCGAGCGGGACACGTTCATCGGCGCCAACTTCGACTCACCGCTCGACCTGGTCTCCCCCGGGCTCGCGCACCTGGCCGCACTCGGCGGGTTCGGCCGGCTCGGCCCAAGGATCGGCCGGTTCCTGACCGACGAGCGGCTGCGGCGGCTGTTCTCGTTCCAGTCCCTGTACGCGGGCCTCGCGCCGCGGCACGCGCTGGCCGCGTACGCCGTCATCCCGTACATGGACACCGTCGCGGGGGTGTGGTTCCCGCGGGGCGGTGTGGCCGCGGTCGCCGACGCCATGGCCGCGGCGGCCGTCGGCGCGGGCGCGGACGTGCGGACCTCGACCGCCGCCGCGTGGCTGGAGCGGCGGGGTGACCGGGTCGCGGCCGTCCGCACGACGCACGGCGAGCGGATCCCGTGCGACGCGGTCGTGCTCACGCCCGACCTGCCGGTCTCCTACCGCCTGCTCGGCCTGGCCCCGCGCCGCCCACTGCGGCCACGCTGGTCGCCCTCGGCGGTGGTCCTGCACGCCGGCGTCGACCGGACCTGGCCGTCGCTGGCACACCACACGGTGTTCTTCGGCCGGCACTGGGACCGCACGTTCGACGAGATCCTCCGCTGGGGCAGGCTCATGAGCGACCCGTCGCTGCTGGTCACCCAACCGTCCACGACCGACCCCGGCCTCGCGCCGGCGGGCCGGCACGTCGTCTCCGTGCTCGCGCCGTGCCCGAACCTGGAGGCCGGACCGATCGACTGGCCCCGGGTCGGGCCGGCGTACCGCGCCGAGCTGGGGCGGGTGCTCGACGAGCGCGGGCTCACCGGGTTCGACGGCGCCGTCGAGGTCGAGCGGCTCGTCACCCCGGCGGACTGGGCGGCGGCCGGGCTCGGCGCCGGCACCCCGTTCTCGCTGGCCCACACGCTCGCCCAGACCGGCCCGTTCCGGCCGGGGAACCTGGTGCGCGGCGTGGCGAACACCGTGCTGGCCGGGTGCGGCACGACCCCGGGCGTCGGCATCCCGCCGGTGGTGATCTCGGGCCGGCTGGCGGCCGAGCGAGTGGTCGGACCAGGCGTCGACCAGGCCGTGCGGACGTCCCGGCACGTGGCCGTCCGTTGAGTTGGGATACTCCCTTCGCGGCAACGCCGAACGGACCGAGGGGCGTGCCTGGATGGAGAGTCGCACGATGGCCAGAAGATCGCGCCTGATCGCGGTGCTAGCGGCGGGTCTGCTCGCGGTGAGCGCCTGCACCAACGAGGTGTCGGGCAGCGCGAGCGGTGTCGACATCGGACCGCTCACCACCGCGGAGGCGACGGCGGCGGCGATGTCGAGCTTCGCCGAGGCGGCCGCCGTGCACTACCAGGGCGACCTGACCGCGTCCGACGGCGCCAAGCTCACCGTCGACGTGACGGCGACCGGCGGCGGCGAGGTGTTCGGCACGGTCACCGTCCAGGGCCTCGGCGCGACGCTCGCCGTGCTCGACAAGACCCTGTACCTCAAGGGCGCGCCCGAGTTCTGGGCGGCGCTGGCCACCCGGTTCGGCGTCTCCTCCGGCAACGGCACCGCGCTCGGCAACCGCTGGGTGAAGCTGCCGTCGGTGCTGCTCGGCGTCGACTTCGGCGACATCTTCGCCCCGGACGTGGTCGCCAGGACCGCCGGCAAGGCCGTCAGGGACGCCGACAAGGAGCTGACCACCCGGACCACGACCGTCGGCTCGGTGACCGCGCTCGAGGTCCCGGTCGACGGCGGCACGGCGTACCTGGCCAAGGACGCGCCGCACGGCGTGGTGAGCCTGGCCGTCGACGAGATCGGCACGGCGCAGAACGCCAAGGCCAAGGACATGCGGGTCGCGGTGACCGACGTGTCGGCGAACGTCAACCAGATCTACACCGACCTCGCGAACCTGGCGAAGAACGAGCTGGGCACCGCGGTCGACGCGCTCACCTCGATCACCCAGGGCGGCAACCGGTTCGACGCGTGCGGCGCGGCCAGCTGCACCGTCGCGGTGGACGTCACCAACCCGTCGAAGAAGGCCGTGCGGATCCACCTGAAGGCCGACTGGACGGGCGACAACGCGTCCCTGGGCAGCTGTGAGCAGATCTCCGACCCGGTCGCGCCCGGCGCGTCGCTGTCGATGAGCTGCGCGGTCACCACACCGCAGTGGGTGAGCTTCTACCAGCGGGCCAACTCGGTGCCCGGCACTCACCCGTACGGCGCGGTGTGGACCGCGCTCGCGCTCGCGGACCCGCCGGACGCGACCGCGCTGGCGACGCTCGGCGCGGCCAAGCCCGCGGACCCGAAGAAGAAGCAGGACACCGGGAAGGGCCACACCGTCTACGAGATCGGCAACTCCGCCGGCGTGTGGAAGTACGGGGTGGCGTCGGCGAAGTACTGGCGGGACAGCGCGAAGGCGCAGCTGCGGGCCTGTCTCGGCCTCACCAAGGCGGTGTGCACGTACTCGCTGGTCACCACCTCGGAGAACGAGGTGTCGGCCTACGCGCTGGTCAACCAGCTGGTCGCGGCCTACGTCAAGGACAAGGGGAAGTGCCCGGCCGGCCAGTGGACGAGCTGCCCGAAGTGAGCCCGGCCAGCGACCTCGACCTGGCTTACGAGGCGTGCCGGCGGATCAACGCCCGCTACGGGCGCACCTACTTCCTCGCCACCCGGCTACTGCCTCCGGACAGTCGTCCGGCGGTACATGCCCTGTACGGCTTCGCGCGGCTCGCGGACGAGATCGTCGACAACGCGGTCGCGCCGGGCGATCCCGCGCACGCGCTGAACACCCTCGAGAAGGCCCTCCACGAGGCGCTGCGAGACCGCGTCACCGGCACACCGGCCCAGCACCCCGTGTTGGCCGCGCTCGCGGACACCGTGCGGCGCTACCGCATCGAGGAGCGGCTGTTCACCGAGTTCCTCGCGTCCATGCGGATGGACCTGACGGTCACCGGCTACGCCACGTTCGCCGCCCTCGCCGAGTACACGCACGGCTCGGCCGGCGTGATCGGGCTGCAGATGCTGCCGGTGCTCGGCACGACCGGCCCGCGCGAGGAGGCCGCGCCGTACGCGGCCGCGCTGGGTGAGGCGTTCCAGCTCACGAACTTCCTGCGGGACGTCGGCGAGGACCTCGACCGCGGCCGGCTGTACCTGCCGGCCGAGGAGCTGGCCGCGTTCGGCGTGGACCGGGCGATGCTCGAGCACGCACACCGGACGGGCCGCGCGGACCGTCGGGTCCGGCGGGCGCTCGCCCACCTCGTGGCTTGCAACCAGGCCGTCTACCGCCGCGCCGAGCCGGGGATCTCCTTGCTGCGCGAGGCGTCCCGGCCGTGCATCGGCACCGCGGCGCGGCTGTACCGGCACATCCTCGACGAGATCGTCGCGTGCGACTACGACGTGCTGGGCCGGCGGGTGGTCGTGCCGACCCGCCGCCGGTTGCGCATCGCCGCGCCGGGGCTTGCCCTCGCGGCGGCCAGAGCGCTGCCCTTTGGGGTACCGCGCGGCACCCGTTAACCCGGTCCACGACGACTGCCCCAGACCGCCCGAAACGGCCATCCTCGCTGGTACGGGCCACGGTAGTCGTGGGCCGGTCACCGTGGGAGGACTCGATGACGGTGCCAGACGGAGCCCAGCTCTCCGAGGACGGCAAGTATTGGTGGGACGGCAGCGACTGGCAGCCGGTGCCCGAGGACGGCGGCGAGCAGACCGAGGTCGGCCAGCTCAGCGACGACGGCCAGTGGAAGTGGGACGGCAGCCAGTGGCAGCCGGTGGACGGCGACGGCAGTGACGGTGGAAGCGGCGACCTGCAAGGTGCGCTGGCCGACAAGGGTCTCGACATCCCCGCCGACGCCGCCGACGCCGACTACATCAAGCAGGTCTACGACCACGTCAGCAACTGGTACGACGGGCTCGGCGACGACGACAAGGCGATCTTCGACGCGCTGTCGCAGCAGGGCGGCGACCAGATCCTGGCCGACCCCGAGGTCGGGGTCGTCGCCGACGGCGACCCGCTGATCGCGGCGTTCGCCGGTACCGACAAGACGCTCGGCGAGTCGCTGCAGGCGACCGGCGAAGCGCTCGAGCAGGTCCAGAGCTGAGAGGAGCGGATAGATGTCTTGGGATGAGTTCGCCGCGTGCGCGGGTCAGGACGGCGAGATCCTCGCCCAGCTCGGCGAGGACACGGTCAGGGACCTGGCGAACAAGTGGGACTCGCTGAGCGACACGGCCAAGGCCGCGCTCGGTGTGGCGGCCAGATGGGGCGGCGAGTGGCTCGTCGGTGCCCTGGCCGCGATCGGCATCGCGATCACCGACGCCGCGGCGGTGGTGCTCGCGGGCGCCAGCCTCGGCGCCGTCATGGCGGTCATCATGGACTGCTACGACAAACTGTGACGTGATGTCGCAAGGTGTGGCGCTGGCGCTGGCCGTCCTACTGGCCGGCGCCGGCCTGCCCAAGCTGTGGCGCCCCGACCATGTCGCCGGGGCGCTTCGCCGTGTCTTCGTCCGGCGCACCGTCTCGACGGCCGCGCTCCGCCGTGCCGGCCAGGCGCTCGGGCTGTGGGAGCTGCTGCTCGCCGCGGCGATGGTCGTGCTCGGCGGGCACGCGGTCGGGATCGCCGCGGCCGCGACGTTCCTGGGGTTCCTCGGGTTCGTGGTCGCGGCCGTCCGGCGTGGCGCCTCGTGCGGGTGCTGGGCGTCGCTGACCGAGGGACCCGCCGGCGGCGCGGAACTGGCCCGCACGGCCGTCCTGGCGGCCGGCGCGGCCCACCTGGCCGTCGCCGGGTGGTCACCCGGGTTCGGCTGGGCCTCGGCCGGCTGGGCGGCGGCCTTCCTGGCGCTCATGGCGGTCGCGGCGACGGCCGGTGGACGGGTCGCGCCCGTGCGGTCGGCACGCGTCGCCCGCCGGCTGGCCCAGCGGGCCGCCCCGACCCGCCGCGGCCGCCTGGCGGCGCGGCTGGCGTTCCTGCTGGGGTTCGTGCACGCGGGCACCGACACCGAGCGCCGCAGGTACCTGGACGCCCTCGCGGCGGCACGGGCCGCGGGCCCGATCCCACGCGAACGCGAGGTCCGGGCCGACGCGCCTTCGCCTCCGGGGACGCGGGCTAGAACGCGAGTGCCTGAGCCCGGCGCTTGACCTCGCGGCCACCCGTGGCGCGGAGCGCCTCGATGGGGGTGCCACCCGGCAGCGTCTCGTCCGGCTCGAACAGCCAGCGGAGCATGTCGTCCGGGGCGAAGCCGGCGTCGGCGAGCACGGTGATCGTGCCCGGCAGACCCTTGACGATCTGGCCGTCCGCGGTGAGGAACGGCCTGGGCACGCTCAGCACCCCGTTCCTGCGGACCGCGAGCAGATGACCGTCCCGCAACGCCTGTCGGACCTTGGTTACCGGTAGTCCCAGGTGGTCGGCCACGTCGGGCAGCGGCAGCAACTCGATCTCGGGACCCAGCACGTCGCCGGCGGAGGGGATCGCACTCACACCGCAAACGATGCCACACGTGACCCGTGACCGCGTACGGCAATTTGAGTTACTGGCCAGACCTCACGTCCAATTCGGCTGCTTCGCCGCGCCAAAGGTTCAGGGTTCCGTACCATCACGTGCGTGGACGAAAGGGGAGTCGGCTTGATCGGTGCGCTGCTGGAGCAGCGGTACCGGGTCGAAGCGCTGCTCGCCCGTGGTGGCATGTCCGCGGTGTACCGCGGGCTGGACACCCGGCTGGACCGGCGGGTCGCGATCAAGGTGATGGACCAGCGCTTCGCGGACGACCGCACGTTCGTCGACCGCTTCGAGCGGGAGGCACGGTCGGCGGCGAAGATCCATCACCCGAACGTGGTGGCAGTGCACGACCAGGGCGTCGACCGGTCGCCGAGCGGCGACCTGGTGTACCTGGTGATGGAGCTGGTCGACGGCGGCACGCTGCGGGACCTGATCAACGAGCGCGGCGCGCTGACCGTGCCGCTCACGCTGGCGATCATGGAACAGGTGCTCGCCGCGCTGGCCGCCGCGCACCGCGCCGGGCTGGTGCACCGGGACGTGAAGCCGGAGAACGTGCTCATCGGGCATGCCGGCGAGCAGGGCAGCGCCGTCAAGGTCGGCGACTTCGGTCTCGTCAGAGCCGTGCACAGCGCGGGGACCACGAGCGCGAGCGTCATCCTCGGCACGGTCGCCTACCTCTCCCCCGAGCAGGTCACGACCGGCGCGGCGACCGCGACCGGCGACGTGTACTCGGCCGGCATCGTGCTGTTCGAGGCGCTCACCGGCGCCGCCCCCTACACCGGCGACAGCGCCATCTCGGTCGCCTACCGGCACGTGAACGACGACGTCCCGGCCCCGTCGACGCTCGTGCCCGGCATCCCACCCGAGCTGGACGACCTCGTGGTCCGCGCGACCCGCCGCGACCAGGCGCTGCGCCCGGCCGACGGTGCCGCGTTCCTCGCCGAGGTGCAGAAGCTGCGTGCATTGCTCGGCGCGCAGGGTGTCGGCGTGCCGGTGCCCGCGCCGAACGTCGCCGACCGCACGATGCCGGTGACGCCGCCCGCGTCGGCCACCGGTGGCGTGAGCGTCGTGGAGCTGGCACCGGCCGAGCAGACCATCGCCACCGGGCAACCGGTGCCCGCGGCGCCGGCCACCATGAACGCGACCATGAACGCGACGATCGTGCGCCCCGCACCGGCCGGCTTCCGGCCGATCGGCCCGCAGGGCACCCGCGCGATGCTGCGCACCGACCTGGACCGTGCCAACGCCGCGACGGACTTCGTGGCGCCGGCCGGCCTCCCGGCCGGCGGCCTGCCCCCGCAGCCCCCGCAGCAGCAGCGCCCGCGGCCCAGGCGCCCCGGGCCACCGCCGAAGAAGAAGAGCGGCGGCGGGTTGATCGCGCTCTGGGTCATCGTCGGCGTGCTCGCGCTGGCCCTGGCCGGCACCACGACCTGGTGGTTCACCTCCGGCCGGTACCGCACGGTGCCGGCGGTGACCGGCAAGACGTCCGTGGAGGCGCAGCAGCTCCTCACGGACAGCGACCTCAAGCCGAACATCGAGACCGCGTACAGCAACACCGTGCCCAACGGCATGGCGATCGGGACCAAGCCTGCCACCGACACCGAGGTGCTGCGGGGCGACCAGATCACGCTGGTCGTCTCGTCCGGCAAGCCCAAGGTGCCGAACGTGCAGGCCGGCATGGACGTGGCCGAGGCGAAGCAGCTGATCACCGCCGCGGACCTGAAGCCGGACCTCGACGACGGCGCCAACCAGTTCTCCAACAGCGTGGAGAAGGGCAAGGTCATCACGACCGACCCGCAGCCGGGCGAGGAGCTGGCGATCGGCAAGCGGGTCGTCATCGTGGTCAGCAAAGGCCGCCAGCCCAAGCCGGTGCCGGACGTGAAGGGCAAGTCCCGCGACGAGGCGTTCGACCAGCTGCGGCAGGACGGCTTCGACCCGGTCGACGGCGAGACGAGGTTCGACCAGAACGTCGAGGGCGGGCACGTCATCAGCACCGACCCGGATGCCGGCACCAAGATCGACGGCGACGACCGGAAGGTCACGGTGGTCCTGTCGAACGCCGTCACCGTGCCCGACCTGGCCAACAAGTCCCGCAGGGATGCCATCCAGCAGCTGCAAAGCCTTGGGCTTCAGGTCGACGTGCAGTCGTTCTCCGGCGACGACCGCGGCCGGGTGTTCGGCCAGTCTCCCGGTGCCAACAGCCGGGTCCAGCCCGGCTCGAGGGTCACCATCTGGATCCTGGGCTGACCTGCGCCAACGGGTCGACGACGACGTCCTCGCGTGCGTGCGGAGCGAGTCGTCAACACTCCGCACGCACGTAACTCGCCGGTCACGTCACGCTGCTTGGGTGGAGCCATGGGTCGACTGAGTGGGCTGGACGCGGCGTTCCTGAGCCTGGAGACGCGGGAGCGCCCGATGCATCTCGGCGCTGTCGCCGTCTTTCAGGGGCCGGTCGCGCCCGACCGCCTGCGGGCGCTGCTCGCGGAACGGGCGGCCCGGCTGCCGGCGTCGCGGGTCGCCGGCAGCTGGTTCCCGTCGTGGTGGCCCGCGTCGGACTTCGACCCGGCCGCGCACGTGCGCGGCTACGCGGTGAGCGACCAGCGCACGTTCGAGGCGTACGTGGCCGGCTGGCTCGCGACGCCGCTGGACCTGGCCAGGCCGCCGTGGGACGTGCACGTGGTCACCGGGCTGCCGGACGACCGGTTCGCCGTGCTCGTCAAGCTGCACCACTCGCTCGCGGACGGCGCCGGCGCGGTCGCGCTGGCCGGCGCCCTGCTGGACGGCGGGATGCCGCCGAGCAGGGAGACCACGCCGCCGTCGTACGGCCTCGGGGAGACCGCGGCCATGGCGGGGGCCGTCGCGCGGGCCGTCCGCCGGCCACCCGCGCCGGCCATGCTGGCCTCGGGCGGGTCCGCGCGCCGCGTGGCGTTCGTCCGCCTCGACCTCGCGGACGTGCGCCAGATCCGCCGCCAGCACGGGGGCACCACGAACGACGTGGCGCTGGCGGTGCTGGCGGGTGGGCTGCGCTCATGGCTGCGGTCGCGGGACGTCGAGGTCGACGGGCTCACGCCGCGGGCGCTGATCCCGGTGAACACCCGGGCGCGGGGCGGCGCGGGCGGCAACCAGCTGTCCGGGTACCTGTGCGACCTGCCGGTCGGGCTGGCCGACCCGGTCGAGCGGCTGCGTGCCGTACGGCTGGCGATGGACGCCAACAAGGCGGGCGGACCATCGAGTGGCGCCGGGACGATCGCGATCCTGGCGAACCGGCTGCCGTCGGCCGTGCACCGGCTCTGCGCGGGTCCGGTGGCGATCGCGGCGCCGCTGCTGTTCGACACGGTGGTCACGAACGTGCCGCTGCCGAACGTGCCGCTCACCATCGACGGCGCGCCGCTGGCGGAGATCTACCCGTTCGGCCCGCTCGGTCCCGGGCACGCGCTGGGCGTGGCGATCTCCCCGTACCGCGACGCGGTCCACATCGGACTTCAGACCGACCGGGACGCCGTGCCGGACATCGACGTGCTGGCCTCGGCGATCGGCAAGTCATGCGCGACCCTCCACGAGCTGGCGGACTGAGTCGACGAACGCGTCGACGTCCAGGTCCTCGTCCCACGAGGACTGGAGCAGCAGGCCCTGGTAGATGGCGACGAGCACCCGGACCAGACCGTCCGGTGCGGCGTCCGCGAACGCCGCACGCTGGTCGTCGACGCCCTGGCGGGCCAGGTCACGGATCCTGGGCTCGCGGACGGTCTCGGCCCAGGCCTGCATGCTGAGGCTGCGCTGATGTTCGGCGCGCGGCGCGGCGATCGCGCGGAGGACGTCGAGGTAGCCGGCGAGCGGGTCGGCGGCCCTCGCCAGCCCGGCGCGGTTCCCGTGCCAGTCCTCGACGATCGCGATGATCATGTCGTCCTTGCCGGTGAAGTACCGGTAGATGAGACCGGCCGACAGCCCGGACTCCCTGACGATGTCCTGCATGGACGTGCGGTGGAAACCGTTGCGGGCGAAGCAGTTCGCGGCGGCGTCGAGGATCTGGCGCCTGCGGTTGGCCAGGTGCTCGTCGCTGACCCTGGGCACTACCGGACCACCGCCCACGCGACGCGGTAGAACTCGGCGGCCGGCTCGTCCCGGTGGTAGCGGGCGGCGGCGTCCTTGGTGGACAGGTCGCCCCTGAGGTCGAGGCCGCGCTCGGCGAGGTAACCGGGGACGGCCAGGGGGTCGAGGCCGAACGTCCATGGCTCGCCGACTCGTCGTACCGACCGGTGCCACTCGGTGTCGTCGTCGAGGGCCGCGCGGTCGACGTAGGTGAGGATGACGGTGCTGCCGCCTGCGGTCGCGGCCACGACGTCCCGGAGCGTGGCGTCGACGGCCTGCTCGGTGAGGTAGTTGGTGACCCCCTCCCAGACGACGGCCGTGCGCCTGTGGGGGAAGCCGGCCTGGTTCAGCGCGCTCGCCAGGCTCTCCTCGTCGAGGTCGACCGGGACGTAGTGGACGTGCGGACGGTCGGCGATGTGTCGCCGCTTGGCGGCCTGGGTGGCGGGGTGGTCCACCTCGTAGGTGGTGGGGATGCCCGGGAGGCGGTGGGCGCGGCTGTCGTAGCCGGCACCCAGGATGAGGACCTGCTCCGGCGCGGCCGCCGTCAGGAGGTCGTCGATGAGCCGCGTGCGGGCGATGGCGGACATCCGGGGGCCACCCGGGTAGCGGTGGTCGATGAGGCGGGCGATGCCGTGGCCGACGGGTGGCAGCGCGGCGGCGCGGACCAGCCAGCGGTAGCGGGTCGGGAGGAAGCGGGTGGCGTAGGCGTCGGTGAAGAGCCCGTCCCCGCGGCGGCTCTCCAGCGCGCGGAAGAGGGCGACGTGCTCGGCGGTCCGGCTGGCGGTGCGCATGCGCCTCAACATAGATGAATGAACGTTCGTTTTTCTACGGGCACGAGAGAGGCCGGCCTCGCGGGCCGGCCTCTTTTCGGGGTCAGGACCGGAGCATCTCCGCGACCAGGAAGGCCAGCTCCAGGGACTGCTGGGTGTTCAGCCGCGGGTCGCAGGCGGTCTCGTACCGGCTGTTCAGGTCCGCGTCGGAGATGTCCTGCGCGCCGCCCAGGCACTCCGTGACGTCCTCGCCGGTCAGCTCGACGTGGATGCCGCCGGGGTGGGTGCCGAGGCGGCGGTGCACCTCGAAGAAGCCCTGGACCTCGTCGACGATCCGGTCGAAGTGGCGGGTCTTGTAGCCGGACGGCGACTCGTGGGTGTTGCCGTGCATCGGGTCGCACTGCCAGATGACCTTGTGCCCGGACGCCTCGACCTTCTCGACGATCGGCGGCAGCGCCTCCCGGACCTTGCCGTTGCCCATGCGGCTGATCAGCGTGAGCCGGCCCGCCGTGTTGTGCGGGTCGAGCCGCTCGACGTACTCGACCGCCATCTCCGGCGTGGTCGTCGGGCCGATCTTGAGCCCGATCGGGTTGGACAGCAGCTCCGCGAACGCGATGTGCGCGCCGTCGAGCTGGCGGGTCCGCTCGCCGACCCACAGGAAGTGCGCGGACAGGTTGTACAGCCGGGGGTCGGGCTCGCGGGTGTCCAGGCGGAGCATCGAGCGCTCGTAGTCGAGCAGCAGGGCCTCGTGGCTCGCGAAGATCTCCGTGGAGTGCAGCGAGGAGTCCTCGACGCCGCAGGCCTGCATGAACCGCAGCCCACGGTCGATCTCGGTGGCCAGCGCCTCGTACCGCTCGCCGGCCGCCGAGTTGCTGACGAAGTCCTTGTTCCACTCGTGGACCTTCGACAGGTCCGCCATGCCGGCCGCGGTGAGGGCACGCACGAGGTTCATGGCCGCGCCAGCGTTGGCGTAGGCCCGGATCATGCGGCCCGGGTCGGGCACGCGGGCCTCGGGCGTCTTGGCGAGCGAGTTGATGATGTCGCCGCGGTAGACGGGCAGGCCGAGCGCGTCGATGCCGTTGGAGCGCGGCTTGGCGTACTGGCCGGCGATACGGCCGACCTTGACGACCGGCATGCTGGCGCCGTAGGTGAGCACGACGGCCATCTGCAGCAGCGTGCGGATGTTGCCGCGGATGTGCGGCTCGGTGTTGTCCACGAAGGTCTCGGCGCAGTCCCCGCCCTGCAGCAGGAACGCCTCGCCGCGAGCCACCTCGGCAAGCCGGTCACGCAGCCGGTCGATCTCGCTCGGCACGGTGACCGGTGGCACGCTCTCCAGGAGGGCGCGCACCTGGCGCACCTGCTCGGAGTCGGGCCACTCGGGCTGCTGAGCGGCGGGTCGGGACAGAGCGTCGTCGAGTCGGGCACGCAGTGTCGGCGGCAGCGGCGGAAGTTCGGGAAGAGTGTCCACCGGCACGTCAACGGTCCAGTTCACGGGACCAGAGTAGCCGGACCTGTCACCCCCGTTTACGCCGACGGCGGACGCTTCTTGATCGCTTCACCGGTGAGTGGTTCGTTGGGGTCATGCCAACCAGCCCGACGCTGTACGAGTGGGCCGGCGGGGCGTCGGCACTCGAGAAGCTGTTCGACCGGTTCTACGCGCACGTGGCCGGCGACGCGCTGCTCGCGCCCGTCTTCGCGCACATGGGCGCGGGCCACCCGAAGCACGTCGCGGCCTGGGTGGGCGAGGTGCTCGGCGGCCCGAAGACGTACTCGGCCGAGCGTGGCGGGCATCCGCACATGATCTCCCGCCACCTCGGCCGCGGGATCACCGAGGAGCAGCGACGCCGCTGGGTGACCCTGCTGCTGGACACCGCGGACGAGGTCGGCCTGCCGGCCGACCCGGAGTTCCGCGCGTCGTTCGTGGGATACCTGGAGTGGGGCAGCCGGCTGGCGGTCATCTTCTCGGCCCCGGGCGCGGACACCTCCGCCCCGGAGGAGATGCCGACGTGGGACTGGGCGAAGCCCCCGTGGCAGCCGGCCGACTAGATCGGAGGTCGCCGGGAGGCCCACGGGTGGGCACGCTCGTACTGGCCCGCGAGCGACAGCAGCCGTCGCTCCGAGCCCGCCGGCCCGCCCAGCTGCACGCCGATCGGCAGGCCGGCCTCGTCGAAGCCCGCCGGGAGCGCGGCCACCGGGTACCCCAGCAGGTTCCAGACCGGGTAGAACGTGATGCCCATCGACACCACGCCCAGCGTGTGTGACGCCCCCGCGCCGTGGAACCGCCCGATCCTCGGCTGACGGCCCGTCCACCCCGGCTGCAGGACCACGTCGAAGTCCCCGAAGAACGTCGCCATGGCCTCGTGCAGGCGGGCCTCGCCGGCGCGTACGCGGTTGAACAGCGCGTCCGGCACCCGGCGTCCCACCGCGGCGATGCGCCTCGTGCGGGGCTCCAGCCACTCCGGGTGCGGCAGCTGCGCCACGTCGTCGGCCACCCCGCGGAAGTACCGCACGAGGAACTGCTGGCTCGCCATCGGCCCCAGCGGCGGCTCCGCCGGCACCACCTCGTGCCCCAGCACGCTCAGCCGGTCGGCGACCGTCTGCACGGCCTGCTTGCGTTCTCGCTCGATCGGGGTCGGGCCCAGGGGGCCGCGCAGGGACAGCGCGATCCGCAGCTTCCCCGGCTCGCCCTCGACCGCGTCGCGGTAGCCGCCCGGCTCGTCGGCGATCACGTCCAGCATCGCGGCGGCGTCCGCCACCCGGCGGCCGAGCGGGCCGATGCCGGCCAGGCCGTTCCAGTGCTCCTCTTCGCCCATGCTGATCAGGTCACGGGTGGTCTTCATGCCGAACAGACCGCAGAAGTTCGCCGGGATGCGCACCGACCCGCCGCCGTCGGAGCCGGTCGCCGCGCCGACCACGCCGGCCGCCACCGCCGCGGCCGAGCCGCCCGACGAGCCGCCCGGCGTGTGGTCGACGTCCCACGGGTTCCGCGTCGCGCCGTAGGTGAGCGTCTCGGTGAACGGCCACAGGCAGCGGTCCGGCGTGCGGGTGTGCCCCACCAGCACCGCGCCGGCCTCCCGGAGCCTCGCCACCGCGGGCGAGTCGGCCTCGGCCGGCCCGAACTGCGGCCGGCCGCCCATGGCCGTGACGTCGCCCGCCACGTCCTGGTCGTCCTTCACCGCGATCGGGACGCCGAGCAGCGGGGTGCGCTCCCCCGCGTCGAGCCGTCGCTGGGCGTCCGCCGCCTGCGCGCGGGCGCCGTCCGCCCAGACGGTCCGGAAGGCGTTCAGCTTCTCGTCGACCTGTTCGAGCCTGCGCAGCACGGCCTCGAGCAGGTCGGGCGCGGACACGTCACCGTCGCGCAGTGCGGCGGCCTGCGCGTCCGCACCTGCCCACAGCAGCTCCTCAACGTCCATGCGAGGCACTGTAGGCGATGGTCGCTCCGGCAAGCTCGGCCTAGCCGAAGAAGACCTCGGCCTCCTGCAGGCGCGAGCCCGGCACGGTCTTCAGCTCGGCGGTCGCCTCGGCGAGCTTGACCCGAACGATGTCGGTGCCGCGCAGCGCGACCATCACGCCGAAGTCGCCGTCCTGCACCGCGTCCGCCGCGTGCAGGCCGAAGCGGGTGGCGAGGACGCGGTCGTACGCGGTCGGGGTGCCGCCACGCTGGACGTGCCCGAGCACGACCGCACGCGACTCCTTGCCGGTGCGCGTCGCGATCTCCTCGGCGAGCCACTGGCCGATGCCGCCGAGACGGACATGGCCGAACGCGTCCTTCTCGCCGGTCAGCAGCTTCTCCTCGCCGCCCTCGGGCAGCGCGCCCTCGGCGACCACGATGATCGGCGCGTACTCACGCTCGAACCGCCGCTGGACCCAGTCGATGACCTGGTCGACGTTGAAGTGCCGCTCCGGCACCAGGATCACGTTCGCGCCGCCGGCGAGGCCGGAGTGCAGCGCGATCCAGCCGGCGTGGCGGCCCATGACCTCGATGACCAGGGCGCGGTGGTGCGACTCGGCGGTGGTGCGCAGCCGGTCGATGGCCTCGGTCGCGATGTGCACCGCGGTGTCGAAGCCGAAGGTGTAGTCGGTGGCGCCGAGGTCGTTGTCGATGGTCTTCGGCACACCGACCACGCCGATGCCGTCGTCGGTCAGCCTCTTCGCGACGCCGAGGGTGTCCTCGCCGCCGATCGCGATCAGGGCGTCGACCTCGAACTTGGCGAGGTTCTCCCTGATCCGGTCGACGCCGCCGTCGATCTTGTACGGGTTGGTCCGCGACGAGCCGAGGATCGTGCCGCCGCGGGTCAGGATGTCCTCGACCTGGTCGAGCCCGATCGGCTTGACGAGGCCCTCGACCGGGCCCTGCCAGCCGTTGCGGAAACCGACGGTGTCCCACCCGTAGGACTCGATGCCCTTGCGGACCACGGCGCGAATGACCGCGTTGAGTCCTGGGCAGTCACCGCCACCTGTGAGCAATCCAACGCGCATGTGCTCGATCCTCCAACCGACCGCTTGAGCCGAGGTCCTGTCCGGGTCTATTCGCCCGTAGGGTGCCACCTTCTGGATCGGTGCAGCAAGGCGGCCCGGCTTAACTGACGGGAAAACCTCGCTTCAGCCGTTCGGCCTCCATGATTCGCCAGCGGACCAGGTTGTGGCGAGCGTCCGCGAGCGCGTCGTGAGCGTCGCTCGGCGGGGGCGGCAACGCGGGTTTGCCCACGTCCTCCCACCGCTGGCGCAGCTCCCGGGTGAAGCGCGGCAGCTCGCGCGGCAGCGCCGGCATGTCGCCCCACAGCTGGGCGAGCGCGACGTGGTCGTAGGCCGCGAACCACGCCCACAGCTCGACCCGGTCCCGGCCGCGGTTCAGGAACCTCATCAGGCGGTCGCGCATGGTCGCGCGGTCGCACCAGGCCGGGTCGGCCGGCGACGGCAGCTTGTCGAGCACGTGCTCGCGCACCCACTGCCCCGCCTTGTCCGGGTCGAACTCCGTGGAGACGGCGTAGAACTCACGCCCGTTCTCGTCCACGACACCTATCGACACCAGGTCGATGGTCGTTCCGTCCTCGATGAACTCGGTGTCGTAGAAGAACCTCACGCAGGCAGCCTATTCAGCCCGCCTCGGTCTCCGGGATGCGGTCGGTCTCGCGGGCCGTGCGGCGCTCCTGGGTGGGCAGCTCGACCTCCTGCTCGGCGAGCAGCTCCTTGGCCTTGGCCGCGTAGATGTCCACGTACTCCTGGCCGGACAGCTCCATCAGGGCGTACATGATCTCGTCGGTAATGGACCGCTCGACGAACCGGTCACCGGCCAGACCTTCATACCGGGAGAAGTCCATCGGCTTGCCGATCTTGATGCGGATCTTGTGCGGCCGCCACAGCTTGGAGCCGATGGGGTTGGCCTTGTCGGTGCCGAACATGGCCACCGGGACGACCTTGACCCGAGCCTCCAGGACCATGCGGGCGAGGCCGGTCTTGCCCTTGTAGAGCCGCCCGTCCGGCGAGCGGGTGCCCTCCGGGTAGATGCCCAGCAGGTGGCCCTCCTTGAGCAGCCGGATGCCGGTGTCGAGCGCGGCCTGCGCGGCGGCGCCGCCGGACCGGTCGATCGGGATCTGGCCCATGCCGGTGAAGAACCACTTCTTGACCCGGCCCTTGATGCCTGGCTGGGTGAAGTACTCGAGCTTCGCCGGGAAGGTGACACGACGGGACAGCATCAGCGGGAGGAAGAACGAGTCCGCGACGGCGAGGTGGTTGCTCGCGAGCAGCGCGCCGCCGTCGGCGGGGATGTTCTCGACACCCTCGACCTGCGGGCGGAAGAACAGCCTGAGCAGCGGCCCTATGAACACCCACTTCATCAAGAAGTACACCGCTTCCCGCGCCTCCCTCTCGTGTCCGCCCGACACGTTTGTCGAGCGTAGGCAGGGTGACCGACGCGCACAATGCTTCGGTACCCGATTGTCGGAACATGTAACAGGACTAACCTTCCCAACCAACCACGGTACCCAACGCGTAAACATGTGGTGAGAGATGCGGCCATGGACGGCCCAGTTCGTGCGACCATGACCGTGAGCATCTGCCCGCATGGCTCGTGGACCGAGGAGGCCTGGGTGTCCGACCGGCCTGACGACGTGGACGCCGCGTTCGCGGAGATCGTCGCGGATCTGCGGCGCGAGGGGGTCGGAACGACGATTCCGGACCTGGACGACCTCACGGACACGTCCGAGCTCCCGATCGCCGACGACCCGGACGGTACGCCGCCGGCCGGCACGCCGTCGCCCACCATGGACCGGCCCCGGACCGTCCAGGACCAACCGACCTCATGGCGCGGCCACAACGCGGAGTGGGACTGGTCCTGGGGCACCGACGAGGACCACTACGTCCCGCCGGAGCCACCCCCGCTCCCCAGGCTCCGCCCCCTGACGATCGTGGCCCTGGTCCTGATCGTGATCGGCGTCGTCCTGCTGATCATCCCGTCCCTGATCGGCCTGAGCACCCACGTCGCCATCCCGATCGCCCTCCTGTCGGTCACCTGCGGCGGCGCCATGCTGCTGCTCCGCGTCCGCCAGAACCCCCGAGACCCCGGCGCCCGAGACGACGGCGCCCAAATCTAACCCGCGAGTCCCGCGTTCAAACACCGCGAGTCCCGCGTTCGCCCACACCGACCTGCGGTTTCGTGCAGTCTTGGCCTGGGCAGGTGCACGAAACCGCAACTCACCATGCCTGAACGCGGGACTCGGCATGTTTGAACGCGGGACTCGCGGTGTTTGGGTGCGGGGGTCGTGAGGGGTTAGCAGGAGTCGGCGGCCAGGGCGGCGGCGCCTACGAGGGCCGCGTCGTCGCCTAGTTGGGCCGTGCGGATGCGGGCGAGGGGGCGATAGCCCGCGCCGGTGATCATCTTCTTGTAGTGGTCGCGGGCGTCGTCCAGGAACAGGGGGGCCGACTCGGACACGCCGCCCGCGATGACGACGACCTCCGGGTCGTAGATGTCGGCCGCCAGGGCCAGACCCTCGCCCAGCCAGCGGGCCAGCTCGGACATCGCGCGCTGGGCCAGCGGGTCGCCGTCCCGCGCCGCCGCAGCCACCTTCCGGCCGGTGATCGCGCGAGCGTCCATGGCGTCGCGGAGCAGGACCGTCGAGCGGCCCGGATGCCGCGCCAGCAGCTCCACCGCCGTCGCACTCAGGGCCGTGCCGCTGCAGTACCGCTCCCAGCACCCCTGCTTGCCGCACGGGCACGCCCGGCCGCCCGGCACCAGCCGCAGGTGCCCCAGCTCCGGTGCGACGCCGTACGCGCCGCGGAACAGCTCGCCGTCCAGCAGCAGCCCGCCGCCGATGCCGGTGCCGATCGCGACCAGCAGGGCCACCCTCGCGCCCGTCGCCGCGCCGAACCGGTGCTCGCCGAGCACGGCCGCGTTCGCGTCGTGCTCCAGGACCACGGGCAGCTTCAGCCGCTGGGAGATGCGCTCGGCCACTGGCGCGTCCCGCCAGGCCAGGTGCGGCGCGAACATGACCGTGCGGCGGTCGTTGGCGACGAAACCCGCCACCGCCAGGCCGACGCCGCACACCCGGTGCCGGACCGCGAGCCCGGACACGGCCGCGACGATCGCGTCCTCCAGCGCGGTCTCGCCGGCGGGGGTCGGCGCACGCGCGGTGTCGAGGACGTTGCCGTGCCGGTCCACGACCCCGGCCCGCACGCTCGTCCCGCCGATGTCCACGCCGATCGTGGCCCTGGCCCTCAACGGGGCTCCCGCCGGACGGGGATGTGCTGCACCTTCGGCGACGGTTTCTCGTCCGGCGTGAACCCGGGCATGTGCGGGACACCCGGCTCCCACCGGTCGGCGAGCACCGCCCGCAGCAGGGCGACCACGTCCGCGGCGGCGTCCAGCCCGCGCCCGGCCAGCGCGTGGGGCTCGCCCCGCACCACCGCGAAGGCGGCGCACAGCGGACACCACGAGCACGAGCTGTCCGGTGGCTCGGCGGCGAGCCGGTCCAGCGAGGGCCCGGCCCGCTCGGCGACCGCCTCGACCAGCAGCCGCAGCTCCTCGACCAGCCGGCTCCCCGGCTCAGCGCTCACACCAACCCTCCCACCCTCAACCATCGCGAGTCGCGCGTTGAAACACACCGAGTCGCGTTTTCGTGCACACCCAAGATCGGCACGAAAACGCGACTCGGTATGTGTGAACGCGGGACTCGCGGGTTCATGTCGGTTCTCCCGCCTCGAAGCGCAGGACCAGGCCGTCCGGTCCGGTCGCGGCGTCGGTCACGTGGTGGCGGCGCAGCAGGACCGGCAGGGCGACCAGGCGGCGCACGCCGTCCACGGTGATCGCCAGCTCGTCGCCGATCCTCTTGAGATCCACAGTGGACTCACCGGTGAGCGGCAGCGCCACCGTCAGCTCGTAGCCGCCCTCGACCGACCCTACCGACAGCAGCGGGATCGCGTACGGCCCGACCGTCTCCAGTGGATCGTCCACGCCGTACAGGTCCTCCGCCAGCCCCAGCAACGCCGGCACCCCAACGGGTTCCGCCGCCAGGTGCTCGACACGCCGCATCGGCAGGGTCATCGAGGCGTCCAGTTCGGACAGCACGGCCTCCTGCTCGGCACGCCTGGTCCGCAGCCAGCTCGCCGCCGGACCCTGCCACCGCCTCGCGGGCGGCACCAGCCGGTTCGCGATCAGCGAGTCGACCTGGATGGCACGCAACGCAAGCGCCGCAAGGGTTCGGCGCGTCTCCGCGACGACCAGCCGCTCCGGCGTGAGCACCAGCCGCACGGACGTCCGCGCCGGGTCGACCAGCACGTCCCGCAGTTCGGCGACCTGCCGGGCCAGCCCGGACACGTGCCGCCCCAACGACAACCGCGTCAGGTAGCCACCGACCGCCTCGGGCAGAGCCAGCAGCCGCAACGTCTCCGCGGTCGGGCCGCAGTCCACGACCACGACCTCCCACGGGCCCGCCGCGGCGAGCCGGGCGACCTCGGTCAGCGCCAGCAGCTCGTCGACACCGGGCAGCACGGTCAGCTCCGCCGCGTCCACATCGGACAGTCCCGGGAAGAAACCCCGCACCTCGCGCCGGATCGCCTGCCAGGAACGGTCCGCGAGGCCCCGGGCGTCCACGTGCGCCGCGTACAGGCAGGTGTCCACTTCGGACGGCTCGGCGGCGACCGGCACGCCGAACACGTCACCGAGCGAGTGCGCCGGGTCGGCCGAGACGACCAGCGCCTTGTGCCCGCCGACGGCGAGACGGGCGGCCGTCGCCGCGGCGAGGGTGGTCTTGCCGACACCCCCCTTGCCGGTGAACAGCAGCAACCGCGCCGGGCTCGCCGAGGAACTCATGTCGATGACTCGCTTCGCAAGCCGCGCTCAGCCGCCCTCGACGCGGCGCTTCAGCTCCTTGAGCGCGATGTCCATGATCATCTTCTCGGCCTTGCGGCGGAAGAGGCCGATCATCGGCACGGCCAGCTGCACGGACAGTGTGTAGGTCACCCTCGTCTTGTCACCCTCCGGGGTGAGCAGGTACTGGCCCTCCTGGGCCTTCTGCATCTGCCCCTTGACCAGGTGCCAGTCCACGCACAGCCCGTCGGACGCCCAGTCGTACGCGAGCGTGTACACGTCCTTGAACGGCCCGGCGTCGAGGGTGAACTTCACCTCGCGGGCCCTGCCGTCCTCGATCTCGTCGAGGACCTCGGTGCTCTTCACGGCGTTCGCCCACTCCGGGTACGCCGGGAAGTCCGCGATCACCGCCATGACGTCCTCAGGTGGTGCGTCGACCACGATGGACTGGGTGGACTCGTCGGCCATAGCGGGGAGGCTACCCGAGCGTAGGCCCTACCAGCGCAGCACGTAGGGCCGCTGGGTCCGCTGGAAGTGACCGACGTTCGCGCACTCGGTGTACGCGACCCGCATCCGCGGCGCGAGCGGCTGGTGCACGTGCCCGAAGACGGCCCAGCGCGGCTGCTGCTTCATGATCATGTCGAGCAGTGAGGGCGAGCCGCGCTCGAACCGCCGCGCGAGCACGTCGTAGGTCAGCTCCGGCACGTCCGGCGGGATGTGCGTGCAGACCACGTCCACGTCGGCGAGCCGCGCGATCCCCGCCGCGAAGTCGTCCTCGGTCCGCAGGTACGGCCGGAAGACGCCGGGCCCGCGGGCCACCACGCCTGGCGGGAGGAGCCCGCCGCCGACGAACCCGAACCGCAGGCCGCCGATCTCCGCGACCTCGCCGTCGAGGATCCGCACGCCGTCCCCGGCGAACTCCGGCCACAGGTCGGGCGTGTCGACGTTGCCCGGCGTGGCGTAGGTCGGCGCGGTCATCGCCGCGAACAGGCTGGCGTACTGCGTCCGCACCGCCTCCTCGACGACCGCCGCCGCGTCGCCGACCGAGCCCCACAGGGCACGCGCGAACGCGGGCAGCTCGGCCGGCCGCTCGCGCCGCAGCCGGGCGAACTCGCCGACCGCCTCGGCGCCGAACACCGTGCCGAGGATCCCGCCGCCGTGGTCGTGGTAGTCCACGAAGTCGATCAGGTCGCCGAGCACGATCAGCGCGTCCGCGCCGTCACCGGCCCGCGCGAGCGCCTCCGCGTTGCCGTGGACGTCGGACACCACGTGAACCCGCATGGACACGAGTCAACCACTCGCGGGCGCGATGCCGGGCGGCCTGCCGTCCTCGAGCACGAACTTGAGGTCGAGCGCGACGGCCTTGGCCGCCCGCTGCCGCCGCTGCGCCTCCTTGACCGGCCTCCTGCCCTCGCCCCCCGCCGGGAGGTCGGCACGCAGGAAGTAGTGCAGCACGGTGCCGTCGAGCACGGGCTCCAGCCAGACCTCCATCGTCCCGACCAGCGCGCCGCGCACGGTCCAGCGCACCCCCTCGTCGCCGCGGTCGGCGTACACCGCGAGCTCGAGGTCGGGCCAGAACCGGCGCCACGAACGCGGGTCGGCGAACGCGGCGGCCACCGACGACGGCGGCACGGCCAGGAACGTCTCGTCCATGACGTCAACAGTGGGCACGCCGGTCACCACCTTTCCTCGTGGGCTCGGTGCGGTCGTTGTTCGGCGTGGGTGTTCGATGGTTCGCTCCGCAGGCTCCGCTCACGACCAGCAGCATGTCACGGGGTCGAAACCCGTCGCACGACCCGGCGCGCTACTTTCCTTGTGTGACCCACGGCGACGAGAGCCTCACCGACATGGTCTGGGCCAATGCGGAGCGGTTCGGTGCGACCATCGGGTTCCGCCGGCGGCTCGGCGGCTCGTGGGTGGACGTGACGACGCGCGAGTTCGCCGGCCAGGTGCTGGACCTGGCGAAGGGGCTGATCGCGGCGGGGCTCCGGCCGGGTGACCGGATCGCGCTGCTGTCGGGCCCGCGGTACGAGTGGTCGCTGCTCGACTTCGCCTGCTGGTCGGTCGGGTGTGTGACGGTGCCGATCGAGGCGTCCGCGACGCCCGCCGAGGTCGAATGGATCCTGTCCGACTCCGGGGCGTGCGGGGTGGTCGTGGAGACCGTCGAGCACCGGGAGACGGTGCGGCGCGTGGTGGACCGGCTGCCCGAGGTCGTGTGGGTGTGGCAGCTCGACGGCGACGACGAGGTGCCGTCCGCGGTGACCGAGCTGACCTCGCTGGGGACGCAGATCTACGACGACCGCGCCCACGAGCGGCGGCTCATGGTGCGGGCCGATGATGTCGCGACCGTCGTGTACCCGGACGGGGATCACCCGAAGCGGGCAGAGCTGACGCACGGTGAGCTGCTTGCCGACGTGCGCGCGGTGATCGGCGCGCATGCCGGGCTGCTGCGGGCCGGGAGCTCGCTGCTGGTGCTGCTGCAGCTGGCCGACCTGCCGTGCCGGATCGCGGCGCTGGCCTGCGTGTACACGCGGACGACCCTGGGCCACGTGCCGGACACCGACGACCTCTTCACCGACCTGGGGGTGTTCCGGCCACGCGTGATCGTGGCGGATGCGGTGCTGCTGGGGCGGTTCCACGACGCGGCGCGCGCGAAGGCCTACGCGGACGGGAACATGATGGTGTTCGACACCGCCGAGTCAGTGGCCATGTCCTACGGGGCGAAGACCGGCGCGGCCCCGCTCGCCCTGCGGGTGAAGCATGCCGTCGCCGCACGGGTCGTCTACCCGAAGCTGCGGGCGTCCTTCGGCGGCCGGTGCGTCGCGGCGTTCACGTCCGGGGAGGCACTCGACCCCGGACGGGTCAACTTCTACCGCGGCATCGGCATCGAGGTGCACGCCCTGGGGCCGCAAGGGTAGTCAGAAGGCCTTGCCCGACAGCAGGTTGGTCAGGCGCGTCGCCATGTCCGCCCAGCGCCACCGCTTCGAGACCCAGCGGCGGCCGGCGTCGCCCATCTCCGTCGCCATGGTGGGGTCGGCGAGCAGGTCGGCGACGGACTTCGCGATGGCCGGGACGTCCCGCCCGTCCACGACGTTGCCGGTGACCCCGTCCAGGACGGCTTCCGGGGCGCCCCCGGAGTTCCCCGCCACCACAGGCAGCCCGGACGCGGACGCCTCCAGGTAGACGATGCCGAGGCCCTCCACGTCCAGGCCGCGGCCGTGGGTGCGGCAGGGCATCGCGAACACGTCGCCGGCCACGTAGTGCGCCGGCAGCTCCGCCGACGGCACCCGTCCGGTGAAGACCACGTGGGACGACAGGTCCAGCTGCGCCACCAGCGCGCGCAGGCGGTCCTCGTACGGGCCGCCGCCCACCAGCAGCAGCGCCGCCTCCGGCACCCGCTCACGGATGGCCGGCAGCGCCCTGATCAGCATGTCCTGGCCCTTACGGGGCCACAGGCGGGACACGCACACCGCCGTCGGCCGGTCGCCGAGGCCGTAGCGGGTGCGGATCTCCTTGCGGGCGTGGAAGTCCGGTTTGAACACGTCGGTGTCCACACCGGACGGCAGGTACTCCAGGGCCGCCATCCGGCCGAACGCCGAGGCGAAGCGGGACCTCGTGTACTTGCTCACGAACGTCACCGCGTCCGATGTGGAGCCGATGCGCCGCAGTGCGTGCCACGCGCCGGGCAGCATCGACCAGCCCACCTCGTGGCCGTGTGTGCTGGCGATCACTCGCCGCGCGCCGGCCGCCCGCATCGTCGGGCCGAGCAGCGCCAGCGGCGCCGCCGCGCCGAACCAGACCGTGTCGCACGCCTCCGCACGCAGGATCTCCTTGGCGCGGCGGGCAAGCGCGGGAGTCGGCAGCATCAGGCCCTGGTGACGCACGACCGGGAAGGGCTGTGCCGCGTCGAACTCCTCGGCACCGTCCCAGCTCGGGGCGTACACGACGAGGTCGCCGTCGGGCAGCCCGGTGGCCAGCGCGTGCAGGTAGGACTGGATCCCACCGAGACGCGGCGGGAAGTCGTTGGTCACGAGCAGGGTCCGAGTCACCGGTAAACCCTACTTGAGGGTGTCCTTCAGGTATGACTGCCAGCCGCCCACGAGCCCGTCGCGGTCCACGCCGAGCAGCCCACGCAGCATCGCGTCGGTCTCCAGGGCGGACACCGGGCCGGCGCCGGCGAGCTTGCGGTACACGGCGATCAGCGCCGGCTCGCCGTACCGCTCGGCGATGTAGCGGGTGACCGACCAGCTCTGCTGGTAGGCCAGGTCCAGCTCCGCGCCGCCCGACCGGAACGCCCGGTCCTCCGGCAGCGCGGTGGGCGGGTCGCCGTGCCGCACCTGCTTCGCCAGGTCCGGCGCGCCCTCGGCGAGGGTGACCCCGCTGTCCCGGTAGCCCACGTAGTCCGCGAAGCCCTCCAGCAGCCAGGTCGGCGAGCCGTCGACGGTGTCCGCGCGGGCCGCGAGGTGGGTGATCTCGTGCCGCAGCACGATCCGCAGCGACGCGACCGACAGCGTCCGGACCCCGGACGGGCTCAGCACCACGCGCTGCCCCGCCACCGTGCGGGTCCTGTTGTCCACCCGGTCCGCGACCGCGACCGCGACGACCGACTCGACCGGGAAGTCCGGGCCGACCAGCGCCCGCATCTCGCCGGGTGAGTCCGGCAGCAGGAACGCGACCCGGTGCGACCAGGACGTCGGCCAGACCGCGCTGACCGCCTCGACGGACGAGTCCAGCTCGTGCACCAGCCGGTCCACCATCGGCTCGCTGCCGGGATGGCTCAGCACGATGCCGTACCGGGTCGCGGCCACCACACACGGCGCGAAGTCCCACGGGCCGCGCCACGTGTTGCGGCCGAGCCCGCCGAGCGCGGTGTCGGACCGCAGGTACCAGGCGTCGCCGTGCCGGGCGAACAGGTAGCCCATGGCCCGGTCGGTCGGGACGAGGTCCGCGCCGTGCAACGCGTAGTGCAGGTCGACGGCGGGCGCCCACAGCTCGTCCGCCGGGCCCGTGTCCGGCAGCTCGGTCAGGTCGAGGGCGTCGTCGGCACGCAGCCGGTAGCTCCACTCGTCGAACGGGACGCCGGCGAGGTTGGTGAACATGCGCCGCTGCCCGGCCACGAACACCGGGTCGGCCTTCGGGTCGAGGGTGGCGAGGAACGCCGGCTCGTCGTGGTTCCGCACGGCGAGGGCACGGCGGCGGAGCAGGGCGCCCACGGCGTCGGTGCGGGTGGCCTCGTCGACGTGCGGGGCCGGGCTGACCGCGCCCATCGGGCGGCCGGGGCCGCCGGTCGAAGCGGGCGGGGCCGTGCCGCCGGGGAACGAGACCAGGGCGAGCCCACCGAGCACGGCCACGGCGACGGCCGCGCCGAGCCACGTCCGGATCCTCGCTCTGGGCTGCACAGGATGCATGCTAGGGGTTTCCACGGCTTGGGGCCGACGCGAACGCGCCGGCCCCAAGGTCGTGGTCGTTCTCAGCCGGCGATGCGCCGGGCGCCGAGGAAGTCGCTACCGGCACCCTTCGTCGCGGCGGCCGTCTTGACGGGCACGCCTTCGGTCGAGGCGTGCACCAGCAGGCCGTCGCCGACGAACATCGCGACGTGGTGGATGGAGCTCGCGCTGCTGCCGTAGAACAGCAGGTCACCGGGCTGGTACTGACCGTCGGTCACGGCCTTGCCGTAGCCGTACTGCGCACGGCTGGAGTGCGGCAGCGAGATGCCGACCTGGCCGTAGGCCCACATCGTCAGACCGGAGCAGTCGTAGCTGCTCGGACCGGCCGCGCCCCACACGTACGGCTTGCCCCGCTGCGACATGGCCTTGGCCGCCGCCTGCCCACCGAGCCCGGCACCGCCCAGGTAGACGCTCTTGTCCTCCTCGCCACGCAGCGCGGTCTTGTCCGCGCCGGACAGCTCGTCGTACGCGTCCTTGACCTTGCTGACCTGGGCGTCGAGGTCGGTCTTGGTCTTGGTGATCTTGTCGGTCAGCTGCTGGGCCGCCACCTGGGCGTCGGTCGCCCGCTTCTGGGCGTCCTTCGCCGTCTTCTCCGCGGTCGCCGCCTGGTTCGTCGCGGCGGACAGCTTCGAGAGCGCCTCGGAGTTGTCGGACGCGAGGACGCCGAGCGCGGAGGCCCGCTCCAGGAAGTCGTCCGCCGAGTCACCGGTGAGCAACGCGGAGAGCTTGTTGAACCGGGCGCCCTGGAAGGACGCGTTGGTCAGGTCGTCGACCTGGCCGCGGTAGGCCTCCTCGTCGGCCTTCGCCTGCTTCATCGAGGCGTCGGCCGCGGTGAGGTCCTGGTTCGCCTGGTTGAGCGCCGCGTTCTTCGCGTCGAGGTCGACCTTGGCGGCGTTCAGCTGCTCGCTGACCGTCTCGGCCTGCTGCGACAGCTGCTGGTACTGGGCCAGCGCCTCGGACGCGGTGCCCGGGGTGGCCGGGGGCGGCTGGGAGGCGAAGGGCACGGCGAGCGCCGTACCCGGGACGGAGAGCACCGTCACCATGATGGCGGCCGCGATGCTCAGTCCCGCTCGAGCTCCACGCCTGGTTTTTTCCGACGCCACGTCGTGTTTTCTCCCTTGGCTTGGAGCGCTGGGGGCCGACGCGAGAACGCGCCGGCCCCCAGGCTTTTCGTAATTTGTCGTCCTCAGCCGGCGATGCGCCGGGCGCCGAGGTAGTCACTGCCGCCGCCCGTCGGCGCGGCGCCTGTCTTGACCGGGGTACCGGTCGTCGAGGCGTGCACCAGCTGGCCGTTGCCGATGAACATCGCGACGTGGTGGATCGAGCCCGCGCTGCTGCCGTAGAACAGCAGGTCACCGGGCTGCCATTGGCCGTAGGGCACGGACTTTCCGTAGCCGTACTGCGCGCGGCTGGAGTGGGGAAGCGAGACGCCGACCTGGCCGTAGGCCCACATCGTCAGACCGGAGCAGTCGTAGCTGCTCGGACCGGCCGCACCCCACACGTACGGCTTGCCCCGCTGTGACATGGCGGCCGCGGCCGCCTGCCCACCCACGCCGGGGCCGGCGAGGTAGACGCTGTTGTCCTGCTCGCCGCGCAACGTGCTCTTGTCCGCGCCGGACAGCTCGTCGTAGGCGTCCTCGACCTTGTCGATCTGGGCGTCGAGGTCGGTCTTGGTCTTGGTGATCTTGTCGGTCAGCTGCTGGGCCGCGGTCTGGGCGTCGGTGGCGCGCTTCTGGGCGTCCTTCGCCTTCTTCTCGGCCGACGCCGCCTGGTTCGTCGCGGCGGAGAGCTTCGAGAGCGCCTCGGAGTTGTCGGACGCGAGCACCCCGAGCGCGGACGCGCGCTCCAGGAAGTCGTCCGCCGAGTCGCCCGTGAGCAACGCGGAGAGCTTGTTGAACCGAGCGCCCTGGAAGGACGCGTTGGTCAGCTCGTCGACCTGGCCCCGGTATGCCTCCTCGTCCGCGGCGGCCTGCTGCTTCGCCGCGTTGGCCGAGGTGAGGTCCTGGTTGGCCTGGTTGAGTGCCGCGTTCTTCGCGTCGAGGTCGGTCTTGGCCGCGAGCAACTGCTCGTTGACGGCCGAGACCTGCTGCGACAGTTGCTGGTACTGGGCCAGCGCTTCCGACGCGGTGTTCGGGGGTGGGGGCTGCTGGTAAGCGAGGGGAACGGCGAGTGCAGGGCCCGGCACGGAGAACAACACCGCCGCGGCTGCGGCGGTGACACTCAGTCCCGCACGGGCTGCGCGCCTGGTTCTTTGCGACGCCACGTCGCGCGTATCTCCCTTACATCCGAACCGCCGACCGGGTGAGCCGTTTTTGACAAGGAGCTACCGCGATTGCGACTGCCCATCGTCTGCTCCACCCACCGTGGGGGAATCCGGTCCGACCACCCGTGACGGCGCTTGTGAAAGCTCCGTTCGTGTGACCGGCTTCGGCGGCGATCTCGCGTAGGGCCCTCGGGGTGGACCACTGCCTGCCACGAGATCTCGGACAGGTTACGAAACGTGAGTCGATGCGTCTACCTGGCCCGCCCAAAAAACTCGGCAGAACGCTGCTGAACACCAATGGAGCAGTGCCAACAGCACCCTGTGATCACGGCAACAGCTCAGTTCACCGCGTTGCGGGAACGCAACCACACCGTTCGGCGACATCCACCGACCGTTTGGCGACGGGAACCATCAGTCGGACGTGTCGGACAAATCGCCCTCAAGCCGACCGGTTCACCCGTTCCAGACGCAGTCGGGGGACTATGCCCGCCCTCCCGAGTGCGTCGATGGCACGTTGCTCCAGCGCGTCGATCTCGACGTTCTCCGGCATACCCAGCAGCACGCTCACCACACAGTCCTCGCAGGCCAGCCCACGAACCACGCAGCTGTCGCAGTCGATGATCATTCCCGGCTCCTTCGTCCTCTGTCGGCCTCCTGCGGCGCACGTTATGGCAGACCACCGACAATTTCGGACTTCGTACAGGTCGGGAATGACTTCCACGGCTCGCCGCCCCTGTATTACCGCCTGCCGAGCACGCCGGGAAACGAGTGAACCGGGGGCCACGCACCTCCGTATCAACTCAGGCGTTGTACGCGGTAGAGACCGTGGCCCAGGGAGGTACCGCGTGCGCATCGCCGCCGGGCTGGTGCTCGCCGCCACCCTGTTGACCGCGCCGGGACAGCCGGAGCCCGGTCCGCCGGGCGGCACCCCGGCCGACCCGCGTCCCGGCGCCGCGTTCGCCGGCCCCGAGGTCGCCGGCCTGCAACGCACGGCCACCGACGTCCAGCGGGAGCTCGCCGACCTCGCCGGCCAGATCCACGACGCGGAGCGGGACCTGGGCGCGGCCACCGGCGCCGCGACCGCCGCACGAGCCGAACGCGAGGCCGCCGACCGGGTCGTGTCGGCCCAGCAGGCCGAGGTGGACGCCTACTCCTCCACTGTCTACGAGACCCTCGCCCAGCCCGTCGAGCTGCGTGCGCTGCTGTCGGCCGGCGACCCGCGCGCCTTCCTCGACGGCACCGGCCTGCTCGCCCAGCTACGCGCCGACCAGGCCGAACGCCTGAGCGGCGCGCTCCGCCGGCAGGACGCGGCGGTGCGCGCCGAGAACACCGCGTCGGCGATGGCGTCCGCCGCCCAGCGCCGCAAGGACGACCTGGACCGCCGCGACTCGGACGCCAGCAACCGGGCCGCGGCCGTGTCGTCGGAGCTGCGGGGCGTCGTGGCCGACACGAACGCCGCGGTCGTCGCGCGGCAGCGGGCCCAGCAGGACCGCGCCAGGACGACGGCCGCCAACTGGCACGCCTACGTCGACCGGCTGGCGGCGGGCATCACGCCGCCCGCCGCGCGAGACCTGCGTGATCCTCATCACTTCCCGGCCGGACTGACGGCCCTGGCCGAGCCCGGTGTCGCTGTCCGGACACTGCCGTCCGGAGAACGGATGCTGGTACTGCCGGCGGAGACCATCGCGGCCGTGACCTACGCGGTCGACGCGCTCGGCAGGCCGTACGTGCCGGGCGAGGACGGCACCGGTCCGGTGGCGTACTCGTGCGACGGCCTGGTCCGGGCCGCGTACGGCCTGCCGTTCGGGATCGCCGAGCAGTACTCGGTGCTCGCGCCGGTCACCGACCCCCAACCGGGCGACCTGGTGTTCCTCGGACCCGCGCGGTACGGCGTGCAGGGCGTCGGCATCGTGCTGGACGGCCGGACCATGCTGGCGGCCGACGCGCGCCTGGCCGGCGTCGTCGTGACCGACCTCCCCCCGGACACGCTGGGCTACGCGCGCCCCGCACTCGACCGGGTGGCGGCGCGTGCGGTGCCGAAGGCCACGGACGGCGGCCTGCCATGGCGGTGCGGTGGCGTGTCGGTGCCGGCGGGGGTGTGGGGCGGGTACCCGAACGGGTTCATCCCGCGGTCCGCACTGTGTTCCGTCGGCACCGGGCCACACGTGCTGCGCTGCGACGCGGCGGCGGCGTTCGGTGCGTTGGACGAGGCGTATGTGCGGGCGTTCGGGACGCCGGTGTGCGTCACGGACTCGTACCGGACGTTCGAGGCGCAGGTCCGGCTGTTCGGGGAGAAACCGGCCCTGGCGGCGGTGCCCGGCACGAGCGACCACGGCTGGGGTCTCGCGGTGGACTTGTGCGGCGGCGCCCAGTCGTTCGGCACCGCCCAGTACGCGTGGCTCATGGCGAACGCACCCGCCTTCGGCTGGGTCAACCCGGGCTGGGCCCGCCCCGGCGCCGGCCGCGAGGAGCCGTGGCACTGGGAGTTCACGCGTTAGCTACGACCGAGCCTGGCCAGCAGGACGGCCGACGGCACCGGGTGTGCGCCGCGGCGGCGGACCGAGTCGGCGACCGCGCGGTCCGACGTCACCACGACCACCGGGCGGCCCTCCGGCTCGGCCGTGACGAGCGCCCGGATCACGTCGTCGGCCAGCACGCCAGGGTCGCTGAACAGCACGCGCACACCCCTTGGCGCGGTGGTCGGCACGGCGACCACGCCCGCGCCGTCGAACACCAGCGTCACCTCGGCGGACGTGCGGGCCGCGAGCGCGGCCAGCTGCCGGATCAACCGTTCCCGCTGCTCGGACAGCGGCAGCTCGGGATAGCCGGTCTTCGTCACGTTGTACCCGTCGACCACGACATGCACGGTCGGCAGGGTCAGCAGCCGCTCCAGTGCCGCCGGGTCCTCGACCCGGCTGACCGCCCCGTGGGCCTCCGTCGCGCCCCGGACGAGGTCGGCGGGGCGTGGGCCGGAGCCGCCGAGGGCCAGTTCGCGACGCAGGCCCGTGACCGCCCCGTCGAGGGTGTCGACCAGCAGCGCGAGGCGGACCTCGTCGGCCTGGCGGGCCTCGCGGGCGGACTGGCGGGCGATCTCGGCGTCCGCCTCGGCGCGTTCCGCCCTGGTGCGTTCGGACTCGGCGCGGTCCCGTTCCCGGTCGCGCTGCTCGGTCAGCGCCTTGACCTGTGCCTCCGCCTCGCCGCGGATGCGGGCGATCTCGGCGCTCGCGCTCGACGCCTCGTCCTTGGCCGCGCGGACCCGCACTCCCTGCTCCCGCAGGCGTTTGCGCAGGCGCTCCAGCTCCGTCTCGCCCTCGGCGCGGACCTTGTCGATGGAACCCTGTATGGCCTCCAGCTCGGCACGGACCCTGGCCAGCTCGGTCTCCGCCCTGTCGGCACGCGTGACCGCCGCGTCACGCTGTGCCCGCAGGCCCGCGTCGGAGGCACGGCGGGAGACCAGCTCGACGTAGTGCGGGGCGGTGTCCTCACCGAGCAGCACCGCCGCGGCGGCCACGACGGCCGCGTCGTCGCCGGACAGGTCGAGCACCGCGGGCCGGTGCTCACGGCACCACTCGACGACCGCGGTGCGGAAGGCGACCGAGTCACGCAGGCTCGCGACGATCGTGCCCGCGCCGAGCCGCGCCCGCTTGGCCGGGGTGAACCGGGCGACGGCACGCAACTGCTGGGGCACATCGATCTTGGGCAGCGCGCCGAGCGCCTCCGCGCCCAGCTCGGCGATGCGCGTGCGGACGGCGTCGGGCAGCGCGGTCCAGTCGACTGTGGACTCGCCTGCCGGCTCCTCCACGGGGTCGACCGGATCAACCGGCTCGAGCGACGGCACCATCACACCAGGGTAGGCTAGTCCGCCTCTCCGGGATTTTTACCTGCGTGTTGCGTTCCGGCGCAGGTGCGGGTATCGCCCAGGCTTCGCGGGAAGGCCCGGAGGATCCCGGCATTGTCGGTGGTCGCCGCTAGCTTCCCGAGCTATGACGAGTCCGGAGCAGCTCGCGTTCGACGAGTTGGGCACTCCGTTGCGTGCCACCACCTTCGTCGTGTTCGACCTGGAGACCACCGGGGTCAGCGACGAGGACACGATCACCGAGTTCGGCGCCGTGAAGGTCCGCGGCGGCGAGGTGCTCGGCGAGTTCGCCACGCTCGTGGACCCCGGCCGAGGAATTCCGCCGGAAGTGGTAGCCCTGACGGGCATCACCAACGCGATGGTCTACACAGCGCCACGACTGGACGCGGTGCTACCCGCGTTCATGGAGTTCATCGGCGGCGCGGTGCTGGTGGCCCACAACGCTGGTTTCGACGTCAACTTCGTCCGCAAGGCATGCGAGCGGCACGGCTACCGCTGGCCCAGGCCGGCCACCCTGTGCACGGTCCAGCTCGCGCGCCGGGTGCTGACCAGGGAGGAGGCCCCGAGCTGCCGGCTGTCCGCGCTGGCGGAGCTCTTCCACGCGTCCACGAAACCCAACCACCGCGCGCTCTCCGACGCCCGCGCGACCGTCGACGTCTTCCACTCGCTGCTGGAACGGGTCGGCTCCATCGGCGTGCAGACCCTGGAGGAGCTGCACGACTACATCCCCGACGTGACACCGGAACAGCGGCGCAAGCGGTCGATGGCCGCGCACCTGCCGCCGAAGCCGGGCGTGTACCTGTTCCGCGGGCCCGGCGAGGAGGTGCTGTACGTCGGCACGGCCGTCGACCTGCGTCGCCGCGTGCGGCAGTACTTCACGGCCAGCGAGACCCGCCGCAGGCTGCGCGAGATGGTGGCGCTGGCGGTGCGGGTGGACCACGTCGAGTGCGCGCACGCCCTGGAGGCACAGGTCCGGGAGCTGCGGCTGATCTCCGCGCACAAGCCCGCCTACAACCGCCGCTCCAAGAACCCGAAGCAGGCGTGGTGGCTGACGCTCACCGACGAGCCGTTCCCCCGGCTGTCACTGGTCCGCACCCCGCGGGACGGCGCGCTGGGGCCGTTCCGCTCGCGCGGCCTCGCCGAGGACGCGATGGTGGCGCTGCAGGACGCCACCGGCATCCGGCCGTGCACGGTCCGGATCCCGGCGCAGCGGGCGAACGCGCGGCCGTGTGCCCTGGCGGAGCTGCACCGGTGCGCGGCGCCGTGCGCCGGGCGGCAGACCGTCGAGGAGTACCTGCCCGGGGTGTCTTCGTTCGCCGGGCTCGTCGCCGGGCAGGTGCTGGAACCGTTGCACGTCCTGGAACGCCGGCTGCACGAGCACTCGGCCGCCGAGCGGTTCGAGCAGGCCGGCGTCGACCGCGACCGGTTGACGGTGCTGGTGCGCTCGCTCGACCGGGGGCAGCGGCTCGCGGCGCTCGCGGCCGTGCCGGAGCTGGTCGCGGCCCGGCCGGACGGCGACCACGGCTGGGAGTTCGCGGTGGTGCGGCACGGGCGGCTGGCGTCCGCCGGGGTCGCGCGGCGTGGCGTGCCGCCCATGCCGGTGGTGGACGCACTGGTGGCGTCGGCGGAGACCGTGCTGCCCGGCGAGGGCCCGCTGCGGGGTGCCCCGGCCGAGGAAGTGGCCCTGGTGCTGCGGTGGTTGGATCGCCCCGGCACGCGAATGGTTCGATGCTCACAGCCATGGACCGAGCCGGCACGCTCCGCGGCGAGCTGGCGCGGTTGGCTGACGAAGGCGGACGCGGCGAAAGAGGTGGCGGTGACCGGAACTGACCATGGACGCGACGACGAGCGCCCGCCTTCTCGGCGCCTGCGAGGAAAGGGCGAGGTGCCGTCGTGGACGGAGCGTTCGACGTAATCGCCATGGGCCGTTTGGGTGTCGACATCTACCCGCAGCAGATCGGGGTGGGTCTCGCGGACGTCGAGACGTTCGCGAAGTACCTGGGTGGCACCGCCGGCAACGTCGCGGTCGCGGTCGCGCGGCACGGACATGACGTGGCACTGGTGAGCCGCACCGGCGAGGACCCGTTCGGCGAGTACCTGCACCGCGCGCTGCGTGACTTCGGCGTCGACGACCGGTACGTCACCGGGGTGCCGGACCTGCCGACCCCGGTCACGTTCTGCGAGATCTTTCCGCCGGACGACTTTCCCATCTACTTCTACCGGTTGCCCAAAGCACCCGATCTGGTGATCCACGAGCATGAGCTGGACCTGGACGCGATCCGGGCCGCGCGGATCCTGTGGGTCACGGTCACCGGACTGTGCGAGGAGCCGAGCCGCTCGGCCACGCTCGCCGCGGTGCGGGCCCGGTCGCCGGAGTCTCTGACGGTGCTGGACCTCGACTACCGGCCGATGTTCTGGCCATCCAGAGTGGACGCTCGACGGTGGGTGCTCGAGGCGCTGCCGCACGTCTCGGTGACGGTCGGCAACCTGGACGAGTGCGCGACGGCGGTCGGCACGCGGGTGCCGGCGGATGCCGCGAAAGCATTGCGGGACAAGGGAGTTCGTCTCGCGATTGTGAAGCAGGGGCCCGACGGCGTGCTCGCGGTGGACGACACCGGAGCGGTCGAGGTGCCACCGCATCCGGTCGAAGTGGTCAACGGGCTCGGGGCGGGCGACGCGTTCGGGGGCGCGCTCTGCCACGGACTGCTTTCCGGTTGGTCCACAGTGGACACCATGCGGTTCGCCAACGCGGCGGGCGCGATCGTCGCGTCGCGACTGTCGTGTTCGGCCGCCATGCCGACAAGCGAAGAGGTGGAGGCAGTCCTTGATGCTGTCTGACAGACAGTTGGCCAGACTCACCACGACCAGAGCCCGCTCCCCGGAGAAGATCGCCGAGGCGGCCCAGGAACGGGTGAAACCCAACTCCGCGTTCGACGACGACGAGCGCGACCTGATCATCGCGGCCGACCATCCGGCGCGCGGCGCGCTGCGTGCCGGCGCGTACCCGATGGCCATGGCCAACCGGCGCGAGCTGCTCCGGCGGTTGTGCGTCGCGCTGTCGCGGCCGGGGGTGACCGGCGTGCTCGGCACGCCGGACATCCTGGAGGACCTGCTCCTGCTCGGCGCGCTGAACGACCGCAGCGTGTACGGCTCGATGAACCGCGGCGGCCTGGCCGGCGCGAAGTTCGAGCTGGACGACCGCTTCACCAGCTACGACGTGCCCTCGATCGTCCGGTTCGGGTTCGACGGCGGCAAGATGCTGCTGCGCATCGACTACAGCGACGAGCGCACCGAGCAGACCCTCGCGGCCTGCGCCAAGGCGGTCACCGAGCTGGCGGAGGAGAAGCTGGTCGCGATGGTGGAGCCGTTCATCTCGCGGCGCACCGAGGAGGGCCAGCTGTGGAACGACCTGTCCATCGAGGCCGCGTCGACGGCGGTGACCATCGCGTCGGGCCTGGGCGCCACGTCGGCGTACACCTGGCTGAAGATCCCGGTGATCGGCGACGGCGGCGACGCCATGGCACAGGTGCTGTCCTCGACCACGCTGCCGACGCTGCTGCTGGGCGGTGAGGTGTCCACGGACCAGGAGGCGACGTACGAGCGGTGGCGGCGGGCGCTGCGCAACCCGACCGTGCGCGGGCTCGTGGTGGGGCGTTCGCTGCTGTACCCGGCGGACGGTGACGTGGCCAAGGCGGTCGACGTCGCGGTGGGGCTGCTGTGAGCGTGGTGGTCACGCCGGCCTCGGCCGGTTGGACGTACAGCGGTCTCATGGTGCTCACCCTCGCCGCCGGGGAGACCCACACGCTGGCGACGGGCCCCGCGGAGACCCTGGTGCTGCCCCTGTCCGGCGGCTGCACGGTCACCGTGGACGGCGCCACGTACGAGGTGGCCGGGCGCCCGTCGGTGTTCGAGGCGCGAACGGACTTCGTCTACCTGCCCCGGGACGCCGAGGCCGAGGTGACCAGCGAGGCGGGCGCGAAGCTGGCGTTCCCCTCCGCGGTGTGCGAACGCCGGCTGCCGGTCCGGTACGTCCCCGCCGCGGACACCCCGGTGGAGCTGCGTGGCGCTGGCCAGTGCAGCCGGCAGGTCAACAACTTCTGCACGCCCGAGGTGTTCGAGGCCGACAAGCTGATCGCCTGCGAGGTGCTCACACCGGGCGGCAACTGGTCGTCCTATCCCCCGCACAAGCACGACGAGGTCCGCGACGGCGAGTGCGAGCTGGAGGAGATCTACTACTTCGAGGTCGCCGGCGGCGGCATGGGCTACCAGCGCGTCTACGGCACCGAGGACCGCCCGATCGACATCCTGAAGGAGGTCCGCACCGACGACGTGGTCCTGATCCCCCACGGCTGGCACGGCCCGTCCATGGCAACCCCGGGCTACGACCTCTACTACCTCAACGTCATGGCAGGCCCCGGCACCAACCGCGAATGGCTGATCAGCGACGACCCAGCCCACACCTGGATCCGCCAAACCTGGACCCCCAACCACACAGACCCCCGCCTCCCCTTCTACCCCTAACCCCGCGAGTCCCGCGTCCAAACACCCCGAGTCCCGCGTTCAGCCATACCGAGTTGCGGTTTCGTGCAGATCTTGAAGTGCCGGACCGACTCTGGTGTGCACGAAACCGCAATTCGGGTGCACAAACGCGGGACCCGGTATGCACGAAACCGCAACTCGGTGCGCGCGAACGCGGGACTCGGTGCGCGCGAACGCGGGACTCGCGGGGTGTGGACGCGGGGGTGGGGGGTTAGAAGCGGCCGGCGAAGAGTATTTCCGCTATGTGGGTGACGGTTTCGCGGCCGGTGTCGTAGTCGCCCTCGCCGCGGAGGTTGTTCATGGCGGCCAGGGTGTAGCGTTCGGCGGGGCCGACGAAGCCCACGGTGTTCATCACCCAGCCGCCCTGTTCCTTGGACCAGCCGTCCTTGTTGCCGGGCTTCGCGGCCGGGCCGGCTCCCCAGACGCCCCACTGCTGGTCCGCGGCCACCGTTCGCATCTGGCCGACTATGTAGCCGCGCTCGTCGGCGGGCAGGTCGGTCAGGACGTAGTGGATCAGGCGGTCCAGGTCCTCCGGGGTGCACTTCTGAAAGCCCCAGTACGGGTAGAAGTCCGAGAAGCCCTGCTGCGGGGCCAGAGACGTCAGCCCGTACTTGGCGAAGTTCTTGTTGTAGCCCATGTGGTCGCCGCCCGCGTAGCGGTACCACAGGGTGTCCGCGGCGTCGTCGTCCGACGAGTGGAGCATCGACTCGATCAGGGCGCGGTCGTCGGCGGTGAGGTGGATCTCGCCGTGGCGGTCGCGGGTGAACAGGTCCACCACCATCGCGAGCTTGATCGTCGACGCGGTCCAGGTGGGGTCCGTCGCGTGGTCGTTCTCCCAGACGGCGCCGGTCTGCACGTCGTGCAGGACCACGCCCGTCGTGCCCGGCCGGCCCTTCAGGTACGTCTGGACGGCCGCGATGCGAGTCTGGAAGTCACAGTCGAAGCCGGGTGCCGGCTGGGCGCACTCGGCCGGGCCCACGGCGCCCGAGGTCTGCTGGGACACCGGGCCGTGCGCCGACGACCCGCTCGACCGCGGCGCCTCGCCGGCGGACGACAGCGGTGAGCTGCACCCGGACAGGCCGATGGCGGCCGTCGCGACGAGCGCGGCGACCGCCATCAACCGGTGCCTCACAGCTTCTTTGACGGGTCCTCCTGGGTCTTGGCCACCGAGGTGCCGGTCTCGGTCGCGCCGGACCCGGCCTCCAACTCGGCACCGTGACCGTGCTGCGCGGCGCGGGCCTTGGCCAGTGCCGCCGTCTCCTCGGGCGGGTCGGGCCGCAGCAGCGAGCCGACCACCGGCGCGCCTGCCGAGCCGAGCTTGTTCATCTTCTTCGGCACCGACGTGCCCTGGTACTCCAGCTCGATCGGGTGGCCGTGGTCGTCCAGGCCAGCCAGCGGCTGGTGCACCTCGATGAACTCACCGTGCGGCAGCCGCTTGATGATGCCGGTCTCCACGCCGTGCTCCAGCACCATGCGGTCCGACCGCTGCAGGCCGAGGCACAGGCGGTAGGTGATCGCGTAGGCCAGCGGCGGCAGGACCAGCAACCCGATGCGGCCCATCCACGTCGTCGCGTTCAGCGAGATGTCGAACTTCTCGGCGAGCACGTCGTTCGCGGCGGACAGGAGCGACACCCCGAAGAAGGTGATCGCCATGACGCCGAGGCTGGTGCGCACCGGCACGTCCCGCGGCCGCTGCAGCAGGTTGTGGTGCGCGTAGTCCTTGGTGAACTTCCGCTCGAGCCACGGGTAGGCCGCCGCGATCCCGGTCAGCAACGGCAGACCCATGATGAACGGGAAGAACGGGGCCGGGATCGTGTAGTTCCCGAGGTAGACCTCCCACGCCGGCCACAGCCGGACCAGGCCGTCCGTCCAGGCCATGTACCAGTCCGGCACCGTGCCCGCCGACACCTGCGCCGCCGAGAACGGGCCGAAGTTCCAGATCGGGTTGACCTGGAACAGGCCGCCGAGCAGCGCCGTGACACCCACGACCACGGCCATGAAGCCACCGGCCTTGAGCGCGAAGACCGGCATGATGCGCACGCCGACGACGTTCGTCTCTTTTCGCCGCACACCGGGGAACTGCGTGTGCTTCTGGTACCACACGAGACCCACGTGGACGGCGATCAGCGCGAGCAGGACCCCGGGTATCAGCAGGATGTGCAGCGTGTACATGCGCGGGATGATCTCCGTGCCCGGGAACTCGCTGCCGAACAGCAGCCAGCTGGCCCAGGTGCCGATGACCGGCAGCGACATCACCAGGCCTGCGGTGATGCGCAGGCCTGCGCCGGAGAGCAGGTCGTCGGGCAGCGAGTAGCCGAAGAGGCCCTCGAAACAGCCCATCATGAAGATCAGGATGCCGATGATCCAGTTGACCTCACGCGGCCGGCGGAACGCGCCGGTGAAGAACGTGCGGAACATGTGGATCGTGAGCGCCAGCATGAACAGCAGCGCCGCCCAGTGGTGCACCTGCCGGACGAACAGGCCGCCGCGCACGTCGAACGTGATGTACAGCGTCGACTCGTACGCCCTGGTCATCTCCAGGCCACGCAGGTTGTCGAAGGACCCGTTGTAGGTGACCTCGGTCATCGACGGGTCGAAGAACAGCGCCAGGTACGTGCCGGACAGCAGCAGCACGATGAAGCTGTACATCGCGATCTCGCCGAGCAGGAACGACCAGTGCGTCGGGAAGACCTTGTTCAGCTGGCGCCGGATGCCGCCGGACAGGTGGTAGCGGTCGTCGGCCCACTTCGCCGCGCCACCGGCCGCCCGCATGACGGCGTTGTCTGGCTTCGTGGGGGTCGTGAGTCCACTCATGACTTCCGCTCCCAGTAGGCGGGACCGATCGGCTCGTTGAAGTCACCGATCGAGATGAAGTAGCCGGTCTCCTCGTCCACGGTAATCGGCAGCTGCGCCAGCTTGCGGGTGGCCGGCCCGAAGACCGGCTTGGCGTACTGCAGCGCGTCGAACTGGGACTGGTGGCACGGGCACAGGATGCGGTTGCTCCGCTGCTCGTACAGCGAGGTCGGGCAGCCGAGGTGGCTGCAGATCTTCGTGTACGCGTAGAAGTCGCCGTAGTGGTAGTCCTCCTGGCCCTCGTGCTGGATCACCCTGGCCGCGTCCTGTGGCCGCAGGCGGATCAGCATCACGGGGCTGTCACCACGCAGGATGGTCTTCGCCCAGTCCTCGTGGGTGTCGGTCTTCCGGTACGGGAACACCGTCTCCATCGAGCCGGCGTCCATGTCCTCCGGCCGCACCAGCGAGATGTCGTCGCTGCCGGTGGCCCGGCGCAGGAAGACCTTCTCGCCCTTCTTGGTGTGCTGCCACGGGGTGTGCAGCAGGCCGTCCTTGTTGGCCGACTGGGCGTGCGGGTTGCGCAGCATGCCGCCGAGCGGCACCGCGACCAGCGCGAGACCGAGCACGCCGCCGCCGAACCCGAGCGAGCGCTTGATCAGCGGCCGGCGGGCGATCGTGCTTCGGTTGCCGGCGTCGGCCAGGTTCGCGAGGACCGTGGCCTTGTCCAGCTCCGACGAGCCGCCGTCGTGCCGCTGCTGCACGGCGAGCTCGTGCGGGATGAACTTCCTGGTGTAGTTCAGCACGCCGATGCCGAGGGCCAGGATCATCAGGCCCAGCGTCAGGCCGAGCACCGGGGTGTAGAGCGAGTACATGAAGTACCCGTCCTTGTCCGGCGCGACGTACTTGGCCGGCCACCAGATGAAGGCGACCACGAACGCGAGGCCGGCGACGCCGGACAGCGCGAACCAGAACGCGACCTGGCGCTCCGCCCGCCGCTCCGCGCGGGTGCCCTTGACCGGCCACGGGTCCGGGTACTCGACCAGCTCGACGCCGTCGAGCTTGCTCCCCAGCTTGACCAGGTCCTCCCGGGACATCTGCGCGAGCTCCTCCTCGCTCGGCAGGTCCTCAGGCTTGTCCGTACTCATGCTTTAGCCCCGATCCACAACACGACGCCAAGCAGGGCGACGATCCCCACGACGAAGGCGATGAAACCCTCCGACTGCGGCCCGAGTCCACCGATCGAGGCGCCGCCAGGGTTGTTGTTGCCGTCCGTCACCGACTTGACGTAAGCGATGATGTCCTTCTTCTCCTCCGGCGACAGCTGACGCTCGGAGAACCGCGGCATGTTCTGCGGACCCGACAGCATGGCCGCGTAGATCTCGTCCTCGGTCGCGCCGTCCAGGCTCGGCGCCTCCTTGCCGGACGACAGCGCGCCGCCGCGGCCGGTGAAGTTGTGGCAGGACGCGCAGTTGAACCGGAACAGCTCGCCACCGCGGGCCGGGTCGTCACCGCGTAGCGCCTCGCCCTTCTCGTCCGGCATCTGGACGCCGCCGCCGTTGGCCTCGACGTAGGCCGCGACCGCGTCGACCTGCGCCGGCGTGAGCACCCTCGGCTTCTCCGGCTCCTGGGCGCCCTGGCCCATGGCCGGCATCCGGCCGGTCGAGGTCTGGAAGTAAACGCTGGCCTCGCCGATGCCGACGAGGCTCGGGCCGCGGTTCTTGACCCCTTCGAGGTTCGCGCCGTGGCAGCTGATGCAGGTGTTGCTGTAGATCTGCTCGCCCTCGCGCACGATGGCCGGGTCCTGCTGCGCCTGCGCGGTCTGCGGCCTGGGCACGAGCACGCTGTAGGCCGCGCCGACACCCATCAGCGCGAAGGCGAGCGCCAGCAGGCCCGCGACGCGGCGCCGGCGCTTGGTGCGTGCCCTCATCTTCTTGGACAGAGTCCTCATTGTGCGGCAACCCTTACTGATGTCAGCTCGGACCCGGCGAATCGGCTCGGTCGGATCACTTGACGAAGTAGATCGTGGCGAACAGACCGATCCAGACGACGTCCACGAAGTGCCAGTAGTACGACACGACGATCGCGGACGTGGCCTGCGCCGGCGTGAACTTGCTCATCTTCGTGCGGGTGAGCAGGTAGACGAAGGCGATCAGGCCACCGGTCACGTGCAGCCCGTGGAAGCCGGTGGTCAGGTAGAAGACCGTGCCGTACGCCGAGGACGGGATGGTGAGGCCCTCCTCGATCAGGCTCCGGTACTCGTTGGCCTGGCCGAGTACGAAGAACAGACCCATGAACAGGGTCAGCAGGTACCAGCGTCGCAAGCCATAGACATCACCTCGTTCCGCCGCGAACACACCCATCTGGCAGGTGAAGGACGAGGCGACCAGCACGATCGTGACAACGAGCGCGTACGGCACGTCGAGGTGGTACGGCGGCGGGGGCCACTGGCCGGTGCTGTTCTGCGCCTTGACCGTGAAGAACATGGCGAAGAGCCCGGCGAAGAACATCAGCTCGCTGGCCAGCCACACGATCGTGCCGACGCTGACCATGTTGGGCCTGTTCAGCGAGTGCACACGCTGGCTGATTGAAGGCGCTGCTGTCGTCACGGCAGGCATTATTGCCTGCCCTTTCCCGGGTCAGCAGATCGGGTCCGGGGCGTGTCGGAGATCGTTCACCGAGCATCGGCCGGCTGTCGGGCCGCGGGGCGTGCCGGATAACATCCAGGTGTCCCGACCTGCCTGATTCCGTGCCGGAGGAATTGCGATGAGCTCCCCGCTGAAGATCCTCGTGTTCAGCCACCGGCCGGAGGTCCGGGAGAGGATTCTCACAGCCGTCGGGCGCCGTCCTGCCGCCGATCTCGGCCGCGTGACCTACCACGAGTCCGCCACGATCGCCGACGTGCTCATGGAGATGGACTCCGGCACCGTCGACCTGGCGATTCTCGACGGCGAGGCCCAGCCGACCGGCGGCATCGGTCTGTGCCGGCAGCTCAAGCACGAGATCGACGACTGTCCCCCGATCGTGATCGCCATCCGGCGCAGGGACGACCGCTGGCTCGCGACCTGGTCGCAGGCCGACGCGGTGCTCGTGCACCCGCTCGACCCGCTGGCCGCCGCGGAGACCGTCGCCGACGTGCTCCGGAACAAGTCGCTGCCCGTACACCAGGGGTGAGACCCATGACCCAGACCTGGCCCGGCCTGCTGGGCCGGCTCGTCGCGCGTGTGGACCTGACCGCAGACGACACGTCGTGGGCCATGGACCAGATCATGACCGGCAGCGCGACCGGCGGGCAGATCGGCGCGTTCGTGTCCGCCCTGCGCTCGAAGGGCGAGACGCCGTCCGAGGTGGCCGGCATGGCCGAGGTCATGCTCGCGCACGCCAAACGGGTCTCCCTGGACATCCCCGCCGTGGACGTCGTGGGCACCGGCGGTGACCGGTCCGGCACGGTGAACATCTCGACGATGAGCGCGGTCGTGACGGCGGCGGCCGGCATTCCGGTCGTGAAGCACGGCAACCGCGCCCAGTCGTCACAGTGCGGTGCCGCGGACGTCCTGGAATCACTCGGCGTGGTGATCGACCTGTCACCCGAAGCGGTGGCCACCTGCGTACGCGAAGTAGGCATCGGCTTCTGCCTGGCGACGTCGTTCCACCCGGCCCTCCGGCACGCCGGCCCCACCCGCCGGGAGCTGGGCATCCCCACGGTGTTCAACATCATGGGCCCGCTGACCAACCCTGCCCAGCCGACGTCGGCCCTGGTGGGCTGCGCGCACGCCCCGCTGGCCGCGGTGGTCGCGGAGGTCCTGGCGAGCCGCGGCTTCTCGGTACTGGTGGTTCGCGGCGACGACGGCCTCGACGAGATCACCACGACCACGACGACGAGGGCCTGGGTGGCGTCCGGGGGCCAGGTCCACGAAGCCGAGATCGACCCGACCGCCCTCGGCCTGGCCCCGGTGGCCCCCGAGGCCCTCAAGGGCGGCGACGCGGCCACCAACGCGACGGCCCTCCGCTCCCTGACCGCAGGCGACAGGGGTCCGATCCGCGACACGGTCGTGCTGAACGCGGCGGGGGCGATAGCGGCCTTCAGAGGCTTCTCAGCCGACCTGACGGCCGACCTCCGCGCGGGCATGGCGACGGCGGCCGAGGCCATCGACTCCGGCCGCGCGGCCAAGCTGCTGGACCGCTGGACCACCCGCAGCCAAGAACTGGCCTGAACACACACGGAAGGGCCCCTTCAGCGCGAAGGGGCCCTTCCGTTCTGCCTCACTCGTTCTGCCTCACTCCGTCGCGTTCGGGCGGGTGTGGTACTCGAAGACCAACCCACCCACCGCGGACAGCACGCACACGAGAGCGACGACCAGCAGCCAGATCTGCCAGAAGGCGAGCGACAGCGCGGCGAGCGCACCCGACGCCGCGATCGCGACCGGCCAGTAGCTGCCGGCCGAGAAGAAGCCGATCTCGCCGGCGCCGTCGCTGACCTCGGCCTCCGGGTTGTCCTCCGGCCGGCGGGCGACACGCCGGGCGACGAAGTGGAAGTACGACCCGATGATCAGCGACAGCCCACCGGTCAGCACGAGGCCGACGCTGCCGACCGGCTCCTTGGCCCAGAACCCGTAGACGATGGCGGCCACGAAGAAGAAAGCCGTCGTGATGTCGAAAAGCCTGGCTTCGACCTTCATGGTTCAGTCCTCCGGGATCACTTCGACGAGGTGCGGGCGGTGCGGTCACTGTTGAACGGCGACGTGGTCACCGCGTGCGGCGTGCACAGCTCCCCGCAGGACGGGTCGTCGCGGCCCATCTGGGCCAGTGCCTCAGCGGCCGTGTACGGCTTGCCCGTGTCGTCGTTGGTCGAGACGCGTAGCCGCATGTAGTCGTCGAACCGGTCCCGGTCGAGCACCCTGACCTCGAAGTTCATGCCCGAGTGGTACGTGCCGCACAGCTCGGCGCAGCGGCCCACGAACGAGCCTTCCTTGTCGATCGAGTTCTGGAAGGTGTGGGACTGGTCGTTCTTCTCCGGGTACGGGAACACGTCCCGCTTGAAGTGGAACTCCGGCACGAAGAAGGAGTGGATGACGTCCCTGGAGTGCAGGTCGTAGGCGATCGTGGTCTTCGACGGCAGCACCAGCAGCGGGATCTCGGTGGTGCTGCCGGTGGTGGTGACCAGCTCGCCGTCGGAGGTGCGCGGCACCACGCGGCGGCCGTCGGCGTTCTCGTAGGAGTTGTAGACGAACTGCCAGTTCCACTGGAAGGCCACGACGTCCACGTCCGTGCCGACCTTGTCGGTCGACTCCTCGGCCAGCACGTAGTTCTGCGTGGTCACCGTGAAGTAGAACAGAATCACCACGATGATCGACGGGACACCGGTGTAGATGACCTCGAGGAAGTGGTTGTACTGGAACTGCCTGGGCAGCTTGTCGCTCTTCTTGCGGTGCGCCACCACCGGCCACAGGATCAACGCCCACACGATCACGCCGATGATCAGGGATGCGACGACCGACCAGGTCCAGAAGTCACGCATCCGCTCGGACTGCGGCGTGATGCCCTCTGGCCAGCCGAAGCGCAGCACCTCACTGCCCGAGCAGCCGGTCGCGGTCAGGGCGACCAGCCCGACGAGCCCGGCGATGCTGGTCAGTCGCGATGCCCGGGAACGCCGCGTTCCACCCACTGCGCGATCCCTCCTAGTAAGACCGGTGATCACAGCGTTGGAGCGTAGCCCAGAGGCACAGGCCACACCGCTCCGGGCCGTGCTTGGCGGCGGCAGCCATACTTGCCCCTGACGTGCACTCGACAGGGAAGGTTGTGCCGACCGTGTGCGGACTGCTTGGTGTGGTGTGCCCGACCGAACAGGAAGCCAACGCGACAAGGGACGCGGTCGCCAGAGCCATGCGCTGCCAGCGGCACAGAGGCCCCGACGAGAGCGGCACGTGGGCCGGCGACGAGGTCGTCTTCGGCTTCAACCGCCTGTCGATCATCGACGTGGACCACTCGCACCAGCCGCTGCACTGGAGCCCGGAGGGCGTCCAGGAGCGCTACACCCTGCTGTTCAACGGCGAGATCTACAACTACCTGGAGCTGCGCCAGGAGCTGATCGACGAGCACGGCGCGACCATGCGCACGCACGGCGACAGCGAGGTCATCGTCGCCCTCTACCACTACCTCGGCCCGGCGGCGGTCCAGAAGCTGCGTGGGATGTTCGCGTTCCTGATCTGGGACTGGCGGCGGCGCGAGGTGTTCGGCGCGCGTGACCCGTTCGGGATCAAGCCGCTGTTCTACTCGGCGGGGCCGGGCGGCGTGGCGTTCTCGAGCGAGAAGAAGGCGCTGCTGGAGCTGTCCCCCCGGCTGCACGTCGGCCAGACGCTGGACCGGACCGCGCTGCAGCACTACCTGACGCTGCAGTACGTGCCGGAGCCGGAGAGCATGCACCAGGAGATCCGGCGCATCGAGTCGGGCACGTCGTTCCGGATCTCCCCGGGTGGCGAGCTGCGGACCGACCGCTACTTCTTCCACACGTTCCGGCCGACCTCGGTCAAGGACGAGCCGGAGAAGCTGTACACCGAGATCGCCGACGTCATGCGGGACTCGGTGGCGAAGCACATGCGCGCGGACGTCACGGTCGGGTCGTTCCTGTCCGGCGGCATCGACTCGACGGCCATCGCCGCGCTGGCGAAGGAGCACAACCCGAACCTCGTGACGTTCACCACCGGCTTCGAGCGCGAGGGCTACTCGGAGGTCGACGTGGCGGCCGAGTCGGCGGCCGCGATCGGGGTGAAGCACGTCGTCAGGACGGTGGGCCCGGAAGAGATGATGGAGGCGCTGCCGCTCATCGTCTGGTACCTGGACGACCCGGTGGCCGACCCCGCGCTGGTGCCGCTGTGGTTCATCGCGCGCGAGGCCCGCCGGCACGTGAAGGTGGTGCTGTCGGGTGAGGGCGCGGACGAGCTGTTCGGCGGCTACACCATCTACAAGGAGCCGATCTCCCTGGCGGCGTTCGAGAAGGTGCCGGGCGCGCTGCGCAAGGCCATGGGCACGCTGTCGACCAAGCTGCCGGAGGGCCGGCGCGGCAAGGACCTCCTGCGCCGGGGCGCGCTGTCGCTCGAGGAGCGGTACTACGGCAACGCGCGGATCTTCCGCGACGACCAACTGCGGTCGGTGCTGCGCACGTTCGACCCGGCGATCAGCCACATGGACGTGACCGCGGGCCCGTACCGGGAGTCGGCGAACTGGGACCCCGTGACGCGCATGCAGCACGTGGACCTGTTCACGTGGCTACGCGGCGACATCCTGGTGAAGGCCGACAAGGTCACGATGGCGAACTCGCTGGAGCTGCGAGTCCCGTTCCTGGACGCGGAGGTCTTCAAGGTGGCGTCGAAGATCCCGTCCGAGGAGAAGATCACCAAGGAGACGACCAAGTACGCACTGCGCCAGGCTCTGCGCGACATCGTGCCGGCACACGTGCTGAACCGCCGCAAGCTGGGCTTCCCGGTCCCCATCCGCCTGTGGCTGCGGGAGGAGATGTACGACTGGGCCCGCCAGATCATCCTCCGCTCCCAGACCGACGAGGAGATCGACAAGACCGCGGTCATGAAGCTCCTGGAAGAACACCGCGCCGGCACCCTGGACCACAGCCGACGAATCTGGGCCCTACTCGTCTACATGCTCTGGCACGGCATCTTCATCGAGAAGAACATCCAACCCCGAGTCCCAGAACCCCACTATCCCGTCAAGCTCTGACCCGCGAGTCCCGCGCCCAAACAGTGCGAGTCCCGCGTCCAAACAGTGCGAGTCCCGCATCCAAACAGTGCGAGTTGCGGTTTCGTGCACCCCAAGGTCTGGGGGACACCGGGACCTGCACGAAACCGCAACTCGGTATGCGCGAACGCGGGACTCGGTATGGGTGGACGCGGGACTCGCGAGGGGTTAGCGGTGGAAGCGCCAGGTTTTGCTGTCGAACAGGATGCAGATGCTTGGGGACATGACGACCACGCGCAGGGTCCCGTCGCGTTCGTCGTAGTCGATGCCCTCTACCTCGAACGTGCCCGAGCAGCCGCTCTGGAGTGGGAGCTGGCCCAGGGACGTGACCGTCCCGGCGACGTCCGACGAGCCGACCGGGGCCGCCAGGTTCACCTGGAGCAGCGGCTTCGTCACCCCGAACAGGGAGCCGTCCGGGTCGTCGGACGAGCACAGCAGCTGGGTCGCGGTCACGAAGTCGCAGCCCTGGATGTCCCGCACGGGACGGTCGAGCCGGATCGCCGACGCGTACGGGAGGTTCGCGGCCGGGTTCGTGAACGCGATCCCCGGCATGGGATGCACCAGCAGCCGGGTCATCGTGCCCCACTCGCCGGCCACCATCCACTGCCCGTCCGGTGACACCGCGGCGAACGAGTTGTTGTTCGCCTCCCAGGACTCCAGGGCGTGCTGGTACTCCGTCCACGTCCCGTCCGGCGCCTGTACGCGGAACAGCTTCGCGCCGCGATCGTCCCTTTGGTACGGCTCCACGTAGTAACCATGGCCAGCACCCGGGTCACCCACATGGTTCCAGCCACGCGACGAGACCGACGCCGGGACCGTGCCGATCCCGGTGTACTTGACGGTCGTCCCGGAGGGACGCTCGACGACGGCGAGCCCCTGGCTCTCGTCCAGGGGGCGCGCGACGTCAGAGCCGATCGTGCGCCAGGGGCCGACGTCCGCGGACGCGACCCCGGCAAACACGAGCATGAGCACAGCGGTGACCGCGAGAGCACGCATGGTCACCAGAAGTACCAGGTATTACACGAAAGTGGTACCTACGGGAGGATGGCGCCGATCTCCGCGGCGGCCTCCGGCCCGTACGCGCCGCCGATGCGGGTGATGGCCAGCTCCTTGTCGAGCGTCCACTCCTGCGGTCCGACGGTCTCGAGCACGAGCACCGCGATGTACGAGCCCAGCTGAGCGGCCCGCTCCAGCTCGAGGCCCTTCTCCAACCCGGCGAGCAGACCCGCGCGGAACGCGTCGCCGACACCGGTCGGGTCGGCCTTCATGAGCTCGGGCACGGCGGAGACGAGGATGGCGTTGCCGGACGCGTCGACCATCTCCACGCCCTTCTCGCCGAGCGTGGTGATCCGCATGCCGACCCGCGACATCACGTCCTGCTCGGTCCAGCCGGTCTTCTGCCGCAGCAGCTCCCACTCGTAGTCGTTGCTGAACAGGTACTTGGCACCCTCGACGAACGACCGGATCTGCTCCCCGGACATGCGCGCGAGCTGCTGCGACGGGTCCGCGGCGAACGCGTAGCCGCGCTGCCGACACTCCTCGGCATGGCGCAGCATGCCGTCCGGGTCGTCCGGGCTGATCAGCACCAGGTCGAAGCCGCCGACCTTCTGCTCGATCGGCCGCAGCTCGATGTTGCGGGCCTCGGACATCGCGCCCGCGTAGAACGACGCGATCTGGCACATGTCGTCGTCGGTGGTGCACACGAACCGGGCGGTGTGCGCGACCTCGGACACGTGCACGCCGGAGCAGTCCACCCCGTGCCGCTCCAGCCAGGACCGGTAGTCCGCGAAGTC
>NZ_DASQCC010000222.1:0-27483 GCF_035634895.1 Actinophytocola sp. | reverse complement strand
CAACGACCACCCTGCGCAACAACGCCACCGACACGCCCCGCCACAACGGACAGGACAACATCACCAAAGCCCTGCACCACATGACGCCCGCCCCACCCGACCACCCTCCCCGCACGAACCTCCCCGCACGCCCCCCGCACGAAAGTCCCTTTCGTACGCCCCCGGGGGACCCCCGGTTTCAACGCTACGGCAAGGCACCGACAGTTCCGGGCCCACAACCGCCAACTGGCAACAGGTTCACCCCAGAAACCCGTACGAAAGTCCCATTCGTGCGCCAGGGGGTCCCCCGGTTTCAACGCTATCAGTGAGGGCCGACATTTCTGCCGTGTCGCAAGGAAGTGCCCGGTCGTGGCTGGGGCGGGCACGACCGGGCACCTGGCTGACGATCAACTCTTGCGTTGTTCCGCCTTCAGCACCACCGTGCGGGTGCCGAGCGGCGCGTCCAGCTCAGCGGTCAGCTTCGGGTAGCGCAGGTCCATCGTGCACATCTTCGGCGTGGCCGGCACGGTTTCCACCATCAGGACCACGACCTGCGTGTCCGTCTGCTGCGGCACCTCGACGCTGGCCCTGCCGCAACCACCCTCCTGGGCGACCACTCCGACGGTGCGGCCGCCGTCCTCGGTCCACACCAGTACCGGGTAGCCCTGCGGCAGCCCTGACGTGTCGAGTTGCTGCTGTGTCACCGGCGTGCCACCGGCCGGCGGTGTCCTCGCCGGCTGACGATCGGGAGTGGTCGTCGTCTCCGAGGTCGCCGTCGGCCGGTCGGCGCGTGTTTCCTGGGTGTCCTGCGGGTTGGCGCAAGCGCTCGCGAGCAGGAGCAGAACGCCAGCGCCAACAACGGTTCCTAGGCGTCTCATGCGGGGAGGACGCGACCGGACGCCCGCCGGGTTGCACACGGCCACGCAAACCCTACTTTCGTATGGACCTCAGCCGCCGCGGACCGCTGTCCTGCTGCGAAGGGGGTGGTCCGACCCGCACCCGGGCGCCAACGGCCCGCGCACCGGCCGGGCCGGACAGGATGGGCTCAAGCGCGAGCCAGCGGACCTGCGGGACATCCTCGGCGAGCGCCGCCACCCGAAGCACCAGGTCGGCGAGCGCGTCGAGGTCCACCGGCTCGCCGCCGCGGTATCCGGTGAGCAGTGGCGCGGCCTTCGGTGCCCGCACGAGCGCCGCCGCGTCCGTGTCGGTCAGCGGCACCGCCCGGTACGCGCGGTCGCCGAGCAGATCGCTGACAACCCCGGACAGCCCGAACGACACGAGCGTGCCGAACGACGGGTCGTCCTGCAGACCGATCGAGCAGCCGATTCCCTTGTGCGCCATGCGTTGCACGTACAGATCGGCGACCTCGGACAGCTCCGCGAGGTCCGCGAACGCCGCCCGTACCGCCTCACCCGTCGCGAGGTCGAGCCGCACGCCCTCGAGGTCCGGACGCCGCCACCACCGGTCGCCGGTCGCCTTCACCGCCACCGGATAGCCCAACTCCTCGGCCGCGGCGACGGCCTCGTCCGCCGACGTGACCGTCCGATGCGGCACGACCTCGATGCCGTAGCAGGAAAGCAGTCGCACGGCGTCCGCGTCGGTCAGCTCGACCCCGCCATCGTCCACTGTGGACGACACGAGTGCCCTTGCCGTCTCCGCGTCCACGTTCTCCGGGCGCGCGGGGTGCCCCTGCGGCGCGGACCGCCACGCGGCGTACCGGGTCGCACGGGCCAGCGCCTGGACCGCACGTTCCGGGCTCGGGTACGACGGAATCGAGCCACGTGCCGGTGAGCCGTCCGGTCCCGCCACCGCCAACTCGGCTGGGATTCCTTCCGTGGCAAGGAATGTGGACACGATCGGCTTGTCGCCGGCCGCGACCTCCCGCAGTGCGCGCGCGTACGCGGCACCCGGGGTCGACAGCGGTGGGACGAACACGACGACCAGCGCGTCGACGTCGTCACGGCTCAGCTCGGCGCGGACGGCGTCGGCGAGCACGTCCGGAGCGGCCGACGAGCCGACGTCCACCGGGCTGCCCGCCAGCTCCAGCCCCTGCCCGAGCGCGACATCCGCGGCGAGCACGCCGATGGCCGACGAGTTGCCGACGACCGCGACCCGAACGCCCTTCGGCAACGGCTGGTGGGCCAGCAGAAGCGCGGTGTCGAAGAGCTGCGCGATGGACTCCACGCGGATCACGCCGGCCTGCTCGAACAGTGCCTGCACGCTCGCCTCGTCCACCTCGACCGAGGTCGCGGCGAGCGCCGGCAGCACGGCGTTCCGGCCGGACTTGACCGCCACGATCGGCTTGACGCGCCCGAGCCGGCGCGCGAGGCGGGCGAACTTGCGCGGGTTGCCGAACGACTCCAGGTACAGCAGCACGACGTCGGTCGCCGGGTCGGTCTCCCAGTACTGCAGCAGGTCGTTGCCGGACACGTCGGCACGGTTGCCGGCGGACACGAACGTCGACAGCCCGAGCCCCCTGGCCTTGGCGTCGGCGAGGATGGCGATGCCGAGCGCGCCGGACTGGCTGAAGAAGCCGGTACGGCCACGGCCGGGCAGGACCGGTGCGAGCGTCGCGTTGAGCCGTACCTCCGGGTCGGTGTTGACGACCCCGAGCGCGTTGGGCCCGACCACGCGCATGCCGTGTGCCCTGGCCTCGGCGACCAGCCTGCGCTCGACGCCTTCCCCCGCCGGACCGCTCTCCCCGAAGCCCGACGAGATGACGACGAGCGCCTTGACGCCCTTGGCGAGGCAGGCGTCCATCACCTCGTCCATGTGCTCGGCGGGCACCGCGACCACCGCGAGGTCGACGGGATCGGGGATGTCCAGCACGTTGGCGTAGGCGCGGACGCCCCGCACCGAGCGGCGCTCGGCGTTGACCGGGAAGACCGGACCGGCGAAGTCGGCCCGCAGCAGGTTGCCGAGGACCGCGTAGCCGACCTTGTCCGGGTCCGCGGACGCGCCGATCAGCGCGACGGAGCGAGGATGCAGGAGATTGTGGACGCTGCGGGCCTCGGCCGCCTGTTCACGCGACCGGCCGACGGCCACGGACTCGTCGGTGGGATCGATGGCGAACTCGAGATGGAAGACGCCCTCCTCCATCTCGCGGGCGAGGTGGTAGCCGGCGGCACGGAAGACGCCGAGCATGGCACCGTTCTCGGCGAGCACCTCGGCGACGAACCGCTGGATGCCGCTCTCCCGAGCCGCGGCCGCGAGGTGTTCGAGGAGGATCGGTCCTAGCCCGCGGCTCTGATGCCGGTCCTCGACGACGAACGCGACCTCCGCGGTCGGCCCCTTGTCGATGCGCTCGTACCGCGCGACCGCGACGATGTCGTCACCCAGCGACGCGACGAACGCAACCCGGTCGCGGTGGTCGACGGTGGTGAAGCGTTCGAGGTCGCGGGGCGGGATCTGCGGGTAGGCCCCGAAGTAGCGAAGGTAGCGGGTGCGCTGGGACATGCGACCGTGGAAGGCGAGCAGGGCCTCGGCGTCGCTGGGCACGATCGGTCGCAGGTGGACGGTGCCTCCGTCGGACAGCACCAGGTCCGCTTCCCAGTCCTTGGGGTAGTCGAACGGATCCGGGTGCTCGTCCATGCGGGGTCAGTCCCTCGGATCGTCCGGATCGAGGCCGTGCAAGGGGAAGACGGCGCGGCGCGTCTCCTTGATGACGCTGTCGATCCGCTCGCCGTCCTCGCCGTCCCAGGGTTCGAAGTCGACGCTCTGGTTGTCGCTCATGGTCGTCGGCAGCTCGGCCGTGGGCGCGATCTTGTCGACGAACCGGGTCCACTCGCTGGGCAGTGTGGTGTCCTTGGCGATGTCCCGATCGAGCACCGTGGCGAGCAGATGGGTCCACGACCGGGGAACGACCCGCAGCAGGGCGTAGCCACCCCCGCCGGCGGCCAGCCAGTTCCCACCCGCGTACTGGTCGGCAAGCGCCCGCACGGCCTGGTAGATGGTCCGGTGCCCGTCCACGGAAAGTGATAACGAGGCGAGCGGGTCCTCCTGATGGGTGTCCACGCCGCACTGACTGATGAGCAGTTGCGGTTGGAACTCCTGCAGAAGCGAGGGAACGACAGCGTGAAAGGCCCGCAGCCAGGCGCGGTCGCCGGTGAGCGGCGGCAAGGCAACGTTGACGGCGGAACCGAGCGCATTGGGCCCACCGGTCTCGTCGGAGAAACCGGTGCCGGGAAAGAGGGTCAGTGGGTTCTGGTGGAGCGAGACCGTGAGCACGCGGGGATCGTCGTAGAACGCGGCCTGGACACCGTCACCGTGGTGCACGTCGGTGTCGACGTAGGCGATGCGCTCGAACCCGTTGTCGAGCAACCAGGAGATGGCGACGGCGAGGTCGTTGTAGACACAGAAGCCGTGCGCGTGGTCCCGCATCGCATGGTGCAGACCACCGGCGATGCTGATGGCGCGTTTGGTCGTGCCGGCCGCGATCTGGCGGGCGGCGAGCAACGAGGATCCGACCACCCGCGCGGACGCCTCGTGCATGTGGTCGAAGACGGGGTTGTCGGACGTACCGAGCCCGTGGCCGACATCCCACCCGGCCATGGGCGCCTCCCGCACGGCGGCGACGTAACCGGCGTCGTGAATCCGCTCGATCTCCTCGTCGGTGGCCTCTTCCGGGACGAGAAGTTCGACGCCGTCGAGCACCCCGAGCGCCGAAGCGAGCCGAATGGTGAGCTCCAGCCGGATCGGATGGAGCGGATGCTCCCCGCCGAGGTCGTACCCAAGCAGGGAGGAGTCCCACACAACCGATCCAGGCAAGCCCATGACGCAACCCTATCCACCCGAGCCGACCAGAGCCCGCCCACGACCCGCACTGCATTCTGTATGCAGATAACCGGCACGGGTATTGAACAAAGGCGTGGCAGTCAGCCAAGTCCGCGAGGCGGTGCTTCGCCGCCCTGCCCGGCGTGCAGTGCTGCCGGGCCGCTCGACGTCGGTCAGGCGGGCTCCGCGCCGGTTGCCACCGGCCGATCCGGATCCGCGCTCCAGTTGGACCACGAGCCGGCATAGAGCGTGGCCGGCGCCTCAGCGCCGGTGATCCCAGCGACCTCCAACGCCAACACAACGGACGTGGCGGTGACCCCGGAGCCGCAGTAGACGCCGACCCGTTCCCCGCCCACATCTTTCCCGCCCACATCTTCCACGGTCACGTCGTCCACGTCCGCTCCTTCCCCGTCCGATCCGTCCACGGACCCGTGTTTCGCGTCCGGTCTCCCGTTCGCCTCCGCCTTCACGGGCACGCCCGCCTTCGCGAAGTGCTCGGCCAGCTCCACAGGCGTGCGCCATCGGCCGTTCTCGCCCGTGTGGGCTGCGAACGGCGCGTTGCGCGCCCCCGGCACGTGACCGGCCTTCGGGTCGATCGGTTCCACCTCGCCGCGGTAACGCTCCGGTGCACGTGCGTCCAGCAGCACGCCCGTGCGGGCAAGCTCCGCCGCGCCGTCGGCGTCCACCACCGGCATATGGCCGGGACGAACCGTCACGTTCCCCGGCGCCGGGGAAGGAACGTCGGTGGTCACCGGACGTCCCTCGACCTGCCACGCGGCGTAACCGCCGTCGAGCACCCGCACCCCGTCGTGACCGGCCCAGCGCAGCAGCCACCACACACGCGCGGCGACCGACCCGTTGTCCGCGTCATAGACGACGACCGGCGCCCCGTCGCGCACGCCGGCAGCCCGCAGCACCCGCTGCAGGTCGTCCGGCGCCGGCAGCGGGTGACGACCCCCGGGCCCCGGCGGCGCGGCCAGATCGGCGTCCAGGTCGAGGAACACGGCGCCGGGCAGGTGTCCACGCGCGTAGTCCTCGCGCCCGGGCGGCCCGCCCAGCCGCCACCGCACGTCGAGTAGGACGGGCGGCTCCGCCCCGGACAGCGACACGGCGAGGTCGGTGGTCGAAACCAGCGGAGAGGTCACCCCGCTATTCTTCACTCATCCCGACCTGCCGTGCCGTCCCGCAGCGGGCATTCGCGCTGCTCCCACGGTGCGCTGCCACGCTCTGCTCACGGCCCGTGACCGCCACACTGCTCCAACCGAGCGAGCGACTAGCATGGTTGATGACGAAGGGGAAGCGGCGTGAACGAGCTCATCGACACCACCGAGATGTACCTCAAGACGATCTACGAACTTGAGGAGGAGGGCGTCGTCCCACTGCGCGCCAGGCTCGCCGAGCGCCTCGGCCAGAGCGGTCCGACCGTGAGCCAGACCGTCGGCCGCATGGAGCGGGACGGCCTGGTCGTGGTCGCGGGTGACCGCCACCTCGAGCTCACCGAGCACGGGCGTGCGCTCGCCGTGACGGTCATGCGCAAGCACCGGCTCGCCGAACGCCTCCTGGTCGACGTCATCGGCCTGGAGTGGGAGCACGTGCACAGCGAGGCATGCCGCTGGGAGCACGTGATGAGCGAGGCCGTCGAGCGCAAGCTGGTCAAGCTGCTCGGCAACCCCACCACGTCGCCCTACGGCAACCCCATCCCCGGCCTCGACAAGCTGGGCGAGGGCGAGCCCGCCCCACCCGTCGAGGCCGACCTCGTCCGCATGGACGACGTCGCCCGCCGCGGCGGCGGCAAGGTCGAGGTCCGGCGCATCGCCGAGCACGTCCAACTCGACCCCGACCTGATGGCCGAGCTCAAGAGCGTCGGCGTCGTGCCAGGCCAGACCGTGCACGTCGGCCCCTCCAAGGGCGACGGCAACACGATCGAGGTCAGCGGCGAGCACAGTTCGACGCAGGTCCCGCCGACCGTGCTGCACGCCGTCCTCGCCCGCGCGAAGTGACAGCCACCGCGACGTGACCACCACCAACGAGCGCGACGGCAACGACGCACGCCCCGACACCAACACCACCACGGCCCCGCAGGGGACGGACCACACCCAGGCCGCCGCCGAGCAGGCCGAGCCCGACGGTGGGCAGAGCGTGGCCGCTCACGCAGCCGCCGAGTTCCACTCGTTGTTCGGCCGTCAGCCCACCGGCGTGTGGTCAGCTCCCGGACGAGTCAACCTGATCGGCGAGCACACCGACTACAACGACGGTTTCGTGCTCCCATTCGCGCTGCCCTACCGGATCGCCGTCGCCGCGTCCGCCCGCTCCGACGGCATGCTCGCGGTCACCACCGTCGGCGACGACGGCCGTCCGCAGCAGGCCGGGCCCGTCCGAATCGCCGACCTCGCACCGGGATCGGTCAACGGTTGGGCGGCATACCCATCCGGAGTGGCCTGGGTGCTGCACGCCGAAGGGTTCAGCGGCGGCGCCGACCTGGTTGTCGCCGGGGACGTGCCCGCAGGCGCGGGTCTGTCCTCCTCTCATGCGTTGCAATGCGCGACCGCGTTGGCGTTGCTCGGGTTGGCCGGGGTTGAGCTGGACGAGCCGGACGCGCCGAACCGCACGACCATCGGCAGGTGGGTGCAGCGCTCCGAGAACAACTTCGTCGGCGTCCCGACCGGTCTGCTCGACCAGACCGCGTCGCTCTCGTGCGTGCGAGACCACGTGCTGTTCCTCGACGTACGCTCCGGAGAGATGGAGCAGGTTCCTTTCAACACCTCCTCTGCTGGTTTGGCCGTTCTGGTCATCGACACGAAGGCGAAGCACTCGCACGCCGACTCCGGCTACCGCGAGCGCCGCGCCGGCTGCGAACGCGCCGCGTCGATCCTCGGGATACCGGCACTGCGGGACGTCACCGAGGCCGGCCTCGACGACGTCCTCGCATCACTGCCCGACGACCTGCGACCACTCGTCCGACACGTGGTCACCGAGAACGAGCGCGTCGTGCGCACCGTCGAGCACCTACGCGCCAGCCGCATCGCGGACATCGGCGACCTGCTGACCGCATCCCACGCGAGCATGCGCGACGACTACCGCATCTCATGCCTTGAGCTGGACGTAGCCGTCGACACGGCACTCGACGCCGGCGCGCTGGGCGCGAGGATGACAGGCGGCGGCTTCGGCGGCTCGGCGATCGCGCTCGTGGCCGCCGACGCCGTGCGGTCGGTCGGCGAGCGTGTGCAGGCGGCGTTCGCCGCACGCGGGCTCACCGCGCCGGGTCTGTTCACGGCGGTCCCCTCCCCCGGCGCCGGCCGGGACACCTGAGTCCTGCCTTCAACGAAACGGAGAATGTGGTGAAGCTGCTCGTCACGGGCGGTGCCGGGTACGTCGGAAGCGTGTGCGCGGCGCGACTGGTGAAGGCTGGGCACGAGGTCGTGGTGCTGGACGACCTGTCGACCGGCCACGCCGACGCCGTTCCCGAGGGCTGCCGGTTCGTCCAGGCCGATCTCGCCGAGGCCGCCGGCGACCTGCTCGCCGAGGGCGGCTTCGACGGCGTGCTCCACTTCGCGGCGAAGTCACTCGTCGCCGAGTCGATGAGCGATCCCAAGAAGTACTGGGACGGCAACGTCGTCACCTCTCTCCGTCTGCTCGAGGCCGTGCGGACCAACGGGGTCCCACGACTCGTGTTCTCCTCCACGGCCGCCGTCTACGGCGAGGCCGAGGTCATCCCGATCCAGGAGACCGCGCCGACACGGCCCACCAACACCTACGGCGCGACCAAGCTGGCCATCGACCACGCCATCACCTCGTACGCACAGGCGCACGGACTGGGTGCCGTGAGCCTGCGGTACTTCAACGTCGCCGGCGCGTGGGGCGGCTTCGGTGAGCGCCACACGACCGAGACCCACCTCATCCCGCTGGTCCTGCAGGTCGCCCTCGGTCAGCGCGCGGCGATCCACGTCTACGGCGAGGACTACCCGACCACCGACGGCACCTGCATCCGCGACTACATCCACGTCGCCGACCTCGCCGAGGCACACCTGCTCGCCCTCGAACACGCCAAGCCCGGCAGCCACCGCATCTACAACCTCGGCAGTGGCGCAGGGTTCTCGGTTCGAGAGGTCATCGAGGCCTGCCGGAAGGTCACCGGTCACCCCATTCCCGCCGAGGTCAAGGACCGCCGCCCCGGCGATCCACCCGCGCTTGTGGCGGCGAGCGACCGCGCCCGCGACGAGCTCGGCTGGAAGCCGGAACACGTCGACCTGGAGGTCATCGTCCGCGACGCATGGGAGTTCACCCGGGCCCGTTCCGGTCAGTAGGTGGTGGCAGGAAAGCGGTGAGGGCGTCCATGACGACAGTGCGGCGAACCGGCTCATCGGTCTGGATGCCCAACACCACCGCTGCCCGCTGACTCAGGGCGCCTGGCGATATTCGGATCGACTCCGCGACCCGCACGGGTTGGGTGACCTCCGGCGGACCACCACCGGCGTCCGAGTGGCCAGCACTTCCGGCACCATCCGTCGGGATCGTGGTCGAAGCCGGCACAGCGTCCGTACCCGACGGGTCGCCGACACACGCCAGGTCGGTCGCCGCCGGCTCGGATGCATCCGTCACCAGATCAGCAGCCTCCGGTTCCGGGGACGTGTCCCACGGCGGGTCGTCGTCATCCTCCGGTTCCAGCTCCGTTTCTTCCCCGTGGTTCCTCAGGATGCTCGTCATGAGCATGCTTCTCAGGTGATCCGGTGGGATGCCCATACGCAACGCCAGGTCCAGCAGCACCGCCGTCTTGTGCGTCGGGTTCGAGTCCATGACGATGCGCAGTGCGAGCGCGGCGAGGATGCCGGCGCCGCGAAGGTAGGCCGACATCGCCAGCAGGAACGCCGGTTCGGCTCGTTCCGGAGCCGGCAGCGCCCGCACCAGCCCGGTCCACAGACGCTCCGCCGATTCCCGCTCCTCGGACAGCACCACCGCCAGGCATTCGTCCTTGACCGGTTCCCGGGACAGGGCCACCGCCAGCCGGACCAGTTGGTAGTCGGTCAGTGTCGGCAGGTCGTAGGAGGTCGCCGCCATGTCCAGCATCAGGCCCAGGAACTCCAGGTCCCTGTCGCGATCATCGTCCGCATACGGCCGGGCCGGCATCTTCCAGTAGACGTCGAGCAGTTTTCTCCTACGTGCCAGCGTTTCCTCCGGATCGGCGGCCAGGTGTGCGGCTATCGCCTCGCGGTTCGGGTAGGTCGTGTCACCCGCTACCGCGCACGCGGCCGCCAGCGCGGAGGACTGCGGGTCCGGAACGACGTCCGTACACAGTGGATCGTCGTAGCACTGCCACTGCTCGCCATGGGCGACCTTCTCGACCCAGGCGGCATGGGTCAGCAGGATGTCCCTGTCCGCCAGCATCTTTCTCAGGGACTCGATGAGCTCTCGCTGTTCGTCCGCGGCTTCTCCGATGGCCACCGCCACCACCGCCACCGCCTCGTTGATGGCGACCGCGTTCACCAGCTCGGCCGCGACCAGCGATATGTGCTCAGGCTTCGGTAGATCCACGCGAATCGTGGTGGACAACGCGAGTTCCGGGCAGCGGCGGAAGGTGTACAGCACCAGTGATTCCGTTGGCGGGAAACCGAGGACGTAGGGAATGCCGGCGACCAGTTCGGACAGGTCGCGCTGCCGGATGTGCGTGTGTGGGACGAAAGTTGTCATGGGTCCACAATGCCCGCCCCGGCGACAGCGCGTGGGGCAAGAAGTCCGATCTGTGGATAACTGAGTCTGTTGTGGACAACTGCTCCGGTCAGGCACGGAAATGTCGGTGGAGCGGTGTACGGTGCCGCCCTTCACGGGCCCACCGATGAATGGTGACTTTCGCAAAACTCGTCCTGGAACCAACAAGAAATTGTCGGCGTCCTCGTGCACCATGGCCTTGTGCGTGACTTCATCCAGCAACTTCCCAAGGTCGAGCTCCACGTCCATCTCGTGGGCTCGGCCTCCGCCGACACTGTCCTGGAACTGGCCCGGCGCCACCCCGACCAGGACGTCCCGACGGAGCGCGAGCGGTTACGCGCCTTCTACGAGTTCACCGACTTCGCGCACTTCATCGAGGTGTACGTCAAGGTCACGAGGCTCGTGGTCACGGGCGCGGACATCACCGCGCTCATCGTCGGGCTCGCCCGTGACCTCGCCGCCAACCGGGTGCGCTACGCGGAGGTAACGGTCACGCCGGTGCCGCACGTCATGGTCGGCATCGAGCCCGACGAACTGGCCGAGGCGCTCAACATCGGGCGGCGCCTCGCGCGTGAACAACACGGTGTCGAACTGGCCTGGGTGTTCGACATCGCCGGGTCACTCGGCTACGAGGCCGGCGTCCAGACCGCGGAGTGGGTGCTGCGGTACCGACCGGACGGCACGGTCGGGTTCGGCCTGGGCGGCAACGAGGTCGGCGTGCCGCGCGAGCGCTATCGCGTACCGTTCGACATGGCTCGCGACGGCGGTCTGCACCTCGTGCCCCATGCCGGCGAGACAACCGGACCGGAGACGATCTGGTCGGCACTAGTCAACCTGCATGCCGAACGCATCGGTCACGGCACCAGCGCGGTGCGCGACCCGAACCTGCTGGCGCACCTGGCGGGCGAGGGCATCCCCGTCGAGGTGTGCCCCAGCTCCAACATCCGCACGCGAGCGGTCCCGACGCTCGCCAGGCATCCGTTGCCCCGGCTGATCGACGCGGGTGTGCCGGTCACGCTGGCCACCGATGACCCCGGCATGTTCCATACAGACCTCAATCAGGAGTACCTGCTCGTCCACGAGCATTTCGGACTGAGCCGAGGGGACCTGGCCGACTTAGCCAGGGTCGGCGCGCGCGCCGCGTTCTGCGACGCGGACCGCGCGTCGGCCTTGCTGACCGAGATCGACACGGCCGAGCACGCGATCGAGAACGGCTGACCGGCGCCTGCTGGACCCGGGAAGCAGGCGCCGGAACGCAACGACCAGCAGGCCACGACCACGAAGGAAGGTACGACCGATGAAGTGAAGGGGCGGACGGGACAACAGCGCGGGTCACACGAGCCCAGCGAGCTTGTAAACGACGAGTGAGCCGGCAACGGCCATGTTGAGAGACTGGCCTGTGCCCAGCATGGGGATCTCGACGGCCATGTCCAACAACTCGGTCGCTTCAGGTGGGATGCCGTCGGACTCGTGGCCGAGCACCACGACCGTGCGGCGCCGTGCCGGGCGCAGCTCGACGAGGCGGATCGACTCGTCGGTCAGCTCGACGCCGATCACGTGGCTGCCGGCGATGCGCTGGGCGGCGAGCCAGGCGAGTGGCTCGTTCACCCAGTGCACGCAGGAGGGTTGGCGCAGGGTGTTGCCCTTGGCGAGCGCGTCGCGGATCCAAGGTTTGCGCGGCACCGCGAGACATGCGCCGACGGCGTCGCTGGTGCGGAGCAGTGTGCCGAGGTTGACCCCGTACTTGGGCCAGAGTGGCGCGATGACCAGGTGATCCAAACAGGGGTTGGGGCGCCGACGTCGCACGTCGCGTAGCTCGGTCCTGGTGCGCACCCACATCGGACGGGGCGCGTTCACGGCGCGTCCGGGAAGGTCCTTTCGGCCATGGGAGGCGGCGTTTCGCGGCACGCCGGAGCCATCGACGGAATGGAGAGGACAGGAAGCGGTATGGAGAGGAAGGTGGTCACAGTGTAACGCGAGGTCCGATTCATGCCAGCGCGTTCGCGGATTCCGGACGACGATCGGCGCATGCTGATCAGACACCGGGGTGCGACGCCGGTGGTGGATCCGACCGCGTACGTCGCGCCGAACGCCACGCTTGTCGGGGACGTGCGGGTGGGTGCACACGCACGCGTCATGTACGGGGCGGTGCTCGATGCCGAGGGCGCCCATGTCGAGGTCGGCCCGTACACGATCGTGTCGGAGCATGCCGTGCTGCGGGCGACCGCGGTGACGGCCGCGGTCGTCGAGCTGGGCGACCACGTGTTCGTCGGCCCGCATGCGACAGTGCTCGGCGCGCGCGTGGGGCGGTGCGCGTACCTCGCGGCCAACGCGACCGTGTTGCAGCTGGCCAGGCTCGGCGCCGGGGCGTCGGTGGCCGTGGGTGGGCTCGTGCATGCGCGGACGGTGTTGCCGAACGAGTTCTTCGTGCCACCGCACACGACGGCGGTCGGTGATCCGGTCGAGGTGTTCGGGTCGGATCGGAGCGAGGAGCTGGCGGCGGCGATCGCCGGGGCCGGGTTCGCGGACGCGGCGTTCGGTGTGCGTGCCGGGTGGACCGACCGGATCAACCGTTACCGGGAGGCGGCTGAGGTCCGGTCGGCGGAATATGCGGCGCATGCCGACGACGAGGTGGTGAGGTGACGAGCTGACAAGGCGGTGAGCCGACAAAAGGTGACGAGCTGACAAAGGTGACGAGCTGACAAGGTGGTGAGGTCAGGACAGGAGTGTGGACTAGTGGGTGGTCTGCGCGTGGTTACAGCCCGCTGCCGACCACTTGTTCCGCGCGGTCGCGCTTGAGGTTCAGGTTCCAGAAGACCTCGGCGATGTCGGCTGGGTCGAGGGTGGTCAGCTGCAGGGTGTCCATGTCGAAGCCGTCGAACTGGGCCGGGGTGTTCAGGACGGCGGCCTCGGCGGCGCTGTCCTTGATCAGTCCGCCGATCGGGACCACGCCTACGTACACGCCCTCGCTGGACAGTGCGGCGTTCGCGGCCAGGACGTAGTTGCGCATGCCTGCCAGTGCGATGCCGACGTTGCCGAGCTGCGGTACGGGTGTCCTCGCGAGGATGCCGGACGCGTACAGGAGTGCGCCGTCGTGTCGGGTGCGCATGCCCGGGAGTAACCGCGTGGCCAGGCGGATTGGCGCTTGTAGCAACAACTCCAGCTGGTCGGGCAGGGTGTCCGGGTCGATGTCCAGGACGTGGACGCGAGGCTGGTCCAGGGCGCCGGGGCTCCACACCGCCACGTCCACGTACCCGAGGCGTTGTTCGATCGCGGTGACCGCCGCGGTCAGTTGGGTTGGGTCCAGTAGGTCGGCGCGGAATGTCTCGGTCTCGATGTTCGGGAGTGCGGCGGCCAGTTCGTCGAGGCTTTCCTGGCGGCGGGCCACCAGTGCGACTCGGTAGCCCTCGCGGCCGAAGCGCTGGGCTAAGGACAGGCCCAGCGCGGGGCCCGCGCCGAAGATGGCGATGGTCTTCACGGAGAGTCTCCCTCGAGAGAAACTTGAGACGTACCTCAATTTATGAACTCTCCGTACCGTACATCAAGTTGAGGAGGCCCTCAAGGTCTATAGAATGACGCCGTGACGAAGGCGAAGCCGTTGCGTCGGGATGCGCAGCGCAACCGCGGCCTGTTGGTCGCGGCGGCTCGGCGTGTCTTCGCTGCCCGTGGTCTCGACGTGCCCCTCGAGGACATCGCCAAGGAGGCCGCGGTGTCCATCGGCACGTTGTACAACCGGTTCCCCACTCGTGGGACGCTGGTTGAGGCCGCGCTCGCGGACAAGGTGGCCGACATGGTCGCGCAGGCCGAAGCCGCCGTTGCCATGGCCGATCCCTGGGAGGGGTTCGCCTGGTTCCTGGCTCAGTGCTGTGCGACCCAGGCGGCCGACCGTGGCTACAACGAGCTCTGCGTACGTGTGTTGCCCGACACCCCGGAGATCGACCGGCTCAAGGCTCAGGGGCACGGACTCGTCCAGGTAATCGTGGATCGGGCGCAGCGGGCGGGGCAGTTGCGTGCCGACTTCCACGATGGCGACTTCGCGTTCGTGCTGTGGAGCACCACGACCATCATCGAGGCGACGGCCTCCACCTCGCCGGACGCCTGGCGGCGGTATCTCGCGTTTCTGCTTGACGGGCTTCGGGCCGCGGCGGCTCATCCGCTGCCCGGCCCGCCGCTCAGTCAGGACGAGGTGGCCGAAGCCATGCGCACGCACGGCGGCTGACAGGCAGACTCGTGTCATGACAGACGACCCGTACCTCTGGCTCGAAGAGGTCACCGGCGAGACCGCCCTGGACTGGGTGAGGGAACGCAACACCGTCGCCGTCGCGGAGCTGACCGGCGGCGCGCGGTTCAGCGGGCTGCGCGACGGCATCCGCGAGGTTCTCGACGCCGACGACCGGATCCCCTACATCCGCCGGCGCGGCGCGCACCTCTACAACTTGTGGCAGGACGCCGCCAACCCACGTGGGCTGTGGCGTCGCACCACGCTCGAGTCCTACCGCACGGACGACCCCGACTGGGAGCTCGTGCTCGACATCGACGCGCTCGCCAAGGCCGAGGACGAGAGCTGGGTCTGGCAGGGCGCTACCGTGCTCCGCCCGGACTACCGGCGCGCGCTCATCGAGCTCTCCAGGGGCGGTGCCGACGCCACCGTCGTGCGGGAGTTCGACCTCGAGACCAAGTCCTTCGTCGAGGACGGGTTCACACTGCCGGAGGCCAAGAGCCGGGTCGGCTGGATCGACGAGGACCGGATCTACGTCGGCACGGACTTCGGTGCGGGTTCGCTGACCGTGTCCGGCTATCCACGGATCGCCAAGGAGTGGCGGCGGGGCACACCGCTGACCGAGGCCCTCACCGTCTTCGAGGGCAAGCCGGACGACGTGTCGGCCGGCGCCTACCACGACCCGACCGAGGGCTTCGAGCGCGACTTCGTGTACCGGAACCTGGACTTCTACCGCATGGAGAAGTTCCTCCGCCGGCCCGGCGGCGAGTTGGTCAAGGTCGACGTGCCGGAGGACGCGGAGACCTCCGCGCACCGCGAGTGGCTCCTGATCAGCACGCGGTCGTCGTGGACGGTCGGTGACGTGACCTACCCGGCCGGTGCGCTGCTCGCGGCCCGGTTCGACGACTTTCTCGCCGGTGGGCGGGACCTGACCGTCCTGTTCGAGCCGGACGAGCACACCTCGCTGTCCTACCACGTGTGGACGCGCAACCACCTCATCATCGCGTCGTTGCAGGACGTCAAGAGCCGGTTCGAGGTGCTCACCCCCGACGAGGGCTGGGCGCGTGCGCCGCTCGCCGGTGTGCCGGAGGTCGGCGCCGCGGACATCCTCGGCACGAACTCCGACGTCGACGACGAGTACTTCCTCGACGCGAGCGGCTACACCCAGCCCGCCACCCTGCAGCGCGGTGAGATCGGCGGCGACGTCGAGGTGCTGAAGCGGGCGCCGGCGTTCTTCGATGCCGACGGACTGTCGACGACGCAGCACTTCGCGACCTCCGACGACGGCACGCGGATCCCGTACTTCGTCGTCGGGCAGGAGAACGACGGGCCGACGCTGATGACCGGGTACGGCGGGTTCGAGGTCTCCCTCACCCCCAGCTACAGCGGCACGGTCGGCCGCGGCTGGCTCGCCCGCGGTGGGACCTACGTCGTCGCCAACATCCGCGGTGGCGGCGAGTACGGGCCCGAATGGCACCAGTCGGTACAGAAGGAGCGGCGGCTGCGGGTGTACGAGGACTTCGCGGCGGTCGCCCGCGACCTCGTGGCACGCGGGATCACGACGCCCCAACGGCTCGGTATCCAGGGCGGCTCGAACGGCGGGCTGCTCATGGGCGTCATGCTCACCCGGTACCCGGAGCTGTTCGGCGCGATCGTGTGCCAGGTGCCGCTGCTGGACATGCGGCGCTACCACAAGCTGCTGGCCGGCGCGTCCTGGATGGCCGAGTACGGAGACCCCGACGAACCCGAGGAATGGGCTTACCTGCGCGAGTACTCGCCGTACCAGAACGTCGCGGCCGACCGGCCGTACCCACCGACGTTCATCCTGACGTCCACACGGGACGACCGCGTCCACCCGGGCCACGCACGCAAGATGATGGCGCGGTTGGCTGAACTCGGCCACGACGTGCGGTACTACGAGAACATCGAAGGCGGCCACGGCGCGGCGGCGGACAACGAGCAGTTGGCCTTCAAGTGGGCCCTGGTGTTCGAGTTCCTCTGGCAGCGCCTCGGCGGCTGACCGAAGAAGTGAAGGGCGGCCCAGCTCCTGACAGGAAGGAGCTGGGCCGCCCTCGCGAGGTCGTTTCCGCACCACTGGGCCATCCTCGCCACCGGGCCCGGTGAAGCATCAGATCCGGCAGATCCCGATGAGTCCAGTTGGGCCGGGCGTTGCGCGAAGCGATCCGCGGTGCGGCCTGCCCGCCCGGGTGCTGGTGATCGAGTCCACCCTGGTCGCGGCCATCGGTGCACGGGGAGCAGGCGTCGCCGGACGCTTGGTCCGGACGAGTCCAGGCGGCGGTCGCGCTCCTCGGCGCGCCGGCAGAACACGGGGTGACGGCGAGTGGGTGCGGGTCCGCGGCGGGCTGCAAGACTGTGGCATGCGTGTGATCCGCACGGAGACCGAGATCGAGGCGCCGCCAGCCGAGGTGTGGGCGGTGCTGACCGACTTCGCCGGCTACCCCTCGTGGAACCCGTTCATCGTCGAGGCGGAGGGCACGCTCGCCACCGGTGAGATCCTGACGCTGCGGATGGTGTCCGGCGAAAAGCCGCAGACCTTGACGCCGGAAGTGCTTGCGATGCGGGAGAACGAGGAGCTTCGGTGGCTCGCTGCGTTGCGGTGGTCGTGGCTTTTCAGCGCGGAGCACCGGTTCGGCCTGTCCCCCGTCGGTGACGGGACGCGGCTGGTCCACAGTGAGGTGTTCCGCGGCCTGCTGGTGCCCTTGCTCGGCGCGACGATCGACCAGGCGGAACGCGACTTCCGGGCGCTCAACGCGGCGTTGAAGGAGCGGGTGGAGTCGAACTGAGCCATGGGCGAGGTCGACGACGCGGCGAGATGGGCAGGATCCTTGGGACCGGCCGCCGCACGGGTTTCCGGCACTGACGCGCTGGGGTGAGTGGACCGCGGCGGTCCACTCACCCCAGCAGGGCGTCAGCTACAGCCGGACGTCGAGCCGCAGCCCTCGCAGACGTAGCACGAGCCTGCCGGGCGCATCTTCGTGCCGCAGGTCATGCACAGGGGGGCGTCGGCGGCCTTGCCCAGGTGGAGCTCCAGCAGTTCGGTCGAGCTGTGGGCCTCCCTGAGCTCGGGCTTCGACGCCTCCACCGCCGGGCGGGTCGGGCTCGCGTCGACCGAGCCACGCATGCCTTCGAGGTCCACGTCGCCGGACGGGGCGTAGTCGTTGTTCAGCTGGGCCGAGCGCTCGTCGGCCGTGAAGATGCCGAGCTGGGCGCGCTTGTCGTACGGCAGGTAGTCCAGTGCCAGCCTGCGGAACAGGTAGTCCAGCACGCTCGTCGCGATCCGGACGTCCGGGTCGTCGGTCATGCCGGCCGGCTCGAAGCGGAGGTTCTGGAACTTCGAGACGTAGAACTCCAGCGGGATGCCGTACTGCAGGCCCACCGAGATGGACATGGAGAAGGCATCCATCACACCGGCCAGCGTCGAGCCCTGCTTGCCGAGCTTGACGAAGATCTCGCCAAGGCCGTCGTCGGGGTACGAGCCGGCGTGCAGGTAGCCCTCGGCGCCGCCGACCGTGAACGACACCGTCTGGGACGGGCGCTTCTTCGGCAGGCGCTTGCGGACCGGGCGGTACTCGATGACCTTCTCCGGCTCGGCCTTGCCGTTGTTGGCGCCCTTGCCGGCGGACAGCGGCTGGCCGACCTTGCAGTTGTCGCGGTAGATGGCCAGTGCCTTGAGGCCCAGCTTCCAGCCCTGGAAGTAGATCTCCTCGACGTCTTCGACCGTGGCCGCCTCGGGCATGTTGACCGTCTTGGAGATGGCGCCCGAGATGAACGGCTGGACGGCCGCCATCATGCGGACGTGGCCCATCGGGGCGATCGACCGCTCGCCCATCGCGCAGTCGAACACCTCGTAGTGCTCGCGGCGCAGGCCGGGGGCGTCGAGGACGTGGCCGTGCTCGGCGATGTACTCGACGATCGCCTCGATCTGCTCGTCCTGGTAGCCCAGCGCCTTCAGCGCGCGCGGCACCGTCTGGTTGACGATCTGCATCGAGCCGCCGCCGACCAGCTTCTTGAACTTGACCAGCGCCAGGTCGGGCTCGATGCCGGTCGTGTCGCAGTCCATCATCAGGCCGATGGTGCCGGTCGGCGCGAGCACCGACGCCTGGGCGTTGCGCCAGCCGTTCTCGGCGCCGACCATCAGGCCGCGCTGCCACTCCTGCGTCGCGAGCCGCTGCACCGCCGCGTCGTTCTTGTGGTGGGTGCGGATCAGGTCGTTGGCCGCCGCGTGCTTGCGCATGACCTTCTGGTGCGCGTCGGCGTTGCGGGCGTAGCCCTCGTACGGACCGACCACGCCGGCGAGCTCGGCGGAGCGGCGGTAGGCGGTGCCGGTCATCAGCGAGGTGATGCTGGCGGCGAGCGCGCGGCCGCCCTCGGAGTCGTAGGCGTGGCCGGTCGCCATCAGCAGCGCGCCGAGGTTGGCGTAGCCGATGCCCAGCTGGCGGAACTTGCGTGTGGTGTCGGCGATCGGCTCGGTCGGGAAGTCCGCGAAGCAGATCGAGATGTCCATCGCGGTGATGACCAGCTCGACCGACCTGGCGAACAGCTCGGCGTCGAACGTGCCGTCCCCGCGCAGGAACTTCAGCAGGTTCAGCGACGCGAGGTTGCAGCTGGAGTTGTCCAGGTGCATGTACTCGCTACACGGGTTGGACGCGGTGATGCGGCCCGACTCGGGGCAGGTGTGCCAGTCGTTGATCGTGCCGTCGTACTGGATGCCCGGGTCGGCGCACTCCCACGCGGCCTGCGCCAGCTTGCGGAACAGCGTCTTGGCGTCGACCTCCTCGAGCACCTCGCCCGTGGTGCGGGACCGCAGCCCGAACGGGCCGTCCTGCTCGAGGGCGTGCATGAACTCGTCGGACACGCGGATCGAGTTGTTGGCGTTCTGGTACTGCACCGAGGTGATGTCGGAGCCGCCGAGGTCCATGTCGAAGCCGGCGTCACGCAGGACGCGGATCTTCGCCTCTTCCTTGGCCTTGGTCTCGATGAACTCCTCGACGTCCGGGTGGTCGACGTCGAGGACGACCATCTTCGCGGCGCGCCGGGTGGCGCCACCGGACTTGATGGTGCCGGCGGACGCGTCGGCGCCACGCATGAACGAGACCGGACCGGAGGCGGTGCCGCCGGAGGACAGCAACTCCTTGCTGGAGCGGATACGCGAGAGGTTGAGGCCGGCGCCGGAGCCGCCCTTGAAGATCAGCCCCTCCTCGCGGTACCAGTTGAGGATCGAGTCCATGGTGTCGTCGACGGCCAGGATGAAGCAGGCGCTGACCTGCTGGGGAGAGCTGGTGCCGACGTTGAACCACACGGGCGAGTTGAAGCTGAACACCTGGTGCATGAGCATCCAGGTCAGCTCGTGCTCGAAGATCGTGGCGTCGCCCTGGGTGGCGAAGTACCCGTGCTCGACCCCGGCGTCCACATACGACTTCACCACGCGGTCGATGAGCTGGCGAAGCGAGTGCTCGCGGACCGGCGTCCCCACGGCGCCGCGGAAGTACTTGCTGGTGACGATGTTGGTGGCGTTGACCGACCAGAACTCGGGGAACTCGACGCCCCGCTGCTCGAAGTTGACCGACCCGTCCCGCCAGTTGGTCATCACCACGTCACGGTGTTCCCACGTGACCTCGTCGTACGGGTGCACGCCGTCGGTCGTGTACACCCGGCCGACCGACAGCCTCTGCTGTGTGACCGGTGCCCCCTGGTCAGTCCCCACCGTCTCCGTCATGACCTCTCCCTCATTGCTCGCATGTGCCGGTGTGGCCGCGTTCGCTCCCGTGTACGGACCCACTGCCCGACGTGACCTTCTGCCAACCGCGTAGCGCCGTCTCGTGCGGCTTCTACTCATTCCTCTTTGCCCTGCTCGATCGCCCTGCGCAGGCCGGCGATCTCCTTCTCGAAGTCCTCAATGGACGAAAAGCTTCGGTAGACGCTGGCGAACCGCAGGTAGGCGACCTCGTCCAGCTCCCGGAGTGGACCGAGGATCGCCAGTCCCACCTCATGACTCGGCACCTCGGCGGCGCCGGTCGACCGGATGGTGTCCTCGACCTTCTGCGCCAACTGCTGGAGTGCGTCCTCGTCGACCGGGCGACCCTGACAGGCTCGCCGCACCCCCGTGACCACCTTCTCGCGACTGAACGGCTCGGTGACACCGGACCGCTTGACAACCGCGAGCACCGCCTCCTCGACGGTCGTGAACCGCCGGCTGCACTTGGCGCACGACCGCCTGCGCCGGATGACCTGACCGTCATCGACCTCGCGGGAGTCGACGACCCGGGAGTCCGAGTGGCGGCAGAACGGACAGCGCATGGGTCACCCCTCCTGGTGATCGACTTGTGGACAACCGGTGGACAAGTCCACCCCAACCTGTGGATGAACTACAGGTCTGTAACTACTAGATGTTGGGGTCGACGGTATGCCTAGACGCCACATGATGCAAGTCAACACACCCACGACACGCGGGTACGAGACGCCGGGTGACGCATCCCACTGCCGCCATCAGACGGCATGGCGGAGTGCCACTGGGAGGTGACGTTGCGGGGTCTCGCGGCCGGCAGCCGAGAACGGTGCGCGAGCCGAAGGGCGGAGATTAGCCCGGCTGAGCGTGCCGATCGAAGCCGGGGTCACGGTCAGACCAGACGGCGAGTGTAGAGGTCGGACAGGAGGTCGACCGGCACCGAATCGGCGTGATCACCGGCAGCATGGCCATGCTGGAGACCAAGGTCCACCAGACGAGCGCAGCCAACGACACAACCCTCAAGAACCAACAAGACACAGTGGACCAGCACAAGCCGACACAGACAGCGAGAACAGCAAAGACACAACGGCCTCAACCAGATCCGACCAAGCACGCACCCCGCCAAGCCCACCCCCGACCAAGCACGCACCTCCGGCCGACCCGGCGTCAACCACCAGCAGACATCACCGAGAGAACGGCACGGTCAACGGCTGCCCAGGCTGCACAACCCCATCAACCCCGTTCAACTCCCGAATCCGCTCCACCACAGCCGAAGCATCCGACGAAGGCGCCACCCGCTCGGCCAACTCCCACAGGTTCTCCCCCGGCAACACCCGCACGACCTTCGTCGTCGACGGCACCATCGGCTCCGTGGCGGACGCCAGCATCCCCAGCCCGACCACGGCGGCACAGGCCGCCGACGCCGCCGCCAACCCCCAGACGAGTGAAAGTCGCGGACCGCCGGGCAGGTGCACCCGCCGAGCCAGGACGCGCGGCGCACCGGCCACGCGGCGCCGGGTCGGCGGCCGGTCAGGGGCCCCCCGTCGCACGACCGGCCGCGTACGCGTTGCCGGTATGGGCGCCTCGACCTCCGGTTTGTGCGTCGTCGCGCTCATGAACTGCCTCCTGACCACTCATCGAACAACTGCGCGAAGGTCGAACAGTCGTTCGATCGAACCTTCGTGCGATTTTGTACCACGGAGCACCGACAAAAAACGAGACCCACACGGCGTGTCGTCGAACAGGTGTTTGATCTCCTGGGGACCTACGGATAACGTCGATGACGAACACGAACATTCCGGCCGCCACCACGGCAGGCCGGCTGGCAGGGAGGCATGCAGTGCCACGCAAACCAGGAGGAATACCGAAGGGCGTACCCAAGCGGAAGCCGTTGCGGGGCAACCTACGCAGTTTCCCCGACGTCGCGCAAGCTGACGCGGAGGACCTGCCCATCCGCCAGCGGGAGGTCCTCGAGGTAATCCGCACGTGGGTGGAGCGTTTCGGCTACCCACCGAGCGTCCGGGAGATCGGCGAGGCGGTTGGTCTGACCTCCACCTCCTCGGTCGCCTACCAGCTTCGGGCGCTGGAACAGAAGGGCTACCTGCGGCGGGATCCCAACCGGCCACGCGCCATCGGGGTACTGCCGCCGGACGCGGACCCGGCGGCCGTCACCGCGACGGCTCCACTGGAGACGCCTACCAGCAGGTACGCCGCGGTCGATGTGCCGGTTCTCGGTCGCATCGCCGCGGGTGGGCCGATCCTCGCCGAGGAGGCCGTGGAGGACGTCTTTCCGCTGCCCAAGGAAATCGTCGGCGAGGGCTCGCTGTTCCTGCTTCGGGTCGCGGGTGACTCGATGGTCGACGCGGCCATCACCGACGGGGACTGGGTCGCGGTTCGGCAACAGCCGAACGCCGAGAACGGTGAGATCGTCGCCGCGATGATCGAGGGTGAGGCGACGGTCAAGACGTTCAAGCGCGAGGACGGGCACGTCTGGTTGTTGCCGCACAACGAGGCGTACGAACCGATTCCCGGTGACGACGCCACCATTCTCGGCAAGGTCGTCGCGGTTTTGCGTCGACTCTGAATATCCGCGGCGACCGTGGTTCGCAACTCGCCTCCCCCACGGTCGCCGCGGTATTTCGTCAGTCGGCTCTGCGCCGGCGCAATGACCGGAACAGCAAATAGATCACCCCGATAACGGCAACCGTCACTGCCGCGGCCGGGATGGCCGGCAGGCCGTCCTTCTCCTCGGGGGAAGCCGCGACGCCCGACGCGGGCGTGGGCTCGGCGGAGGTGGGCAGCGGTTTCGGCGCCACTAGCCCCGCCGCGCCCGCGACCACGTTCATCACCTGCGGGGCCTCCTCCCGGCCGGTCTCCGAGCCGGACACCAGTGAGCCGTCCGGTTGGAACGCGATGGCCTCGCCCTGCGCCTCGTTCGGTAGCGGCACCCGCACCGGCGGTGCCGCAAGCGCTCCCACGATGTCGCCGTCACGCACCGGGTACAGGTAGGCGTCCGTGTAGGTCCGCAGTGCGATGACCGTGCCGTCCGCGCTCGACGCGGCACCGGTCACGACCACCGAGCCGACGATCCCCGGCACCGGTCCGCCGGGCGTGTCCGTGCTGTTCAGCCGCACCGTCGCGACCTTCTCCAGCGGCGTCGGGCCCGGTGACGCCAGCGGCCCGGCAGGCTGGAACACCTCCGCGCCGCCGAGTGAGCTCTTGGTGAAGATGTACGGCACACCGGCACGGTCGAGCAGCAACGCCTCCGCGTCGTGCTTCCCGTCCGGGTAGGTGAGCCGGTGGATCCCGGGCTCACCGGCGGGGGTCAGCGAGATCAACGCGACCGTGTCGCGGTCCTCGTCGTTGTCGCCGGTGTCGGACAGCCAGAACGTCCCGTCGGCGGCGCGCGCGAGGTCCTCGACGTCGTACGGGTCGACGGCGGCGGTGATCGTGTCCTGGACCTGGCAGTCCTTGCCGAGCACCCAGACCTTCACCGACCTGCCGCCGTCGTTGATCGCGTACCAGTGCTGGTCATCGGCCACGAGACCGGACAGCTCGGCGAGCCGGGGGTCGGTGATCGTGCAGGCCGGGACCGGCGCGGGCACCGGGTCGGCCGCTGCCGGGGCCGCGAGGAGCAGCCCCAGCAGGACCACGGACGTCACCGACCGCACCCGCACACCTCCCGTGAGCCCCACCGGGAACTCCCGTCAGCCGTGTCTACGCGGACGTGCCGTTGACGATGAAACTCTCCAGCACACCGGCGAGGTCCGGCTTGACCTTCGCGGTCAGCTCGGTGCCGTGCTCGGTGTGGCGCTCGGACAGCACCTCGCCGTCGCGGTGCACGCGTGCCACCAGCTCACCCCGCGCGTACGGCACGAGCACGTCGACCTGCACCTCCGGGCGCGGCAGCAACGTCGCCAGCCGGTCCCGCAGCTCCTCGATGCCGAGGCCGGAGTGCGCGGACACGAACACCGCCGCCGGCAGCAGGTGCCGCAGGCGGGCGAGAGCGAGCTGGTCCATCGCGTCGGTCTTGTTGACCACGACGAGCTCGGTCGGCAGTGCCTCGTCACGGCGGTCGGCGATCTCGCCGAGCACCTCGCGCACGGCCTCGACCTGCCACTCCGGGTTCGGGTCGGAACCGTCCACCACGTGCAGGATGAGGTCGGAGTCGGCGACCTCGTCGAGCGTCGACCGGAACGCCTCGACGAGCTGGTGCGGCAGGTGCCGCACGAACCCGACGGTGTCGGTCAGCGTGTAGACGTGCCCGTCCGGCGTGGTGGTCCGGCGCGTGGTGGCGTCCAGGGTGGCGAACAATGCGTCCTCCACCAGCACGCCCGCGCCGGTCAGCGCGTTGAGCAGGCTCGACTTGCCGGCGTTGGTGTACCCGGCGATCGCGACGCTCGGCACGAGGTTGGCCCGCCGCTGGCTCCGCTTGGTCTCCCGCACGGTGCCCATCGCGGTGATCTCCTTGCGCAGCTTGGAGATCTTGTGCCGGATGCGACGCCGGTCGGTCTCGAGCTTCGTCTCACCGGGACCACGCAGACCCACGCCGCCGTTGCCGCCGCCCGCCCGACCACCGGCCTGGCGGGACAGCGTGTCACCCCAGCCACGCAGGCGTGGCAGGAAGTACTGGAGCTGGGCCAGCTCGACCTGGGCCTTGCCCTCCCGCGACCGCGCGTGCTGCGCGAAGATGTCCAGGATCAGCGCGGTCCGGTCGATGACCTTGACCTTGAGCCTCGCCTCCAGCTGACGCAGCTGGGACGGCGACAGCTCACCGTCGCAGATGACCGTGTCGGCGCCGGTCGCCTCGACCACCCCGGACAGCTCCAGAACCTTGCCGGAGCCGATGTAGGTGGCCGGGTCGGGCCGGTCGCGCCGCTGCACAAGCCCTTCGAGGACCTCGGAGCCGGCCGTCTCGGCGAGCCTGGCCAGCTCGGCGAGGGACGCGTCGGACTGCTCGGCGCTGCCCTCGGTCCACACACCGACGAGGATGACCTTCTCGAGCCGGAGTTGGCGGTACTCGACCTCGGTGATGTCCGAAAGCTCGGTGGACAGTCCCGCGATACGGCGGAGCGCGGCGCGGTCGGAGCGGTCGAGTTCACCAACAGAGAGCTCATCCAGGTCAGTCAACCCTCGGTCATCTAATCCGTCGGCTTGCTGATGATTGAGATTCTCTGTCACTCGGTGTAACCCTCCCTGGTCCGTTCGTCGCTTTCTGGAACCTATGTTCCCATGGTTCAGCGACCGGATCGAGTGGGTTATTCCGCGACGCCGTCCCACCAGGCCTGGTCGAGCTCGCCGCGGGCGACGAAAACGGCAGGTCCGGACAGGGTCGAGCCGCCCGGCTCCACCGTCACCCGGACCCTGCCGCCGGGAATGTCGACCGTGGCCGCGCCGTGTTTCTCGCCGCGGCCGAAGAGGATTCCGGTGACCGCCGCGACCGTGCCGGTGCCACATGACCGGGTCTCGCCGACGCCTCGTTCGTGTACGCGCATGCGCAGCCGGTCGGGGGCCTCGACAACCACGAACTCGACGTTCACACCGTCCGGGAAAACCGCCGGGTCGTAGGTGGGTGGGACGGTCAGGTCAAGCGACGCGAGCTTCTCGGCGTCCTCGACCTCGCACACCAGGTGCGGGTTGCCGACGTTGACCGCGACTCCGGCGACCGTGCCGCCGGCGACCGTGGCCAGCGAGGTACCGGTGACCCTGGCGGGCCCCATCTCGACGGTCACGTCTCCACCGGCGCCACCGGCGACCGTGACGGCCCGGGTGCCCGCCCGGGTGCCGATGGTGAACTCACGTTCCTGGACCAGGTCCGTGTCCGTCAGGTAGCGGGCGAACACGCGCACGCCGTTGCCGCACATCTCGGCGATCGAGCCGTCGGCGTTGCGGTAGTCCATGAACCAGAGACCGTCGTCCGCGTCCTCGACGGCCTTCGACGGCACGACCCGCAGCACGCCGTCGGCACCGAGACCGGCGCGACGGTCGCAGAGCGCGCGGACCCGCGCCGCCGTCAGGTCGAGGGTGGCGTCGAGGTCAGGCAGCAGCACGAAGTCGTTCTCGGTGCCATGGCCCTTCAGAAACGGAATGCCCACGTCACAAGGCTAACGCGGCGGCGAGAAGATCGTCGCGGGTGGCGTCCAGCCAGTGGATCCGCTGGTCGCGCCGGAACCATGACCGCTGGCGGCGGACGAACCGGCGGGTGGCCTGTGCGGTCGCGGCGGCTGCCACGGCCATGTCCTCGTCGGCGTCCAGCTGGTCGAGCACCTGCTGGTAGCCCAGCGCCCGGGAGGCGGTGCGGCCGACGCGCAGGCCCTCCTTCTCCAGCCGGCGTACCTCGTCGGCCAGGCCGTCCGCGAACATCCGCGTCACGCGCAGCTCGACGCGGCGGTCCAGCTCGCCGGTGTCCAGGTCGAGGCCGATCTGGAGCGTGTCGTACCGCGTCGGGCCGGGCCGGGGCATGGTCGCGGAGAACGGCCGGCCGGTCAGCTCGATGACCTCCAGCGCGCGGACGATCCGGCGGCCGTTGCTCGGCAGGACCGCGGCCGCCGCGGTCGGGTCGAGCCTGGTCAGCCGTTCGTGCAGTCGTTCGGCGCCGCTCGCGGCCAGCTCCTGTTCGAGGCGGCCGCGGATGTCCGGGTCGGTGCCGGGGAACTCCAGCTCGTCGAGCACCGCCCGCACGTACAGCCCGGAACCGCCGACCAGGATCGGGACGCGGCCCTCGCCGAGGAGCCGTTCGATCGTCGCGCGGGCGTCGCGCTGGTAGGCGGCGACCGACGCGGTCTCGGTGACGTCGAGGACGTCGAGCAGGTGGTGCGGGACGCCGGCCCGCTCGGCCGGGGCGAGCTTGGCGGTGCCGACGTCCATGCCGCGGTAGAGCGCCATGGCGTCGGCGTTGACGACCTCGCCGCCCAGGGCCTGCGCCAGCGCCACGCCGAGGCCGGACTTGCCCGTGGCGGTGGGGCCGACGAGGGCCACCACCGGCGTGCGGGCCACGGTCGACACGGCGCGAGGGTAGCGGCGGGCAGTGCGGCCCGTGGTGGCCCGTGGCGGCCCCGGCTCG
>NZ_DASQCC010000221.1:0-92721 GCF_035634895.1 Actinophytocola sp. | reverse complement strand
GACCACGACACAAACCCACTCAACGCCTCAGCACACTCACCCATCCGCGCCTTGAACACCTCGCACGAACCCAACAGTTCCCGCGCCATCCCCACCCACTGCGAACCCTGACCCGGAAAAACGAACACCACACGACCGTCGGTCAGCGCACGTCCAGTTGGCACCGAACCGTTGCCCGCCAACAGGTCCCGCAGTCCGGCGAGCAGGGTGTCGCGGTCGGTGCCCACCACCGCGGCCCGGTCCGGCAGCACAGCTCGCCTCGCCAGCGAACGAGCCACGTCCTCCTGGCGGACCTCCGGCCGTGACTCCACGAACGACAACAACGCGCTGGCCTGTGCCGCGAGTGCGTCGGCACCTCGGGCGGACAGTGTCCACGGCACCACCTCCGGTGCCGAGGATGTCCCGCCTTTCTCCTCCGGAACACCTTCCAGGATCACGTGTGCGTTGGTGCCGCTGATCCCGAACGACGACACCCCGGCACGCCGGGTGCCCTCCGGCCACGCCCGGGACTCCGTCAGCAGACGCACCGACCCCGCCGACCAGTCCACATGGGACGTCGGCCGGTCGACGTGCAGTGTCGCGGGCATGACGCCATGCCGCATCGCCATGACCATCTTGATCACACCGGCGATCCCGGCCGCGGCCTGGGTGTGGCCGATGTTGGACTTCAGCGACCCCAACCACAGCGGGCGGCCGGGAGCCCGGTCCCTGCCGTAGGTGGCCTGCAGGGCCTGCACCTCGATCGGGTCGCCCAGCACGGTGCCGGTGCCGTGTGCCTCGACGACGTCGACCTCCGCGCCGCGAAGTCCGGCGTTCGCCAGGGCCTGCCGGACCACTCGCTGCTGCGAGGGGCCGTTCGGTGCGCGCAGTCCGTTGGAGGCCCCGTCCTGGTTCGTGGCCGATCCCCTGACGACGGCGAGTACCGGGTGGTCCTGTCGCCGCGCGTCGGACAGGCGTTCCAACAGGACGAGGCCGACGCCTTCGGCCCACGCCGTCCCGTCGGCGGACTCGTCGAACGACTTGCAGCGATGGTCGGCGGCCAGCCCGCCCTGCCGGGTGAACTCGAGGAACATGCCGGGGGTCGACATCACCGCGACCCCACCGGCCAGAGCCGCGGTGCACTCCCCCGTGCGAATCGCCTGGCAAGCCAGGTGCAGCGCGACGAGCGAGGACGAACACGCGGTGTCCACGGTGATCGCCGGGCCCTCGAGGCCGAACGTGTACGCGACGCGGCCGGACACCACGCTCGGCGAGGTGCCCGTCAGCAGATATCCCTGCGCTTCCTCGCCGGACTCGTGCATCCGGGGGCCGTAGTCGAGGGTGGTGGCGCCGACGAACACGCCGGTCGCGCTGCCGCGGACGGTCGCGGGGTCGACACCGGCCTGCTCGAAGACCTCCCACGCGGTTTCGAGCAGCAGCCGCTGCTGCGGGTCCATCACCATCGCCTCTCGGGGCGCGATGCCGAAGAACTCCGCGTCGAAGTCGGCGGCGCCGTCGACGAAGCCGCCCTCGTACGGCAGGTCCGTCGGCCAGCCCCGGTCGGTCGGCAACGGCGAGATGGCGTCGACGCCCTCGGCGACGAGCCGCCACAGGTCCTCCCGGGTGGCCACTCCGCCGGGCAGCCGGCAGGCCATCGCGACGATCGCGATGGGATCGTCGTCATCGGCGGCACCCGCGGCCAGGGGTGCGTCGTGGTCCACCCCGAGCGCCTCGTCGCGGAGCCAGCGGGCCAGCACGGCCGGCGTCGGGTGGTCGAAGGTCGCGGTGCTCGACACACGCACCCCGGTCGCGGCGCTGAGCGCGGCACACAGCTCCACCGCGCTCAGCGAGTCGAATCCCAGGTCCTTGAAGGAAAGCCCGGGGTCGACGGCGTCCGGTGCCGGGTGGCCCAGTAGCTCGGCGACCCGTGCACGGACCTCGGCGAGCACCAGGTCGTCCTGTGCGTCGGCCGCCAGCCCGGCGAGCCGGGCCGCCAGTCCCTCCGGTCGCGCGGCCGGCGCGTCGTCCGATGCGCTCACGGCCTCGGCGTCGCCGAGGGCTTCGGCCGGCTCGGCGGACTCGTCGGTGGGCAGGTCGAACCAGTACGGCAGCCGTTGGAACGGGTAGGTCGGCAACGTGACCCGGCGGGCGCCGGTGCCGTCGAAGACCGCGCGCCAGTCCACCGGCACGCCCCGCACGTGCAACTGGCTCAGCAGCGTCATGGCCGACTCCACCTCGGACCGGCCACGCCGCAGGGTCGGCGCCGCGACCACCTCGGCGCCGGGGGGCAGACACTCGTGCGTGGCCGCGGTGAGCACCCGGTCCGGGCCGATCTCGACGAGGGTCCGCACGCCGAGGTCCACCATCGTGGCGATGCCGTCGTGGAAGCGGACCGTCTCACGGACGTGCCGGACCCAGTACTCCGGCGTGCCCAGCTCGGGTCCGGCGAGCCGGCCGGACACATTGGACACCACGGGCACGGTGGCGGACCGGTAGGTCAACTCCTCGGCGACCGCACGGAACTCGGCGAGCATCGGCGCCATCCGGTGCGAGTGGAAGGCGTGTGACACGCGTAGGCGTGTGGTCCTGCGGTGCCGCCAGGCCGCTTCGACGGCGGCCACCGCGTCCTCGTCACCGGACACGACCACCGAGGCCGGTCCGTTGACGGCGGCGAGGCTGACCCGGTCGCCCAGCGAGTCCTGGATCTCCTCCTCCGTGGCCCGCACCGCGAGCATCGCGCCACCCGAGGGCAGCCCCTGCATCAGGCGGCCCCTGGCGGCCACCAGCCGGCACGCCTCCGGCAGGTCGAGCACACCGGCGACATGCGCCGCTGCCAGCTCACCGATCGAGTGGCCGACGAGGAAGTCCGGCCGCACCCCCCAGAACGCCAGCAGTCGCACGAGCGCGACCTCGACCGCGAACAGCCCGGCCTGGGTGTAGGCGGTCTCGTCGATCAGGGCGGAACCACCGAGGACCACCTCCCGCACCGACGGGTCGAAGCACGAGCACACCTCGTCGAACGCCGCCGCGAACACCGGAAAGGCATCGGCCAGTTCCCGACCCATGCCCGGCTGCTGCGATCCCTGACCGGCCAGCAGAAACCCGACCGGGCCGGAGACGGGCGACCCGCGCAGGACCGCGCTGGACGGGGTGGCGGCCGCGACCGCCTCGAGACCGGCGCGGAACCCGGCGCGGTCACCCGCCACCACCACGGCCCGGTGTTCGAGGGCGGAACGGGTGGTGGCGAGCGAGAATCCGATGTCGGCGTCGGTGGGACCGGTGTCGTCGAGGAACGCGAGCACCTGCTCGGCCCCGGCCCGCAGGGCTGTCTCGGTCCGCGCCGACAGCACCCACGGCACGGTCCCCTGCCATGGGGTCGGCGGTTCGGCCGGACGTGCCGGGGGCTCGGCGACGACCACGTGGCAGTTGGTGCCGCCCATGCCGAACGAGCTGACACCGGCGACCAGCGGCCGGTCGGGCGCGGGCCACGGTCCCCCCTCGCGCTGGACCCGCAGGGTCGCCGGGACGGCCGGGTTGCGCCGGACGAAGTTGAGACTCGCGGGGATCGTGCGGCGCTCGACCGCCAGCACGGCCTTGATGAGCCCGACGATGCCCGCCGCGCCCTCCAGGTGACCGACGTTGGTCTTGGCCGAACCGACGGCTACCGTCCGGTCGGACCCCATCACCTCAGCGAGGGCCGCCGCCTCGATCGGGTCACCGACCGCCGTGCCGGTGCCGTGCAGTTCGACGTACTGCACGTCGTCCGGCTCGATGCCGGCGTCGACGTGCGCGCTCCTGATGACCTCGGCCTGCGACCGGGCGTCCGGCACGGTCAGTCCCATGCCCGCGCCGTCGTTGTTCACCGCGCTGCCGAGGATGACGCCGTGGATGTGGTCGCCGTCGGCGATGGCGCGGTCGAGCGACTTGAGGACGACCACGCCGCCGCCCTCGCCCCGGACGTAGCCGTTGGCGCGTTCGTCGAACGTGTGGCAGCGCCCGTCTGGCGACAGGGCACCGAAACGGGACGCGGCCGTCGCGCTGCGGGGTGCCAGGTTGAGGTTCACACCGCCGGCCAGCGCGAGCCCGGTCTCGCCCCGGCGGAGGCTCTCGCACGCGAGGTGCACCGCGACGAGCGAGGAGGACTGGCCGGAGTCGACGACGAGGCTCGGCCCACGCAGGCCCAGCGCGTAGGAGACGCGGTTGGCGATGACGGAGCGGCTCAGACCGGTCAGCGTGTGTTTCGTGACCGGTACGCCGAAGGTGTTCGCGAGCGTCGCGTAGTCGTCCCAGATGGCACCGAGATAAACACCGACAGAACTGTCGCCAAGGCCGTCGGGGACAATTCCGGCGGATTCCATCGCCAGCCACGATAGTTCGAGGGCGAGCCGCTGCTGTGGGTCCATCGCGGTCGCCTCGCGCGGCGACACGCGAAAGAATCCGGCGTCGAAACCGGCGACGTCGTCGAGAAATCCACCGAACCTGGCGCGCTCGTCGCCCTGACGGCCGTGCCAGCGGCCGGCCGGGACCTCGCCGACGGCGTTCTCGCCTGCCCGCAACAGGTTCCAGAAGAAGTCCACACCGGACGCACCCGGCAGACGGCAGGCCATGCCGACGATCGCGACGGCCGGCCTCTCGCTCTCGCTCATGACGCTCCACGACCCTAGGGTGCCGACGGGAAACCACTGCAAGGCATTTCGATAATCACCGGGAATACCGTTTCCACCCAACCCCTAGGTCACCCGTACGCCCCCTAGGTCGATTCGGTTGCGGTTTTCCGCCGCCGAGAACTCACCCAGTCTGATACGTGACTACTCACGGGAGGCAAAACATGGATTCGTTCCGGTTCGGCGTCGTGATGCACGCGGCGGGTGGCCACGCGGAATGGGCGGAGAAGTGCCGGGAGGCGGAGGCGCTCGGGTACGACGTCATCCTGGTGCCCGACCACCTCGGCATCCCGTCGCCGTTCCCGGCGCTCACCGCGGCCGCGCTGGCGACCGAGCGGATACGCGTCGGGACGTTCGTGGTCAACACGGTGTTCGCCAACCCGACCTTGCTCGCCAGGGACGCGGCCACGGTCGACCGGCTCACCGGCGGCCGGCTGGAGCTGGGGCTCGGCGCGGGACACCGTAAGGAGGAGTTCACGGCCACCGGGATCGGCTGGCGGCCGCTCGGCGAGCGGATCGAGCACCTGGCGCACACCCTCGGCGAGCTGACCCGGCTGTTCGGCGACGAGGACACCCAGCCACGGCCCGTCCAGGCCGGCGGCCCGCCCGTGCTCATCGGCGGCAACAGCGACCAGGTGCTGCGGCTCGCCGCGGAGCGCGCCGCGACCGTCGGACTGACTCCGCTGGTGCGGACGAAGTCCGCGCCAGGCTTCCGGATCATGGGCGCGGAGGAGGTCGACGAGCGGGTCGCGTTCCTGCGGTCCTCGGCCGCCGGCCGCGAGGTCGAGCTGAACGTGCTCGTCCGGGACGTGGTGGTCACGCCGGACCGGGAGGCGGTCGCTCGTCAGTGGCTGGCACAGGCCCCGTACTTCGACCTGGACCAGTTCTACGCCTCCCCCACGGTGTTGCTCGGCACCGTCGACGAGATCGCCGAACAGGTTCGTGCCTGGCGCAAGCGGTTCGGCATCACCTACCTGGCCGTGCACGAGCCGAGGATGGCGGCGTTCGCGCCGGTGGCCGCCGCGCTGCGGGGCGAATGACGGCAGGAGCGCCCCGTCGCCGGATCCGGCGACGGGGCGCTCCACCGCGGTCACCAGGTGACGGGAAGCTCGTGGACGCCCTGCATGTCGGCGGCGTCCCGGATGCGTAGCTCGGCGGAGGGCACCGCCAGCCGCAGGGTGGGGATCCGTTCGATCAGCGCCCCGTAGGTGACCTCCAGCTCGAGCCTCGCGAGGCCCTGCGCGATGCAGTTGTGCGGACCGAAGCCGAAGGCGAAGTGCTGGTTCCCAGTGCGGTGGAGGTCGATCCGGTCGGGGTCGGGGAACGCGTCGGGGTCACGGCCGAGCAACGCGTACGGCATGATCACGCCCTCACCGGCGGCGATCATCTGACCGTGCAGCTCGATGTCCTCGACGGCGACGCGGATGCCGGCCATGTCGGCGATGGTGAGGTAGCGCAGCAGCTCGTCGACCGCTCCCGGCATCAACGCGGGGTCGCGGCGCAGCTCGTCGAGCAGTGCGGGGTTCTCCAGCAGCACGGCGACGCCGAGCGCGATCATCTGCGCGGTCGTGCCCTGCCCGGTGACCAGCAGCTGCACCGCCATGCGCACCAGGTCGTCGCGGCTCAGCTCGCCGCCGGAGACCACCAGCCGGTCCAGCAGCCACGTGTCCTGCTCGCCGGCGCGGGAGGCGACCAGCTCGTCGAGGTAGGCGACCAGTTCCGCGAGCGCGGCCACCCCGTCCGGCGATTCGGGGGCACGCAGCAGGCGCATGCTGCGCTGGGTGAACAACGCCTGGTCGGGCCCGGGGACGCCGAGCAGGTGGAAGATCACCCGGCCGGACAGCTGCGCGGCGAAGCCCTGGATCAGGTCGACGGGTGGCTCGGCGGCGAGCAGTTCGTCGATGCTCTCGCCGACCAGCCGCTCGACATCCTGCCGCATCGCCCTGGTGCGTTTCGCGGTGAAGTCGGGGATGAGCATCCGCCGGTAGAACGTGTGCTCCGGGGCGTCCATGGTGACGAGGGTGCGGAACCCCCTGGCTTCCAGCAGCCGCGGCGTGACGATCGGGAACCCGTCCTTGGCGCGGTCGGAGGACAGTCCGGGATCGGTCAGCAGCCTGCGGGCGTCGGCGTGCCTGGTGACCATCCAGACCTTCGCGCCGTCGTAGAGGGTCACGCGGATCAGCGGTCCGGCCTCCCGCATCGCCGAGTAGCCCGCCGGCGGGTCGTACGGGCAGGTCCGCTGCTGGGGGTAGGGGAACGTGTCGGTCGCGTGCACGGTCTCGGTCATCGTGGCCCCTCAGCTGATGGCGTTGAAGTTGGACCACCCGGTGGCCACCACGACGGGGTCGGCGAACACCGAGGCGGGGTCGGCCGGGTCGAACCCGCCGGTGTTGAGGAACGCGACCACCGTGCCGTCCTCGCGCATGCCGAGCAGGTCCGGCCTGCCGTCGCCGGTCAGGTCGGTGACGTCGATGACGGTCATCTGGTCCCAGCCCTCGCCGATCCGGTACCAGGTGCCGGTCTCGGTGTCGGGGGGTTCGTCGCCGCCGAGCGGCAGCGCGGACAGCCCGCCGTCGGCGTGCAGCACGAGCAGGTCGACACCGCCGCTGCCGGTGACGTCGGCGGCGCCGACCGGGATGTCGGTCTCGCCGATGACCGCCAGCCGGTACGGGGCGGCGAAGCTGTTGGTGCCGTCCACCGAGCCCGCGAAGGGGATCGCGTCGATGATGCTCGTGCCGGCCTGCCTGCCGATGATGTCGGTCCTGCCGTCCTGGTCGAGGTCGGCGAGTGCGATCGTGTCGTAGGTGACCTCGGGCAGCTTGCCGCCGACGTGGATGGGCTCGGCGAGGGTGTCCAGCCCGTTGAGGCCGTCCTTGTTGAGGTAGATGTAGGCCTGCTGTTCGACGGTCAGCGTGAAGATGTCGGCGGTGCCGTTGCCGGTGAAGTCACCCGCGCCGACCCAGACGTCCTTGTCCGCGGCGAACCCGGTCCCGATCAGCACCGGTGCACCGAAGGTCCTGGTTCCGTCGACCTTGCCGGTGCCGGGGTGGACGAACACCTCGCCGGTCGTGGCGTCGCGGGTCAGGATGTCCGCCCGGCCGTTGCCGGAGAAGGAGCCGGAGTGTCCGGTGTAGGTGAGCATGGTGCCTCTCTCGGTCGACGTTCGGTGCCGTGTCGGGTTGTCTGTCGGGCGTTTCTCACCGTGCGGGCCGCAGGAACTCGGCCAGCTCACGTGGGGTCGGGTGGGTGAACAGCTCGGCGAGTCGAAGTCGCACGCCGATGCGTTCCTCGACGCGCTGCACGAGCTGCGCGCCGAGCAGTGAGTGCCCGCCGCTGACGAAGAAGTTCGAGTCGGCGCCCAGCCCGCCCCGGTTGAGCACCTCCTGCCAGATGCCGACCAGCGTGCCGGTCGGGTCGTCCGGATCGGTCGTCGTGACCTGCTCCTGGTCGGTGGTCGCGGCGGCCAGCCGGTCCTCGGCGTCCCTCGCGAGTGCCAGGTAGTCGACCTTGTCGTTGCCGGTGCGGGGCAGGGTGGGCACGACGAAGAACTCGCCGGGCACCGAGGGCGCCGGCAGTCCGGCACGCGCGTGTTCCCAGAGCTGGCCGGCGATCCCCGGCTTGTAGTCGGCGACGACGAACGCCACCAGCGTCGCCCGTTCGTCCTCGCCGGTCACGAGCACGGCGGCGGCGTCGACGGAGGGGTGGTCGAGCAGCACGCCCTCCACCTCACCCGGCTCTATCCGGTTGCCACGCAGCTTCACCTGGCGGTCCACACGGCCGAGCACGTCCAGGGTGCCGTCGTGCCGCCAGCGCGCCAGGTCACCGGTCCGGTAGTGGCGGCCGAGACCCGGGTGGTCGCGGAACCTGTCCTCGGTCAGCTCCGGCCGGTTGTGGTAGCCGTTGGCCACGCCCGCGCCCGCGATGCACAGCTCGCCTCGGACGCCGACGGGCAGCTCGCGGCCGTCCCGCGCGACGAAGACCCGGGTGCCCCGGATCGGGCGGCCGATGCTGATCTGGGGTTCGTCGGCCACCGGACCGCAGGTGGACCAAATCGTGGTCTCCGTCGGTCCGTAGACGTTGCGCGGCTCGCAGCCGGTGAGCAGCAGCCGGTGGGCGAGCGTGGCCGGGAGGGACTCGCCGCCGCAGAGCACCTTGCGGCCGGCGAGCGTCTCGCCGCAGTCCGGCAGCACGAGGCGCCAGGTGGTGGGCGTCGCCTGCACGACGTCGACGCGATGCCGTGTCAGCAGGTCGGCCAGCTCCCGGCCGTCGGTGCGCACGCTGTCGGTCGCGACGACCACCCGGCCGCCGGACACCAGCGGCAGCAACAGTTCCAGTGCCGAGATGTCGAAGCTGAACGTGGTCAGCCACGCCATCCCCTGGCCGGCCGTGACCGCCAGCTCGTCGCGGAAGTGCTCGATCAGGTTGGCCAGGTTGTCGTGGCCGACCACGGTTCCCTTCGGCCTGCCGGTGGAGCCGGAGGTGTAGATCAGGTACGCGGCGTCGACCGGGTCGACGTCTGGCCGCGTGGCGTGCCCGTCCCCTTCGGCGGGGAGGCGGACCACGCGGACGCCCGGCCGGGCGGTGACGCGCACCCCGAGTGCGGCGAGCACGGTCGTGGCGCCGGAGTCCGTGAGCTGGTAGGCGATCCGGTGCGGCGGGTGGGTGGGGTCGAGCGGCAGGTAGGTGGCGCCGGCGCGCCACACCCCGAGGACCGCGGCGGCCAGCTCGACACCTCGGGGCGCGACGAGTGCGACCACGTCCCCCCGCTTCGTGCCGGCGTCCGCGAGGAGGTCGCGGACCGTCGCCGAGGTGGCCCACAGCTCGGCGTAGGTCGTCCTGCGGTCGCCGTCCTCCAGTGCGACGGCGTCCGGGGTCGCCGCGACCCGCGCCCGGATCGCGTCGAGGACCGTCCCGCCCACCTCGCCGCTGCCGGTGTCGTTCGCGGCGGCGACCACGGCCCGGTCGTGCTCGCTCCACACGGGGATCCCGTGGACGGGTTGTTCGGTGTCCGCCGCGAGCGCCACCAGCAGCGCGTCGTAGCGTGCCAACAGCGCGACCACGTCGTCCCGGTCGAGCGCGTCCGTGCTGTGGACCGCGCGGACGCGGATCTCGTCCTGTGTCGACATCACGAAGAACTCGAGGTCGAACTTGCTGACCGGCAGCTCCACGATCACCGGGCTCGCGGTGGCGCCGCCGATCTCGAAGTCCGGCAGTGCGAGCCCGGGAACGTAGTTGAACACGTGCCGGAACAGGGTGTTGCGCCACGCCGTGCCGCCCCGGCCGACCTCGTCGTAGAGGCTGTCGACCGGCATGTCGGCGTGCGCGATCGCGTCGAGGAACACACCCCCGGTCTGGCGGGCCAGGTCGGCGAAACCCTTCCGCGTGTCCACCGCCATGCGCACCGGCACCACGTTCACGTGGTACCCGATGGCCCGCTGGTCGGCGGGGCCACGGGTGTTGACCATGGTGCCGACGGCGACGTCGGGTCCCGCCCCGTGCGCGGCCAGCAGCAGGAAGTACGCCGTCAGCAGGACGACCGCCTCCGACGTGTTCAACCGCGAGCGCAGGTCACGCACCGCCGTCTGCGCCTCTGGCGACAGCGGCACGACGACCTGACCGCCCGCGAGCGTGCCACCGGTGGACTCCTGCCGTCCGCACCACAGGTCCAGCTCGCCGGGGTCGAACCCGCGCAGCTGGTCGTGCCAGTACGCGGCACTGCGCGGCCCGGGCTCCGGTTCGCGCAGCGCGGGGATCTGTCCCTCCGGCACCCTGCCCGCGTAGGCCGCCACCAGCTCGGCCAGCAGCGGGCCCGCGGAGATCGTGTCGAAGACGAGGTGGTGCACGGCAAGGCACACCACCTCGTCCTCCGGGCCGGTGAAGTGGCCGACCCGCAGCAGCGGGCCGCCGTCGAACCGGAACGGCCGGGACACGAACCCCGCGACGTCGGACAGGTCCGTCGTCGGGACCCGTTCGACCTCGACGCGGAGCTCGTCGGCGGGGCGGACCAGGCGCCGCAGCTCGGCGTCGTCGTCGTGGAAGACGGTCCGCAACACCTCGTGCCGCCGGACGACCGCCGACACGGCGTCCTGGAGTGCGGCCGGGGAGAGCGTGCCAGCCACCCGGAACGTGAACGACAGGTTGTTCACCCCGGTGCCGGGGAACAACTTCTCGAGCAGCCACAGCGCCTCTTCCTTGCGTGTGGCCGGTTGCGGAACGCCCATGCGATCTCCCCTCCGCGTCGCTACGGCCGGGCCGTCGAGCTGCCGGCGCCACGGCGAGCCAGCAGGCCGGCCACGGCCCGCGCGACCCCGGGGTCGCGCAGCAGGTCCGCGTGCTCGACGTCGAACCGGATGTCCTCGGCGACCATGCCCTCGCGTGCGGCCGGGTCGACGAGGTTGAGCCCGTTGGTCGTGGTCCGCGAGCTGATCGCGGTCGCCTGCCGCCAGGCCTCGGCCGGGTCGAGGCCCGCCGCCGCCACCAGGTAGGTCATGAACGCGCTGACCGTCGCGGCGAACTCGTCCCGGCGGACCTCGTCGAGGCCGGCACGGGCGAACGCGGTCGCCCCCGCCTCCAGGAACACCGCCAGCAGAGCGTCACGCAGCACCGCCAGGTCCTCGGTGCGTTCCGCCAGCTCGCGGCCCCGCTGCTGGTGTTCGGCCACCTCGTCCGGCTCCAGCGCCACCGAGAGCCCGTCGAGCACCTTGTGGAACTGCCAGTACACGGTGATCCGGCTCGGCGCCTCCGGGTCGAACAGCACGACCTCGGGACGGGTGCCGGTGGCGGCGAGGCGGTCCGCGATCGCCGCCGCGTACACGCTGCCCGCGCAGAACCCGAGGACGGCGTGCACCGGGCGGCTGTCCAGTCCGGAAAGCCACCACCGCACGTAGTCCCCGCCGGTCATGCCCGTCTCCGCGCCGCCGGTCGGTGGCACGCTCTCCCAGACCTCGTGGTCGGGGGCCAGCGTGGCCACCAGTTCGCCGAACCCCGCTTCCGGTCTGCCGGTGAACGGGTAGTCCACGGCCAACACGATCCCGTCCCGCGCGGACGAGTTGAGCGGACGCCAGACCTGTTCCGCCATCAGTACAGCGAGGGGGTCGGGTCGCCCAGCCGGAAGCTGGCCTGCTGCAACCGGCCGAACGAGGTGCCGAACACGCCGGGGATGACGGACTTGTCGCCGGCCTGTTCCATGAGGCCCGGGAGCGCGAACAGGCCGGCGTGGTCCGAGGAGATGCCCTTCCGGAACGCCATCCGCACGTGCATGGTGACCGACTCTGCCTCCGGCAGGGGCACCGTGCCGTCCGGCTTGCTCAGGATGTCGCCGTCGGGTCCGCGCAGGGTGGAGGCGATGTGCACGCCGCCCTCGGCGGGGAACTGCGGATCCCAGCAGTCCTTGGGGTCCTGCTCCTGCCAGCCCGCCCTGCTGACCTTGTAGGTCAGCTTGAAGTCCTCGCGGCGCAGCGCCTCGGAGTCGGAGAACCAGACGACCAGGTTCAGCGCGGTGTCGGCGTAGGTGTACCGGCCGCGGTTGGTGTAGAAGACGGTGAACTCGAAGGTCTCGCCGGGGGTGATCACCGACGGCACGCCGACGAAGTCCGCGACGATCTCGTCGTTGACCTTGAAACCCTTGTACGTCCGGTAGGTGGGAGCGGGGACCTCGTTCGTGAGCGTTGCGGACATCAGCCTCTCCTAGTGGTTTCCTTCGCGGGTTCCGCCTGGCCGAACCAGCGGTGCAGCGCGGCGAGTTGCCCCGCCTCGTCCGCCGCGTCGCCGGCCCAGCAGACGTGGCCGTCCGGCCTGATGAGCACCCGTTGTGCGGCAAAGGGTTCCGTCGGGACCGCCGCGATCCCGGTCACCCTCCCCGGCCAGGGGCGCACCACCTCGGTGACGGCCGGGTCGTCGCCGAGGTCGAGCAGTACGCCGTGACCGGCGCACAGCAGTTCGTGCACCCGCGTGGGCCCGGCGGGGCCCACGAGGTCCAGGTCGGGCATCCGGTACCCGGTGACGCCGTCGTCCTGGTCGGACACGGGATGGCGGGTGCCGAGGCCGGACACGATCCCGGCGAGGTGCCGGTTGGTCTCCGGCACGCGCAGCAGTCCCGCCACGACCTCGCGCAGGGCGGCGACGTCGAGGCCGTCGTCCATCAACAGGAACTGCGCGCGCGCCTCCCGCAGCAGGTCGGCGGCGACCGGATGGCGTTCGTCGTGGTAGGTGTCGAGGAGCCCGGCGGGCGCCGTGCCCTTGACGACCGCCGCTAGCTTCCAGCCGAGGTTGAACGCGTCCAGCAGGCCGAGGTTCATGCCCTGGCCGCCGAGCGGGACGATGATGTGCGCGGCGTCGCCCGCCAGGAGGACGCGGCCGACCCGGTACTGCTCGACCTGGCGGCACGCGTCGGTGAACCGGGAGGCCCAGAGCACCTCCTTCAGCTCGACGTCGATCCCGCACGCGTCCTCGATCGCGGTCCGGATCTCCGCCTCGGTGACCGGCGCCGCGCGGTCTGTGTCGCGCAGTGCTGGCCCGGAGAAGCTGAGCCGGTGCACACCGGCCTCCAGGCCCCGCAGTGAGAACATCAACCGGCCGCCCGGCACCGGGGCCACGCCGGCAAGGCTGTTGCCCGGCAGCAGGCGCAGGAAACGGCGGCGGCCCGCGTCGAGGTCGTCGTACCACGTCTCCGGCGGCCTGCCGAGGCGCAGGTCCGCGGCCACGAACAGCTGGCGCCCGTCGCTGCCGGGGAACGCCAGGCCGAGGGACCTGCGCACGGTGCTGCGGCCGCCGTCGCAGGCGACCAGGTATCTCGTGCGGACCGAGCTCTCGCCGTCCGGGGTGAGCACGTCGGCGGTCACGTGCTCGTCGTCCTGGCGCACCCCGGTCACGACGTGCTCGCGGCGGACCGAGCCGCCCAGCTCGACCAACCTTCGTTCGAGCCGGTCCTCGACCCGTGTCTGGACGACCCCTGTCTGGTGGGGGAAGCGGGTGCGCCACGGGGCGCAGTCCAGCGGCACGGGCAGCGCCCCGAAGAAGCTGTGCGCCGGGGTGCCGAGCACGATCTCGTACTCGCGCAGCTCGTCGAGCAGCCCCCGGGAGTCCAGCACCTCGGCGGTGCGGGGATGCAGGTTCAGCGCTCGCGACTCGGCGCCGCGGCCGGGCAGTGACTCCAGCACGGTTGGCGCGACACCGGCCAGGGCCAGTTCGGTGGCGAGCATGAGCCCGGCCGGACCGGCCCCCACCACGGTGACCTCGGTCGCCTCGGCAGCCATTGTTCCCCTTTGTCAGAACGCGTGTGGTCCCCGTGCGGACGTCCGACCGAACCGAACGAGATATGCGGATCGCGGTTTCGACGAATTCTACTGATTGGAAGCTAAATACCGCCGTGATATCACGACAACCCCTAGGCCGCCCTTATCGCCCCAGTCCGGGACATTAAAGCGAATGTGCGGGAATTGATTCTTGCCACTGCGGGAGGGTTCGATGAAACATGAACCCGACGACAGCCTCCGGAATGCATCGCGAAACGGCGAGGAGACAAGATGACAGACGTCGAATCCGTCCCCGTCCTGGTGGTCGGCAGCGGGCCGACCGGCCTCATGCTCGCCCATGAACTGGCCCTGGCGGGCATCCGGCCAGCGGTGTTGGACCGGTCGCCGACGCCCAACGAGCACTCCAAGGCCCTCGGTCTCCAGCCGAGGACGGTGGAGATCCTGGCGCAGAGGGACCTGTTGCCTACCGTGATCGAACGGTCACTCACCCAGGTGACCGACGCACACTTCGCGGGGTTGCCAACGCTCATGAACTACCTGGGCTGGGGTAGCCGACACCCGTACGGAGTGATCATTCCGCAGGATCGGGTGGAGGGCATTCTCGAGGAGGCGCTCGCGGACCGCTACGACATACTCGTGCGGCGCGCACACGACGTCGTGGACGTGACGCAGAATGCCGACGGCGTGACGGCCACCGTCGCCACCCCGGAGGGGGAACGTCGCATCCACGCCGGCTACCTCGTCGGCTGCGACGGCGGCCGCAGCACGGTGCGCAAGCGGCTCGGCGTACCGTTTCCCGGCACGAAGACCGACTTCGCCGGCGTCGTCGCCGACGTCACGCTGCGCCGCACGCCGGACGCGTTGACCACGCGACCGAAGTCCATCCGCGACCTGCTGGGGTCGGACACCGCGCAGCAGAACGGCATGACCTGGCCGCTGGTGCCGCTTCAGAACGGGCTGTACCGCGTGGTCTGGGGCATCTACGGGCAGGCCGACGCCGACCAGGACGCCGCGGTGACCGAGGACGAGGTCCGCGCCTCGGTCCGCCTGCGGTACGGCGACGAGGTGGAGATCGACGAGGTGCGGTGGCTGTCCCGCTTCACCGACTCCGCCTACCAGGCCGAGCAGTACCGGGTCGGCCGCGTCCTCCTGGCAGGCGACGCCGCCCACGTGCACCTGCCCGCCGCGGGCCAGGGCCTGAACCTGGGCGTGCAGGACGCCTTCAACCTCGGCTGGAAGCTCGCCGCGACGGTCAACGGCACGGGCCCCGCCGGCCTGCTGGACACCTACCACGCCGAGCGTCACCCGATCGGTGCGCGGGTCGTGGAGAACACCCGCGCCCAGGCCGTGCTCACCAACCCGGCGGAACAGTTCGACGGGCTGCGGGCCATCTTCAGCCGGCTGCTGGCGATGGAGGAGGTCAACCACTACCTGGCCGGCATGGTCTCCGGCCTGGACATCCGCTACCCGACGACGGGCGACGGGCACGACCTGCTCGGCACCCGCATGCCCGATCTGGACGTGGACACCCCCGACGGCGGCCGCCAGGTCCACGGACTGCTGCGCGGCGGCCGGGGGCTGCTGCTGGTCACCGAGGCCGCGCCCGGGTTCGACGACGCGGCGGCCACCGCCGGGTTCGACATGGTCACCGTCGCCGACCTGCCCGGCTGCGAGACGACCGCGGTACTGGTCCGCCCGGACGGGCACGTGTGCTGGGTCGCGCCGGCAGAGGGCGATCCGCTGCCGTCGCTGCACGCCGCGGTCGGCACCTGGTTCACCGCGGCGCCGCTGCCCGCGCAACCCCTGCCGACCCCCTAGCGCCCCGGTCGACGAGCGTGGGCACGGCGAGAACCGACCGTCGGATTCGAGTAAGACATTCGCTTCACGAATGTCTTACGACGATTTCGGCGATCGCCGCCGCCCGTCAATTGTCGGTCCGCGATTGACAGTTTCTCACATTTCGCGCATTCGACCTGGACAACGAAAACGTGAAGCGGTCACTTCGGACAAAGGTGACCCTCGTCGATCCTTTGTGGAGCGTCAGCGACGCCTTCCGTGAAGAAGGCACCCACTTGACCCGATCGCAGAAAACGAGTAACTAGGGATAAGCGAACGATCAAGGTGCTGATTGACATCGGCGCATACCAGATGGACAGTTTCAGCTGCTTCGGGGGAGCAATGCCATTGGTCGAACGAAATGAGGAGCTTGGCCGGCTGCGGAGCCTGCTCGACGGCTGCGTGGAAGGGCGAGGCGCGGTCGCGATGCTCACCGGGGCCGTCGGTTCCGGGAAGACCAGGCTGCTCAACACGTTCGCGAACGACGTCGCCGCTTCCGGTGGGCTCCTGCTGCGTGCCACCGGATCACGTGCCGAACAGGAGGTCCCGCTGGGCCTGGTGACACAGCTCATCCTCACCGCGACACCCGCCGACGCCCCACCGGACGACCGGATCGAGTCGTTGCTGCACGAACCGGTGGAATCCGGCCGACCGGCCGGGGCGCGCGAAGTGCGCCTGTTCATGGCCCTCGCGTCGACACTGGTCGAGCTGGCACGCGGCAGGCCGCTGGTGATCGCGGTCGACGACCTGCAGTACGTCGACGAGCTGTCGCTGCGGTGGCTGCTGTTCGTGATCCGCCGGGGGTGGTCGATGCCCACCCTCGTCGTGCTCGGGGACCGGAACACCCCGACGCTCACGCCAGGGTGGTTCCGGGCCGAGCTTGCCAGCCAGGCCACCTTCCATCGCATCCAGCTGGGTCTGCTGTCGCCGGAAGGTGTGGCCGATCTGCTGGCCGCGGAGTTCGACGAGGCGACGGCCGACCGGCTCACCACGTCCTGTCACGAGCTGTCCGGCGGCAACCGGACACTGCTCAACGCACTCATCGACGACCTGCGGGCCGCCGGCCGGCAACTGCCGATCCAGCAGTCCACCCATCCCCCGGTCGGGGATGCCTACCGGGACGCGGTGTCGGCGTGCGTGCACCGGCATGAGCCGGAGGTGCTGAAGGCCGCCTGCGCGCTCGCCGTCCTCGACGAGGAGGCGACCCCCGCGTTGGTGGCCGCCATGCTCGGTGTGCGGCCCGAGCAGGCCAGGCGGATGATCGACACGCTCGCGGCCTCCGGCCTGGTGCGTGACTGCCGGTTGCCGCACCCGGTGGCACGGGAGGCGGTCCTGGCCGAGGTGCAGGTGGAGGTCCGGCCCGCGCTGCACCGGCAAGCCGCCGAACTGCTGCTCGACGAGGGCGCACCACTGACGTCGGTGGCCGGTCACCTGGTCGCGGCGGACGACGCGAGCGCGCCATGGGCGGTCTCGGTGCTGTGCCGGGCCGCCGACCAGGCACTCGCCCATGACGATGTCGAGCTGGTGAGCCAGTTCCTCGAGCTGGCCCGCCGCTTCTGCCATGACGAGCAGGAGCGGACGAGGATCGCGGCCACGCTGGCACACGTGGCGTGGCGGGTGAACCCCGCGACGGTCGACCGGCAGCTGACGCACCTGACGGGCGCGATGCGTGCTGGCCACCTGCACGCAGACGACGCGATCGCGTCCATCAGTTACCTGTTGTGGCACGGCAGGCTCGACGAGGCGTACTCCGCGCTGACCCAGATGGTCGACCTCGCGGACGAGGTCGACGACAACTCGGTCTCGAACCTCGACGCGTTCCGGCTGTGGGTCGGCACGTCCTACCCTCCCCTGTTGTCCGCCTTTCCGAGCCAGCCGAGCCGGCCCCCCGCGGGGGTGGGGGACGACATCCGGATGCGCGCCGCCGTCGCGTTCTCCACTGTCCTGCGCGACGGCCCGCAGCACGACATGGTCACCCTCGCCGAACAGGTGCTCGAGACCTGCCGGCTGGACCACTCCACGCTGGAGGCGGTGCGGATGGCGCTGCTGACGCTGGTCTACGCCGACCGGATGGACAAGGCGGTGCCCTGGTGCGAGACGCTCACCTCGGCCGTCGCCAGGCGGCAGGCGCCGACCTGGCAGGCGACGCTGGACGCGATCGCCGCCGACATCGCCGTGCGGCGCGGTGATCTGCCCGCCGCCGAGCGGCTTGCCCGGTCGGCGCTCACCTCGATGTCCGAACGCAGCTGGGGTGTGGCGATCGGCAACCCGCTTTCGACGCTCCTCTACGCGGTCACGGCCATGGGCCGCTACGACGAGGCCGCGACGCTTCTCGAACGCCCGGTGCCCGCCACGCTGTTCCAGACCAGGTGGGGGCTGTCCTACCTGCACGCCCGCGCGTTCCACTACCTCTCGACCGACCGGCCGCAGGCGGCACTCACCGACATCACGATGTGCGGTGAGCTGATGGTGGCGTGGAACATGGACCTGCCGGCCCTGGTGCCGTGGCGCAGCGAGGCCGCGAGAATCCATCTGCGACTGGGTCACGACCAGCGGGCCAGGCAGCTCGCCGAGAAGCAGCTGAGCAGACCCGGCACCAGGACCGGGCGCACGCACGGCATCTCGTTGCGGGTGCTCGCGGCCGCGCGTGAGCTCAAGCACCGGCCGCAGCTGCTCAGGAAGTCCGCGGACGAGCTGCGCCAGAGCGGCGACCACTTCGAGCTGGCCAGGACCCTGACCGACCTCGGTGCCGCGCACCACGCCCTCGGCGAGTCCGACCGGGCGCGGATGCTGGTGCGCAGGGCGTGGCAGATCGCCAAGAAGTGCCGCGCGGAGTCGTTGCGGCCCGGCCTCTCCGCCGACTGGCTCGAGGACACGACCGCGCCACCGCAGCAAGAGGAGGACACCGAGAACGGCGACGGGGAGACGCTGAGCTACGCGGAACGCAGGGTAGCGTCGCTCGCGGCCAGCGGACACACCAACCGTGAGATCGCACGCAAGCTGTTCGTCACGGTCAGCACCGTCGAACAGCACCTGACACACGCCTACCGCAAGCTCGACGTCCGCAGACGCACGGAGCTACCGGTGAAGCTGTCGGCACTGCCCGCCGAGGACGACACGAACTCCGACGTACCAACCGAATGACGACCACGGGTACCGCCAGCCCTGTCGCGTCAGCTTCACCCGCTCGCCATCACCGCCGAACTGCCAGGCAACGAGTGCCTGGGAACGGATGCTGTCCGGGCCAGGAAGCCGCCGGAGAAGGCGGTGCCAGCAAGGACTGGACTGCCCGGTGCTGTGCCCGTGTGTCCCTGGCCCTTCGACAGTTCCGCACCTGACATGGGTCATCTGCTGTCTCAGAAAAGCATGGGAGACCAGTGACCTCCGCGAGGAAGATCGACTCCACGGCCAAGCACGACCCGGTACCCCGACCGCGCCCCGATGTTCCCGCGAGCGTCAAGCCTCAAGGGCTCTTGGGGCTACAGTCGACCGCAGGCAATGCGGCGGTTGTCAAGATGCTGCGACTGATCGGCCATCCCGGCGCCCAGGACCGTGGCCAGGACACCACCTCGAGCCACGACACTGCAGGCCCTGACGTGCAGCGCTCCACCACCCACGACATTCTGCGCCAGCCCGGGCGCCCGATGACCGACGCCACCCGGTCCGAGATGGAATCACGTCTTGGCGCGGACCTCTCTGATGTCCGACTCCACGACGACCACGCCGCGCGACAGTCCGCGGACGAACTCGGAGCCACCGCCTACACCTCGGGCAACCATGTCGTCATCGGAGAACACGGCGGCGACAAACACACCCTCGCCCATGAACTCACCCACGTCATCCAGCAACGTCAGGGACCCGTCGCCGGCACCGACAACGGAGCCGGCCTACGCGTCAGCGACCCCACGGACCCCTTCGAACGCGAAGCCGAAACCAACGCCCGCACCGTGATGAACCGGCCGGTACCGGCGCCACCATCCGATGTCCACCCGCACGAGGGTGCCCCGTCAGCGCGAATCACCGACGAAACACACCCCGTCCAGCGCATGCAAACGGCGCCGCCCGCGGATCTCACCAACTGGGCTACCGACCAGGAAGGGCGCGCAGCCGAGGCATTCGCCCTGCTGAAAGAAGGAACGTTCTGGAAGGAGTTCACCCTGGGGGGCCGAGACCTCATCGCCGATCTGTCGACGCGGAACGTCACGAACCTGAACGAGGAGATCAGATCCGGCAACGAGGAGTCCGGAGCCGACACCGCGTGGCAGGACAGGGTGGGCAGAGAGGTCAGAACAGCACTCGAAGGCTGCGTTCTACGCCATTACACCACCTTGACCCAAGCGAAAGAGGTGTTGGAAAAAGACGATGGCGAGCTGAAATCCACGGGAAAGTTCAGCGCGGACGGAGACACCCAGGTCCGCAACAACTCCGAAGGCGACACCGAGGACCTGGCCAACCACGGGTTCGTTTTCTTCTTCATCGAGCCGAAAGACCAGCAAGCCCGCGACACCAGGTTCTCCAAGGAACCAGGCAGGAGACCGGCGCGTATCGAACTACCGCTCGACGACCTGATCGCCAGCGGCTGGATCATGCTCACCGACTTCAAGGACCAGGATTTTCCCGCGATACGCGCCAACAAGGCAGGCGACCTCTACTCGTACAAGAACGGCACGTCGGTCGAGGACAGACTCAGGATGGCCAGGATGGACCTGGGTGATCCCTATCTGTCGGATGGGATCCCGACGTTTCTCGCGGAGATACTGAAAGGCATTCCGGAAGACCTCAGCGAGGCCGAGTGGGAAAAGCAGTGGAGCAGCTTCGACGACAAACAGATGAAGGATATCGTCCGCTACATCAAGACTATTCTCCTGAGACGAGAGGAAGACAAGAAACTCAGACCCGAACTCAGGAAAAGAAGAGACTACGACATCCAGGTTCGGCGGTTCGAAGGCAACTATGAGGGAGGAGGCGCCATGGACTACATGACGGTCTCCGCATCGAAGGACGGATCGGAAGGCGAGGCAAAGAGAGCCAAAGACGCCGACCTGATAAAAACCTACAAAGAACACCTGAGCGGGAATGTCCTTGCTGGCCCGCACATCATTCCTGGCCTTGTCGCACGCTGTCTCATCGAGATCTCGCGAATCGACAAACAGGAAGGCCAGGGTGGCCTGGCAACCACCATGAAGAACATGAACGGAGCCGAGCTGGTCAGCATGCTTCTCAAGGACTTCCTCCGCCCTCAGGCGATGCTGCCCTGGTCGGTAGTCGTCAACGAAGGGCAGGTGGAGCCGCTGCCGTTCTGACACCTTCTCGCAGCACTATCGCTTGATCGTGATCGTTCGTATCGCCAGCTTGTCCGTGTTGTCCTTGACCACCAGGTCGAAGTTCACCGGGGGTGGGGTGGGCGCCGTCGACGCGCTCACCGTCAGCGTGATCGTGTTGCCGGACAACGTCGCTTTCGCGGTGGTCGCCGATGGCGGGGTGGTCTCCAGCCTGTACGGGGCGACGCCGCCGGTGATGGTCAGCGTCAGTGACGCCGTCGGCGTGACCTCGTAGGCGGCTGTGGCGGGCGGTTTGTCCAGCGTGAAGTTCGGCGTGACGCGGACGGTGAACGCCCGGGGCACGCCGGCCCCGCCACCGAACCGCACGGTCACCGGGATGTCCCTGGGCTCCGGCACGGCTTTGCGGCCCGCGAGCGTGAACCGCCAGCGCTCGCCTCGGGGCGGCACGGCCTGCACACGCGAGTACGCCAGGACGCCGGGCGCCCCCGGGACGATGCTCGCCGGGCCGGGGAGGGCGATCGGCAGGTCGAGGTCGCCCTGGCCGGCTGCCGTGAACTGTACGGTCGGCAACGCGGGCAAATCCTTGATGCGCAACAGGAAGTCCCGCACCGGGATCCACAGGTCGTTCTCCAGGTAGGAGCGACGGCCGGCGAGTGTCGGGACCTCGTCGTGGTGCAGGTCGAAGATCTCCGGGTCGGTGCGGCCGACCTTCGCCCAGATCCGCACCCGGGCCTCGTGCGGCAGGGGGGTCGCCGGCGGCGCGGACACGGTGAGGGTCCACCCTCTGCCGGGCGCGTTCGGCGTGAGAGTCACGCCGGCACCCCCGGACGCCTCCCAGTTCGTGGTGTCGCGGTCCTTCACCGTCAGCGGCTGGGTTTCCGTGATGAACCGCTCCACCAGGGTGCTGGTGCCCACGGCAGGCACGCTGCCGGTCGCCACCGGCTCACTCCACGCCACGTCCTCCGCACCGAGCTTCACCACCGACTCGGTCGTGATCTCGACCTCCTGCGTGCGTGGGTCGTCGCGGCCACCGCCCGCGTTGACGTCGAAGGCCGTCGCCTTCCACTTCGCCGGGCTCGCGCTGACCACATACACCCCGGCCGCGCGCATGACGTGGGGCGGGATCGGCACGACGGACCGGGGCCGGGGGCGCAGCACGGCACCGGTGGGCACCCGCAGCAGCGAGATCGGCGCGGGCGCGGACGGTGGGCCGTCGACCGACAACGCGGTCGTCGGCGTGCCGCTCAGGTGCTCGTACAGCTCGTCGTGCACGAGGGCGGGGGCGGTGGCCGTCTGCTCGACCTCGAGGAACTCGTACTGCCTGGCGAAGGAGGACCAGTCGCGGAACTGCACGACCCGGGTGCCGGGTGCGTCGCACCGGTCGAGCGGCAGGTTGCGGCCCAGCGGGGACTCGAAGTAGCACATCAGGCGCACGGCGTCGCCGACCTGGCTGGTCCGGTTCGCGTCCAGGCTGGTGCTGCCGTCGGTGACGCGGAGCCTGGTGTGCACGTTGTACCGGTCGTCCGCGGTGAGGATGGTCGAGTACGTGTCACCACTCCATCGGCTCGCCTGCTGCTCGATGAAGTTCGTCGAACCGTCCGGCAGCCAGGTGGGGATGAGGCCGAGGAACGGCGTCCACGAGCGCAGGTCGAGCGCGTGCACGGCGAAGTTGGCGAGCACGAGCCGCCAGTCCCTGCTGGCGGGCACGTCGTGGTCGATCCGGGGCACCCTCTTGATGATCTGCTGGTTGACGGGGTTGAACACCGAGCTCAGGTCGTCGAAGTCGCGGGAGAGCAGGTAGTCCCGGCCCGCCTCGGCGCCCAGTGCCGGGGCGACGATGACGTACCGCCACGCCAGCTGCATGACGCTGCCGATGCTGAGGATCTCCAGGATGCTGCGGTCGGCGATGCCGTCGTCCAGCCAGCCCGGCATGTCCTCACCGGACGCCTCGACGACGTCCCGGACGGTGTGCAGGATCCCGCCGAGCGGCAGCGCGCCGAGGAACGGGCCCCAGTAGGTGTTCTGCAAGGTGTGCCCGAGCTCGTGGTCGGCGAGCGCGTCGGCGAGGCTCCACCGAACGCGAGGGTCGTCGGGCACCTGCGTCTCGGCGGGGAAGGCGAGCACCGCACCGCCGCCGTCCGGCCGCGTGACGCCACTCGCGACGAAGCTCCGCACGGTGACGACGGTCGGGTTCGGCACCACCGCCCGGTGCCTGCGCGGGTAGTCGTCGTCCGGGTCAGGCTCCCAGTAGAAGTCGGGTCCCTCCTGAACGATCTTCAGGTCCGAGGTGACGAGCCAGTACTCCTGGGCGCCGACCGTGAACGGCTCGAAGAAGTCGCGGTACTTCGGGTTCAGCCCGGGCGGGGCTGGGGTGGCGCGGAGGAAGAACCGCCACCCCTGGGGTGCGCGTTCGGTGAGGTACCCGGTGGGCACGAGGCCCATCAGCTCGGCGGGCCAGGCCCCGTAGCTCGACGGGCGGTCGCCGCTGACCCACTTGACGAACCGCTGCGCGGACAGCTTGGCGTCCACACTCGCCGGGGCCACGTCGTAGCGGACGAGCGAGTAGGGCGCGTTGCCGACGAGCTCGTCCACGGTCTCCAGGTCGACCTGGGTGATCGCGGCGACCCCTCGGACGTGCCGCGCGCCGCCGATCTCGGCCACCACCGGCGTGCCGACGGCGAACACGGCCGAGGAACGGACCTCCACCGCGAGGGTGTCCCCTGCCTGGACGGCGCCGGTGCCGAGGTCCTTGACGCGGTCGGTCTCCTTCAGCCGGGTGATCCGGACGGGCGTGGCGGCGGCGAGCGTGAACGCCGGCTCGACGGTGACCGTGGACGGGGTGGGATCGACGGCCGGGGTCACGGCGGTGACGCGGGCGTGGTGCGCGGCGCCGCCCGCGGTGGGCTGCGCGGTGATCAGGTCACCCACGACGAGGTTGTGGGCACCCGCGACGGTGAGCTGGTCGGCATGTGCGGCCGGGTCGGGCACGTTGCCGGTCAGCGCGGTGCCGTCCGTGGTGAGCCGGTAGATGGCGGCGCCACCGAGGGCGAGCCCGGCGATGGTCGGGCTCAACTGGACGGTGGCCGTGACCTTGCCGATCGACGAGTACGCCTTCGGCCGTCCCCCGGGCGCGCCACCCGCCGGCGTGAACTCGTAGACCTCGTCCCTGCCGACCGCGTGCGGCGGGGCGGCCAGCCGCACCGACTTGTTGGCGGTGGCCCCGGCCGCCCAGCCCGCGCTGGTGGTCGGGGTGGCGTTGAGTTTGTTGACCTTCACGGTCTTGCCGACGTTGCCGGGCGTCTGGAACCGGGCGGGCAGCTCGTGGTCGATCACGATGACAGGGTCGGCGGAGGGCAGCACCTTCGCCACGACGCCCTGGGCCGGCCCGATGCCGTCGATGCCGAGCTGGACCGGGTCGCCCGCGCTGAGCCCGGCGTCGGAGGAGACGGTGAAGGCGAACCACAGGTTGGTGACGAGCTCGCCGGTGCTGCTCTTCCCGCCCGCGACGAGGTACTCGGCGACGGACAGCCTGTCGTCCTCGGGATCGATGGCCTCGGGCAGGGGCTGTGCCAGGTACACCGTGCCCCGGGCGTGCGGGGTGCCGGCCGGCACCCGGTCCTCGAAGGTCTGGGCGCCCGCGCGGTCACCGACGGCGTTGCCCGGCCCTCTCGTCCACCAGCTGCCGTGGATCCACTTGCGGCTGTCCTTGTCGGTGCCGGTCACGACGAGGACCGAGCCCTTCACCGCGTCGGAGAACTTGCGGGCGTCACCGCTCGGCCTGCCGTCGGGCAGCGGGGTGCCCCGGATGTCGTCCAGTTCCAGCACCCTCGGGCGGTCGAGGAGCTGGAAGTAGCGGCGGTTCTCCCACACGACGTGCCCGATCGTCACGCATCGGTCCCCGCCGAACCCGCCCACGATGCGCGGGAGGAGTCCGTTGAGTGCCAGGGCGACCGTGCCCAGCCTGCTGCTGCCGGACACGATGCGGGAGTTGAAGATCGAGTGGTGTTTCCACGGGTGGCGCCACGCGAACAGCGCGTAGATCAGCGCCGCGATCTCGCCGTAGACGTTGAGTGGCGCGAACAAGAACACCGACAGCGAGGTCAGCGGGAAACCCCAGGTGGGGGCGAGGAAGAGGGTGAGCACGGAGTTGAGCCACGCGAAGTGGCCGTCGAGGTCGGGGCGGCTGAGCGGGTCGCCGTGGGACAGCGCGTAGGGGTGGATGCCGCTGACCGGTGCCTCCGCGGCGAGCGCCAGGGACGCGGTGGACTGCCCGGCGATGTGCCGGGGGTCGTCGAGGCCGCCGTGCCACGGGTCGGGGGTCAGGAACTGGCCGGTCTCCGGGTCGAGGTCGCGGGCGCCGAAGCAGATCAGCGGGGTGGCGCCGTCGCCGATGTGGCCGAACAGGGTGGGCCGCCATGGCGCGGTGACCATGCCGAAGGGCGGCTGGACCGCTTCGGTGAACCGGCCGTCCCCGACGGTGAGCACGCCCATGAGGGTGCCGACCGGGTCGGTCAGGTAGGCCTCGTCGAGTGCGCCGGTGGCGTCGAGGCGGGCGACAACCCTGCCGTCCCACCAGATGAAGGCGTGCACGAGGCGGCCGCCGTCGCCGGTGACCGACCAGAGCCTGCCGGTGGCGTCGCGGTGTTCGTGGTAGCGCACGCCGTCTCGTTCGGTCCACACGCGACGGCCGAGCGCGTCCCAGCCGTACCGTGCCACCGAGTCTCCGGTGTGGACGGAAGTCAGCTGGCCGAGCGGGTCGTAGGTGTAGTGGGTCTCGACCCCTCGGCACTCGCGGCGGACGCGCCGGCCAGCCGGGTCGTGGTCATAGGTGACGGTGCCCGAGGGCCCGGTCAGCCGGGTGATCCGGCCACCGTCGCCGCGTACCACCGTGCGGCGGCCGGCCACGACGATCTCCGCGAGGTCGAGGCCGCGGTAGCGGCGTTCGGTGCGGGTGGTCCCGTCGGTCCATGCGGTCACTCGGGAACGGTCGTCACGCTCGTAGCGCCAGGTTTTCCCGCCGTGCCAACGGCGTCCGTCGATCCGGCCGGCGGGATCGGTGATGACGTCGACGATCGGCGTGCCACCGAGGTCGGTGGTCGTGACCCCGCGTGCGGTGTGTTGCTCGGTCCAGCCGAGGCCGGCGCCGAGGTCGTAGGACACCCCGGTGGGGCCGCTGACGATCCGCAGCAGGGGCTCGTCGCCGAGCGGCCCGACCGCCCAGCAGCCCGCGCCGGTCGCCCGGTAGACGAGGTCGGCCGCGCAGCCGGGCAGTGTCACCCGCGCGGGCCGTCCGTCCACATCGGAGTCGACGCGCAGGACGGCGCCGTCGCGTTCGAGGCGCGCGGTGGTGTCGGAGACGTCGGCGGTGGTGACGCCGGCGGGATCGTGCGCGGACAGCCTTCTGGTGGCCTCGGTCCAGCCCGACGTGCGGAGGTGGACGAGCCGGGTGCCGGTGCCGTCGGTCACCGACATGGTGTGTTGCTGTTCGTCTCGGTCGACCCGCAGCGAGGTTCCGTCGGCGAGGTCGATCCGCTCGGGCAGCCCACCATCGCCGAGCGTCACGCGCCGTCGGCCACGCGCCGGATCGCTGATGTCCCACACGGTCTCGGTCATGCCGCTCCCCCACTCATCCCACGGTCACGGAGACGCTGACGCCACCGGAGATCCGGCCCAGCTCGTCGAGCAGCGAGTTCCACTCGGCCTCGACCCCGTCCAGCACGGTGGCGAACGTGGCCTGGATCCTCGCCACGACCTCGCCGAGGAAGGCGAGATCGATGTCGGCGATCGTCTCGAGCGCGGCGGTGAACCCGGCGGCCTGCTCGACCAGCGGCGCGAACACCACCGACGGCCGCAGCTGCGCGAGCTGGGTCTTCAGCTCCGCGAACGGGTCGAGGTCACCGAGCAGCACCTCGGGGTCGAGCTCACGCACCCGGTCCATGGCGGCGTCGAACACGGTGCCCAGCTCGGCGGCCAGCCGGGCCGGCGAGTGCAGGCCGAGCAGCGACACGGCCGCCGCGACCACGTTCCTGGCCTCGTTCTCCACCACGGCCGGGTCGAGCACGTCGAGCCGGTCGAACAGGCCGTCGAGCCCGGCCTGCACCCGGCCGATGAGCTTGTCGGGCCGGAACGCGTCGAACGCGCTGAACACGTCGTTCCACAACCGGAAGATGCCGCTCGTCAGCTCGTCGGCGAGTACCACGAACCGGGCCTGGATGCGGTCGCCGATGGCGTCGAGCTCCGCGGCGAGCGAGGTCGGGTCGATGCGGGCGAACACGGCGTCGAGGAACTCGTCCAGCGCGGTGGCGGGGTCGAGGCCGGGACCGAGCAGCTCGGCGGGCAGCGCCGCGTCGAGCGACCGGACCAGCAGCCGGGTCGCCCGGCCCAGGTCGGTGGACTCGGTGCGTGCCCGCACCCGGCCGGCCTGGGTGGTGAGGTCGGCGGACAGCTCGACCTGCACGCGGGCGTCGAACTGGACCGACGCGGTGGCGGTGGTCAGCTGTGCCCGCGCGGCCGCGTCGACCTGGATCGTGGGCACCGCGGCGGCCAGCGACTCGAGGGAGGTCCGCAGTTCGGCGAGGGGTCCGGCGCCCGCGTGGGGGTCGACGAGGCGCAGCCGGGCGTCGAGGGCGTCGGCGAGCTGGACGGCGAACCCGGTGTCGGGGTCCACGACGGACCGGAGACCCCGGATGGCACCGGCCAGCTGGGCCAGCGCGGCGCCGAGCACCTGCCGCCCGAGCTTGCCGAGACGGTCGCGGATCTCGGCGACGAACGCGCCGACCGGGCGCAGGACGTCACCGAACCGGAACTGGCCGGCGGGTGCGGGGATCGCGGGTGCGGTGCCGCCGGTCTTCAGACGGTCGCCGATGGACTGTGTCAGGCCGTCCGGCATGCCGAGGAGGCCGGTGACGACGCCCTTGATGACGGCCTCGACGTCGACCTGGTCGAGCAGCCCGCGCAGCCCCGCGTACGCCTCGCGCAGCGGGGCGAACAGCGGCGCGGGGTCCAGGGCGGCGCGGAGTTTTCCCAGCAGGGCTTGGAACTCCCGCTCGAGCGGGGCGACGAGGATGCGTGGGTCGAGGATCTGGAGCTTGTCGACGAGATCGTCGAACAGCCCGCCGAGCGCGCCGATGAGCGGCTGGAGGCTCAGGTCGTCGATGCGGTCGAGGAGCCGCTGGAACGGCGGGTCGAGCTCGGCGATCAGCGCGGCCGGGGTGGCGCGGCGCAGTGCGTCGCCCGCGACCTGCCAGACCTCCTCGACCGGTTCGAGCAGGGCGTCGACGTCGATGGAGACGATGGCGTCGTCGAAGGGGGCGGTCAGCTCGGCGGCGAGGTCGAGCTGGCGCAGCACCGCGGCGGCACCGGCGATCATGACCTTGACCGGCTCCGGCACGTCGTCGCCGCTGACCGCGTCGCGGACCTGCTCGCGGATGCCGCTCATGAGGTCGAGGGTCGCGGCGCCCGCGGCCTCGAAGTCGACGGCCTCCAGCTGTTTCGCGAGTGCGTCCAGCTGCGTGGCCACCTCCTGGACGAACGGGGTGAGGTCCTCGACGATCTCGCCGAGCGGTCCGAGCACGGCGTCGACGGCGTCCCGCAGTTCGCCGACGGGGAAGTCGGCGAAGGTCTCGTTGATCGTGTCGACCACGCCCTGGACGGCGTCGGTGATGGTGCTGAGGTCCAGGCCGCGGATCTGTGCCTCGAGGTCGCGGACCGGGGCGACGATCTCGTCGAGGAAGTCGAAGCCGTCGAACGCGAGGATTCGTTGCTGTGCGGCGACGAGCGCGTCGACGAGCATGTCGCGCAGCGCGCCGAGGGGGAGCCGGTCGACCTCGCGGCCGAGGAGGTCGAAGGCCTCGTCGATCCCGGTGAGCAGGTCGCCGAACTGGTTGATGCCGATCGCGTCACGCAGGCCGGTGCCGGCCTGGGCGAGTGCCTCGGTGAGTGCCTCGCCGGTGAGCTCGTCGATGGTGTCGGCGAGCTGGCCGAGGGAGTCGACCATGATCCGCGGGATGTCCTCGCCGGGCAGCGGGAGCAGGTCGTGGAGCCGGTTCACGGCGGCCGTGATGTCCAGTTCGGACAGTGCGTTGTGGACGGTGCGGAGATCGGTGGCGATGCCGTCGACGAACCTGGGCAGTTCCACGGCGTGCAGCGCGTCGAGCGCGGTGCCGATCTCCTGGATCTCCGAGAGGGCGGCGTTCACGTCGACCGTGAGCGAGCCGCCGACGGTGAGGGTGGCGTAGGTGGCGTCGACGCGGGCGGCCACGGCGGCGATCGCGGTCTCGATGCGGGCGGTGTCGCCGGCGCCGGTCACGACGGCGACGGCGTTTCCCGCGGTGGTGACGAGTTCCCGCACGACGTCGAGGTCGAGGCCGACGACGATGTCGCCGAGGAGACCGGCGAGCGCGGCGGCGTCCAGCTGTCCGCCCGCGCCGAGCCGTTCGAGCGCCCGCAGCGGGCCGGTGAGCTGATCCGGCACCTGCACGCCGAGGGCCTGGGCGGCACGGGTGGTGATGTCGTCGACCAGGTCGGTGAGGCCGAACGCGCCGCCCGCGGTGGTGAGCACCCGGTCGACGAGATCGGTACCGGTGGCGCCGTCGGTGGACAGGACGGTGACCATCTGGCTGATCAGGTCGACCAGGGTGGCGATGCCCGTGATGACGCCGTCGAGGTCGGGGAGATCGGGCAGGCCGATGAGGTCGCTGAGGGCCTCGATGGCCGACTTGGCGGCCTGGCGCAGGACGTTCTCGTCGATGTCGAGGTCCTGGACCGCCTTGATGACCGGGCTGAGGTCACCGAGCAGCGCGAGCGGGTCGAGGCCGTCGGTGCCGAGCTGCTCGCCTGCCTCGATGGCGGCGCGGACCTTGCCGAGGTTGACCTCGATGTCGCCGAAGTCCAGTCCCTGCAGGCGAACCACGATGCTGGGCATGCTGTCACGCTCCCCTGCGGTAACGAAGCTCGACGTCGGTGATCTCGACGGTGCAGAACAGGGCGCTCGCGATGGCGAGGCCGGTTCCGGTGAACGGGTGGGGTGGCAGGGCCGCGCGGACCGTGGCGAGTTCCTCGTCCGCCACCGTCGCGAGGGTGGTGTCGCCGAGGATGACGGGCCTGCCCCCGGGGTCGGGGTCGACGACCACGATCCGCACGAGGGGTTCGGGGTCGGCGATCCAGAAGAAGCGGCCCGCGCCGGCGGACACCGTGACGGTGACGGCTTCCTCGACGGTGGCGGCCAGGTCGACCCACGTGGTGGCGGCGGTGTGGCCGGGTGCCGGGGTGACGACGGCCTGGGCGCCCGCGAGGGTGACGGTCAGCGACGTGCCGGGGTCGCAGAAGCCGACGATGCCGACGCGGGTGACCTGGTCACCGCGCAGCGCCAGCGGAGGGAGGGCACGGGTGACCGGCGCGTCGGTGACGACGGTGCCGATGTGCGCGCCGTTGGGCGGGAGCGGGTCGGAGATGTCGGCGAGGCGCATGCCGGCGTAGGTGAGGCGGAGGTCGGCGACGACCGTCGTCGGCGGGGTGGCGGGCAGCGGCGGCACGGTGAGGGTGGTGGGTTCGCCCGCGAGGTCGGCGGTGGTGATGCCGGGGACGCGGCGCAGGAGCGCGCCCGTGACGGTGGAGAGGGAGACGCGGACGCGCGCCGCGTGGGCGGCGGTGAGGGTGATGGTGCCGGTGAGCGGTTCGCCCGCGACGCGTTTCGCGTCGAGGGCCGCACCGATCCCGACGGTGACGTCGGCGGTGGCCGTCGGGCCGGGCAGGAACTCGCCGGGCTGGGCCCACAGGGTGGCGCCGTCGGGTCCGGTGAGCGTCAGGTCGACGGCGATGGTGGACGCCCAGCCGGTGACCTTCCCGACGGTGACGGCGACCGCGCTGAAGTCGTCCGGGGTGTCCCCGTCGACGAGGGAGACCTTGATCCGCTCCCCGGCGAGGTCGGGCAGCCGCAGGACGCCACCGGAGAAGCTGGCACCGGTGAGGGTGGCGGGCACCTGTCCGCGCGGCGCGACCGACGGCACGGCCACCACGGGTGAGGCCCACCCGCCGCCGTGGGCGGGCACGCTGACGGAGAGCCGCCGCCCGGCGAGGTCGCTCTCGCCCCGCAACACCGTTCCGTCGGGGTCGGTGAGGTCGGCGAGGTGCAGGCCGCGAACCCGCCGCCCGGTGGGGACGGTCACCACGATCTCGCCCCCGGTGACGGAAGTGGGCAACTCCCCCAGCGGGATCCCTGGCCCGCCTTCGGTGTCGGCCTCGACGGCGAGCACGACGGGATCGAGCTCCACCGCCTCCGCCCCGTCGGGCAGCCCCAGGTCGAACGGGAAGGTGACCCCCTCGGGACCGACGTCCCGAGGCTGCGGTGCCGCGAGGAGGGCGGCCCCCGAGGCGAGCACGGCCGTGCCGGGAACCACCGAGAACTCGGCCGCCGACAACAGCTCCAGCACATCCCTGGTCATGGGCGCACCGCCACGTCGAAGCGGGCGAGTTCGGTGCCAAGCGCGGGGCCCGGGCGGGCGACCGCGATCACCAGGTGGTCCGTGGTGGCGCCTGCCGGCGGGACGTACTGGAACTCGGCGGTGTCACCGGTCAACGGGACTATCCGCGCGCCATCGGGTCCTGGAGTTCCGCCGGTCAGTTGCCCGGCGGCGTTGCCCCGCAGCCGGATCGCCAGCGAGTCGACCGGCGCGGCGGTGCGCATCCGCACCCGCAGTGGCACCGGGGCATCGCCTGCGCGGAGGTTCAGTGGCCAAGGGTCGAGAGCGATGGGCAGCACCGCGGCCTGGACCACGGCCGAGGAGATGGGCACACCCGTGACACCCGGTGTGTCGGGTGGCCAGAACCAGCCTTCGGCCGAGAGAAGCACGCCCGCCGGCTCGGTGCCCGGGTCGGTCAGCACCGACACCGGCGCCTGACGGCTCAGCACGAAACCCGGGTCGCCCTGCGCGGCGAGTGCCGAGGCGTCACGCAGGTCCGGGGCATCGAGCTCGTACAGCACGGCGTCCAGTGCGGACACGCGTTCCCCCCGGCCGCCCGCCGTGGAGGCGCGCACCTCGATGAGCACGTCACAGCGCAGGCGCAGCACCCGGCGTGGGTCGTCGGCCCCCGGCACGACCTGGGGCCGGGACGCGCCGAAGTCGGCGGTGAGGACCTCAGCACGTGCCGTGCCGACCAGCAGGGTCGGCTCGTCCGGACCGCCGGAAGGCCCTGGCGACACGAACACCCGCCCGGCGAACGGCGCCGCCAGCCGGGCACCCAGCACCTCGGCGAGCCTGCTCTCGTAGTGGGACAGCATCGCGGCTCAGCCGTTGGCCTTCGGCGGGTGCTTCGGTTTCGCCCGCTTCTTGCCCTGCGCGGGCTTCGCACTCGCCGGCGCCCGTTTCGCTTCTGGTTCGGCGACCTCGGTCGACTCCTGTGCCGGCTCGACCACGTTCTCGTCGCCCTCGGCCGCGCTGGTTTCCGCCGCCTCGACCGAACGCGCCTCCTTCGTGCGGGGCTTGTCCGGTGCCGGGTCCTCCTCGGTCGGCGCCACCTTCTCGTCCTTCTTGCCGATCAGGCGGCGGATCGCCTCCAGTTCCTTGTCCACCCGAGCCCGCTCGGCGGCCATCTCGCCGCTGAACCGCTCCGCCAGCGCGTCCTGGCTCGCCTGCAGCTCCGCGACGGCCTCGTTGAGGTCCCTCGTGAACACTTTGCGCAGGTCGCTGGCCAGCTTGTCGAAGTTCGCCGAGGTCTGCTGCTTGAACGTCGCGAGGTCGGTGCTCGTCGTCACCACCGTCGACCGCAGGGACGCCGCGTCCGCCTCGGCGGCGGTCATCCGGGTGCCCAGCGAGGTCAGGGCCGGGGTGACGGCGGCGGTCGCGGCGGCCACGATGTCGGGGCGCCGCTGGTCGACCTCCTTACCCACGAGGTCGGGCAGCTCGTTCCGCACGCCCTTGACCCGGTCGTCGAGCTCACCGCGCACGCCGGCGATCGCCTGGGCCAGCTGTGTGCCCACGGCCTCCCGCACCATGTCGTCCCCGGTGGCGATCTCCGACCGGAGCGCCTCGGTGACCTCGTCCCGCAGTGGGCCGCGCAGCCCGTCCGCGACCCGCGCCGCCTCCTCCGTCGCCGCCCGCACGGCCGCCGTCTGCACACCCTTGAGACGCGAGGTGATCCGCTGGTCGAGCTGCTCGGTGAGCGGGCCGACGATCTCCTGGGTCTGCTCCAGCGCGATCCGCCGCACCGCGTCGAGCAACTGCGCGTACACGTCTTCGGGGATCTGGGTCCGCACGCCCGCGAGCGCCTCGGACAGCTCCTCCTCGGTCACCAGCGTCGTCGACAGCTCGACGAGCCTGCGCTCGAACTCCGCGGCGTCCAGCAGCGCCCCGGTCGGGGTGGTCAGCCTGGCCCGCAGCTCGTCGATCGCCTGGAGGTGGTCGAGCAGGTCGGCGGGCGTGAGACCCTCCAGTCCGGCGGAGAAGGTGAGCAACGACGTCAGGTCACCGCGCAGGGAATCGAGGGTCTCCCGCACGGACGTCACGTCGTCGCGTGCGTCCCCGAGGCCGTCCATCTTGCGGCCCAGCCGCGTGATGGTCGCGTCCCGCCCCAGGTCCTGGGTCTCCAGCCGGGTCGTCGCGGTGCGCACGTCCCGCAGGCTCGACACCAGCTCGTCGAGCCGCTTGTCCACCGCGCCGATCCCGCGCTCGACAGCGCCGATCCGGCCCAGTGCCACCGGATCGTCCATCGGGCCACGCTCGATCAGCGCGCGCAGCCGGGGTTCCAGCCACCCCATCCGCACCTGGTCGGGGTGGTCGTGCGGCTCGACCGCGTGCGTCGAGCCGCCGTCCACGACCGCCCTGGCGACCTCCAGCAGCGCGCCGACGACGGTGTTCCAGTCGCGTGCGGCGATCACGTCGCCCGCGTCGCGCCTGCTGATCGGCAGCAGCCGCTCGACGAGCTGCCTGAGCCGTTCGATCTCGTTGACGGTGGCCATCTCAGCCGCCGATCTTCGACTTGCCGAGCGCGGATCCCGTGCGGCGGTAGGTGTTCAGCTCCTCCTCGGGGGAGATCAGCCCGCCGCTGTCGGACAGCGAGTGCGCCAGCGTGAGCACGGTCTGCACCTCCGGCCGCGCCAGGAACTCCGCCGCGCCCTCCCCTTTGGACTGTGCGATCTCGTTGATCTCCGCGCTCAGCACGACACCGGTGGTGGCGAGCTTGGAGCTGAACTCGACCGGCGTCGCCTGCAGCACGGCCTCCAGCTCCCCGACCCGGTCGAGGATCCGGTCGCGTGCCGGCCCGACCGTGCCCGCGACGTCGAGCATCTTCGTGGTGGCACGGCGCAGGAACTCGTTCTCCACGTCCCGGCGCAGCTCCAGCAGGCTGTTGCCGAAGGAGGTGACGAACCGGCGCACGTTGCCCTGCACCTCGTCGATCTTCGCCGCGATCTCCGGGTGGTCGTGGCCGTGCGGGCTCACCAGCGACGCCAGCTGCAGCACCGCGCCGGCGAGGTCGGTCACGCCCGCCACGAGCTGGTTCCAGTCGTCGGCCCGGATGACCTCACCCGACGCCTTGCCTCCCACCGCGGCCACCTGTGTGCGCAACGAGGTGACCGACTGCTGCACCGGCCCAAGGTCCGCGTCGGGGATGTCGCGGATCGGGGTGTCGCGGAAGTCCACCGGGTCGATGGGAATCGGCACGAACACCGGCAGCTTCTGCGGGATCACCCGGATCGCCTTCTGGTACAGCGGTGTCACCACGTTCGGGTGGAGCACCTCGACCTGCCACTCACCCGGGTCCACGTCCCGCACCACGAGCGTGCCGTCCAGGAACGGCTTCCGCTCGATCAGCTGGCCGGTGACGGTGTTCGTCATCCGCACCGTGGCGTCCCTGTTCGCCGGCGGGTAGTTCTGCAGCTTGAAGCTGAAGCTGCCCTTGTCGATCGCCGCCATCGGTCACTGCCTCCTCATCGCACGAGCCACTGGAGATCGCCGAACGGGAACTCGACCTCCCAGAACAGCGACAGCTCGTGGTCGCCGCCCTTCTGCACCGGGGGGAAGACCACCCGGTTGTAGAGCACGTCCTCGTCGTCCCGGCGAGACATCAGGCTCGCCTCGCGCACGGTGCCGACGGCCGCGGTGCTCGCGAGCGTCGCCCGCACCCGCACGACGACCCGCCGTCTCGGCTCGTCCAGCTCCACGTGGAAGTCCTCCGCGGCGATCGGCGCCACGGTGTCGCCGGTGAGCCCCTGCCCGCCGCCGCCGTCGTCGTTGGCCAGCGCGGTCACGGTGACCGAGTCGGGCTCGTCGTCGCTGGTGCCCACCGCCATGTGCGTGATCGGTGTGCCGAGGCCCGCGAACAGGTCCGCGATGATCCGCCCGCCCGAGCGCAGCACGGTGTTGCGTGCCACGCGCTCGTCGAGCAGCGCGCCAGTCCGGTCGCGGACCTCCATCCGCAAGGTCGCTCGCATCGTTCTCCCCTACTGGTAGGCACTTTCGTCGAAGTCGGAGCTGCCGAACAGGCCGCCGACGTCCGGCGGACCGGCGATGCCGACGGTGCCGACCTCGTAGGCCCGCATGTCGTCGATGAACACGAGGTGGTCGAGCTGCCGTTGGCTGTCGTGCAGTGGCCGCAACCGGGTCTGCGTCGCGACTCCCGCGGCGGCGAGCGCGTCGACGCCCTCGGCGACCGAGGACGCCAGCTGGTCGCGGGCCTCCAGCGCGTCGTCGAGCCGTCCGGCGTGTGCGCTCAGCACGCCACCGTCGAGGTCGACCCGCAGGCTGGCCGGCACCCGCTCCGTCCACATGAGATCGACGATGGCGCCCGGCTCCTGGTCGAACAGGGCGTGGTCGAACGTGGCCTCGTCGAAGCGCCCCTGGCGCAGGTCGAGGTCGGCGAGCGCGAGCAGCACCCGGTCAAGGCCCGGCGCGTCGAAGTGCGCGACCGGCAGGAACCAGATGTCGTTGGGGCCACGGGGAAGTTCGAGAGCGCTCGGGTTCGGCCCGGTGTCCGCGGGCGTCCACGGCCGCCCCGGCACGACCCGGTGCACGGCTTGGAGTTTCGCGGTCACGTCCTCCCGGTTCAGCCGCGCCTCGACGGTTCCGTCGCCGACGGCACGCACCCACAGCCGGTCCCCTGGCCGCAACGCGCCGAGGAACGCGATCGCCTCACCGGTGGTGAGGTTGGCGATCACCGGCACGTACTCGCCGCCGCCGCATCCGGTCAGGAGATAGGAAAGCCGGGCGGTGTCGAGGCCGGTGTTGACCACCTGCTGCCTGGTCAGCGGCGCGGCGCCGGACTGGGCGCCGAGCCGGGCACCGGTGGTGCGCGGCGGGTTCTCCACGAGCGCGTGCCCGACGCGGGTCGGCGCGGTCGACCACTCGTCGAACGGCGGGAGCGCATCGACGTCGTTGGTGGCCTCGAACGCCTCGGCGTACCGGGACACGAAGTCCCGCAGGGCGTGCACGGTCACCGCGCCGTCCCGCAGCCGGGCGGTGCGGTGGGCGTGGAACCAGGCGCGGTACTCCCCCAGGCTCTGCCACGGCGCCGGCGCGATGTCCAGCAGCGCCCCGAGCGCGGCGGCCTCGGGCAGCTCGAGCGCGGTGTCGAACCAGTGCGCGCGCTGCACCGCCCTGGCTCGCTCGTCCAGGATCTCCAGCTGCAGGCCGAGCACGCCGGCGAGGCCCCGCACCAGGTCCCCGTCCCGGTAGAGGGTCGGCAACCGGGCGGCCATGTCCTCCGCGTGGGTCATGTCCCGTCCTCCGGCACGTCCATTCCCCGGCGCCGCAGGGTTTCCGACATGCCGGGCAGGTAGCTGCCCTGGCCGTCCACGAGTTGGGTGAACTGGCCCTGGTGCTCGACCAGCACGGTCACGAGCTCCCGCACCAGGCCGAACCGCGAGTCGTCGCGGATGGCGGCGGCCAGGTTGTCGACGGAGAGCGGGTCTGCCGGCCCGCGACCCGCGAGGTGGCTGTCGACGGCGAGGGTGATCGCGTCGGTCGCCTGCGCGAGGGTCACACCCGGCACCAGGTGGATGGGCAGGACGAGGTCGACGTCGGCGGTCGTGGCGACCGTCGCACCGGCCTGTTCGGCCACCGGCGGCGGGAAGGTGAACGGGCGCACCACGTCCAGCACCTGTCCCGTCTGCAGGACAAGGGTTTCGATCGGGGTGCCGTCCTGTGCGGCGAACGCGACGGTGGCGTCGGCGACCCGCTCGTCGGACAGCGCGGCGGCGGTGAGGGCGTTGACCCGGACCGTCGCGCCGGGACCGAGCGCGGTGAGCCGGGCCGCGATCCGCTCCTCGACGCCGGCGGTCACGTCGTCGAGCTCCGCGCCGCTCACTCCGGTGCCGGTGAGGATCAGATCGACCCGTACGGTGACCGTGAGGCGGGCGGCGACGGAGGACAGCACGCGGATGCCGGCGGGGCGCAGTTCCTCGATGCGTTCGGCGACGGCGGCCGCGGCGACCGGGTCGTCCGGGCTGGCGTAGGCGACGTCGACGCGGACCTCACCCGGCACCCCGTTGGGGAACTCGGTGATCTCGACGCTCTTCACGCCGGTCACCGACAGCACACCGAACCGCAGCGCGTCGAGGGTGCCGCGGACCGCGCCGTGCAGGGCGCCCTGGGCGCGGCGGCGCAGGTCCTCGTCGCTCTCCCCCGCGGCCTGCCGGTAGGCGGGTTCGGGGTTGGTGACCGTGGAGATCCCGGCGATCAGGGTTTCCAGGCGGTCGAGCGCGCCGGCGTCGACGAGTGCGGTGTCGGCGGTCGCCCCCGCGGCGAGCACCGCACGGGACTCCTCGCCGGCCTCGAGGGTCAGCGTGGCGACGGTGGCGTAGCGGTTGGCGGCGGCGTCGGTGACGACCGTGCCCGCGGGCAGCGTGACCTTCCCGCCCGACGCGGCGTTGCGCGCGAACCGGACCGTCGCGAGTGGATGGCCGGCGGGCAGCCGGCCGACGCCGATCAGGGCCACCACACGTTCCAGCGACGGGCCTTCGGCGAGTTCTAGGTAGCCGGAGCGGTAGATCCGCTCGAGGTACTGCTCGCCGAGCGCGATCTCCCTGGCCGTGGTCTCCAGCAGCGTCCTCGCGACCGAGCCGATGTTGAGATCGGTCAGTGGCACGGGGTTCGTGCGCACCGGGTAGTAGTTGACCGTCAACGTGCTGCCTGGCGCGGGTTTGCGGCCACCGTCGCGGAACACCACCGCGTCGAGCTCGCCGTCGCCGTCGGTGTCCGCGAGGGTGAAGTCCGCGTCGGTGAAGCGAACCGGCACCTGGGTGCCACCGGCCTCGGTGACACCCTCCAGATAGGACACTCGGGCGATCGGCCGGGAGGCGAGGCGGTCCAGCACGACCGGGCCCTCGGTGGGCGCCACCGCGGACTCGCGGACCGTGCCGCCGGTGAGGGTGGTCAGCAGGTCCCGGACGATCGCCGGGTAGGTCCGCGGGGAGTACTCGGGAGTCACAGGCCCACCTCGAGTCCGATCGTCACCGGGTCGCCGCCGTCGACGGGTCGCACGGCGATCTCCACGACGAAGTCCCAGGGTTGTTCACGTCGCGGGTCGAACGTGATCGCGAGTGGTTTGTCCTCCACGCGTGGCTCCTCGCGGACGGCCTCGAGGATGTAGGCCCGGCACAGGCCGCGCAGGGCCTCGGTCTTGCGGCGGCCGATCAGCTCGCCGAGGCGGGAGCCGTAGTTCGCGTGGCCGAGGTCGGTGAGCGCGCCCCTGGGGGTGAGCAGGCGCAACACCAGTGCCTGGGCGAGGTTCTCGCGACCGGTGAGCACGCCGAGATCGGTGACCTCGGTGGCGCCGGGTGGTTCCGGCCGCCAGCCCTGCTCGCCGTCCTCGTCCGCCGTCGCGGCGCGGAGGCCGCCGGTGCGCGGGAGAATCCGTTGCGCGGGCTTCGGCACCGGCGTCAGGTCCACTGTGGACGCGTCGTGGGCGCCGAAGCCCGGGGGGCCGAGGATGACCTTCAGATCCGTGCCCAAGCTGGATGGGGCCATCTCAGTTCACCTTCACCTGGGGGCCGGAGATTTTGACACTGGACTGGCCGGTCAGCTCGATGTCGGATCCCTTCAGCGTGAGCTTCCCGGTGGCGGTGATCTCGATGTCGCCGCGGCCGGTGACGGTGAACGTGGCGTCGCCGACCTTGATCTCGGCGCGGCCGCCGCCGCCCGAGTCCACCGTGGCCTCCGCGTCACCGGCCTTGAGGTGGACCTTCTTGTCGTCGGCCTCGATGGTGACGTCCTCGCCGAGGGTCAGGGTGAGCTTCGGGTCGGCGCCGCGCACGACGGTGGTGAACGTGGGGGTGTCCTCGCCGGCGGGCAGGCGGAGCACGATGTCTCCTTCGCCGTGTTCTGGCGGGGCCAGCTCGGCGTGGTAGAGCCGGCCGACGACGACCGGGGCGTGCACGTCGGCGTCGGCGAACACGACGATCACGAGGTCGCCGGGCGCTGGGGTGGCGGCGAACCCGAGCGCGCCGACGGCGATCGGCACCTGCGGCAGCACGAGGCCCAGCTCGCGCAGCTCGACGGTGACGGCGTGGTCCTTCGGGGAGCCGGTGCCGTCGAACACGTCGACGACGGTGCCGATGGCGGCGGTGGGGCGCGCGGCGGCCTCGTGCCGGGCGATGCGGCTGATGGAGTCGAACAGCGCCGCGGTCACAGCAGCCCCCCGAGGAGTCCGCCTGCGCTCATCGCCACGGCCGTGAGCTTCGTGGTGCCGCGGGCGCCGGGGCCGACGCGGTGTTCCGCGCGGGTGACGAGCCACGGTCCGGTGGCGTCGTTGGGGCTGTCGGCGATCTCGACGGTCGAGCCGGCACGGAGCTCCGGCACGAGCCAGCAGGTGGCGGTGAGCCGTGCCGCGCCGTTGAACGCGGCGAGGGCGTCGGAGGTGTTGCTCGCGGCGCTGGGGGTGCGCAGGGCGGGCGCGGGCACGCGGATGGCGGTGGCGCTCGGGCCGTCGGCGCCGTCGGGCACCACGGCGGTGGTCTGGGTGCGGGCGTCCGGGGCGCTGGCGTTGCCCGCCGGCCCGTTGCCCGCGACGACGAGGGCCGCCTGCGGCGCGGGGGTGGTGACGCGCAGCTCGGCGATCTCGCGGCCGTAGCGCAGCGCGGTGCCGGCCGGTGGCTCCGGAATCGGGACGACGTCGAGCTTTCCGTCGGCGCTGGCCGCCACGATGCAGCCGGCCCAGGACGCGAGGGTGGTGACGTGCTCGAGTGCGGTGCGGCCCTGGTGGGCGACGTAGGTGGGCAGGTCGAGGTCGGCGTCGATGCTGCCGGTGCCGGCGTCCGCCTCGCCGGCGAGGACGTGGATGATCGCGGCGGCGGACTGCTGCTCGAAGGTGGCGCCGGTGCGGATGGCGGCCAGTGCGGCGGTGGCGTCGCCGCAGAGCACGGTGGTGCGGTCGAGGCCGCGGCGTACGGAGTGGACGGTGCCGGTGAGGACGGTGGTGGCGTCGGTGCTCTCGCCGGTCAGGGCGACCTCGACGTCGTCGCCCGGACCGGCGTCCACGGGCACGTCGCGTGGGAGGACGAGCCGCGCGGAGCCGACGCCGGGCGCGAGCGCGAGGGTCACGTGTGCTTCGGAGAGGTTCCGTTCGTAGCGCAGGGACCCGATGGTGGCGGTGGCCGTGAAGGCGAGGACGGTCATGCGTCACCACCGAAGAGGGCGGCCAGGTTCGCGGCGACGTCGGCGTAGGTGGCGGACGCGGCGCCGACGGTCCCGACGGCGTCGCTCATGGGCTGGAGCGGGCCGCTCACGTCGAGACTGCCCAGTGCGGCCAGCGCGGAGAGCTGGTCGACCGCGGCCATGGCGGCGTCCACCGCGCCGGCCAGGTCGTCCGCCAGACCGGAGATGTCCCCGGCGATGTCGTCGAGGAGGTCGGTGTCGAACCCGAGATCCCCCACCCCGAAGTCGTCGAGGCCCCCGAAGGCCCCGACCGCCGCGGGCGGCGGCAGGGGCGGGCTCTCGACGAGCGAGATCTCGTACCCGACAAGGTCATGCGTCCCGGCGACGACCCGAGCCCGCAACCCCACGACGACGACCCGCTCGAGTTCGAGCGCGGTGGTGATGTCGGCGGAGAAGGGCACCTCCTCGCCGGCGGCGGCAAGCTGTTGCAGGGAAGCGAGATCATCCAGCGCGGTATCCCCGGCGAGCACGCCCTGGACCACGAGCGTGTGCGGTCCGCGGCCGGCGCGCTGAAGCACGGCCCCGTCAAGGCCTGGCACACCAACCGACTCGAACCCGGCGCCGAGCGCATGATCGATCCGTTGCACAGCACTGAGAGCGATGTCCCCTACCAATGGGATGGGCGCGGTCATGAGCGCATCACCCCACGCAGATCGGCCTCGTCCTGGAGCGCCGCGGCCAGTTCGTCAGCGATGTCCACCATGGACTCGCCAGCCGTGGGCCGGCTCGCGTGGTGCGGCACCGTGGCCAGGCCACCCAGTGCGTGCACGGCCTGCGGCGGCCCGTCAGAACCTGCCCAGAACGCGGCGATCCCAGCACTCACGCCGAAGTCCCGTGACCTGTCACCCCACAGAGCGGCGTCGACCGCCGAGGAGCTGCCGCCAGGCAGCCAGCGCGACCGAGCGGAGGTGTGACCGGCGCTGGCTCCGTCGTCCGCTGGCACCTCGGCGCCCGGCCGGGCGTTCCCGTAGCGCAGACCAGCAGAACCGCCGGTGATGTCGGCGCCTCGCCATTCACCCTCGACGCCGCTGGAACCGTTGCCCGGCACACCGGCGCCGCCAGGCATAGGGCTCGCCGGCATACCAACCTCGGCCACGGAACCAGCCACATCCTTCGGCGCGTTGGCCCTGCCGCCCGTGCCACCCAGCGACTCGACGGCTTCGCGGACGCGCCGAAACGTGCTCAGATCAGCCGCACCGGCCCTGCCGCTCAGCCACTCGCCGCCTGTCCCCGGTGCAGCCGCCCTGCCGGCCACATGATCAACGGCCGCCGCGGCTCCGCTACCTGACCTGGCCGCATCGAGACCAGCCGGATCCTCGGCCCGGCCAGTCGCATGCCGCCTCACCTCAGCTGAGCGACCTCCCGTTCTGGTGGCAGCCTCGCTGCCACGGCCAGCCGCACCAGCCCTGCCAGCCGCGCCGCTCAGCGACTGGCCCGACGCCCCCGGTGCGCCACTCAGAACCACTGGATCGACGCGCGCACCAGCCACGTCACCAGCCGCCCCGACGCCAGGCCTTTCAGCCAGGCCGGCCGGCGCGGCGGCGCTGCCGACTGCCTCCGGTACACCCGATCCGGTCAGATCCCGACGCCGGTGCGCCGGCTCGCCGGTGCCCGCATCCGATCTGCCCACCGTCGCACCGCTCCGGCCAGCCGAACCCGGCGCGGCGGCCCGGCCGGGCGGGTGGCCCAGCCACTCCTGGGCCCCGCCAGCTCTCGATCCAGCCGGCTCGCCCTGCCAGCCAGCCGGATCGCCGGCGAGTCCGGCAATGCCGGCACCCGATCGGCCGCTCGCTTCGTGACGAGCAGCCGCGTCGCTCGACGCGGCGGGCGTGGCCACATGGCCCGGATCGCCCTCGGTCGTGCCGGGACCCGTTCCTGCCGCCGCCTCGCTTCCCCAGCGGGCATCGCCGGCACTGCCGTCGATCCCCTCCTGCTGCGGGGGTGCCAGGAGAGGCGCCCGGCGGAGCAGGTCCTCGACCAGTCGGTCCCGGACCGACGCCGCGTCCTCTCCCGTCGAGGAGGCGGCGAACGCGATGTTCGTCCAGCCGTCGTCCTGGTGGGTGGGGCGGACCGCGCGGGCAAGGCGGTCGATCATGTCCGCGTCGGCGGAGGTGATGTCCGCGGCACTCCACCCGTAGGCGGAGGCGACCGCGGCGGCCGCCTCCGCGAATGACAGGGGCTCATCGTCCGGCCGGGCACCCGCGAGGTGCAGCGCCAGTGCTTCGAGCGCCACCAGCGACGGGCCGGCAGGGAGAACACCGCGCACCCTGGCCGTCGCGAGTACCGCACCGGCCAGTGTGCCGGCGGGTGCGTCCGCGACCACCCGGGTCCGTTCTCCGAAGGTCAGCGCCCGCAGCACCACCTGCCCCGTGGCCAGGCCACCGTCGACGGGCGCGACCTCGATCACCCGGTCACCGACGACCGCCCGGCCGGCACCGAGGTCCACGACCACTCCCGCGGTGGCCACCGGTCAGTGCTCCTCGCGCACGCGGGCGGCGCTGAAGCCGTAGACCGCCTGACCGTGGCCGCCGACCGACAGGTCGAACGCCTTGTCGGTGATGAAGCACTCGTCGAACGTCACGGTCGTGGTGGTGTCACCGTGGCGCAGGTTGGCGACGATCTGGAACAGTTGCTCACCCTCGAGCGCGTCAAGGGCGACGCTGGCCGAGGCGACCCGCAGCCGCCCCTCCACCTCGTAGGCGCCCGAGGTGACCCCGATCCGCTCGGTGCTGCCGAGCGCGTAGATGTTGTTGCGTGCCCGGCGCATCCGGTAGTCGATCCCCTGAACGCCCTCGACCGGCTGACCGTCCACGAGCACGGAGCTCTCGGTCGCGGCGAAAACCGTCGGCATGCCGTCTCCTTGTGTGTTGTGTCCTGAGTAGAACGTCAGTTCTTGACGCGGATGGTCGCGTAGACGTAGTCGATCGCCCTGACCGGACGGACCGCGATGTCGACGCGCACGATGCCCTGCGCGAAGTCCTGTTGCGTGGAGTAGACGTCCACGAGGAACGCCGGGTCGCTGCCGTCGGTGCTCGGCACGAGCGCACCCGACCGCTCCAGGCGGGTGAACGTCGCGATCAGCTGCTGCTTCAACGCCTCCCGCGCATCGGCGGAGTTGAGGCGGCCGATGAAGTTCTCGCTGATCGCCTTCGTCTCGCGGATCGCACGGTCGGCCACGCGCGTCACCGAGACCTGGTCACCGGTGGTGTCGATGCCCTTCAGCACGATCACGCCGCGCCCCACCCGCTGCTGCACGACGAGCAGGTTGGTCGACGAGCCGAGGAGCCGGTTGAGCTCGCTCTCCCGGAACTTGGCCGGCGGGATTCCCAGCAGCTGCGCGGACTTGAACGTCGGGGACTCCTGCGGCTCCATCCGTCCGATGAGGCCCGCGACGACACCGGCCGCGCCGGGCGGCGCCACGAGGACGAACCGCCGGTTGCGGACGGCGGCGGCGTGGTCGCGGATGCCGTCGAGGTCGTCGGCGTCGTCCGGGGTGATCGAGCCGAACGCGATCCGCGGCGCGCCGGAGTCGGTCATCGCGACGGCGTGCGCCAACAGTGACTGGTGGATCTGCACCACGCTTTCTTTCGCCAGCGCCGGTTCGAACGAAGCGAGGACGAGGTCGATGCGGGAGTCGTCGGACAGCCGCTCGATCGCCGTCTGGTAGGCGGTGACGTTCGGTGAGGCACCGTCGGCGAACGTGGCCGGCGCGGTGGTGGCCCTGGGAAGCCGGGCGGTGCCGGCGAGTGAGCTGCGCGGTGTGGCCAGGATGAGGCGGCTCTCGGCGGAGAGCACGGCCGGCAGGTGCCGCGCGGAGTCGGGGTTCATGGTGAGACCGGTGAAGATCTCCTGGCGGGCGCCGTTGCGGAGCACCTCGACGCCGATGGCGTCGTCCGCCCCGGTGATCTTGACGGTGACGCCCGCCGGGTCGCCGACGCCGCGGATGTCCATCAGCATCGTGCCGGTGGCCCCGGACTGCGGGATGGCCACCTTGCCCTGGTTGTCGAGGGCGTAGTCGCCGGGCTCCGGGTCGTCGCCCTCGAACCCGGGCTCGATCGCGACCACGTAGGCCGACCGCGAGTTGACGACACCGAACAGGTCGAACGCCTGCCCCGGCTCGACGACGAGGTCGTCGAAGCGCTCGACCTCCTTGTCTCCCAACAGGATCCGCAGAGTGACGCGGACGACGTCGCCCGCGGCGTTGGTGACCGCGCGGACGTCGGCGCGCAGGGCGTTGCCCCAGGCCCCGTTGGACCGGGCACGCAGCCGAACGGCCGGGTCGCCCGCGGTGTTGAGAAGGGACGTCCGAGCGGGCGCCCCGCCGGCGACCGGCGAGACGACGACCTCACGGGCGCCGCTGAAGAGGGCGTGTGCTGCCTCGGGCATCGAGGCCACGGTGCCGGGACCGAGCAGGTCCTGAAGCTCCGACACCCGGCTGACACCGACGAGACCACCGTCCGTTGGCGGCCTGTCGACGATGCCGACCACGCCGATGATGCCGGCGGCCGCCGGCAAGGGCGGCAAGACGTCGAATGTGGCCTCGACGGAGACACCGGGAACAACCAGAACTGGCATGGAATCCTCCCACGCGTACTGCCGCTGAATATTCCGAATAAGCGCGAGCCGCCGAACGCGTGAAGAAGATCGCGCGACGTTGGCAACGATATTGCCGATGGGACGCCGCGCCGACCGACCATGGTCCGCCAATGTGGACCGGAGTGAATGCACTAAGAGGCACACAGATGAACGTATCTGGCAGCCCGCGCCCGCCTCGTGCATGGAACGAGGCCGTGATTGCGGTGTGTGACACCAAATACGGGCACACGGTGACCTCACCGGGCGTGAACACGTGGATGATCGTGCCCGCCTCATCCGGCCAGCGGCCGACCCTCGGTGTTGGGGAAGCGGATGTGCGCGATGTCCAGGTCCGGGCCGTCGAACGGGGCGGTCAGCTCGAAGATCTCCCGGATGTGCGGCGTCGTCTTCGCCAGCGCGCTCTTCGACGTGCCCCCGCGGCCCATGCTGCCCAACGGGTTGAGCAGCACATACCGCGTCCGTTGGCGCGGACGAACGCGCACAGCCGTGCGTACTCCTCGTTCTCGGCGAGCGTGTTCGGAGTACACAGCAGCCCTTGCAGGATCCCGGCCGCGCCGAGCTTCTCCGCGGTAGCGGCGGTGACCGCGAAAGCTCGCCCGGTCACCGCCGAACTTGCCGTGCGAGTCGGCGGCGAACCCGTCCAGCGCACGTTGCAATGCACACCCAGCCCGGCCAGTTCACCGATCTGAGCGTCGTCGAGCGTGGTGGCGTCGGTGCAGATCCCGACGCCCATCCCGGCGCCACGGAACGCGTGCACGATGGCGACGTCACCGTACGTTCGCTGTGAACGGTGCGGGTGGGCCGGTGTGCGCACCGGCCCACCCGATGTGATCCAGACGTGGGAGTGGCGAACATCCGGTGTCCTGACCGTCACCACCGCGCCCCACCTCAACTTCCGCGGCGACGGCCGTGCGGCGCTCGAGTTCCACCAGAAGCCCTCCGGCGGCGACCTGGCCGTCATCACCTACGCGGACATGGGCAACGTGGAGAACCCGGACGAGGCCGACCAGATCGTCTGGGGCCAGGTCGGCGCCGCCAGCGGCTTCCACGTAGGCCTCAGCTCCGCACCGCGAGCGAGGCCGGGCAGGACTGCGTCTCGGGGTGCTCGACCAGCCGGATGAGGACGTCGAGCCGGCTCGCGGCGTCGCGCAGCGAGGAGATCCTCTCCGCGAGCCGCTCGCGCTCGACGACGAGCGACATCAGGAGATCCGGGTCGGCCCGCGGGTTGTCGACGACGTCCAACAGGGCCGAGATCATGCCGCTGCCGAGTCCGGCGGCGTAGAGCTCGCGGATGAGTCCCACCCGTTCGAGCGCGGCGGCCCCGTAGACGCGCTGACCGCTGGTGGTGCGATCCGGCCGCAGAAGCCCCATCTCCTCGTAGTAACGCAGGGCTCGCGGGGTGACTCCGGTCTTCGCGGCCAACTCGCCGATCCGCACTCCGCCCCCCTTCCCACTGGTGAAAGCGGTCACATTCGACAACCCCTCACGTCGACGTCAGGTCCTAGGTTACCGGGTGTCCTCTTCGGTCATTCTCATGCGGAGTTCTCCATGGGCACCACGATCTGCTTCGACGACTACGGCGACTCGTCCGTCCTCAGGGTCCGGGAAGAGGAAACTCCTCCCGTGAACGCCGGCGAGGTCCGCGTCTCCTATCGCGCCATCGCCGTCAACCCCGCGGACTGGAAGATCGTCTCGGGCTATGCCCGCGACTTCCTCCCACTTCAGCTCCCCGCCGTCCCCGGCAACGAGAGCGCCGGTGTGGTCACCGCGGTAGCGCCCGACGTCACCGGGTTCGCGGTCGGGGACGAGGTCATCCGCGTCGGGCTGGGCAACAGCTACCGCGCGGAGGCGAACGTCCCAGCCGCCGAGTTGCTGAGCAAGCCCGCGGACATCGACTTCGAGCAGGCGGCGTCACTCGCCGTCGCGGGCTGCTCGGCCTACGCCGGGCTGGAGCGGATCGCGCTCCAGGCCGGCGAGACCCTGCTCGTGCACGGAGGTGCCGGCGGTGTCGGCATCGCGGTCACGCAGATCGCGACACACCTGGGCGCGAAGGTGATCAGCACGGCGTCGGCGCACAACCACGAATTCGTCGCAGGTCTGGGCGCGACGCCGGTCACGTACGGACCGGGTCTGGTGGACGAGGTCAGGGCGCTGGGCGGCGTGGACGCCGTCTTCGACGCCCACGGCGGCGCGGGCTGCGTCGCCGCGACCCCTGCACTGCTCTCCGACCTGACGCGAGCCACCACGGCCGCCCAGGACGAGCATTCGGCCGCCGCCGGCATCGCACACGTGGGCGCGTCCATGGCGGACATGGGACGGCTCATGGCGGCGGTGACCGACCTCGCTCGCGAGGGCGTGGTCCGCTTCCCGGTCCAGGAGCGCATTCCTCTCGCCGAGGCCGCCCGGGCCTTCGACATCAGCCGGGCCGGACACGTGCGGGGCAAACTGGTCCTGGTCCCCTGACGACGACCGCGATCGGTCCGGGCGCGACGGTGGCGCGATCGGCCACGGCCGCGGTCAGGCGCTGGGCGTCGTGGGAGAGTCGGGTTCGGGCAAGTCGCTCACCGCGCTCGCCATCGCCCAGCTCGTCGAAGAGCCGGGCCGGGTGCAGGCAGACCGGCTGCGCTTCGCCGGGCAGAACCTGCTGGACGGCTCCGATCCCCGACACCGCGGACGGCTGCTGGGCCAGGGCCTCGGCATCGTCTTCCAGGACCCGATGAAGTCGTTCAACCCGGGCCACCTCCGGAGGCAACCCGCCGATACCAGGATCCCGCTGACTATCAGAAGTCCCAGACGGCCCGGATCGCTGCCGCCTCGCGTTCGGCCTGGCGCCTGCCGATGTGGAACGCCCGGCCGACGGTCTCCGGGTCCATCATCTTCACCGGCGCTTCGAGGTCGCCGAAGTCGGGGTCGACGGCCACCAGCCGGGTTTTTCCGCGCAACTGGGCCACTTCGGCGTCTGCCTTGATCGTCGAAGGGGATCGATCGCTGCCGGGTGCGCCACTCGGGGCCTCGAGCGGCAGGCAGGACACGACCACGAGAACGTCGCTCGGTGGCGCCGCCGCGGCGTTCAGGTGGTTCACGATTCCGCCGTCCATGTAGCGGTTTCCGTCGATGGTGACGGTGGGGAACAACATCGGCACGACGCAACTGGCCGCGACCGCGTGCGGCAGCGGCACACCGGATCCTTCGCCCCACACGACAAGCTCGCCGGTGCCGGTGTCGATCGCCGTGCAGCGGAACCCGGCGGGCCAGGCGACACCGTCGAGTGTTCCGAGCAGGCCTAGGTAGTCGTCTTCGGTGAGCGTGGTCGACGCTTCCTGTGCTGCAGAGCCGATCGCCCGCAGCGCTTGCCGCGGGTCGGCAGCGAAGACGGCTTGGCGCGACGCGTCCAGGAAGCTTTGCGAGCCCGCCCCCAAGCTGTCGAAGTCGAGCTTCTTCCCCACCTCCGCCAAGATGGCGAGCGCGTCGGTGACGTCACGGCCGCAGGCCAGCATCGCACCGACCAGGGATCCCGCCGACGTTCCCACGATCGCCGGTGCTTCCGCCAAGTCGACGCCGGCTTCACGCAGTCCGGCGAGCAGACCCGTCTGCCAAGCGACGCCAACGCTTCCACCGCCGCCCAGAACGACCGCGCGGGTGGGCGAGCCATTTCCTTGACGAGTCATTGCTGTTCCTTCCGTGATGTGATCGAAGGTGCCGCGAACGATCAGGCGCAATGCGGCGACCGCTGCCTCCACGTGCCAACCCCAGCCGAACGTCGCCAAGGCCAGGTCGGTCATCGGGTCGAAGCCGCTGTAAACGGCGTCACGGACCGTGCGCGAGGGAATCTGCGGGTGGATGAAGATCGGCTGCCGCAGAGCCGCGGCGGTGGCGAACAGGTCGTCGTAGCGCGGGTCGTCCAGCGGCGTCTCGGCTGTCCGCCCGTAGACCATCGCCCCGACGAACCCTGGACCGGCCGCGCGTTCGAGCTCCGCGGCGGCGGCCTCCGGGTCCGCCATCGGCAGCGTGGCGAAGGCCCGCAGCCGTGCCGGGTACCGGCCGACGGCCTCGGCAGCGATGTCATTGGCCCGCCTGCTCAGAGTACGTGCGTCCGCCGGCTCCAGCGGCTGTGTCCCGGGTGGCGCCAGCGAGAGGATCTGCAGGTCGACCCCCTGGGCGTCCATCGCCGCGATCCGGGCGTCGCCGATATCGTCGAGGCGTTCGAGGTTGTCGCCCAGCTCATCGAGCACGACGCTCGGGTCACCGCGGTCTTCCGGGAGCGCCTTCACCGCCGACGTGAGCTCGGGCAGGTTCCAGTGTTCTTCGATCGCGATGAGTGCCACGCCAGGTCCCCGATCCGCTGCGGGCAGTCCACTCAACCGCCGTTGAGTGAAACAGTACACGAATCGCTCAACGACTGTAGAGTGAAGCGATGACCGAGACCTCCCGCGACGCCAAACGCGCCCGTACCGCACAGCGGATCCTCGACGCCGCACGGCAGGAGTTCGCGACCCGCGGCTTCGACGGCACGACGATCCGCGGCATCGCCGGCGCGGCGGGCGTCGACGCCTCACTGGTGATGCAGCACTACGGCTCGAAGGCGGCCCTGTTCACCGCCGCTGTTCAGCTGCCCAGCGACGATGTCGAGAGCGCCGCCGAGCACCTGCTGGAGGTCCTCGGCAACCGACTGCGCGAACTGCCCCCGGAGACGAGCGCACTCGTCAGGTCCATGCTCACGGTGCCGGAAGCCGCCGACACGATGCGGTCCTATCTCGACGAACGCGTAGACAACCTCGCCCGGTCATTGGAGGGCGACGACGCACACCTGCGCGCCCTGATCACCGTGAGCGGCATCCTCGGCCTGACGATCTCGCAGCACTTCCTGAAGTTGCGCGCCTTCGACGACGCCTCCCACGAAGAGTTGCTGCGGGCCACGCGTGGCTGGACCGAGTATTTGTCGCGCGACTCGTAGGACTGTTCAGCAGCAGGCGATCGTTGCCCGCACTCGGTTGCCGTCGGATCCGGAACTTACGAGTTCCGGGCTGGTTAGGACAGCGACGCGGCCGCCCCGCTACGCTGGTGCCGGCGAGATGGGGAGCGCTCACGGACTGCACGCATCGCCGACCCCACGGGACTCCGTCCGGAACGTCTACGGACAGCGCTGGTTCGCAGCGGAAGCCAGAGGCGAAACCTCCCATCAGGAACCAAGTTCGCCGCGAGCGAGATGAGGCTCGTCGAAGAGATCCCGCCCGACGTGCTGCGACACTTCGCCGTCGGCTGCGCAAGGCGCAGCTTCGGGTACCTCGAGCAACGACACCCGGTGGACGCTCGGAACCTCCAGTGCATCCAAGCCACGGAAGGCTTTCTCGACGGCGTGCTCGGGACGGACGACCTCCTGGAAGGCCGCCAGGCCGCCGGCGCGGTCGTCGCCGATGGGGTCATCGGTCCCGACACCGGACGCCTCACAGCCGCGGCAATGGCGGCGTCCCAGGCTGCCGACGGGGATGCGGCGTCGTGGACGGCCGCCGCGGCGGGGGCCGCACACGCGGCCAACGTCGCGGCGGACGCCATCGACGCGGCTGCCGCCCTCACGACCGCATACGCCGGAATCCACAATGTCGCGAAAGGCTTCGCCGCCGCGAACATCGCGGAGCAGGCCGCCGCCGCCGCGCGCACGGCCGCGGCATCCGGCGCTGTCGCGCACGCCGCGGCAGTGGCCGCGGCCGGCGGCACCTATGCACCGGACACCGCCTCCGACGCCTACTTCGCGGCCTGGTCCGCGGCTACCGCACACCCCTCCGACCGTCACTACCTGGCCCAGAACGCGCACCTGCTCGAGCTGATCGCCGGTACACGAGCAAAACACGCCTGATCGACGCGGCCCGAGGCTGATCCGCCCGCGTCACGGCGTCAGCTCCGCGATCCTCGGGAAGCCGTTCCGCGATCCGCACCTGGGTCATGGTTACCGGGGCCGGGAACGGGGTCCAGCGGTAGACGGCGGTGTTCTCCGTGATGTGAACCTGGTCGGCCCAGGTCGTGGTCGATCGCGTTCGACGCACGTTTCACCTGGGCAAGACTTTCACGGAGTCTTGAGGACGCCCCCGTCGACGATCCAGTTGGAGCCGACCGCGCTGGGCATCGCCGGCGACGCCAGCAACAGCACCGCCCAGGCGATCTCAGCGGGTTCGATCAGCTTGCCGGTTACCATTCCCGACCGCTCCGGCATGGCCGCGAGCAACGTCTCGTGGTCGATGCCCATGCTCGCCGACAGCCGTCCCAGGTAGCCGTCCGGGCTGGTCAGGATCGCGGTCCGGGTGGCGCCGGGGGTGACGACGTTGACCCGGACGCCCGTCTCCCCCAGTTTCTCCGCCAACCCGCGGGAGAACGCGTTCAGCCCGGCCTTGGCCGCGACATAGGACAGCGGCGCCCCACGCGGGTCGCGCGCGGAACTCGAGCTGATGTTCACGATCGCTCCCCGCGCCCGCGACAACGCCGGCAGCGCGGCCCGCGTCAGCTCCACGGCGGCGCGCAGGTTCAGCGCGAGCACGTCGTCCCAGAGCGCGCTGGAACCACCGATGGGGTCGAGGAGGTCGGAGTCGGACGCTTCCCCGCCGCCCGCGTTGTTGACGAGCACGTCGAGGCGCGGGTCGCTCGCGAGCACGGTGTCGAGCACCCGCTGCGGCGCGCCGGGGTCGAGGAGGTCTGCGGACACGAACATCGCGCCGGTGGCTTCGAGCTCAGGGGTGTTCTTCCGCGACACGGCGACGACTTCGGCGCCTTCGGCGACGAACGCCTCGACCGTCGCCAGCCCGATGCCCCGACTTGCCCCCGTCACGAGGACACGCTTGCCCGCAAGATCCAGGTCCATGGTTGTTCTCCGTTCGCGTCTGCTTGGCCCCACAAACGCTACACCAAAGTCTCATTTAGTCGACAAGTCAAGACGTTGATGTTTCGGATGTAAGTTGATGCGGGACGTCTCGGTTGAGCCGAGCGAGGCCGAACAGGGAGGAGGGGCGCGGGCGGCCACGCGATCCTTTGGCGACGTCACGATCAGCGGCAACCGCGAAACGCGCCGTTGAGCGGCATGTCAAGCACGCGGGACCGGCCACGTTCTGCACCAGCCCGGCGATCACCAACTGTTGCGCCGCAACAGGGAACCCGCCGCAGACGTCAGGAGTGGGGCACCGAGGACCCGAGCATGAAGGCGGGGTTGACGATCACCTCGGTCACGCGGTCCATGGTCTCGACGGACGCGGCGTCGGACGGGCGGTCCAGCCGGGCAGGATCCCGACCGCGAAGCCGTGGCAGACGCCGGTGAGCAGCCCACTGAGCAGAGCCGCGACTCCGCGAACGGCCGTGCGGCCAGAACGGCTCGTGCCGAACAGCCTGCCCCGGTCAGCCACAGCTGTCAGCGGCATCCGTCAAAAGTGGATGGTGCGTCGCCTTCTCCGGACGACCGGTGATGCGAGGCGACGTCATCGTTCGTAGGTCGGCAGTATCGACCGCGGGATCGGGCCCTTGTTGCGCCGTCCCCCGGTCGTCTCCTCCCAGGCGTGGGCGAGGATGCCGACGCTGCGGCTCAGCACGAAGAGACCGCGGGCCAGTTCCGGAGCGAACCCGAGCTCCGCGTAGATCACGGCGGTGGCGCCGTCGATGTTCATGGGAATCGGCCTGGTGCGGTCGCGGTTGAGCAGCGCCTCGACGGCACGGGCGGCGCGGGCGTGGTGGCCGGCGACCACGCCGTCCGCCACGGCGTGGTCGACCAGGTCGAGGAGCGGACCACGGCGGGGATCGACGGGATGGAACCGATGACCGAACCCGGGGACGTAGCGGTTGCGCGACCGGTGTTCGGTGATGACCTCCGCCGTCGCGACGTCCAGGGTGAGACCCGCCCGCTCACGGGCGAGGATGTCGGCGAGGATCTCGACACACTGCTGACCGGCTCCGCCGTGTGAGTCGCCCAGTGCGTTGATGCCGGACGCCATGGCGTTGTTCAGCCCCACCCCACAGGTCGCCGTCATCCTGGCGATGGCGATCGACGGGGCCTGCGGGCCGTGGTCGACCGACGCCACCAGGGCGGCTTCCAGCAGCGCGGCCTGCCCCTTCCCGGGCAGCTCGCCCCGGAGCAGCAGCCAGACCATCGACACCAGGTCGACCTTGCCGATCAGGTCCTGGATCGGGACGCCACGCAGCGCCAACTCGCCGGGCGCCATGCGGGTGATGCCGGTCGCCCACCAGTCCGCCGCGGCGGTCATCGCTCGTCCTCCTCGGACAGCCAGCTGGCGACGAACTCCTCGGTCCGCGCGTTGTGCTCGCCGAGCAGCGGTGGCGAGCCGGCCGGACGCAGTGGTTCGCCGTTCACCAGGACGCCGTTGCCGCTGGCCCGGACGACCCGGTCCGTGTCTCCCGGGAACGGGAGGTCGGTGAAGAAGCCTCGGTGCGCCAACTGTGCCAGCTCGACCGCCTGGGGCACGGTCAGGATCCGTGCGGCCGGGACGCCGATCGCGGGCAGCTCGTTCTCCCACTCCACCGCGGGGCGCTTGCGCAGTTCGTGGGTCAGCTCGTCGTTCAGGGCGTCCCGGTGCCGCTTGCGTGCCTCGCGGTCGGCGAAGCGGGGATCGGTCACGAGGTCGGGGCGGCCCAGCAGCCCGCACAGCTTCTCGAACTGGGTCTGGCGGTTCGCCGCGATGTTGAGCAGGCCGTCGGCGGTCTCGAAGGTGCCGGACGGCGCGGCGGTGACGTTCTGCTGGCCCATGGGCGCCGGCCGCACGCCGGAGATCACGTAGTGCGAGACCGCCCAGCCCATCGCGGAGATCGACGCCTCCAGCATCGACAGGTCCAGGAAGGAGCCCTCGCCGGTCCGCTCCCGGCCGACGAGGGCCGCCGAGATGGACAGTGCCGCCATCAGGCCGCCGACCGTGTCGCTCACCGGGAAACCGACCCGCAGCGGCGCGGTGTCCTCGGTGCCGGTGATGCTCATCATCCCGGACAGGCCCTGGATGATCTGGTCGTACGCGGGTGCCTGGCTCATCGGGCCGGTCTGGCCGAAACCCGAGATCGCGCAGTACACCAGGCGGGGGTTGAGCGCCCGCAACCGCGACCAGTCGTAGCCGAGCCTGGCGAGGACACCGGCACGGAAGTTCTCCAGCAGGACGTCCGCGCCACGCACGAGATCCTCGAACACGGCACGCTGCCCGGAGTCCTTGAGGTCGACCTCGATCGACTTCTTTCCCGCGTTCTGTGCGAGGAACGACGCGCCGAGCCCCGCGCCGTTCAGCTCCGGCTCCGGGCCGAGGTGGCGGGCGAGGTCACCCGAACCGGGCACCTCGACCTTCACGACCTCCGCGCCGAAAAGCATCAGCTGGTAGCTGCAGTAGGGGCCGGCGAGGACGTTCGTGAGGTCGAGCACCCGAATACCGCGCAGCGGCGTTTTTCCCATGCGTCCACTCCTTCTGCGGGACACGCAGAACCGAAAAGAGAACCCGCGCGAACCCTCAGATGCGGAACGGGTGGTCGAAGCCGCGTTCGGCCATGTGCGCGGCCACCTCGGTGAGCGCGGCGACGAACTCGGTGATCCGTTCGTCCGGGAAGCGCACGGTGGGGCCGGACAGCGACAGCGCGGCGATGACCGCGCCGGCACGTCCCATGAGGGGAACGGCCACAGCGGACAGTCCCGTCTCGCGTTCCCCGTGGCTGAAGGCGAATCCGCGTTCGGCGGCCTCGTCGATCTGTGCTCGCAGCGAGTCGACGTAGTCCGGTCCGTACGGCGAGCTGCGTGCCACCCTGGCCAGGTGCGGCGTGTCGGCGTTGCGCAGCAGGATCTTCGACGACGCGCCCGCCCACAGTGGCAGCTCGTCACCGACGTGCACGACATGGCGTAGTGGCTGCGGGCTTTCTTGCTGTGCCACACACACGCGGTAGATGTCGCGTGTCACGTAGAGGTTGACCGTCTCGCGCTGACGCTGCGCGAGGCCACGCATCAGGTCCTTGGTCTCCGGCGGCAGCTCCCAGCTGCCCCTGGCGAGGTGCGCCCAGCGCCACAGGCTGGGGCCGGCCATGTACCCCTTGGCGGTCGCCCAGAGCAAACCGTTCTGCTCCAACGTCTGCACGAGCCGGATGACCGTGGTCTTGGCGAGACCGGTGGCACGCACGATCTCCGACACCGAGATCGCCGGCTGGGACTCGGTCAGCAGTCCCAGGATGTCGATCGCGCGCTGCACACTGCGCACCCCCTGGGTCTCACCGGAGTCGCCGGCGGCCTCAAGGTGATCCTCAGCGGCCTTCTCCGCACCCGTCGACTTCACCACTACGTTCCCCTCTTGCCACGACAGTCCAGTGAGCCGTACGTTACACGCAGTCCGTACAGCGGTCCATATGAACCGCCTAATGGTTCACGAGGAGAACTGTGGTGCTACCGGACGCTCTCGCACAGACCACACCGGACGCGCGGGCCTTCGTCGCGGGCGCGTGGGTCACCGACGGCCCACCCGTGTCCCGGACCGGTCCCTATGTGCACGAGACGGTGACGCGGTCCTATCCGGCCAGTGCCACGCAGATCGCGGTGGCACGCGAGTACGCGGCGGCGGGGGCACGCGTGGTCGCCGGGCTCGCACCCGCCACGCGCGCGGACGTGCTGGACCGCGCGTCCCACCTGGCGGTGGAGCACCGTGACGACATCGCGCGGCTCATCGCGTTGGAGCTGGGCAAGCCGGTGAAGGACGGCCGAGGCGAGCTCGACCGCGTGGCGGACACGTTCGCCGTGTGCGCACACGAGGCCAGGCAGATCGGCGGCGAGAACGTACCGGTGGCCGGGTGGGCGCGCGGGGTGGGCAACACCGCGCTCACCTACCGCGCGCCCGCGGGGGTCGCGCTGGCGATCACGCCGTTCAACGCACCCGCGAACCTGTTGGCACACAAGCTGGGCGCGTCGTTCGCGGCGGGGAACACCACGCTGGTCAAGGCACCACCGCAGGCGCCCGCGACGACCGCGGCCGTGGTCGCCCTGGTGCTCGAGGCGGGGATGCCACCCGAGGCGGTGCAGTTGCTGCATGGTGGCGGGGACGTTGGCGCGGCGCTGTGCGCGGCACCCGAGGTGAGCGTCATCAGCTTCACCGGCAGCCCGGCGACGGGTGCCGCGGTGGCACGCGCGGCCGGCGCCAAACGTCTCGTGCTGGAGCTGGGCGGGAACGCCGCGACGATCGTGTGTGCGGACGCGGACCTCGCGCACGCCGCCAGGATCTGCGCACGCACCGGGTACTCGAACTCCGGACAGAGCTGCATCTCCGTGCAGCGCGTGTACGTGCAGCGGTCCCGTTTCGAGGAGTTCGTGGAGGCGATGCGCGCGGAGGTCGACCGGCTGGTCGTCGGTGACCCGCTCGACCCGGCGACCGACGTCGGGTCGATGGTCGACGAGGACGCGGCCACGCGGGTCGAGAAGTGGATCGAGCAGGCCACCGCCTCGGGGGCGCGTCTCGTGACCGGTGGCGTGCGGGACGGGGCGACGCTGCGGCCGGCGATCGTCGCGGACCCGCCGCCGGACGCCACGCTCGTGACCGAGGAGGTGTTCGGCGCGCTCGTCGCCGTGCTGCCCTTCGACGAACTCGACGCGGTCATCGAGACCTGCAACGGCAGCAGGTTCGGCCTGCAGGCCGGGCTGTTCACCAACGACATCAACACGATCGTCAAGGCGTGGCGTGAGCTGCAGGTCGGCGGGCTGGTCGTGAACGGCTCGTCGAACTACCGGCTCGACCACGTCCCGTTCGGCGGCGTGAAGGACTCCGGCTTCGGACGGGAGGCGCCAAGGCAGATGATCGACGACTACACGGTGATCAAGACCCTTGTCCTGCGCGGTATGTCGATCTGGGGGCAGGCATGACGGTCACCGCAGCGGAGGCACTGGTCGCGCAGCTCGAGTCCTACGGCGTCGAGTACGTCTTCGGCACGTGCGGCCACACCAACATCGCGTTCCTGGACGCCCTGGGGCGCAGCGGGATCAGGTTCGTCATCGCCAGGCACGAGCAGGCCGCCGCGCACGCGGCCGACGGCTACGCACGCATGACCGGCAAACCCGGTGTGCTGCTCGTGCACGTGGGCCCGGGCCTGATGAACGCCGTCACCGGCGTCGCCACGGCGGCGCTCGACTCGGTCCCGCTGGTCACCATCGCGGGCGACATCCCGTCGTACTACCACGGCAGGCACCCGCACCAGGAGGTGAACCTGCACGCGGACGCCGACCAGACCGCGATCTTCCGGCCGTTCGTGAAGCGGGCGTGGCACGCACACCGGGCCGAGGACCTCGCCAGGTTCACCGAGCGCGCGTTCTGGACCGCGACCTCCGGCCGGCCGGGTGCCGTGCTGCTCAACGTGCCGATGGACCTGTTCTCCAGGCAGGTCCACGAGAACACGGCGTACCCGCTCCCCGGGCACGCACCCGCGGCGGCACTCCCCCAGCCAGAGGCCGAGCGCATCGCCGAGTTGCTCGTCGCCGCGGAGAAGCCGCTGATCTACGTCGGCGGCGGGTTGCGGAACGAGGCGGGCCGCGCCGCGCTGCTGCGGCTGGCCGAGCACCTGGACATCCCGATCGCGCACTCGCTCATGGCGAAGGGCACGATCGACGACCGACACCCGCTCGTGATGGGCATGACCGGGTTCTGGGGCCTCGACCTCACCAACAAGTACACAATGGACGCCGACGTGGTGCTGGCGCTCGCGACTCGGTTCGCCGAGACCGACGCCAGCTCGTGGAACGCCGACTACACCTGGCACTTCCCGCCCGCCAAGCTCATCCAGGTCGACATCGACCCCGCGGAGATCGGCCGCAACTACCCGGTCGAGATCGGCGTGGTGGCCGACGTCCGCCTCGCGGTCGAGGCCATCGCGGACGCGGTGGTGACCCTCTGTCCACAGGGGACCGAACGGCCCGCGCTGCGCGAGACGATCGCCGCGGAGCGGACGGCGTTGTTCGCAGGCAGCCGGGAACGCGGCCGCAGCGCGGACTTCCCGCTTCGGCCGGAACGCATCCTGGCCGACCTGCGGGACGCGCTCCCGTCCGACGCCGTGCTCGTCACCGACGTCGGCTGGAACAAGAACGGCGTCGCCCAGTGCTACGAGCTGCCGCCTGACGGCCGGTTCGTCACCCCGGGCGGGCTGTCCACCATGGGCTTCGGGCCGGCCGCCGCGATCGGTGTGCAGATCGCGGAACCGGAGAAGGTGGTCGTGGCGCTCGTCGGGGACGGCGGGATGAGCGCGCAGCTGCCGGCAGTGCCGATGGCCGTCGAACAGGGCCTGCCGGTGATCTTCCTGGTGATGAACAACCGCGCGCACGGGACCATCGCCGACCTGCAGGCCGCGAACTTCGGCGCCAGCTTCGGCTGCGAGTTCCGCGACCCGGACGGCAACCCGTACTCCCCCGACTTCGCCGCGTACGGCCGAGCATGCGGCGCCGACGGCTACGTCATCGAGGAACCGGGCGACCTGGCCACCGCGCTCCGCGAGGCGATCGAGCGCCGCAGGCCCGCGGTGCTCGACGTCCCGATGGTCAACGAACCCGTCCCAACCCCAGGACACTGGAACATCAAGGATATCTACCGCGGCGAGTTCTAGTCCCCACCGATCCCACAACGAGGTGAGAAGTTTCATGTCCACACAACGAACGAAACAGTTAGTCCTCTCCGCGGCCGCACTCATGCTCGCGGCGAGCACCGCGTGCTCGGCACCGGGCAGTACGTCGGAGGACCAGCAGGACGCCGGCGGTCCGTTCAAGATAGCCGTGGTCAACGCGCAGAGCGGGCAGCTCAGCTCGCTCGGCCAGTGGGAGTGGAAGGGCGCCAAGCTCGCCGCCGACCAGTGGAACGCCAAGGGCGGCATCAACGGCAGGAAGATCGAGCTGGAGCTGTTCGACGACCAGGGCGACCCCACGGTCGGCACCAACGTCGCGCGCAAGATCGCCAGCGAGGGGTTCGTCGCCATGATCGGCACCGCGGAGAGCGCGGTGACCGTCGCCATGATCCCGATCCTGCAGCAGTCGAAGATCCCGAACATCACCTCCGGCCAGTCCCCCGCGATCGCGGCGACCAAGAGCCCGTTCGCCTTCTACAACGGACCGACCAGCAACACCTACGACGAGACACTCGCGAAGTACCTGGTGGACGACAAGGGCCTCAAGAAGATCGCCCTGATCTCCAACAACGGGTCGTACGGCAAGGGTGAGCGTGACGCGTTCACCAAGGCACTGGCCTCCCGTGGCGTCACGCCGGTCGACGACCAGGTGGTGACCACCGACCAGAAGGACTTCAGCGCCGCACTCACCTCGATCCGGCAGAAGGAGCCCGACGTGCTGTTCGTCGGCTCCGAGGAGGTCGAGGCCGGGCTGATCGTCAAGCAGGCCAAGGAGCTGGGCATCAACGCGACCATCGCGGGCGCCGCACCCATGGGCACCCCGGTGTACCTGCAGACCGCGGGCGAGGCCAACGCGGAGGGCACGGTCGTCAGCTCGCCGTACCTGTCCAACGACACCGACGACGCGTCGAAGGCGTTCGCCAAGGCCTACCAGAAGGCACACGGCGAGGCGGCCGAGTTGCACGGCGCGAAGGCCCACGACGGCGCGAACATCATCTTCACCGCGCTGAAGAACTCCAAGGGCGCCACAGGGCAGAAGCTCGCCGACGCCATCCGCGCCACCAAGTACGCCGGTCTGCTCGGCGACTTCACCTTCGACGAGAGCGGGGTCGGCATCCACGCCACCTCGATCGGTGTCATCTCGTCCGGCAAGCTCACCGAATCCGCCAAGTGATCCTTCCCGGGGGCCGGGCACACGCCGTGCCCGGCCCCCGGCCGGACAAGGGACGATCATGGAAGTCTTTTTCCAAACACTCGTCGGCGGGCTGGGGTTCGGCGCGGTCTACGCACTCGTCGCCATGGGGTTCTCGCTCGTGTACCGGACCATGGGGCTGGTCAACTTCGCCCACGGACAGGTGGTCATGATCGGCGCCTACGCGGCGTCCACGTTCTACATGTCCGCGCATGTCCCGTTCTTCGTCTCCATCCCGGTCGCCATGCTCGTCACCGGGCTCATCGGCCTCGTCATCGAACGCGTGCTGCGGCCGTTGGAGAACAAGGACTTCGACCTCATGCTGATCGGCACCATCGGCTTCGGCATGGTGCTCGAGTCACTCGCCACGATCACCTGGGGCGCGACGGGGCACGCCGTACCGTCCCCTGTGGACACAGCGCCGCTCGACCTGTTCGGGATCCGGTTGCGCACCTACAGCCTGGTGGTACTCGGCATCGCCGCGCTGGCGACCGTCGCGCTCGTGCTGTTCCTGCAACGCACCAAGCGTGGGGCAGCCATGCAGGCGGTGGCCATGGACCACGAGGCGGCCACGGCCGTCGGCATCCACGTCGGCCGCAGCAACGCCATCGCCTTCGCGATCGGCGCGGGTCTGGCCGCACTCGCCGGCGCGCTCGTGGCGCCGATGCTCTACGTGAACCCCACCCTGGGTGGCTCGCTCGGCATCAAGGGCTTCGCCGCCGCCATCCTCGGCGGCTTCGGCAACATCCCCGGCGCGATCGTCGGCGGGATCGCGATCGGCCTGCTCGACTCCTACGCGGCCGGCCGTTTCCAGGCCTACTCGGAACTGGTGGTGTTCCTGGTGTTCACGGTCATCATCATGATCAGACCGACCGGGTTGTTCGGCGAGCGGACGGTGAACCGGGCATGAGCGGAGCCTGCGGAGCGAACCATCGGGCACCGCGGCGCCACGGAGCGGGCGAGGGGGCGGCATGAGGTACCGCATCGGCGCGTTCGCCGTTCTGGGGATCGCGGCCTGGTTCCTGCCCTACGGCCTTGGCCCGTACGGCATTCACGTCGTGGACATCGCGGTCGTGTTCGCGTTGCTGGCCGTGGGGCTCGGGCTCGCCATGGGCGTCGGCGGACAGATCAACCTCGCGCAGGTCGCGTTCTTCGGCGTCAGCTCCTACGCGGTCGCGATCCTGACCACCCGCGCCGGGTTCGGGTTCTGGACCTCGGCCGTCCTCGCGCTCGTCGCGGCCGCGCTGGTCGGCGTGTTCGTGGGCATCCCCGCGCTGCGGATGCAGTCGCACTATCTCGGCATCGTCACGCTCGGGCTCGCGCTCGCCTTCACCAACTGGGTCACCAACAGCACGATCACCGGCGGTGCGGACGGCATCTCGGGCATCCCGATCCCACCCCTGTTCGGCATCGACCTGTCCAGCGAGTACCTGTACTACTACGTCGAGCTGATCGTGTTCGGGCTCGCGCTGGGGTTCGCGGGTTTCGTCGCGCACACCGGGCTTGGCAGGCGGATGCGGGCGATGCGGGACGACTCGCTCGCCGCGGGCGCGGTCGGCGCGCCGGTGCCGGTGCTGCGGATGACCGCGTTCGTGCTCGCGAGCCTCTACGGCGGCGTCGCGGGCGTGCTGTACGCCGGGCTGGTCCGCTACGTCGCGCCGGAGACGTTCAGCATCGCCAACATGTTCCTGCTGCTGGCCATGGTGATCATCGGCGGGCGGCAGAGCATCCTCGGCTGCGTCGTCGGCGCGGTCGCGCTGTCGCTGCTACGCGAGGTGCTGATCGACTTCTCCGTCTACGCGCAGCTCGGGTTCGGCGTCGTCGTGGTGCTGATGGTCGTGTTGGCGCCGACCGGCCTGGCCGGCATCCCGGCACGGATCACGCGGGTGGTCCGGCGCAGGCGGACCGCGGAGCACCACGCCACGCTGCGCCCGTTCGCCCCGGCATCGGCGCCGACCGACGGCGGGACCGGCGCGGGGTTGGCGATCTCGGGCATCAGCAAGCAGTTCCGCGGTCTCAAGGCACTTCAGGACGTGTCGATGTCCGTGGCGCCCGGCGAGATCCGGGGTGTGGTCGGCCCCAACGGGTCCGGCAAGACGACGCTGTTCAACATCGTCAGCGGCATCTACACGGTGTCGGCGGGCTCCGCGTCCGTCGACGGCACGGTCGTCACCGGCAGGCGACCACACCAGCTGTCTCGGCTCGGGCTCGCGCGCACCTTCCAGAACCTGCGGCTCTTCGGCCAGATGACCGTGCTGGACAACGTCCTCGTCGCGCTGGACCGATCATCCATGTGGGCCGCGTGGCGTTATCCGTTGTGGCCCTTCGGGATCCTGCGCGCCGAACGCGACCTGCGCGTGCGTGCCGGCAGGTTGCTCGACCAGTTCGGCCTGACCGACTTCGCCGACGCGGCGCCGAAGTCGCTGCCCTACGGCATCCAGCGCCGGCTGGAGATCGCCCGCGCGATGGCGACCGGACCGCGGCTGCTACTGCTCGACGAGCCGGCCGCCGGCCTCAACGGCGAGGAGGTCGGGCAGCTGAGCGAGATCGTGCGATCCATTCGGGACAGTGGTGTGACGGTGGTGCTGATCGAGCACAACATGGGCCTGGTGATGTCGTTGTGCGACCGCGTGACCGTCCTCGCCAGCGGCGGCGTCATCGCCGACGGCACCCCGGCGGAGGTCGCGGTACTGCCCAAGGTCATCGAGGCGTACCTGGGCGACTCCATGAACACCAACGACATCGCGGCGGAGGTTTCCCCATGACCACGGACGAGTTGGTGGTGTCCGGCCTGTCCGTCAACTACGGCGGCGTACGTGCGGTCCGGTCGGTGAGCTTCACCGTCGGACCGGGGCAGTGCGTCGGCATCATCGGCGCCAACGGAGCCGGCAAGACCTCGACCCTGAAGGCGTTGATGGGGCTGGTGCCACGCACGGCCACGGAGATCCGGTACGGCGACCGCGACCTCATGAAGGTCAAGGCCCGCGACGTTGTCCGCCACGGCATCGGGTACGTGCCGGAGGGCCGGCACGTGTTCCCCGGGCTCACCGTCGAGAAGAACCTGCTACTCGGCGCGTACGTCCGGAAGTGGAACAGCGAGACCCGCAAGACACTGCGGGAGGTCGTGGATCTCTTTCCGGTACTCGGCGAGATGCGTCACCGCCTCGCCGGGGCCCTGTCCGGCGGACAACAACAGATGCTGGCCGTCGGACGCGCCCTGATGTCCAACCCCCGCCTGGTTCTCCTCGACGAGCCGTCGATGGGCCTGTCCCCCAAACTCATCGAGGACATCCTCGCCGCCCTCCAACGCCTGAGGGAGGCAGGCCACGCCCTCCTGCTCGTCGAACAGAACGCGAAGCTCACCTTCGAGGCCACGAAGACCTGCTTCGTCATGGAGAACGGCGAGGTGGCCATGACCGGCACCTCAGAAGAACTCAGCCGCGACCCGCGGGTCCGCCAGATCTACCTCGGTCTCTAGTGCGGTGACTGGCGGCCCGGCAGAGGCTCCATGCCGAAAGGGGCACCCTCAGGACGTTGAACGTCTCGAGGGCGGCCCTCAGGGCATGGCGTCCGGGGAACCTTCGCGGTCGGACGCTAGCGGCAGAAGGGCGCGGCACCCGCGGCGGACCGAATCCCACCCACGATCAGCTTCTGGAACTCGGCCGCACCGGGCGAGACCGGCGGCGAAGCGAAGGCGGCGGCGTCATGCCCGAGCGTGGTCACCCAAGACCGACCGCCGTCGTAGTACTGACACCACGCGAGGGGATGGTGGTCGCCGTGCCCGGGATGTCCCATCGAGCCGGCCACACCACGGGCGAGCGTCGACTCGTCCACCTCGGCAAGAACCCGCACCTGGCTCGGATACGGCACGAGGTTGTACCACTCGTCCGCGAACGCCCACCGGCCCGACAGGTCCTTTGTAGACACGTCATGCCGATCGACGGTCCGCACCGTACCAGGCTGGTACGGGCCATGGTCGTAGTAGTTGGCGCCGCCGAGCAATCCCTCGTACCAGGACCAGTTGTACTCGGTGCCGAACGCGTTGTGGATACCGACGAACCCGCCCCCACCACGGACGTACTGACGCAGCGAGGTCTGTGCCGCGTCGTCGAGGGTGTCCCTCGTCGTGCTCAGGAAGATGACCACGTTGTAGTCGAACAGCCTGCTGGGGCTCGACAGCTGGGCGACGTCCTCGGTCCAGTCGGTCGTCCAGCCGTTCTCCTGACCCAGCCGCACGATCCCCTGCTGCGCCACGTTCGCCGCCGACAACGGCGGATTCATGCCCGGCGCCAACGCGGGCCCGAGGTTCGCGTGCCGAGGCCCCGCGGTCCGCGAGTACACCAGCACCCGCGTCCCCTGCGACAGGTCGAAGTTGCCCCAGTCGTGGTAGCACTGCGGCTTGGCACCGCGGCACACGCCATAGTCGGGTGTACCCAGCGAACGCGCACCAGCACGGTCCCCGTTCGCCGCGGCGGGCACGCTCACGGCGAGCACGGTCACGGCCGCCGCGGCGGCCGCACTCACGATCGCGGTCATCAACGTCGATGCTCGTCTGTTCACCTTGCTGCCTTTCATGGTCCGCTGAGCGGACCGGATGATCCATGTCGGGCTTGTGAAGGACAACGTGGCGAGCCTACGCTGAACCATCACACAGTCCAAAGAGTCCGCTAGGCGGACCTAGTGCGTGCTTGCCAACGGAGGTAACGCGGCAATGGCGGAGATCCAGCGCAGGGATTTGATGAAGGGCGCGGCCGTGGCCGCCGTCGGGGTCGCCCTCACTGGCGGCGTACCGGCGGTTGCCGAGCCCGCAACGGCAGGGCACCACAGACCACCCGTGGCACTCATCCCGGGAGGCAGGGACTTCCCGAAGGTGGGTGGCAACCTCGGCAACCAGAACTACACCGCGCTGGACGGCATCCGGCGCGGCAACGTCCGCGAACTGGGCGCCACGTGGGTGAACCGGATCGAGGGCGGGCTCTCGTCGGGCAACAGCCAGAGCACCGCGGTCGCCGTCGACGGCGTGCTGTACATCGAGTCCGCACTCGGCAACGTGTTCGCCGTGGATGGTGCCACCGGCACCACGAAGTGGGTGTACCGGCAGACCCGCGGTTCCCTCACCCGCCGCGGTGTGGCCGTCGGCGACGGCAAGGTCTTCACGCACGGCAAGGGAAACTGGATCATCGCGCTCGACAGGGATACGGGCGCGGTCGTCTGGGAGAGGCAGATCGACGGCTACGGCAACATGGAGAAGGTCGCCGTCATCTTCCACGACGGGCAGCTGTTCTGTGGCACCGCGGACGGCGACCGTGCCGCGGGCCTGTCGCTCGACGCGAGCAACGGCGACCTGATCTGGCACTTCTGGGGCGCACCGGGCACCGGCGAGATCGGCAACGACACGTGGGAGGGCGACTCCTGGCAGACGGGCGGCTGCACGCCGTGGATCCATCCCGCGGTCGACCCGGACCTGGGTCTCGTCTACTGGGCGTTCGGCAACGCGCGCGGCAACCGGTCCTCACAGGACGGTTCGGAGCGCGCGGGACAGAACCTGTTCTCCAGCTCACTCGTCGCGATCGACATGAAGACCGGCGCGTACCGCTGGCACTTCCAGTCGATCCACCACGGCATCTGGGACATGGACAACACCATGGCGCCGGTGCTCGCGGACGTGCGCATCCACGGCAGACCACGCAAGATCGTGATCTACGGCAGCAAGTGCGGCATGTACTACATCCTCGACCGCGAGACCGGCGAGGCGCCGCTGGGCATCGACGAGATCCCGGTGCCACAGGACCCGCGCCAGAAGACCTGGCCGACACAACCGTTCCCGCGCCAGGGCCCGTGGACCGAGACCCGACCGGTGAACCAGCGCAACGGCACGTCCGTCCCCGGCCATCCCGCCCGCGCGGTGCCCAACTACCGGCAGGGCGCGCTCTACACCCCGCACTGGGACGAGCCGGTGCTGTCCATCCCCGGCCACGGCGGCGGCGCGGACTGGAACCACCAGTCCTTCAGCCACAGCACCGGCTGCGTCTACACCGGGTTCGGGTACGTCGCGGCCGCGCACTCGCTGACCGAGTCGAGCAACGGCCTGCGGCCGCCCGGCGAGTACCAGACCGGCGGGATCGTCGCGGTCGACGCGAGCACGAACCGGGTGCGGTGGAAGAAGAACATGCCGCACTCCCTCGCACACGGCAACGGAATGCTGACCACGGCGACTGATCTGCTCTTCATCGGCCAACCCGACGGCAACCTGCTCTGCCTGGACGCGCGCACCGGCCGGGAACAGTGGCGGTTCCAGTGCGGCGCGGCGATCAGCAGCAGCCCCATCATGTACGAAGTGGACGGTCAGCAGTACCTGGCCGTGTACGCGGGCGGCACCAGCATCCCCTACGGCGACTCCGCACCACGCGGGGACTTGCTGTGGGCGTTCAAGATCGGCGGCCACGTGGCGCCCGCGCCGACGCCCGCACCGCCGGTCATCCGCAGGCCGGTGCAGGGCGGGCCGGTGCAGGGCAGTGCCGTCGCCAACACCGTCGTGATCGGCCGCACCTACACCCCGGCCACCGGCACGATCGGTGCCACCGAGTCGACCGCGGTCAACGCCATGGCCCCGACGCACCTGCGTGTCCCCGCCGGGACCACGGTGACGTTCACCAACCACGCCGGAAACGCGGGAGTCCGCGGCGTCACCCAGTTCTTCGAGGGACTGTTCGACGTTCGCCTCGCACCGGGCGAGTCCTACACCCATCGGTTCCGCAAGAAGGGCGAGTACTTCTACAACGACCCGGCGAGCCCCCGCTCGACCGGCAAGATCGAGGTGTACTGAGAGGAAATCCCATGGCACCGGCGCGTGGTGGATTTCTCGTCGGTCTGGTCGGATCGGGGATCGGCACCTCGCTCACCCCGCCCCTGCACGAACGCGAGGCAGACGCGCTCGGCCTCCGCTACCTCTACCGCGTGCTCGACCTGGACACACTCGGCGCGCACGGGATCGGCGAGGTGGTGGCGGCCGCGCGGCTCGCCGGGTACGACGGCCTGAACGTCACCCACCCCGTCAAGCAGCTCGTGCTCGACCACCTCGACGAGCTCGTCCCCGACGCCGCGGCGGTGGGTGCGGTCAACACGGTGGTGTTCACGGAGGCGGGTGCGGTCGGCCACAACACGGACCTGACCGGATTCGCACGGGCGCTCGCCACCGGGCTGCCCGGCGTGGCCATGGACACGGTCGTGCTCCTCGGCGCGGGTGGCGCGGGCGCGGCCGTCGGTCACGCACTGGTCTCACTGGGTGTCCAGTCCCTCCGCATCGCCGACCTCGACCACGGCAGGGCCGAGCGGCTCGCGGACCGCATCCTCGCCGCGAAGGCCGTCCGGCTCGACGTGCCAGGGCTGCTCGACGGCGCGGACGGGCTCGTGCACGCCACCCCGACCGGCATGGTCGGCCACCCCGGCCTGCCTCTGCCCGCGACAGCCCTGCGACCCGACCTGTGGGTCGCCGACATCGTCTACCGCCCGCTGGAGACCGAACTCCTGACGGTCGCGCGGGCAGCGGGCTGCCGGGCGCTCGACGGCGGCCGGATGGCGGTGTTCCAGGCCGCCGACACGTTCCGGATCATCACCGGCCGCGAGCCGGACGCGGACCGGATGCTGCGCCACTTCGACGAGATCGCCAGGAGGTAACCGTGGTCACCGCGGAACTGGAGCGCACGACGGAGCCGACGTCGGTGACGAGGCCCGCCAGACTCACCATCGCGACGGTCTGCCTGTCCGGGACGCTGGAGGACAAGCTGGCCGCGGCGGCCTCGGCGGGCTTCGACGGCGTCGAGCTGGCACAGGACGACCTCGTCGCGTCGCCGCTCGCCCCGGAGCACGTGCGGCAGCGGTGCGCGGACCTCGGCCTCACCATCGACCTCTACCAGCCGTTCCACGACTTCGAGTCCGTTCCGCCGGACGTGTTCCGCGCCAACCTGCGCAGAGCGGAACGCAAGTTCGACCTGATGGCCAGGCTGGACGTGCGGACCCTGCTGGTCTGCTCGACCATGTCGGCCGACGCCTTCGACGACGACGAGCTGGCGGCCGAGCAGCTGCACACGCTCGCCGAGCACGCCGGCGCCCGCGGCCTGCGCATCGCCTACGAGGCGCTTGCCTGGGGCAGGTTCGTCGACACCGTCGACCACGCGTGGCGCGTCGTGCGCCGGGCCGCGCATCCCGCGCTCGGCCTGTGCCTCGACAGCTTCCACGCACTCGCCCGCGGCCGTGACCTGACCGGCCTCCGGGTCATCCCCGGTGCCAAGGTGTTCGCGCTGCAGCTGGCCGACGCCCCGCCACGGCACATGGACCTCGAACAGTGGAGCACGCACCACCGGCTCTTCCCCGGGCAGGGCGCGTTCGACCTCGCCGCCTTCGCGCGGACCGTGCTCGCCACCGGCTACGCGGGGCCGATCTCGCTCGAGGTCTCCAACGACGTGTTCCGCCAGACCGATCCCCGGCGCACGGCGATCGACGCGATGCGGTCGCTCATCGCCGTCCGGGACGGTTTCGCCGCGCAGCCCGCCGCTCCCGCACCACAGCCGACCGGCCACGCCTTCACCGAGCTTTCCGTGGACGACATCTCCGGCCCGGTGCTGGAGTCCGCGCTCTCCTCGCTCGGCTTCGCCCACACCGGCGGGCACCGCTCCAAGCCCGTGCAGCTGTGGGAACAGGGCGAGGCTCGGGTGCTCCTCAACGCCACGCCACGGGCCACGGCGATCCCCGGCACCGGCGAGGTCATCGCGCTCGGTCTCGAAAGCCCCGATCCCACCGCGTCGGCCGCGCGTGCGGAGCGGCTACTCGCGCCGGTCCGGCCGCGTACCCGCCAGCGTCGGGAGGCCGACCTGCCGTCGGTGTCCACACCGGACGGCATCACCGTCCTGTTCTGCCGCACGGGTGCCGAACAGGACGACTGGCTGGCGGACTTCACCCCGACCGGCGCGACGGCGGGCGGTCCCCTGTGCGCCACCGACCACGTCTCGCTCACCCAGCCGTTCGACGGCTTCGACCAGTCCACCCTGTTCTACCGGGCGGTGCTCGGGCTGCGTGCCCAGTCGGCGACCGAGTTCGCGGCGCCGTTCGGCCTGATCCGCAGCCGTGGCGCGACCGATCCACATCACCGGGTGCGCATCACGCTCAACGCCGCGCTCTACCGCCGCGGCCAGTGGGCGCCCGCGGTGCCGGAACCCCAGCACGTCGCCTTCCGCACCGACGACGCCATCGCGGCGGCACGGACCCTGCGTGAGCTGGGCGCACCGCTGCTGGCGATCTCGGAGAACTACTACGACGACCTCGACGCACGCTTCGAACTGCCCGCCGACCTGCTCGCCGACCTGAAGGCGCACTCGGTCCTCTACGACCGCGACGAGCACGGCGAGTACTTCCACTTCTACACCGAGATGCTCGCCAACCGCGTGTTCTTCGAGGTGGTCCAACGCGTCGACGGCTACCACGGGTACGGCGCCGCCACCTCGACCCCGGTGCGCATGACCGCCCACCGCCAACGCCGCCTCGTCGCGGCCACCGTCATCCCGGCCGTGCCGGCCGCCCGGGGCGAGCACGAGTACTCCGTGGCCCACCTGTCGGCACTGAGCCTGTCGCCACCCGAGCTGATCTCGGCCGCCGCCGACGCCGGCTACGACTTCGTCGGCCTCCGCCTCACCAGGGTGACGCCCGACGAGCCCCACTACCCCGTCGCGACCGATCCCGCCCTGCTACGCGAAACCAAGGCGCGCCTCGCCGACACCGGCGTCCGGGTGCTCGACGTCGAGCTCGCCAGGATCGGCCCCCACGATGATCCCCGGACGTTCCAGCGCTACCTGGAGGTCGGTGCGGAACTGGGCGCACGCCACGTGATCACCCAGCTCCCGGACGCCAACCGCGACCGCAAGACCGAGCACTTCGCCCTACTGTGCGACCTCGCCCGCCCGCTCGGCCTCACGATCGACCTGGAGTTCCCGTCCTGGACCGAGACGCCGAACCTCGCCGAGGCCACGTACGTGCTGCGGACCGCGGACCGCGTGAACGCCGGCATGCTCATCGACCTGCTCCACTTCGCCCGATCCCAGTCGAGCATCGAGGAGCTACGCGAGCTGCCCCGGGAGTGGTTCCACTTCGCCCACGTCTGCGACGCCCCGGCCCGCATCCCCGCCACCGTCGAAGGCCTGATCCACACCGCCCGCTTCGAACGCCTCTTCCCCGGCGAGGGCGGCATCGACGTCCGGGGCGTACTCGACGCCCTCCCCCGGAACATCCCGTACGCGCTGGAGATCCCGCGTGCCAGCCTGACCGCGCAGGTCGGCGAGCGCGAGTGCCTTCGCCGTGCCCTCGCCACCACCCGCGCCCACCTCAAGGCACCCGCGGGTCGCCCGTGACCGTCGCTGTCGACGGTTCGACGGTGGGGTTTTCCCCACCTCGGATCCTGGTCTGTGCCCCAGTGCTCGGTGGCCGTCTGGCTGGAATCGTTGTCCGGGTAGGCGTGTGGCGGGCGAGATGGGGAGTGACATGGTGACGAGGTCCGGTCGGCTGGTCGGGATGGCCGCGATGCTGGTCGTCGCTGTCGGAGGTGTCGTGTCGGTGTCCGACGGGCAGGACGCGGCGACGGGTTCGGAACTGCAGGGCGTCGTGGACGGGCTGACCCGCCAGGACGGGTTTCCCGCCGCGCTCGCCACCGTGAGCGAGACGGCCGGGCCGGACGGCACCGCCCGGTACCGGACCGTGCGCAGCGGTGTCGGCGACCTCGACACCGGAGCCCCCGTGCCCTACGACGGCCGGGTCCGGATGGGCAGCAGCACCAAGACGTTGGTGGCGACCGTCGTGCTGCAGCTCGTCGACCGGGGCCGGATCGCCCTGGACGCGCCGGTCGAGCGCTACCTGCCGGGACTGGTGCGCGGCAACGGCAACGACGGCCGCAGGATACGCATCCGGCACCTGCTGCAGCACACCAGCGGCCTACCGGACTACGCCGACCATCTGCCGTTCACACCGGAGAACCTCGACGCCCGGTTCCAGCGGTTCAGCAGCACGCAGCTGCTCGACCTGGCGCTCGCGCACCCACCGACGTTCCAGCCGGGAGAGACCGGCCGCTGGGCCTACACCAACACCGGGTACGAACTGCTCGGCATGGTGATCGAGAAGGTCACCGGGCACAGCTGGCAGCACGAGGTGACCGAGCGCGTCATCAAGCCCCTGGCCCTGGACACCATGTACCTGCCCCGGACCGGCGAGCACGAGCTGCGTGGGCCGCACCCGCGCAGCTACCTGACCGTGCCCGGCCCCGCCGGGCCCCGGCCGGCCGACGTCACCGAGTTCGAACCCTCGGTCTTCGGTGCGGCCGGCATGCTGGTGTCCACCCCACGCGACTACAACCGGTTCCTGACCGCACTGCTCGACGGTGACCTGCTGTCGCCGGAGATCCTGGCGGAGATGAAGCGAACGGATCCGGCGACGCGGATGTGGCCCGGCGCGGAGTACGGGCTCGGCCTCATCCGCACGCCGCTGTCCTGCGGCGGCTACGTCTACGGCCACAGCGGTGACGTGCCCGGCTACTCGACCAGGAGCGGTGTGGCCGTCGACGCCGCCGGACACCCCGGTCGCAGCGGCACCGTCGTCGTCACCCGGGCGTCCGACACCGTGGCGCAGGGCCTGGACCTGGTCGAGGCGGTCGACACCGCCCTGTGCGACCGAGCGCCGGTCGAGTGAACGCGGCGGGACAGCGCGGTGTGGCCCGAGTCAGCGGCCGCGTGCCGAGCGGTGGAACCCGTGGCCGGTCTTCTCGCCGAGCCGGCCGGCGGCCACCAGGTCGGCCAGCAGGGGGCTGGGCTCGAAGCGGGGGTCGCCGGTGAACCGTCGCAGTACCGCCAGGGTGTCGACGATCGTGTCAAGGCCGATCAGGTCGGCCGTGCGCAGTGGACCCATCGGGTGCCCGAAGCACTTCTGGAACACGGCGTCCACGGTGGCCGCGTCGGCGGTGCCCTGCGCCAGCACGGCGGCCGCCTCGTTGACGGTGAGCATCAGCACCCGGTTGGACACGAACCCGGGCCCGTCACCGACCAGGATGGACTCCTTGCCAAGGCTCGCCAGCAGCCGGGTGGTGCGGTGCAGGGTGTCCGCCGAGGTGCGGGGGCCGCACGCCACCTCGACGGTGTCCTTCAGCGGGGCCGGGTTCATGAAGTGGGTGCCGATCATCCGGCCGGGATCGCTGACCCAGCCGGCGAGGTGGTCGATCGGGATCGCCGAGGTGCAGGAGGCCAGCACCGCGCCGGGGGCGCTGTGCCCGTCGGCCTCGCGCAGCGCGTGTTCCTTGAGCGGCAGCCGTTCCGGCACGCATTCGATCACGAACTCCGGGGAGCCGAGCTGGTCCAGGCGATCGACCCAGCGAATCCTGCCGAGCACCTCGTCCGGGTCGTGTCCGGTGCGGCGCAGCATCCGTGCCAGCCGCACCCCGGCGCGCACGCGTTCCGGCCCGGCCGCGCGTGCGGTGGCGGCGGGCTCGAACACCGTCGCGGTGTGCCCTGCCTCGGCCAGGCACTGCGCGACGCCGCAGCCCATCGTGCCGCCGCCGAGCACCGCGTAGTTCTGCATCTCCGCTTCCTCCCGTGGATGGCGGTCAGTGGACGGCATCGGTGAGCACCCTGATGTGTCCGGAACGGGACACCGGTTCGCCCCGGTGCGCCAACAGCAACCCGTTCCCCTCCTCGCGCTCCACCTCGAAACCGCTGAACCGCAACGTGACCAGCATGATCCGGTTGACGTCGGTCGGCACGAACTCGGCCATCGGGCGCAGGCCCTCGGCCAGGGCGCGGCGCACGACCTGCTCGATCAGGGCCGCGCCCGCCCCTCGGGAGGCCACCCGGCAGGAGGTGAGCAGCAGCTTGATCGTGCTGGTGGTCGCGTCCTGCTCGGTCACGGCCAGGCCGATGATCCCGTACGGGCCGAACCGGTCGGTCAGCTCGGCGACCAGCACCTCGTGCCCCGGGGTGGCCGACAGCCCGTGCAGCTCGTCCTCGTCGAAGGTGCGGCCGGTGGTGTTGAGCTGGTTGGTGCGCACGGTCAGCTCGTGCGCCCTGGCCAGGTCACCGGGGGTGGCCCGGCGGAGCGCCATGGTCAGGCCGAGCGAGGCCAGGAACTCCGGCGCGGTGCCGGCGTGTTCCTGTTCCGCCGCGCGCCGACCGGCCTCCACCTGGTACAGCTTCCTGCGCTGGGCCGACTCCGCGGTTCGGGTCACCGGCCGGAACTCGGGGCGCCCGGGCAGCGAACCCACGTCCTCGGCCGGGTACGCCCGCACCGCCGGCAGCGCCGTGACGACCTCGGCACGTTCGACCGGGTCGTTGTCGACGAAGGCGAAACTGTCCAGGCCGAGGTTGAGCAGCTCCGCGACGCGGCGGACCGAGGCGGACTTGGCACCCCAGCCGATCTCCACCACCGTGAACAGGTCCCGCAGGCCGAGTGACTCCAGATGGGCGAGCGCGGTGCGCTCGTCACCCCGGCTGGCGACCGCGTGCAGGATGCCGCGTTCGTCCAGCACCCGCAACGTCTCGACCGCCCGCGGGAACGGTGCCGCGCGGTCCCCCTCCAGCACGACTCCCCGCCACAGGGTGTCGTCGAGATCCCAGACCAGGCACTTCACCGCGCGGGTCATGCCACACTCCCAGTTCTGTGCTGTCGCAGCAGGTGATCGGCGATGTGCAGCTCGCACACCTGGTCCGAACCCTCGATGATCTGCATGACCTTGGCGTCGCGGAAGAACCGGCCCGCGCGGCTGTCCCCGGCGCACCCCGCTGACCCGAGCAGCTGCACGGCGTCCCTGCTCGAGGACGCCGCGGCCCGCGCCGCCGCGTACTTCGCCATGACCGTGGTGGCGACCGCGCCCGGCTCCCCCGCGTCCCGGGCCCGGCTCGCGGCGAGGCACAGCTGGCGCGCCGAGGTGGCGTCCACCGCCATCCCGGCCAGCATCGACCGCACCAACTCGTGCTCGGCGAGCGCCACCGAGCCCTGCCGTCGCCGTACGACGTGCGCCGCCGTGTCCGCGACACAGGCGGCGGCCATGCCGGCACAGCCCCAGGCGACGGTGAAGCGGCCGTGGTCCAGCGCCGTGGCGACCACGTGCGACAGCCCGAAACCGGGCCGTGCCACCAGGTTGCCGGCCGGCACCCGCACCCGGTCGAAGGTGACGTGCGCGATCATGGCGGCCCGCAGGCCGAGTTGCCCGGACACCGGTTCGGTGGTCACCCCGGCACGCTCGGCCTCCACCAGCACCGTGGCCGCACGGCCGTCGAGCCTGCCGAGCACCAGGAACACCGTCGCCTCCTGGCCGAAGGTGACCCAGCGTTTCTCCCCGGTCACGGTGATCACGTCGCCGGCGCGCTCGAGCCGGGTGTCCACAGCGGACAGCTCGGTGCCGGCCCCCGGCTCGGTCGCGGCGAAACCGGCGAGCTGTTCCCCCGACGCCAGCGCGGGCAGCCAGTCCGCGCGCTGCTCGGCGGTACCCCAGCGGGCGATCGCGGCGGACACCATGCCCTGCACGGTGACCAGCCCGCGGACCGAACTGCACACGGCGCCGATCTCGGCGCACAGCTCACCGAGATCGGCCTGGGAACCGCCGAGGCCACCGTACCGCGCCGGCAGGTCGGTGCCGAACCACCCGGCCTTGGCCACGGCGTCGCGTACGTCGACGGGCAGCACCCCGCGGTCGTCCCAGTCGGCGGCGTCCAGCTCACTGGGACGCATCTGCGCCGGCCGTCTTGCCGAGCACGAACGCGGTCAACCGGTTCACCGTGCGGAAGTTGTCCAGGTCGAGGTCCTCCGCCGCGACCGTGATCCCGAACCGGTGCTCCACGAAGGCCACCAGCTCCAGCGCCGCCAGCGAGTTGAACAGGCCCCGCTCGAAGTAGTCCTCGTCCAGGCCGGGCTCGGCACCGACCAGCGAGCTGACGAACTCGAGCAGCTGACCGCGCACCTCGTCGGCCTCGACCCCGGTCTGCATCCGTTCCTCCTACAGGTAGTGCGTTTCGGTGTCGTCGCGCACGTGCTCGACGAGCAGCAGGCTCCAGGCCGCCACCGGGCTGGCGTTGACCACCACCGCCCGGGAGCCGGGCGGCAGCTCGCCGCCGGCGATGGCGGTGGACAGGTTGAGCAGGATGTCGTTGGGCCCGAGGTGGCCGTAGGACACGAGGTTCTCCGCGCAGGCGCCGGCGAGCCGGACGCCGAGCACCTCCTCGGTGAACCGGAACGCCCCGGCCGACAGGTTCTGGCTGAGATGACAGTTCACGTCGGCGGTGGTCATCCCGTTGCGGGCGAGCAGTTCGCGGTACAGCTCCCGCAGCCGCAGCCGGCCCTCCACGGCGAGCTGGAAGGAGTACCGCCGCGGGTCGGCGCACTCCTCGCGCCAGTCCCCCTCGGGCAGGTCCCGGAACCGCACCGTGTACAGGTCCCAGTAGTCACCGTTGGTGGCCTGCACCATGTCGAGCACCCGCAGCGGGCCGGTTCTGGACAGCAGCACGGCCTGCCCGCCGTCACCGCTGACGGTGACCGGATGCCGGTACCGCCTCGGGGTGGGCGGCCGGCTGCCGTGCACCACGAGCACCTGGTCCAACGCGGGATCCGCGGCGAGCAACCCACGTGCGGTGAGCAGGGCGGGGGTGATCGAGACACAGCCGAGACCGCCGACCGAGAAGGTGAGCGCGTCGCTGAGGCCGAGCAACGCCTGCAACCTGGTGGCCTCCGAGCTCATCAGCCGCTCGGGGGCGCGTGACCCGATCACCACCAGTGCGTCCGGCCTCGCTCCGGTCTCGGCGAGCACCTTCCCCGCCGCATTCGCCGCCAGCTCCACCGCGTCGTACCGGGGGTCCGCGCGGACCTGCTCGATGCCGAGGTCGAGGCAGGCCTGTCGCCGGTCGGCCGGCAGCTCGGCCAACTCCGGCAGGTCCACGACCTTGGCCACCCGTTCCGGCAGGAAGTCGGCGGTCGCCCGCACCGCGAGGGGTGCGGTCACGTGTCGGCGTCCAGCTCGGCGAAGGCCTCGGCCAGCCGATCGGCGAGGACGGTCGCCTCCTTGGCGTCGACGCGTCCACTGTGCACGAGCTGGATCTCCGTCTGCCCGCCGGTCACCCCGGTGGACAGCAACAACGGCGACAACGCCAGCAGCGACGGCAACGGCATCGGGATCGGCACGGAGCGGATCGACAGCGGCCCGCCGAGCCGGATCGGATGAAGCGTGCTGGTCTTGTGCTCGACCAACAACATCGGCTCGGCCAGCGAGCGCAGTTCCCGGGCCGCGGGCGTGGGCGGACTCAGGCGGCGCAGCATGCCGTAACCGACGCCGTCGTTCGGCACCGACCGCAGCACGTCGGCGACGCCGGGCAACGCGGCCAGGGCGCCCGTCGCCGGATCGACCGGCAGGTGCACCGGGAACACGTTGGTGAACCAGCCGATCGAGCGGGACCGATCCGCCGGCCGGAAGCGGTTCGGCGTGCCGTACCCGACAGTCCCCAGGAAGGCACCCGGTTCGCCACGCCACCAGGACCAGGCGCAGGCCGTGGCGCACAGCGCGGCCTCCCGGCTGGTTCGTCCCGGCTCGGCGAGCAGACGGGCGAGGCGCTCGCCGGGCACGACCCTGGTGATGATGCCCGGCTCACCGCCCGCGTCCTCGGTCGGCGGCAACGCGGCGGCACCCCGGCGCAGCACGCTCGTCCAGTAGTCGAGCTCGCCGGCGAGCTCGTCGTCCTGTGCGAGGCGGGTCATCAGGCGGGTCCACTCCCGCCACGCGGCCGGGCGTCCCGCCACCGCACCGGCGTTGCCGGCCAGGGCCTCGTTGAGGTCCTCGAGCAGCGGCACGGTGGAGATCGCGTCGTGCATGAAGTGGTGGATCGCCAGCAACACCAGGCCGGCGCGGTGGGCGCCCCGGTCGTAGTGGCGGGCCCGCAGCACCGGGCCGCGCCCGAGGTCGAGCTCCGCGGCCAGCTCGGCGGCGTCCGCGGCGAGCAGCGCCAGCTCCTCCTCCTCGCTCATCGGCGGCAGCACCCGGGTGTCCACGATGGAGTCCGAGCCGGCATCGGACAGCTCGAGCCGCCAGCCGAGGCGATTGCGGCGCAGCCGGTACCGCAGCGGCTCCTGCAGCCGGACGAGCTCGGCGAAGGCGGCCCGCAGTCGGTCGGGGCGCACACTCGGCGCGGCCTCCAGGACCTCCGTCACCACGAAGTCGGGCGCGCCAGGGGCGACCCGTTCGGCCGCGTCCAGCAGGCCCAGCATGAGCGGGCTGAGCGGGATCGGCCCGTCGTCCACGGCAGGTCCGATCGGTGTGTCGGCGGTCGGTGTCTCGGCGGGGGTCGCGGCCGCGGCCAGCCCCCGGAGGGTCGGGTGGCGCAGCACGTCCTGCGCGGTGATCGTCACCCCGGCTCGTGCGGCCCGCGCCGCGACGCCCACGCTCAGGATGGAGTCGCCGCCGATCCGGAAGAAGTCCTCGTCGGGGCCGATGGATTCGCGGTCGAGCAGCTCGGCCCAGATCCCGTGCAGAACCCGCTCGGTGTCGGTGGGCTTGCTCATCGAGTCTCCCTCTTCGCCGTCCAGCGCGGTGCGATCGACTTTTCCGTTGACAGTCCTCGGCAACTCCCGGTGCCGGACGATCCGGGCCGGCACGAGGTAGGGCGGCAGTTGCGCGCCGAGCGCGGCGCGCAGCCGCGGCTCGTCGGGCAGCCGGTCACCGGCGACGTGGGCCACCAGCCGCGGCACGCCGGCGTCGCCTCGCTCGGCGAGGACCGCCGACTCGCGCACTCCAGGCTGGGCGGTGAGCACGCGTTCCACCTCGGCCGGTTCCACCCGGTGCCCGCGGATGGACACCTGCTGGTCGAGCCGGCCGTGGAAGGCGATCGTGCCGTCCCGGCGGAGCGAGACGAGGTCACCGGTGCGGTACAACCGACTGCCGGGCGCGCCGAACGGGTCCGGTACGAAGCGGGCGGCCGTGAGCGCGGGCAGCCGGTGGTAGCCGCGGGCCACCTGGACACCGCCGAGGTACAACTCCCCCAGCGCCCCGGCCGCCGCCGGTCGCCCGTCGGGGTCGAGCACGTGGGCGGTGGTCCCGGCGACGGGCCGGCCGAGGTCCGGTAGCTCCGTGCCGTCCGGGGCAACCGGCCCGCACAGCGTGACCACCGTGCACTCGGTCGGACCATAGAGGTTCAGCATGCGGTACGGGGCACCGGCAGGCGGCCGGGAGCGAAGCCGGTCGCCACCCGCGGCGAGCACCCGCAACCCCGGCAGGTGCGGTCGTTCGGCGAGCAACAGCTCCGCCAACGCCGTCGGCATCGCCGCCACGTGGATGCCGTCCTCGTTCAGCGAGCGGACCAGCTCGGCGGGCGTGCTCAGCACGTCCGCGACGACGTGCAGGGTGGCCCCGTGCACCAGTGCGGGCAGCACCTCCATGATGGCGCCGTCGAAGGCGGGGGCGAAGAACTGCGCCACCCGGTCGCTTTCGGACAGTCCGAATTCGCTGCCATACCGGGACACCAGGTTCAGCAGGCTACTGTGCTCGATGTCGCAGCCGTGCGGACGGCCGGTGGATCCGGAGGTGTGCGCCACGTAGGCGAGATCGCGACCGGTCGGCCGGCCGGGGAACTCCGGCGGTCCCCCGTCCGGGGCGTACGGGTTCAGCACCGGGCGTGCCCCGGCGTCGAGCGCACGATCGGCGACCACGACCGCGGCGGCGAGCGACTCGACGATCCAGTTCCGCCGCGCCGCGGGCACGGCGGGGTCGACGGGCGCGAACGCGGCTCCCGCACCCAGCACGCCGAGCCACGCGACGACCAGCCCGGCTCCCCGGCCGACCACCACCGGGACCACGGTCCCCGGTCCGGCACCCGCGGCGACCAGCCGGCGGGACAGCGCGGCGGCCGCGTCGACGATCTCGCCGTAGCTGTGGACCCCGTCGTGGTCCACGACAGCGGGGTGGTCCGGTCGCCGCAGGGCGTGCCGCAGCACGAGGTCGTGCACCAGAGCGCCGGTGACCGCCGCCGGCGTCGGCACGCCGGTCGGTTCGGGAACCGGTCGACCGGCGTCGCGGGCCAGCTCGTTCAGCCGCCGATCGGGGTGGTCCAGCACCTCGACGACGATCCGCTGGTAGAGCGCGGACACCGCGCGCATGGTGGACTCGTCGAACAGGTCGGTGGCGTACTCGAGGTAGCAGCGCATCGGCCCACCGTCCTGATCGGACAGCCCGAGGGTGAGGTCGAACTTCGACGTGCCGTCGGCGATGCCGTAGCCGCCCTCCTCCGGCGGGTTGGCCCGCAGTCCCGGCAGATCGGCGGAGTGCGTCTCGGTGTTCTGGTGGGTGTAGCACACGGTGAAGAGCGGGTGGCGCGCCGGATCCCGCTCCTGGCCGAGGTCGGCCACGATGTCGGAGAAGGGCAGCTCCTCGTGGTCGAGCACGCCCGCGACGGTCCGTGCGCACCGCCGGACGACCTCCCGGAAGTCGACCCCGCCGTCGAGCCGGGTGCGGAACGGCAGCAGGTTGTTGAAGTACCCGATCAGCTCGTGGGTCAGCGGGTTGACCCGTCCCGTCGTCGCCGCGCCGACCACCACGTCCCCGTGCCCGGCCCACCGGTACATCAGTACGTCGAACACCGCGAGCATGGTGACGAACGTGGTCACGCCGGCCGCCGCGCTGAACTCACGCAGGCGCTCGGCGTGCTCGAGTGTCAGGGTGAACCCGAACAGGGCGCCCGCGTGTGACCCGACGGCCGGCCTCGGCCGGTCGAGCGGCAGCTCCTGGCGGGGCACGCCGGCCAGCTCCCCGCGCCAGTACTCGAGTGCCCGTGTGCGGCGCCGGTCGTCGAGCCAGGTGCGTTGCCAGCCGGCGAAGTCCGCGTACTGGATCGGCAGCTCGGGCAGCACTGGCGCCCTGCCTTCGACCCTGGCGGCGTAGAGCTCGGCGAGGTCACGGAAGAAGGGCTTGGGTGCCCAGCCGTCGAAGGCGATGTGGTGGAAGGTGCAGACGAGCTGGTGGTCGCCAGTCCGGTCGTCGCCAGCCTCGTTGTCCCCCTCCTGGTTGTCGCCCTTCTGGTCGTCACCGTCGGCCAGCACGAACAGCACGGCGCGCGCCAGCGGGCCGGCGGCGAGGTCGAACGGCCGGCTCCCCTCCACCCGCACGGCCTCCCGCAGCTCCGCTTCCCCGGCCGAGGTCAGGTCCACGGTCCGCAGCTCCAGCGGCGGCAGGTCGGCCAGCACGTACGGACGGCCGTTCTCGTCGGCGACGATCCTGGTCCGCATGACCTCGTGCCGGATCGACAGGTCGGCGAGCGCGCCCCGCAACGCCTCCCGGTCCAGCGGGCCGTGGTAGCGCAGGTCGACCGGGATGTTGTAGAGCGCCGTCCCCGGTCGCAGCTGGTCGAGATACCACAGCTGCTCCTGCCCGGCCGAGATCGGCAGCGGTCCCCCGCGGGGCAGCACCGGGACGGTCCAGTCCTCGACACCAGCGCCGGCATCGGCACCCGCCCCCTGGCGCCGGGCGATCAGTGCCGCCAGCGCGCGGACCGTTCGGTGCTCGTACAGCTCGGTGAAGCCGATCCGGACCCCCAGTTCGGCCTCCAGCTCGCGGATCAGGCTGATCCCGGCGATCGAGGTGCCGCCGAGGTCGAAGTAGTCGGACTCCGGTCCGATGCCGGTGGCCTTGAGCACCCTGGTCCACACCGCCGTCACGGCCTGCTCGACACCGCCGGTCACCTGCCCCGGTTCCCCGGCCGGCTCGGTACCCCTGACCCAGCAGGACACCTGCTCGAACGGGTAGGTCGGTGCCTCGATCCTCGGTGGCCGGCCGGCGGCATGGTGGGCGGACCAGTCGATGTCCACCCCGAGCTCGTACAGCTCGGCCAGTGCCGCGACCGGTCCACCGCCGCCGAGCAGCCGCACGACCGGCAGGTCCGGCGCCAGGGCCGCGACCTCGCGGGAGAGCACCCCGTCCGCGCCCATCTCCAGCAGCACCGCGCCGTCGGCGACGAACCCGCGCACCGCCCGGCGCAGGCCCTCGGCGTTGATCTCCGCCGACATCCCGGCCGCCGCCGCCTCGGCCTCGGCCGGGGTGGTCCGGCCACGGGCCAGCCGCACGGCCAGGTTGCCGATGCCGCTGCCGACCATCCTCGTGTCGTCCAGTCCGAGTGAGCGCACCAACTGGTACAGCTCCCACTGCCGCGTCCAGTGCTCGCCGTCACCGGAGAACAGCAGCACCACGGGTGCTCCCGCGGGCGCCGGCCGGTCCGGCGGCGTTGCCAGGCGCAGCGCGGTGGTGAGCTCGTCGAGACCCGGCACGACGAAGGCGCGCCGATACGGGTGGTCGTCGCGTCCCTCGTTCAGGGTCGCGGCGACCTGTGCCAGCGAGTGCTCGGTGCGCTCGGTGAAGTCCGCGAGCACCCGCAGGTACTCGCCGAGGGCGGTCCGGGTCTTCGCCGACACGGTCACCAGGCGTGGCTCGCCGTCGTCGGCTCCGGTGCGCTCGGGCGGCACGTGTTCCAGGACCGCGTGCACGTTGGTCCCGGTGATGCCGAAGGAGCTGAGCCCGGCCCGTCGTGGTTGCTCCCCGTCCGGCCATCCGACCGGTTTCGTCAGCACCTCGACCGGCACCGAGAAGGACGGGTTGAGCCGGTCGAAGTGCACTGTGGGGTAACGGGTTCCGTGGCGCAGCGCGGAGATCACCCTGAGCAGACCGGCGATCCCGGCGGCATGGTCGAGGTGGCCGAAGTTCGCCTTCACCGAACCGATCGCCGGCACACCGCCGGGGAACGCCTCGGCCAGCCCGGCCACCTCGATCACGTCACCGAGCGGCGTGGCCGACCCGTGGCCCTCGACGTAACCGATGGTCTCCGGCGCGACTCCCGCCTCGCCGTGGGCCGCGCGGATCACCTCGGCCTGGGCGGACGAGCTCGGCGCGCTCATGCCAACCGCCCTGGCGCCGTTCTGGTTGACCGCGACGCCGCGGAGCACCGCGATGACGTTGTCCTGGTCGGCCAGGGCAGCCGAAAGCCGCTTCAACACGACGAATCCGCCGCCCTCGCCACCGACCGTGCCGTCGGCGGCCGCGTCGAACGGACGGCACACGCCGGCCGCGGACATGACCCCCGGCACCGGGTCGTGCCCCTCTTCGGGCACCAGCACCGACTCCACGCTGAAGCCGCCGCAGACGGCCAGCCCGGCCCGGCCCGACCGCAGCTGGGCCACGGCCAGCGCGACCGCGGTCAGGCTGCCGCTGCAGGCGGTGTCCACCACCAGCGCGGGCCCGGTGAAGTCGAAGACGTGGGCGATCCGGGCCGCGGCGGCCGCCGGTAGGGAACCGAGGATCTGCCGGGAGTCCTCGCCGGTGTACAGACCGGCGTAGGACGGGGTCGGGGCGCTGACCACGACCGCGGTGTCCGAGCCCCGCAGGCGGGACGGCGCGTAACCGGCGTGCTCGAGCGCCTCGTGCACCAGCTGCAGGCTCATCCGCTGGTGCGGGTCCACCAGCTCGCTCTCCCCGAGGGACAGACCGAAGAACCCGTGGTCGAACAGGTCGACCCGGTCGAGGTAGCCGAGCGAGACGTAGTCCACGTCGGACCGTCCGCCCGCGTTGACCACACGCTCCCTCGCCGGCGGGCGGATCGCGTCCAGCCCGGCGGACAACGCGCCGTGCAGCGCGTCGAAGGTGCGCAGGCCGCCCGGCAGCGCGAACGCCGCCCCGACGACGGCTATCGGCTCGGCTGCCGTCCCGTTGGGGTTCATCGCCGCCTCACAGCTCGTGGTCCGCGGTCGCCCGGGTCCCCGGGCCGATCCGGCCGGCCATCGCCTCGATGGTCGGATGGTCGAGCAGCACCGCCACCGGCAGCTCGGGCCGGCCGAGCCTGGCGAACTCGCCGGCCAGCTGGACCAGCGTCAGCGACGAACCGCCCGCTTCGAAGAACCGCTCCCTGATCCCGATCTCCGTGCGGCCGAGCACCTCGGCCCAGGCCCGTGCCACCAGTCGTTCGCTGTCGGTACGGGGCGCCAGGTACTCGGCACCGGGAGCGAGGGCGGTGGCGGGCAGCCGCGCCCGGTCGATCTTGCCGCGCGAGGTCACCGGCATCCGGTCGAGCGTGCCGAACTCGGCGGGCACCAGCTGTTCCGGCAGGATCGCGGCCAGGTGGTCGCGCAGCTCGCCGGCGGACGGGCCCGGTCGTTCGTGCGGCACGGTCCAGGCCACCAGCCTGCGTGCCGCCCCGGAACCCGTGGCGGTGACCGCCGCCGCACGGACGCCGGGGTGGCGCAGCAACGCCGCTTCCACCTCACCGGGCTCGATCCGGACCCCGCGCACCTTCACCTGGCCGTCCGCGCGGCCGGCGAAGTACAGCGACCCGTCGGCCGACCAGCGGGCGAGGTCCCCCGTGCGGTAGAGCCGTTCCCCCGGCGCGCCGAACGGATCGGGCACGAAGCTCGCCGCGGTCAGGCCCGGCCGGGCGTGGTAGCCGCGGGCGAGCCGCTGCCCACCGAGGTGGATCTCGCCGACGGCACCGACCGGAACCGGTCGCAGCCACGGATCCAGCAGGCGCACCACCATGCCGGCCACGGGGCCGCCGATCGCCGGGGCGTCCACTCCGGACAGAGCGGGGCTCATGGTCGCGCAGATCGTGCCCTCGGTCGGCCCGTAGGAGTTGAACAGCCGACGTCCGGCCGACCAGCCGGCCGCCAGCTCGGCCGGGAGCGCCTCGCCGCCGCAGACGATGGTGATCCCCGGCGGCAACGAGCCGGCGGGCAGCACCGCGAGCACCGACGGCACCAACGTCATATGGGTCACCCCGTTCGCCGCGACCACGTCCGCCAGACCGGTGACCGGAAGACCCTGCGGCGCGAGCACCTGGGTCGCCCCGGTGAACAGTCCGGTGAGCAGCTCGAAGACCGAGGCGTCGAAGGCCGGGGACAGCCAGTGCAGCACCCGGCTGCCCCGGCCCACGCCGAGCGCCGGGCCGAGGGCGGCCGGGAGAGCGGCCAGGCCGCGGTGTGGCAGTACCACGCCCTTGGGCCGGCCGGTGGTCCCCGACGTGTAGATCAGGAAGGCCGCGTCGTCCGGCCGGGACGGGCGGTCGAGCACCGGACCGCGGTCCGGCCCCGGTAGGTCCACCCGCAGTTCCGGCACGCCGACCGGCGAGAACCGGCCGGCCGAGGCGCGGTCGGTCAGCACCAGGGCGGCACCGGCGTCCCCGGTCAGCCACCGCAGCCGTTCCGCCGGCTGCCCCGGGTCCATCGGCAGGCAGGCACCACCGGCCCTGAGCACGGCCAGCACGGCGGTGATCGAGGCCGGCCCACGGTCGAGGCAGATCCCCACCACCGACTCCGCGCCGATACCCAGCTCACCGAGCCGGTGCGCCAGCCGGCCGGACCGTTCGTCCAGCGCGCGGAAGGTGAGCTCGGTGCCGGCCGAGACGGCCACCGCGTCCGGCGCCAGGCGGACCTGTTCGGCGAACAGCTCGACGGCGGTCCTCGGCGAGGCGGGTCGCGTCGCCGGGCGACCCCAGCTGTCGAGCAGGTCGAGCTCCGCGCGCGGCAGTACGCCGACCCTGCCCAGCGGCTGTTCCGGCGCGCCGACCAGCGCGGACAACACGGTGGCCAGGCGGGCGCACAACCGCTCCGCCGTGACGTCGTCGAACAGCTCGACGTCGTAGACCAGCTCGAAGCACAGGGCCGGCTCGGGCAGGACGACCAGCCCGAGCGGGAAGTTGGTCGTCTCGTCGCCCTCGACCGCGACCACTCTCGGTCCGTTCTCGCCGACGGCGAACGGGTCCTCGACGTAGTTCTCGAAGGCGATCGTGCTGTCGAACAGGTTCACCCCGGGCGGGATCTCCGTGAGCCGCTGTTCCTGCGTGGCCGGGTAGAAGGCGTACTCGTGGGCCGCCAGCTGCCTGTCCTGGATCTCCGCGAGCCAGTCGAGCACCGTGACGTCCTCGTCGACGGTGAGCCGCACCGGGAGGACGTTGATCAGCGGGCCGAAGATCGTCTCGGCACCGGGCAGCTCCGGCGGGCGGAGCGAGACGGTGGTGCCGAAGACCACCTCCCGCCGCGCGCCGCTGTGCCGGGACAGCAACAGCCCCCAGGCCGCCTGCACGATCGTGTGGGTGGTGACCCGGTGCCGGCCGGCGAACCGCCGCAGCTCGGCGCTCTCCTCCTCGGTCAGGCGCAGCGTCCGCTTCCTGACCGCGCGGGTGCGGTGGCCCGGCGCCGGCCCGCGGTCGAACGGCAGCGGCGTCGGCTCGCACAGACCGGCGAGCACCGTTGCCCAGTAGGCCGCCGCGGCGTCGTGGTCCTGCGCCGCGAGCCAGTCGCAGTAGTCGCGAAACGGCCGCTGGGGCGGCAGGTCGGGGGTTTCGCCCCGGCTCAACGCCACCGTGCGGGCCGCGACGCCGGAGAGCAGTCTGGCGATGCTCCAGCCGTCGATGAACAGGTGGTGCGTGGTCAGCAGCACCTGCACCTGTCGGTGCGGCAGGAGCGCGACGGCCACCCGGATCGGCGGCTCGGCGGCGAGGTCCATGCCGTCGGCCGCCTCGCGTTCCCGCAGCTGCCGCACCATCTCCGCGCGCCGCTCCGCGGAGAGCGCACGCCAGTCGTACCGGGTCACCGGCAGCGTCGTGGCGTGGTGCACCACCTGAACCGGCTCGGGCAGGCCGGCCCAGTGCACCGTGCTGCGGAGCGCGGGTGCCGCACCGACCACCAGCTGCCACGCCCGGACGAACGCGTCCAGGTCGGTCACTCCGTCGACGATCATGTCCATCCGGCGGGCGTAGACGTCCTCGGCACCACCAGCCAGCGTGTGGAACAGCATCCCGGCCTGTATGGGGGTGAGGCGGTACACGTCCCGCACCGCCCGCCCGTCGCCGACCAGCCGGTCCACCGCGGCCTGATCGAGGCCGGCGAGCGGGAAGTCCGACGGGGTGCGGCCACCCGCTCCCTCGGCGAGGCAGTGCGCGATGATTCCGCGCAGCGCGGCCGCGGTGTGCTCGGCCAGCCGGCGGACGGTCGGCGTGGTCACGGTGCCCGGGCAGTAGTCCCAGTGCAGCACCAGCTCCCCGGCGACCACGACCGCCGTGAGCTCCAACGGGAACGGCCGCACCTCGTCGGGATGTGCGCCGTCGGCGACCGGCAGCTCACGCAGGTACAGCTCGTTGGCGGAGTCGGCGAACCGGCCGAGATAGTTGACGTTGATCTCCGCGCGGTGCCCGCCGTCGAGTGCGCCGGTGCCGGCCAGGTGGCGCAGCGCGTCGTATCCGTGCCCACGGCCGGGGATCGCCCGCAGCTGTTCCTTGACAGACCGCAGCACCACTCGCCAGTCCCTGGTGTCCGGCAGGTCGACCACCACCGGGAACTGCGTGGTGAACCAGCCGACGGTCAGGGACGGGTCCGCCTGGCCGGCGAGCTGGTCCCTGCCGTGGCTCTCCAGGTTGACCAGCACGCTGTCGTGCCCCGTCCAGTCGGCCACCGCCACCGACAGCGCGCTCAGCAGTACGTCGTTGGCCTGGGTGCGGTAGACACCGGGCACCTGACGCAGCAACGCGGTGGTCTCCTCGGCGGTCAACCGGACGTCGAGGGTCTCGGCCGGCCCGGCCACGCCGGAGCCGTCCAGCGGAAGCGGCGGCACGATCCGCTCGTGCACGCTGGTCCAGTACGCCAGCTCGTGGTCGAGCGCGCCGGCCACCACCTGTTCGCGCAACAGCCGGGACCAGCGCCGGAACGACGTCGTCTTCCGCCCGAGGTCGACCGGCTTTCCGCGACCGGCCTGGGCGCAGGCGGTGCGGAGATCGTTCAGCAGGATGCGCCAGGAGACACCGTCGACGACGAAGTGGTGCACGGTCAGCATGAGCCTGGCCGGCCGGCCGGCGCCGAGCTCGAAGTGGTCCGCGCGCAGCAGCGGCCCGCGGGCGAGATCGAGCTCCGCGCGGGCGGCGGCCACCCGGCGACCGATCTCCGCGTCCACGTCGTCCACGCCGGACAGGTCGGACAGGCCGGACAGGTCGTGACCGCGGAACACGACTCCGGTCTCGACCTCGGGCAGGTGCTGCCGCCACGCACCGTCCTGCCGGGTGACCCGGATGCGCAGGGCGTCGTGGTGCTCGACCAACGCCAGGACCGCCGTGCGGACGACCTCCCGCTCCACCCCGGGCACGAGCTCGAGGAACCGGGACATCGTGAACTGTTCCGGGTGAACGGTGAAGTGGTCGAGGAACCACCGCTGGATCGGGGTCAGCTCCACCTCGCCCCAGGCGCGTTCGTCGTCGGCCCCCTCCGGGACGCCCTCGGCGGAGAGACCGGCCGCCAGACCGGCCACCGTCTGCCGTTCGAACACCGCCCGCGAGGTCAGCCGCAGACCGGCCCGGGTGGCGGCCGCCGCCACCCGGATGCTGAGGATCGAGTCGCCGCCGAGGGCGAAGAAGTTGTCGTCGACGCCGACCCGCTCCACCTTGAGCACCTCGCGGAACACCCGTGCGAGAACGGTTTCTGCGTGGGTACGCGGGGCGCGGTACTCCGTCCCGGGCCGCGCCCGCGGCACCGGTAGGGCCCGCACGTCGACCTTTCCGTGCGACGTCAGCGGCAACGCGTCGAGGACGACGAACACCGACGGCACCATGAAGCCCGGCAGGATGTCGGCGGCGTGCGTGCGTAGTACCTCGGCCGGCGGCGCCACGGTGGCGTCCGCCGGGACCACGTAGGCGATCAGGCGCCCGCCGCGGTCGGCGGTGACCACCGCCTCGGCGATCCGGGGGTGACGGGCCAGCACGGCCTCGATCTCGGCCGGCTCCACCCGGAACCCGCGTGCCTTGACCTGGCGGTCGACCCGGCCCCGGAACTCCAGCAGGCCGTCGGCGAGGCGACGGGCCAGGTCACCGGTGCGGTACATCCGCGCGCCGGGCGGGCCGTAGGGGTCGGCGACGAACCGGTCGGCGGTCAGCCCGGGGCGCCCGAGATACCCGCGGCCCACGCCGGCGCCACCGACGTACAGCTCGCCGTCGACACCCGGCGGCACCGGCCGCAGGTACCGGTCCAGCACATAGGCGCGGTTGCCGTCGATGGGCGTGCCGATCGGCACCGACGCGCCACGTCCCGGCTCGGCGGCTCGGGGCAGTACCAGACCGGTGGCGTGCATGGTGGTCTCGGCCGGTCCGTAGAGGTTGCCGAAAGCCGTGTGCGGCAGCCACTCGCGGGCGAGGTCGACCGGGCAGAGCTCACCGCCGACGAACACCAGCTCCAGCCCGGACACCGACTCGGGATCCACGGTGGACAGGAGAGCCGGCGGCAGCCCGAGGAAGGTGACCCGGTCCCGGCGGATCTGCTCGGCGAGGGTCAGCGTGCCGTCCCGCTCCCCCGCCTCGCCCAGGCAGACGGCCGCCCCGGACAACAACGGCATCAGCACCTGCATCAGGCCGAGGTCGAAGGTGATCGGCGAATGCAGCAACATTCGCGAACCCGGACCCAGCCCGACGTCCGCGTGCAGGTTCCGGACGCAGTTGACCAGCGATTCGTGCCGGATCATCACCGCCTTCGGCGCCCCGGTGGAGCCCGACGTGTACTCGACGTAGACCAGGTTGTCCGGCCAGGGGGTGACGTCGCGGCGCTTCGGCGCGACCGGATGGTCGCCGTCCACCCGGATCACCCGCGTCCGGTCGGGCAGCCGGTCCGCCCCGGTGGAGTCGGTGACCACCGCCATCGCGCCGGAGTCGTTCAGCAGAGCGGCGATGCGCTGGCGGGGGTGCTCCGGGTCGATCGGCAACAACGTCCCGCCCGCCCGGAGCACCGCCAGCAGGCTGACCACCAGGTCGACCCCGCGCGGCAGGCAGACACCCACCAGCGACTCGATGCCCACGCCGTGTTCGGCCAGCCGGTCGGCCAGGGCCTCGACGCGTTCGGACAGCTCCCGGTAGGTCAGCTCGACCGCACCGGCCACCACCGCCACCTCGGCGCCGTGCCGCCGGACGATCTCGGCGAACAGGGCCGGGGCCAGCGGCAGCCCGCACTCCTCGGTGGCCTCGGCGGCCGCCGGCGGCATCGTCGGTGACACCGTCAGGGGCATCGTCCGCAGTGGCCGGTCCGGCTCGCTGACGACGGTCGAGAGCACGTCGGCCAGCTGGTCGGCGTAGCGCTCCACGGTGGTCCGGTCGTAGAGCTCGGTGCTGTAGTTGACCAGGACCCGCAGCCGGTCGCCGACCAGGCGGAACTCGGTGGTGAGGTCGAAGTTCGCGGTGATCATCGGCATCTCCACCTCCTCGGTGGACAGGCCGGGGAAGTCCCTGCGCCGCGCGGGGGCGTTCTGCAGCACCACCATCGTGCGCACCAGCGGCAGGCCGGTGAGATCGCGTTCCGGCGCCAGCGCCCTGACCACCCGCTCGAACGTCAGCTCCGCGTGGTCGATCGCCTCCAGCACGGTCTCCCGTACGTGGCCCAGCAGGCCGGCGAAGCTCAGCTCCTCGTCCACGGTGGACCTGATCACCAGGGTGTCCACGAAGAACCCGGCCACGTCGGCGAACTCGGTCTGCTCGCGCCCCGCCTGCACGGTCCCGATCGCCACGTCGGGGTCGCCGGCGATCCGGGAGTGCACCAGTTGGCACGCCGCGACCAGGGTGGTGAACAGGGTGACCCGCCGTGTCCTGGCGAACTCGACCAGATGCGCGGTCGCCCCCGGTGCGAGGTGGATCTCGTGGGCGGCGCCCGCCGTCGACCGGCGGGCGGGCCGGGCCCGGTCCGCCGGCAGCGCGAATGGCCGCAGTCCTGAGAGCCGGTTGCGCCAGAAGGACAACTGCCGTTCCTCGGCCTCGGGAGTGAGCCGTTGTCGTTGCCAGCGCGCGAAATCCGTGTACCGCAGGGGCAGCGGCGCCAGCCGGGCCGACTCGTGCGAGACCTCGGCGCGGTAGTGCTCCGCCAGCTCCGAGAGGAGGATCTCGTTGGACCAGTCGTCGGTCAACAGGTGGTGCATGTTCAGCACCAGCACGTGCTCCCTCGGCCCCAGCCTGGCCAGCACGAGCCGCAGCGGTGGTCGTCGCGCCAGGTCGAAGACGACGGCTGCCTCGGCGTGCAGCAGCGTGTCGAGGTCCGCGTGCGGGTCGGGGCTCGCGGACAGGTCGGTCAGCTCGAGGTCGACCGGGGCGGGTCGCCACACCAGCTGCACCGGCTCGTCCTGGTGGACCGGGAAGCTCGTGCGGAGGATCTCGTGCCGTTCCACCAACGCGGTCAACGCCAGCCGCAGCGCCCGCACGTCCAGCTCGCCGGCGAACCGCAGGGCCTTGGGGAGGTTGTACTCCGAACCGGGCGCGTGCTCGTGGAGGAACCAGAGCCGCCGCTGCGCCGGCGACAGGGGGTGGCGATCATCCGGTCCGCCGGCGCGTACCGCCACCTCGGCGGCCGGGACCGCCGGTGACGCCGCGAGCTGTGCCACGGTCGGCCGGTCGAACAGGGCCCGGTGCGGCAACGCGAGCCCCAGCCGCGCCCTGGCCAGTGCGGCGACCTGGATGCCGAGGATGGAGTCCCCGCCGAGGTCGAAGAAGTTGTCGTCGACCCCCACCCGCTCGACCTCGAGCACCTCGCGCCAGATCTCGGCCAGTACCCGTTCCGCCTCGGTGCGCGGCGCGGTGCCGTTGGTCACCAGCGGCGGTGCGGGGAGCGCCCGCCGGTCGACCTTTCCGTCTGGCAGCGTCGGAAACCGCTCCAGAGCGACGAACGCCGTCGGCACCATGTGGTCGGGGAGCCGGGCGGCGAGGAAGTCCCGGAGCTCGTCGACCGTCGGTGTTCGCTCCCCGGCCGCGACGACGTAGCCGACCAGTCTTCGGCGCCCCGGCTCCCCCGGTGCCGCCACCACCGCCCGGTCCACCGCGGGATGCCGTACCAGCAGGCCTTCGATCTCGGCGGGCTCGATCCGGAAACCCCGGACCTTGACCTGGTCGTCGGTCCGTCCCAGGTGTTCCAGCACGCCGTCGGCCCGTCGCCGGACCAGGTCCCCGGTGCGGTACAGGGTCCGGCCGGGCGCGAACGGATCGGGCAGGAAACGCGACGCGGTCAGGCCCGGCCGTCGATGATAGCCACGTGCGACACCGTCGCCGCCGACGTACAACTCCCCTACCGTGACCGGCTCCATGCGATCGTCGAGCACGTGCACGGCGGTGCCCGGGACGGGCCGGCCGATCGGCACGGACGCGGCATCCCGCCATGCCTGTTCCGCCTCGCCCGGCTCCAGGCGGAACAGGCAGGAGTCCACTGTGGTCTCGGTGGCGCCGTACGCGTTCACCAGCCGGGTGTCCCGGTCGAGCAGGGCCAGCAGTTCCCTGCCGTCCTGGGCCGGCCAGGTCTCCGAGCCGACCGACAGCAGGTCCAACGGTGGCATGCCACCACGTCGCACTGCTTCCCGGCCGAGCGCCCTGGCCAACGACGGCAGCATCTCCAGTGCGGTCGCACCGGTGCGCTCGACGAGGTCGAGCAACAGCGCCGGGTCCGTGACCGCCTCCCTCGGTGCGATGACCATCGTCCCGCCGCGCAGCGCGGACCTGGCGAAGTCGGCGATGAACAGGTCGGTGCCGAAACCGGTGACGGACACGAACCGCTGGGGCCGTTCGCCCAGGCCGTACACCTCGGCCCAGGCCGCGCACATGTGCGCCAGCTGGCGGTGTTCGACGACGACGCCCTTGGGCGGTCCGGTCGATCCCGAGGTGTACATGAGGTATGCGGCGGACGCCGGGGCGATCTCGCGGACCCGGCGCGGTCGCGCCGGATCCGCGTTCCCGGCGTCGGCCGGTACCACCACGAGGTCCCCGAAATCGCCGGGCAGCGGGGAGTCCGACACCACCAGCCCGGCACCGGCGTCCTCCAGCATCCACCGCAGCCGCTCGGCCGGGTAGGCGACGTCCAGCGGTACGAAGGCCGCCCCGGTCCGCAGCACGGCGAGCAGGCCGGTCACCATCGCGGGGCCACGGTCCAGGTGCAGCGCCACCACCTCGCCAGGCCCGGCTCCGTCCTCGGCGAGCCGGGCGGCCAGCCGTGCCGCGCCGGTGTCCACCTCCGCGAAGGTCAGGCCGGTCCCACCAGAGATCACGGCAATGGCGTCCGGTGTACGGGAAACCTGTGCCGCGAACAACTCGGGCACGGTGGGTCCGCGCATCAACCCTCCCGGTCGGTCGACTGGACGACGGCCCCAGCGTGGTGGCGCACTCTCTACATTGGCTATAAGTCCTTGCCCGCAACGGATGTCGTGCCGTGGGGCGAGGACCTATATCACGCCCTCCGAACCTTGGGGGAAAACTATGGCTCCGCCCGGTTAGCCTGCGCGGAACCTGAGTCCCCGACAACGCGGGAGGGCACCACCGTGGGCCAGCGGGAGAAGGTAGTGCGCGCGGGTGACCAGTGGATCCGGCGCTACCACCCGTCGCCGTCGGCGCGGGCGACGCTCGTCTGCCTGCCGTACGCCGGCGGGTCGGCCAGCTACTTCTTCCCGGTGTCCCGGGAGCTCGCGCCGAACGTGGAGGTGCTGGCGATCCAGTACCCGGGGCGGCAGGACCGGCTCCTCGACCCCATGGTGTCCACTGTGGAGGAACTGGCCGACGCGGTGACCGAGGTGCTGCTGGCCACCGTGCCCGGTGACCGGCCGCTGGCCCTGTTCGGGCACAGCATGGGCGCCACGACCGCCTTCGAGGT
>NZ_DASQCC010000220.1:0-2165 GCF_035634895.1 Actinophytocola sp. | reverse complement strand
CCCGGCCTCCCCAAGACGGTGGGCGCTCTCCAGCAACAGGGCGTGGACGAATGCCTGGGGAAGGTTGCCGCGAAGCTGGCGTTGCACGACGTCGTACTCCTCGGCGAACAGCCCGGGCGGTCCGAGGGCGGCGCGGTTACGTTCGAACCAGCGCAGGGCGTCCTCGCGTCGGCCCAGCTTCAACTGGGCCAGGGACATGAGGAACCCGCACAGGACGAAGGCGCCCTCGGCTTCGTGCAGGGGCCGGTCGGGGCGCTGGCGGAACCGGTACACGTAGCCGTCGTCGGTCAGGTCCTCGAGGACCGCGGTGACGGTGGAGAGGTTGTGAGGGTCGTCGGGAGCGACCGCTCCGCGGATCGCGGGCAGCAGGAGGGCGGCGTCGACGGCGTCGTCGCCGGGGGAGCGTTGCCACCGGCCGGTGGGGTGGCCACAGTCCCGGTTCACCGAGGCGACCAGCTCGTCGGCCTGTCTGCGCCAGGACTCGGTGTCTCCCGTGTTCGCGGCACTGGAGGGGGCCGCGGCGCGGAGCCCGGCGGCGCACATGAGTCGTGAGTGGGCCCAGCGGCGGTCGTCGATCTCCCAGATGCCAGCGTCGGGTTCGTCCTTTCGTTTCCCGATCGCCGCGACCAGGGTCGTGACCGCCTTGCGGCCGTCGTCGGTGAGTCGGCCGCGGCCATCCGCGGCCGCGAGGAGCAGCAGCGCTTCACCGAGTGCGTCGAGCTGGAACTGCTTGTTGACCCAGTTGCCGGTCCGCACAGGTGCGCCGGGGTATCCGGGCAGGGGAACGTTTCTCTGGTCAGGGACCGGTCCGCCGGCGGCGGTGTAGGCCGGGCGCAGGTCTGGTCCGTCTGTCAGGACCCGTTCGGACACGAACCGGACCGCACCATCGAGGAGGGTGTGGTCGCCGATGGCGGCGGCCGCTTGCCCGGCGTAGCACTGGTCGCGGATCCAGGCGTAGCGGTAGTCGTAGTTGCGTCCTTGGTCGGCGCGCTCGGGGAGCGAGGTGGTGGCGGCGGCCACCATGGCGCCGGTACTGCCGGTCAAGCCACGGAGCACGGCGTAGGAATGCCGGGACTCGCCGGTGGCCACCGAGGTGCTCAGGTCTGGCACGCCGTGGCGCCAAGCCCGTTCGGTGCGGTCCCACAGCTGGTCCGGGTCCGGCAGCTGGCGGGGTAGGGCGGTCTGGGAGATCTCCAGGACCAAGTCGCGTGACTCGCCGGCCGGCACGACAAGATCGAGCACCAGGCGTCCGTCCTGGAGCTGCGCGTGCTCGGTAGCCCCGGTCCACCGGTAGTTCAGGTCGCCCGAGTGGCCGTGCCAGTTTCCGTCCTGGCTGCGGGCGACGGTCATCGCGCGGGCGCCGAACTGGGCGCGCACGTCCAGGGCGACCTGGACGTGCGCCACGTTGAGGTTGGCCTCGATGCGACGGAGCAGCACGACCCGTTCTGGCTCGCCTGGGAAGGCGAGGGCCTCGCGGCACTCGGTCACGGCGTCGGTGGAGACCCAGCGGCTGCGCCAGATGAGGCTGTCCGGTTCGTAGTAGCCGCCCCACACGAACCGGTCGTCGGCAGGGCTGACGCCGTAGCCGCCGTGTCCGCCGATCAGGCTGGAGAACACTGCGTCGTCGTGCCAGGCGGGCGCGCACAGGAACGCGATGTCGCCTCGGGGCCCTACCAGGGCGCCGCGTTCGCCGTCGGCGATCAGCGCGTACTGGCGCAGCACGTGGGGGGTGGGTCGGACGAGGTCGCTGGTCGAGCGTCGGGTCATGGCGCGACGATCAGAGCTTGAGGTGCGGCCTGCTTCATCCGGGTGGTCAGCCAGGTGAGCTGTCGGGTGGTCTCGGCGGTGCTGGAGGTGGCGATCTCGAGCAGTTGGCGGTCACGTAGTCCTTGGGCGCCCTGGGCGATCACGGTCCAGGTGCTGTGCACCAGGGTGGCGAGCAGGTGCAGGTCCTGGAGATCGCGCAGGAGCCCGATCTCGCCCTCGCGGGTGCTGGTCACGGCCTCGGCACGTAGTCGCTCGGGTTCGTCGACGTCGTCCTGCTCGCCGTAGCGCTCGACCACCGGAGCGAGGTCCTCGCGGTGTCGCTCGCTCCAGCCGGCCAGGGTGTGGCAGGTGTGGAAGACGTCGGCCTGCCGGGCGTGACCGTCGGCGACGGCTCGCAG
>NZ_DASQCC010000219.1:0-16704 GCF_035634895.1 Actinophytocola sp. | reverse complement strand
ATGGGCTGGTTGAGGGGGGCGCGTGGGTTTTGGGTGGGTTGGCTGGTTGGGGGCTGCGTGGGTTCTGTGGCTGGCCGTTGAGTGCCAGCTCCCTGGTGAGGGCGCGGCGGTTGAGCAGGACGGTGAGCGGGTCCTCGTCGGCCATGCGGATGAGTGCCTTCTGCCACTCGTCCCGTTCGGCCGGGGGTGGGGGCCTGCCTGGGTTTTGGGTGGGCTGGCGGGTTGAGGGGCTGGCCGGTTCTGGGTGGGTGGGTTGAGGGGTGTGGGTGGGGGCCTGTTCCCCCTTCTCGCTGCATTCGTGGTGGTGGGAGTTGCTCGGCGCGCGGGGAGATCACTTGTGGTGTTTGCTTTACCTACTCGCTTTTTTGGGAGGTGACCGGAGTTGCAGGCAATGGCGGCGGACTTGCGGCTGGACGCCAACGCGATCGACTACGTCCTGCTCGCGTTCTACTTCGTCCTCGTGCTGGGGATCGGGTACATCGCTCGGCGGCACGTGTCCACCAGCATGGACTTCTTTCTGTCCGGGCGGTCGCTTCCCGCCTGGGTCACGGGGCTCGCCTTCATCTCCGCGAACCTCGGGGCCATCGAGGTCATGGGCATGTCCGCCAACGGCGCGGAGTACGGCCTGCCCACGGCGCACTACTTCTGGATCGGCGCGGTGCCGGCGATGTTGTTCCTCGGCGTCGTGATGATGCCCTTCTACTACGGGTCGAAGGTGCGCAGCGTCCCCGAGTTCATGCGTCGCCGGTTCGGGAACACGGCGCATCTCGTCAACGGCATCAGCTTCGCGGTGGCCCAGGTGCTGATCGCGGGGGCCAACCTCTTCCTGCTCGCCAACGTCGTCAACCTGCTGCTCGGCTGGCCGCTCTGGATCTCGGTGATCGTCGCCGCGGCGATCGTGCTCAGCTACACCGCGCTGGGCGGGTTGTCGGCCGCGATCTACAACGAGGTTCTGCAGTTCGTCGTGATCGTCGGCGCGTTGCTGCCGCTGACGATCGTCGGGCTCTACAAGGTCGGTGGGTGGCAGGGGCTCGCCGACAAGATCTCCGGTGGGCCGGGTGGGCCCGAACAGCTGGACAGCTGGCCCGGCAACCAGCTCACCGGGTTCGCCGACAACTTCCTGTCCGTCCTCGGGCTCGTCTTCGGGCTCGGGTTCGTCCTCTCCTTCGGGTACTGGACGACCAACTTCGTCGAGGTGCAGCGGGCTCTCGCCGCCCGCAGCATGTCCGCCGCCCAGCGGACGCCGATCATCGGTGCCTTCCCGAAGATGTTCATCCCGTTCATCGTGATCATCCCGGGTATGATCGCCGGGGTCGCGGTCACGGAGCTGAGCGGGGAGAACAAGGCCGCGCTGATGGCGGACAAGGCCGCGCCCAGCGGGGCCACGTTCAACGAGGCCCTGCTGCTACTCATGCGCGACCTCCTGCCGAACGGCATGCTCGGGATCGCGATCGCCGGGTTGCTCGCCTCGTTCATGGCCGGGATGGCCGCGAACCTCAGCTCCTTCAACACCGTCTTCACCTACGACATCTGGCAGACCTACCTGCGCAAGGACCGGCCGGACGGCTACTACCTGCGCGTCGGCCGGATAGTGACCATCATCGCGACGGTGCTCGCCATGCTGACGGCGTGGATCGCGTCGACCTACGCGAACCTGATGGACTACCTGCAACAGCTCTTCTCGTTCTTCAACGCACCACTGTTCGCCACGTTCATCCTCGGCATGTTCTGGCGGCGCATGACGGCGGCCGCCGGTTGGATCGGGCTCGTCGCGGGCACCGTCTCCGCCGTGGTCGTGTTCGTGCTCACCGAGAGCGGCGTGTGGATGCTGCCCGGCCAGGGCGGGGCGTTCGTCGGGGCGGGTGCCGCGTTCGTGGTCGACATCGTGGTGAGTGTCGCGGTGACCGCGGTGACGAGGCCGAAACCCGCCGAGGAGCTCGTCGGGCTGGTGTACTCGTTGACACCCAAGGAAAGTCGCCAGCGCGAGGTCACGGGTGAGGACGCCGGCTGGTACCGCAACCCGGCCGTGCTCGCCAGCATCGTCCTGGTCATCACCATCGTCTTGAACATCGCATTCTAGGAGGGGTGGATGAGTACGAACGCCCGCGCGTCCGCCTTCGACGTCCGGCTGATCATTGCCTTGCTGCTCGGCGTCTACGGCCTGGTGCTGACGATCCTCGGGCTCTTCTTCGTCGACGACAAGGACATCGACAAGTCCGCCGGCGTGAACGTCAACCTGTGGACCGGGCTCGGCATGCTGTTCTTCTGCGCGTTGTTCGTGCTGTGGGCCGTGCTGCGACCGCTGCGGGTGCCGGAGGGGCAGCCGCCCGCCGAGGAGTCCGCCGCCGAAGAGTCCACGGTGGACTAGAAGTAGGGTCCGACTAGAAGTAGGGTCCAACGAACAAGCGGCGGCCTACCCGGACCTCGTCAAGGGTCCTGGTAGGCCGCCGTCTCGGTGTGTCCGTCAGCGCCAGGTGCGGCGGTAGTGTGCCACGCGGCGCGGCACGGGCAGCGCGAACTTGCGGATCAGGTAGGTCAGCAGAGCGGCGATGGCCAGCCACGCGATGGCGGCGAGACCGTCGTTGAGGAACGTCCGCATGCCGACGTTCGCCGGCGTGAACAGGTCACGCAGGCCCAGTGACACGGCACCCGACCAGTCGTTGATGAGCTGGGCGAAGCCGTTGCCCTGGTTCGCGGAGCCGATCACCAGGATGATGTGCAGCGCCAGCACCACGGCGAACAGGCCGCAGATCACGTTGATGACGGTGCACACGATCCGGACGGTCCTGCGCCGCCGCTGGTCGGGGTCGACGATCTCTTCCTGCTGCTCGACCGCCTGCTCGTCGACGTACGCCGGCTGCGGGTCGACATAGGCCGGCGTGCCGGCGGGCCGGCGGTCGGCGGGGTGCTCCACGTATGCCGGTCCACCGGCGGGCGGTGGGTCGGCGGGGTTGAGGTCCATACGAGTTCTGTCGGGATCCGGTCGGCTCACGGTTGAGGCCCTCCTCCGGCTGATACAACCTGGGCGTGGGCTACCCGTCGATGTGGCCGGGCAAACGCGCCTCGTGAGGTTCGCGAGGGGGGCGGTCGTCCTCTAGCGTGATCGGGTGCGGTTCTGGCGGGCCCGGGTGCGGGCCACACTCCGGCGGCGCGGGCAAGCGTTGCGGCTCATGGCGCTGCCGATCCTGCAGTGCTCGGTCGCCGCCGCGATCGCCTGGCTCGTCGCCACGCGGCTCTTCGAGCACGCCCGGCCGTTCTTCGCGCCCATGGCCGTCGTGATCTGCATCGGGGTCGGGTTCGGGCAGCAGCGGCTGCGGCGGGTGGTCGAGCTCGTCGTCGGGGTGAGCCTCGGCATCGGGGTCGGGGACCTGTTCATCTCCAGCGTCGGCTCGGGCTGGTGGCAGCTCGCGCTCGTCCTCGCGTTGGCCATGACGACGGCCGTCCTGCTCGGCGGCGGCACGCTCGTCACGTTGCAGGCCGCGACCTCGTCGATCCTCGTCGCGACCCTGCTGCCGCCCGGCGGGACCGCGGGGCTCGACCGGATGCTCGACGCCCTCATCGGGGGCCTGCTCGGCATCGCCGCCATCGCGCTCATGCCCGGCGACCCGCGCCGCGCCCTCGACACGCGGGCGCGTGACCTGCTCGGCGAGGTCGCCGCCGCCCTCGTCGCGGCCGCGGACGCCATCACCGAAGGGGACCGCGAGATCGCGCAGCGGGCGCTGACCCGGGCCCGTAGCCAGCAGGCAGGTGACGACTACCGTGCCGCGCTGCGGGCGGCGCGGGAGGTCGCCGCCATCTCGCCCCTGCACCGCCGCGAGCGTCGCGGCATCGCCCGGTACGGCCTGGCCACCGAGCCCGTCGACCGCGCGTTGCGCAACAGTCGTGTGCTGTTGCGGCGTACGCGCTCCGCCCTCACCGACGGCGAGACGTTCCCGGCGGCCCTGCCCCAGGCGTTGCGTGAGCTGGCCGCGGCGGCGGCCGCGTTCGCCCGGGTGCTCGCCGACGACGGCGACGCCGCCGAGGTGCGCGCGGCGATCCGCGCGGCGGCCAGGATCGTGGACGCCGACGACCTGGCGGACGTGGGCTTCTCGGCGCGCGTGGTCACCGCGCAGCTGCGGTCCGCCACCGTGGACCTGCTGCAGGCCACCGGCCTCGACCACGAGAGGGCACGCGCGTTCCTGCCGTCTATGGGGTGATCGCGTTGAAGTCGGCGCTGTAGAGGATCCGCTTTTCGGCCCCGTGCCTGGCGAGGCCGAGCATCGCGCGGCCGATCCGCTCGGTCGTCGAGACGTGCTTGGGGAACACCGCTCGCAGCGCCGGGTAGAGCACCCGGACGAACCGGTACAGCACCCGGTACAGCCGGGTCCGCGACGTCGCGCCGTGCATCGGCTGGATGTAGCCCGGCCGCAGGACGTAGGCCTGGAGCGACGTGGCGAGCAGCGCGTTCTCCGTCGCGCCACGCACCCGCGCCCACATGGTCCGGCCCTTCTCGGTGCTGTCCGCGCCGACGCCCGACACGTACACGAACGTGGCCGCCGGGTTCGCCGCGACGACGGCCGACGCGGCGGCCATCGTGATGTCGTAGGTGACCCGCCGGTAGTCGGCCTCGCTCACGCCCGTCGAGGAGACGCCGAGGCAGAAGAAGCAGGCGTCCACGCCGGACAGGTCGATCTCCGAGTAGTCCAGCAGGTCGGCGGTGACGACCTCCTGGAACTTCGGGTCGCGCACGTCGCTCGGGCTGCGGCCCACCGACACGACCGACTCGACGTCCGGGGCCAGCAGGCACTCCCGGACCACGCCCTGGCCGACCATGCCGGTCGCGCCGAACACCACCACCTTCATGCCGGAACCGTAGCAACCCGCTGAAACGAGTGGCACCGACCCTTAAGCTGAGCTACATGCTCGACGTGCGACGGTTGCAGGTGTTGCGAGCCGTGGTGACCAGCGGCTCGGTGACGGCGGCGGCCACGAACCTCGGCTACACGCCGTCCGCGGTCAGCCAGCAGATCGCGGCGCTCGAACGGCAGGCCGGTCTGCCGCTGCTCGAACGCGTCGGTCGCGGGGTGCGGCCCACGGCGGCCGGCCGGCTGCTGACCGAGCACGCCGCGATCATCGGCCAGCACGTCGCCGAGGCCGAGACGGCGCTCGCCGACCTGCGTGCGGGGCGCACAGGTCGCCTCGTGATCCGCTACTTCGCGACCGCGGGTGCCGCGCTCGTGCCACCCGCCCTGGCCAAGCTGCGGGCCGCGTACCCGCGCGTCCAGGTCGACCTCAAGCTGGTCGACCCCGGCGAGCAGCTGGCGGAGGTCGAGCGGGGCGACGCGGACCTGGTGATCACGGTGTCGCCGCGCCAGCAGCCCAAGGACGGCATCCAGCTGGTGCACCTGCTGGACGACCCGTACGACGCCGTCCTGCCCAAGGGGCACCGGCTCGCGGCCAAGCGTGTGCTCGACCTCGCGGAACTGGCCGACGAGCCGTGGGTGAACAACGAGCTGTCCGCCGGACCGTGCCTGGAACGCATGCTGGAGGCGTGTGCCTCGGCCGGCTTCACCCCGAACTTCGTGGTCGAGAGCGACGACTACGCGACCGCGCAGGGGTTCGTCGCCGCGGGCCTCGGCGTGACGCTCATCCCCCGGCTGGGACTCGGGCAGCGTCACCCGGGCGTGGTCGTGCGGCGGGTGCGCAACCCGGAGCCGGTGCGGTCCATCCATGCCGCGGTCCGCGAGTCCTCCCTGGCGCAACCGGCACTCGCGGGCCTGCTCGACGCGCTCCGGGAAGCCGCGAAGCAGTAGTCACCCGACCGGACTAATTCACGTTCACGGTCACGCCGTGTCATGTGACATGTGCGTGGTTTGCCGGTGACAGTTTGCACTAAGTGGACGCGGTGCAGGTGACGCACGATTGCTCTCGGATTTCGGAGCGACGAGCGGAGCGACCGGGCATGGACCAGGACTATCAGCCGTACTGCATGGCGGACCCGTCCTTCTATGACGCCATGCACTCGGAGGAGACCGCCGGCGAGTCGTTCGCCACGGCGTCCCGGGCCTTACCGGAGGGTTGGACCCTGCGCCCGCAGGACGACTGGCTCGTCGTCCACCCGCGTGAGCTGCAGCAGACTCCCCTGCAGGGCTGGAAGATCCACGCCTCGGCCACCCAGGACAACGCCGACCGCGTGCTCGACGTCGTGTGGGAGTACTGCGTCGCCCGCGGCATCTCGTTCAAGTTCCTGCGTTCCTCCTCAGCGTTGCTCGCCAGGGTCGCCAAGTACGCCCCACGCGGGTACGCCGGCAAGCTCGTCACGATCTACCCGGAGAACGACGAGGCCTGCGAGCGGATCCTGACCGAGCTCGGCGGCCAGCTCGACGGCGAGCCGAGCCCGTACATCCTGAGCGACCTGCGCTGGGGCAAGGGACCGCTGTTCGTGCGGTACGGCGCGTTCGCCAACCGGTACACGGTGGACGGTACCGGCGTGGTGGTCGAGGCCATCGCCGATCCGGACGGCAACCTCGTGCCCGACCGGCGCGACCCGGTGTTCCACGTCCCGCCGTGGGTGACGCTGCCGGCGTTCCTGGAGCCGCACCTGGCCGCACGCAACGCGGTCACCACCACCGACCTGCCCTACACGATCGAGAGCGTGCTGCACTTCTCCAACGGCGGCGGCATCTACCTCGGCCGCGACACCCGGACGGGCGAGCAGGTCGTGCTGAAGGAGGCCCGGCCACACGCAGGCCTCGACTCATGGGGCCACGACGCCGTCCGCCGCCTGCACCGCGAGCACGAGACGCTGACGAGACTCGCCGGCGTTCCGGGCATTCCGCGCGTGCACGACATGTTCTGGCTGGGCGAGCACCGGTTCCTCCCCATGGAGTACGTCGAGGGCGACGTGCTCGGCAAGGCCATCGTGCGGCGCTACCCGCTGATCGACCCCGCGTCGACGCCGGCGCAGTACGCCGAGTTCACCGCGTGGGCACTCGACATCCACAGACAGGTGCGCGAGACCATCGCGGCCGTGCACGAGCGCGGCATCGTGTACGGCGACCTGCACCTGTTCAACATCGTGGTGCGGCCGGACGACACGATCGCGCTGCTGGACTACGAGGTCGCCGCCCCGGTCGAGGAGGCCAGCCGGCCCGGTCTCAACAACCCCGGGTTCGCGCCGCCGCGGGACGTGCACGGCTTCGACATCGACGACTACGCGCTGGCGTGCCTGACGTTCGCGCTGTTCCTGCCGATGACCAACCTGCTCGGTCTGCACCGGTTGAAGGCACGGCACTTCGCGGACATCATCACCGAGCACTTCCCGGTGGGCAGGGACCTGCTCCGGCCGGCCGTCGACGTGGTCGTGCCACCGGAGACCCCGCACCTGCCGAACCCCAGGCTCGACCCCGACCGGGCCGCATGGCCCGCGTTGCGTGACGACCTGGTGCGGGCGATCCGCGCCAGCGCCACCCCGCACCGCGACGACCGGCTGTTCCCCGGTGACCCGCAGCAGTTCGCGGTGGGCGGGCTCGGGCTGGCGTACGGCGCGGCGGGTGTGCTGTACGCGCTGGACGTCACCGGCGCCGGCCGCGTCGAGGAGTACGAGAACTGGCTGATCCGGCGGGCGACTAACCCGCCGGGCGGCACGCGGCTCGGCCTCTACGACGGGTTGCACGGCGCCGCGTTCACACTCGCCCACCTCGGGCACCGGCAGGAGGGACTCGACGTCGTCGACATCTGCCTGCGCGAGAAGTGGGAGTCCATGGGGCACGACCTGCTCGGCGGTGTGCCCGGGTTCGGGTTGAACCTGCTGCACCTCGCCGACGCCACGGGCGAGCCGGCGCTGCGCGTGGTGGCCCGCCGCGCCGCGGAACTGGTCGCCGAGTTGCCCGAGGACACCACGGAGGACGACCCCGTCAGTGGCTCCGGTCAGCCGTGGGCCGGGTTGTTCCGCGGCCGGTCTGGTCCCGCGTTGTTCCTGATCCGGATGTACGACGACACCGGCGACGCCGGCTACCTCGACGCGGCGGCGCGTGCGTTGCGCTTCGACCTGCGCCGGTGCGTGTGGCGCGACAACGGGACGATCGAGGTCAACGAGGGCTGGCGCTCGATGCCCTACCTGGACGGCGGCAGCATCGGCATCGGCATGGTCCTCGACGAGTTCCTGCGTCGCCGCGCGGACGAGGAGTTCGCGAAGGCGGCGGCCGGCGTGGCCCGCACCGCCCGCTCCCCCATGTACATCCTGCCGGGCCTGTTGACCGGGCGCGCCGGCGTGCTGCTCTACCTGGCCGGGCGGTCCGCCGATCCAGCAGCCGACCCGGACGTGGCCCGGCAGGTGCGCAACCTCGCATGGCACGCGCTGCCGTACGGAGGCGGAATGGCCTTTCCCGGCACGGGTCTGCTGCGCCTGTCCATGGACCTCGCGACCGGCAACGCCGGCGTGCTGCTCGCACTCGGCGCGGCACTGCACGACCAACCGGTGCACGCCCCGCTGCTCGCGCCGTCGCGCGTCGAGCCGCCAAGGACCCCCACGCCAGCAGGCGTGGGCCAGTAGGAAACCCCCGAAAAAGGAGCCAAAAATGGCACTTCTCGACCTTCAGGGCATGGAGCAGGCGCCGCAGACCGGTGGCGGCGGTGGCAGCAGCAGCAGCGGCCACTCGTGCCCGTCGAACCTGTCCGTCACCCTGTGCGGCGGCACGTCCGGCCTCAGCGTGCTGATCTGCCACTGAGCGAAGCGAGTCTCGCTTCCGACGCCCACGCGGGCGCAGCCAACGGGCGCGGTCCCGGACAACTGGCGTTTGTCCGGGGCCGCGGCCCTTGTCCAAGAAGGGTACGCCGTGACGGCCTTCGCACAGATAGCCCGAAAGGCTTCTGGCTGGCTGCCGGTGATCGCCGTCGGCGCGCTGGCGGGCACCCTCGGCGCGCTGGCGCTGCCCGTGGTGCTGGGCCGGGCCGTCGACTCGATCGTGGGCGGCGGGTCGCAGGTGTGGTTCTGGCTGGCCGCCGGGCTGGTGGTGGTGGGGATCGCGGCGGATCTCGTCGACGCGTACGCGGGCACGGCGTGCGTGGCCGGCACGACGGCGTGGCTGCGGGACCGGCTGGTGCGGCACGTGCTGGCCGCGGGGCCGCGGCACGGGTTCGAGACCGGTGACCTGGTGAGCCGGGTGTCGGGCAACGCGGCGGAGGCGGCGAACGCCGGGCCGGCGGTGGTGACGGTGTGGATGGCGGTGCTGCCACCCGTCGGGAGCCTCGTTCTGCTGGTGTACCTGGATGTCTGGCTGGCGGTGGCCTTCCTCGCCGGGGTGGCGCTCGTCGCGGTGGTGCTGCGGCTGTTCACGCGCCGGACCGCGGCGGTGGTGACCGCGTACCTGTCGGTGCAGGGGCGGATCGCGTCGCGGCTGTCGGAGTCGCTCTCGGGCGTGCGGACGATCGCGGCGGCGGGCACGGCCGACCGCGAGGAGGCTCGGGTGCTCGCGTCGCTCCCGGAGCTGCACGAGGAGGGGATGCGGAGCTGGCGGGTGCTGTCGGGGTCGGCGGCGCAGGTCGCGGTGGTGGGGCCGCTGGTGCTGGTGGCGGTGTTGGGAACCGGGGGATGGGCGCTTTCGGCGGGGCGGTTGACGCCGGGTGAGCTGTTCGCGGCCGGGCAGTACGCGATGCTTGGCGCGGGGCTCGGGGGGTTGACGAGTGTCTTCGGACGGTTGGCGCGGTCCAGGGCCGGCGCCGATCGGGTCGGTGCGGTGCTGTCGCTCGATGCCGTGGCGTACGGCGATGGTTCGTTGCCGGTCGGGGCCGGCTGGCTGGACTTTCGCGACGTCTCGGTCGGCTCGTTGCTGACCGGTGTGTCGTTTGATGTGCCGGGCGGTGCGATGGCCGCGGTCGTCGGCCGGTCGGGTGCCGGGAAGTCGGTGCTCGCCGGGGTCGCGGCGCGGTTGTGGGAGCCGTCGGCCGGGTCGGTGTCGCTGGACGGGGTGCCACTTTCGTCGTTGTCGCACGACGAGTTGCGCGGTGCGGTGGGGTACGCGTTCGAGCGGCCGTGCCTGGTGGGCGCGACCGTCGGCGCGGCGATCGGGGCGGGCGGCGAGGAGGCGGCGCGGGCGACGTTCGCGCACGAGTTCGTGTCCCGGCTGCCGGAGGGCTACGACACCGCGCTGACGCGGGCCCCGATGTCGGGCGGCGAACTGCAGCGGTTGGGCCTGGCGCGCTCGTGGCTCGCGAAGCGGCTGCTGGTTCTCGACGACGCGACGTCCAGTGTGGACATGGTGACGGAGATGCGGATCAGCGCGGCACTGGGCGCCGCCGGGCGAACCAGGCTGGTGGTGACCCACCGGCTGTCGACGGCGGCCCGCGCGGATGTCGTGGTGTGGCTGGAAGAAGGACGCGTGCGAGCGGTCGGCCCGCACGAGGAGCTGTGGCGGCAGGAGGCATACCGCGAGGTGTTCGGATGACCGCCCGGCAGACGGCCGGCCCCCGCCGGGAACCGCCGGCGACCGCCGGCGACGGGGAGAACGAGGGCCCTGGCAAGATCACAGGGCCGATGGCCGACACCCGGATCTGGGTCTTGTCGGTCCACTATGGATGGTGGTCAACTCGGGAATTCCCGCAGCTTCAGGCATTGTTCCGGTGCGCCGGCCCGGCCCGCCGAGGTCGACACGCGAGCCGCGACGCTGCCGTGAACCGCGGGAACCCGACCATGCCAGGCCCCGGCGTGGAAACCGGTGGCCTTCCGGCGCGCGAAGGGGACTTTCGCTCGGGCTGTACCCGTTCGGGCTGTGGACAACCCGCGCTCGCGGGCCGGGAGTGTCACCCCCCGTCGGTAGCGTGGAAACCGGGGGGCCCCCGGGCGCGCCAATGGGACTTTCGTGCGGGCGGGGTGGTGGCGCGTGCGGCGTGAGCTGCGATATGCCCTGCGGTCGCTCCGGGCTCGGCCGACCATGGCGCTGGTCGCGTGGTCGGTGCCGGAGGCCCTGCCGGCCACGCTTTCCGGGCTGGTCGTCGCCAATGCCGTCGATCGTGGCTTCCTGGCCGGGCGGCCCGTGGTCGGCACCGTCTGGCTCGCCTCCCTCGTGCTCGTCTCCGTCGTCGGCTCGGTTGGGACGCGCATGGTGTTCCTGCGGCTCGGCGAGCTTGCCGAGCCCTTCCGGGACGAACTCGTCCGGCGTGTCGTCGGTGGCGCCCTGCGCAACGGCGTCGAAGGACGTCCCGATCACGGGGCGCTCGCGCGCCTCACGCGCCAGGTCGAGATCGTGCGGGACACCTACGCCGGGCTCGTCATCGTCATCCGGGGTTTCGTCGTCACCGTTGTCGGTGTGGTTGTCGGGGTGCTCTCCGTCGCGCCGGCCGTCGCGCTGCTCATCCTCCCGCCGTTCCTGTTGGGGCTGGCGGGATTCGTCGCCATGCTGGGGCTCGCCGCCGCGCGGCAGCGGGCGTCCGTCCTCGCCGACGAGCGGCTCGCCGCCGCCGCGGGCCAGGTCTTCGCCGGGGTCCGGGACGTCGTCGCCTGCGGGACCGAGCGAGAGTCCGCCGCGCTCGTCAGGAAACCCATCGACGAGCAGGCCGCCGCGGAGCGGGCGCTCGCCGGGGTCGCCGCCCTGCGGACCGCCTGCTTCGCCTTCGGCGGCTGGCTTCCGCTGCTCGTCCTGCTCTTCGCCGGGCCGGCACTCGTCCAGCGCGGGCTCACCGCCGGCGCGTTGCTCGGCGGCGCCACCTACGTCCTCTTCGGACTCCAGCCCGCGCTCCAGAACTTCGTCGCGGGCGTCGGCGGCAGCGGGTTGCGGTTCGTGATCACGCTCGGGCGGGTCCTCGACGCCAGCCACGTGCCGCCGGCGCCCCGGCACGAGCAGGACACCGGGCAGCGCACGGTGCTCAGGAACGTCACCTTCGCGTACGGGCCGCACGCCGAACCCGTCGTCCGCGACCTCGACCTCACCGTCGAGCCGGGGGAGCACCTCGCGGTCGTCGGCCCGTCCGGCATCGGAAAGTCCACTCTGGCCAGTCTGATCTGCGGCCTGCGCCGCCCCGACCAGGGCGCGGTCCAGCTGGTCGCCGACCGGGTCCTCATCCCGCAGGAGGCCTACGTCTTCACCGGCACCCTGCGCGAGAACCTCACCTACCTGCGCCCCGACGCCACCACCGCCGACCTCGACGCGGCGGCGGCGGCGATCGGCGCGCGACTGGGCGACTACGACACCGAGATTCACCCGCGGGAGATGTCCGCCGGCCAGCGCCAGCTCGTCGCGCTCGTCCGGGCCTACCTGTCCCCGGCGTCCCTCGTCGTGCTCGACGAGGCCACCTGCCACCTCGACCCGGCGGCCGAGCGGCTCGCCGAACTGGCGTTCGCCGAGCGGCCCGGCACCTTGATCGTGATCGCCCACCGGATTAGTTCCGCCTTGCGCGCCAACCGGATCCTGGTGATGGACGGCGCCGGCGCCGTGGTGGGCGACCACGAGAACCTGCTCAAGCACTCCCCGCTCTACCGCGATCTGCTCGGCCACTGGAACGCCGGTGTGCTACCCGCCGCCGATGGCCGGCTCCGGTCACAGCCAGCCTGACTCGGTGGCGATCCGGATCGCGTCGATCCTGGTTCTTGCCCCAGTTTTGTTCATCGCGTTCGAAAGGTAGTTGCGTACGGTCCCCGGTGACAGTGATAGTTGCTTGGCAATTTCCGGACCGCTCGCTCCCTCGGCCGCGAGCCGCAGCACGGTCAACTCTCTCGGGGTGAACGGGTTACTGCCTGCAGAAAGCGCGGCGACCACCAGGTTCGCGTCGATCACCGTACCGCCATCGGCGACATTGCGAATCGCGTGCAGCAGCCGGGTCGCCGGCGCGTTCTTGTCAATCAGTCCGGATACGTCCGCGGCTAGCAACCGTTTCAGCAGGCCGGCCGGTCGGGTTACGGTCAACGCGACGATCTGGCACTCGGGTAATTTCTTACGCAGCTCGTGCACGGTCGTCAGTCCCTTGGTCTCGGGCATGTCCGCGGAGATCACCGCGACGTCCGGCCGCAACCGTAGTGCGACTGATACCGCCTGGTGATCGCATTTCAGGTCCGCGATGACCTCGATGTCCGCCTCGTCCTCCAGCAGACTCACCAGAGCCGTGCGGAGCAGATCCATGTCCTCGGCGAGTAACACTCGGATCGATCTTCCTTCCTCCTGCTCCGCCGAGCCGCTGGAGCTTTGTCGTGTCATGCATCCTCCTGGGGACGGTAATCAGCCGGTGCGGCGACCCCATCCGATCGCCGTTCCCACAGATGGAGTGTCACGGCGACCTGAATTCTCGTTACGAGTCGTCCTACGCCTGGAGTAACGAGAGAAACATTCAGGTGGATACGCGCTCGTAATGCTACAGAAAATATGTTCGGAAAATCCCGGGCTGCACCGATCGGATGATTTCCACAAATGAGCCGTCTGGTGCAACTGCACTACGGCAGTTGCACCAGACGGCTCGTCCGTAAAGTGGGTTCAGGCCTGGGTCAACGCGGCCGAGAGCGCGCTCGCGACCAGTGGTGTGTAACCGGATGCCTGCCCCGTGCTGTTCGGGTGGTAGGACTCGAGGACCGGGTTCGAGAGACCGTTGAGCCACTCGACGTCGTCGCAGACCGCGTGGCCGGTGAAGGCGGTGCGGACGTCGACGAAGCGGAACCCGTGTGCCGAGGCCCGGCCGGCGGTGGTGGTGGCGAGCAGGTCGGCGGTCGCGTTGAGCGAGGACTGCTCGGCCGGGCTGATCCTCGCCAGCACGTTGCACTCCTCGCCGTTGAACAGGCGCGGATAGCCGACCACGGCCACCTTCGCGTTCGGCGCCTTCGCCCGGATCTGGTTGTACAGATTGTCGAGCGCGCCGGGCAGTGTGTTACGGATGTAGTTGTTGGCGGCGGTGATCTGGCTCGTGCAGGTCCACGGCCACGGCAGCGCGCACTGGGTGATCACGTCCGCGAAGCCGGCGTCGTTGCCGCCGACGGACACGGTCACGAACGCGGTGCCGGTGTTGAGGCCGGCGAGCTGGTTCAGCACGTCCGGCACCCGCGCGCCGGAGCACGCCGCGAAGGTCAGGGGCGCGCCGAGCTGGGCGGCGACCCTGACCGGGTACGCGAGCGGGCTGCGGTAGCAGGAGCCGCTGTCCGAGTAGTACGTCCGCGAGCCGACGCCGGAGGAGTAGGAGTCGCCGAGCGCGGTGTAGGGGCCGGCCGCGGCCTGTGCCTGAGTGACGCCGGCCAGGCACAGGACCGTGACGGCCGCGGAAACGAGAATTAATCGGAAGGAGTTCGTACGGATACGCATGGGCTGTCTCCACACGCTCGCAGGGAACCCGGGATGACCGGGCATGATCAGCGTGAATCGCGGTGTGACAGGCGGCAATCGGCCGTTACGGTAGGAATTTTCGAATGCTGAAGCGATACGGGCACTTTCCGTCAACCGTAGGCTCGGGGCATGTGCCGAAACATCACCCCGCTGCGTGGGCTCGAGCCCGCCGCGACCGCTGAGGAGATCGAGGCGGCAGCGCGCCAGTTCGTCAGGAAGGTGTCCGGCGTGCAGACGGTCACCGACCGGATCCGCGACCCGTTCGAGCAGGCGGTCGCCGAGATCGCCGAGGTCACGACCCGTCTGCTGGCCGAGCTGCCGCCGCGCAAGCAGCCGCCCGCGACGGTCCCGCCGCTGCGCCGACCGGAGGTTCGTGCCCGGATCGCCGCCAGGGCCGCCAACGGCTGACCGGCTGTGAGTTCTCCCACGGGCACTCGCGCCGAGGGGGTTCGCGGCGTGACCGCGCGGTAAAGTCGCAGGTTGCTCGCTGCCCACCGCCCGGATGCAGCGCCCGAACCCCGGAGGACTTCTTGCTGCTGCGTCCGGTCGGTGGTCGATGACCGCCGTCTTCGAAGCGACCCCGAGCTACGAGCTGACCGCGCCCCCGGCCCGGTTCAGCGGTGCCGCGGCAGCGCGACCCCGCACCCTCAACGACGTGCTCGCGGCTACCGCGGCCCGCCATCCGGCGGCGCCGGCGATCGACGACGGCACGGTCACGCTCAGCTACACCGAGCTGGTCGGCGTGGTCGACGAGCTGCGCCAGAAGCTCCTCGCGGAGGGTATCGGCGTGGGCGACCGCGTCGGGGTCCGGGTGCCGTCCGGCACCGCCGACCTGTACGTCTCGATCCTCGCCGTGCTCGCGGCCGGTGCCGCCTACGTGCCGGTCGACTTCGAGGACCCGGACGAGCGGGCCGACCTGGTGTTCGGCGAGGCCGGCGTGTGCGCGGTGCTGGGCGAGGGCCGCGCGCTGACCATGCGTGACATCGCGGTCGGCCGCGAGCACCGCCCGGCCGGCCTGGACGACGACGCGTGGATCATCTTCACCTCCGGCTCCACCGGCAGGCCGAAGGGCGTGGCCGTCAGTCACCGCTCGGCGGCCGCGTTCGTGGACGCCGAGGCCCGGATGTTCCTGCTCGACGACCCGATCGGCCCCGACGACCGGGTGCTCGCCGGACTGTCCGTCGCCTTCGACGCCTCCTGCGAGGAGATGTGGCTGGCCTGGCGCAACGGCGCGTGCCTGGTGCCGGCGCCGCGCTGGCTCGTCCGCACCGGCGTCGACCTCGGCCCGTGGCTGGTCGAGCAGGAGATCACGGTCGTCTCCACGGTCCCGACGCTGGTTGCGCTGTGGCCTGCCGAGGCACTCGACGATGTTCGGCTGCTCATCCTCGGTGGCGAGGCCTGCCCACCCGAGCTGGCCGCACGCCTCACCGAGGACGGCCGCGAGGTGTGGAACACCTACGGCCCGACCGAGGCGACCGTGGTCGCGTGCGGCGCCCGCATGACCGGTGCGGGCCCGGTGCGCATCGGGCTGCCGCTAGCCGGTTGGGAGCTGGCCGTCGTGGACGCCGCGGGCGAGGTCGTGCCCATGGGCGACACCGGCGAGCTGGTGATCGGCGGCGTCGGCCTCGCCCGCTACCTCGACCCGGTCAAGGACGCCGAGAAGTACGCGCCGCTCGAGTCGCTCGGCTGGGACCGGGCCTACCGCAGCGGCGACCTCGTCCGGGCCGAGCCCGAGGGCCTGGAGTTCCTCGGTCGCGCCGACGAGCAGGTCAAGCTCGGCGGCCGGCGCATCGAGCTCGGCGAGATCGACGCGGCGTTGCAGGCGCTGCCCGGCGTGACCGGGGCGGCCGCGGCCGTCCGCACCACCGGGGCGGGCACGCAGCTGCTCGTCGGCTACGTCGTCGCCGGCCCGGACTTCGACGAGCCCGCCGCCGTCGGCCGGCTGCGGGAGGCGCTGCCCGCCGCGCTCGTGCCGCGGCTCGCGGTCGTCGGCACGCTGCCCACTCGCACGTCCGGCAAGGTCGACCGGAACGCACTGCCCTGGCCGCTGGACCTCGGACCGGTGGACACCGAAGAACTGCACGGCACCCAGGCGTGGCTCGGCGAGCGCTGGGCCGAGGTGCTCGGCGCGCCGCCGGCCGGCCCGTCGGCGGACTTCTTCGCCTGCGGCGGCGGCAGCCTCGCCGCGGCCCGGCTGGTCTCGATCGTCCGGGCCGACTTCCCGACCGTCTCGGTCACCGACGTCTACCACTCACCGACGGTCGCGGCCTTCGCCGCCCGTCTCGACGAGCTGGCCGGCCCGCACACGCCCGCCAGGACCGTCGTGCCCGTGCCCCGCTCTGCCGCGGTGATCCAGACCCTCGCGATGATCCCGCTGCTGACGCTCGTCGGCCTGCGCTGGACCGTCGTCCTCGCCGCCGTCGGCAAC
>NZ_DASQCC010000218.1:0-8305 GCF_035634895.1 Actinophytocola sp. | reverse complement strand
GAGCCGCTCGAACGGCACGTCCTGATGGGCGTAGGCATCCAGGCCACGTTCACGCACCCGGCCGACCAGCTCCCGGAACGACGGGTCGCCGTCCGTACTCACCCGCAGCACCAGCGTGTTCACGAAGAACCCGACCAGGTCGTCGAGCGCCTCGTCGGTCCGCCCGGCGATCGACGTGCCGACGGGGATGTCGGTGCCGGCACCCAGCCTGGTCAGCAGCGCGGTGAGGCCGGCGTGCACAACCATGAACACGCTGGCGCCGCAGCTTCGTGCGAGGTCGGTGAGGCCGTCCCGCAGGTCCCAGGCGAACGGTGCCAGCTCGCCACGGTAGGAGGCGCGGGAGGGGTGTGGCCGGTCGGTGGGCAGTTCGATGCGGTCGGGCAGGCCGGCCAGCGCCTCGCGCCAGTAGCCCAGCTGGGCATCGATGTCCAGCTCACGTTGCCACAGCGTGTAGTCCGCGTACTGGACGGGCAGCGGCGCCCAGCCGGGCTCGTGTCCCCTGGTGCGGGCCGCGTACGCGGTGGCGAGATCGCGCCAGAGCGGGGCGGTGGACCAGCCGTCGGAGGCGATGTGGTGGAACACCAGGACGAGGACGTGCTGGTCGTCGCCGAGCCGCAGCAGCTCGGCGTGCAGCGGCACCTCCGTCTCGAGGTCGAACGTCGTGCGTGCGGCGGCGGAGATGGCGTCGGCGAGGCCGCCGGGGTCCGCGCCGACGTCGCGCCGGGTGAGCGAGACGGCCGGGTCGTCGAGCACGTGCTGGTGGGGAACGCCGTCGTACTCGGGGAAGACGGTGCGGAGGGCCTCGTGCCGGTGGAGGACGTCGCGGAGCGCCTGTTCCAAGGCGGTGGTGTCGAGCGGCCCGGCAAGACGCACGGCACTGGGCATGTTGTAGGTGGGCGACGGGCCTTCGAGGCGGTGCAGGAACCAGAGCCGTTGCTGGGCGTGGGAGAGCGGCAGCCGCTCCGGCCGGTCGACCGGCCGGACGGGTGGCCGGGCCTGAGTGTCCTCTGTGGACAACGCGGTGGCGAGCCCGGCGACGGTGGGCGTCTCGAAGACCGTCCGCACCGCCAGCTCGACACCGAACACCCCGCGGACGCGGGCGACCAGGCGGGTGGCGAGCAGGGAATGCCCGCCGAGCGCGAAGAAGTCGTCGTCGACGCCCACCGCGGGCGCCTGGAGCACCTCGGCGAAGAGTCCACAGAGGACCTCCTCCACCGGGGTGCGGGGCGGGCGACCGGTGGTGTCGAGGCGGCGTTCGGGCGCGGGGAGGGCCTTGCGGTCGACCTTGCCGGAGGGGAGCAGCGGCAGCCGGTCGAGGAGCACGAACGCGGAGGGGACCATGTAGGCGGGCAGGTGGTCGCGGACGTGGGCCCGCAGTGCGGTGGCGAGCGAGCCGGTGTCCCGCCTGCCCGCGGGGTTGTTGCCGAGTTCGGCGAGGGACCGCCGCGGCGGCGACGGCCGGTAGACGCGGTCGGGCTCGTCAACGGCGAAGACGGCGTCGAGTGCGGTGGCGGTGGCGGCCCAGGTGACGGCCACGCGGTACCCGGCCCGCTCGGCGAGAGCGAACAGGTCCTCGGGGTCGGTGCCGGTGAAGTCCGCCAGGTCGCCGGCGAGGCGGCCGTTGGGAATGCCGGTGACCCGCAGGCGGTCGGGATGCTCGTCGCGCAGGAGCCGTTCGACCGCGGCGCCGTCGGTGAACGCGACCGCGCGTTCGGCGGCGGGCGGGGCCGGCTCCGCCTTGCGTAGCACCGCGTCGTAGCGGTACCGGGTCAGCTCGTTGTGTGCCGTGCCGCGTTTGATCCACAGGTCTGCGTCGGCACCCAGTTCCCTTGCCATGGCGGGGAAGAAGTCGGGATCGAGCAGCAGCTCGCCTTCCCGGGCCCGGCCGGTCGCGGCGGCGAACACCGGTAGGAGGCGGGCGTTTCTGATGTCTCCCAGGAAGATCGCGCCGCCCGGGGCGAGCATCCGGTACGCCTGACGGACCACCTCCGCCAGGTAGGCGACGCTCGGGAAGTACTGGGCCACCGAGTTGATGATCACCGTGTCGAAGTGCGACTCCGGCACCTCGCCCAGGTCGTGTGCCGGACGGGCCGCCAGGTGGATCCTCGGGTCGTCGCCCACCTCGCGCAGGAGGTTCGCCACGGCCTGTTCGGACAGGTCGACGCCCCGGTACTCCTCGGCTCCGGGCGCCACCCGGGACAGGATCAGGCCGCTGCCCACCCCGATCTCGAACACGCGCCGCGGGGACAGCGCCTGGATCCGGTCGATGGTCGCCGCATGCCACTCGCGCATCTCGGCAAGGGGGAGCGGGGAGCCGTCGTAGCTGGAGTTCCAGCCGACGAAGTTCTCCTCCATGCCGCCGCTGCCGGTGAACACGTCCTCGTGCAGTTCGTGCCATTCGGCCACCTGACTCAGTTCCGCGTCCGTGTCCCGGCCGCCGGCCGGCACCGCGTACGCGATCAGCTCGCCGTCCCGGGCGATGACCAACGGTTGGCCCACCGCGGGATGGGCGGCCAGCACCGACTCGATCTCGCCCAGCTCGATGCGGTAGCCGCGAATCTTGACCTGGTCGTCCGCACGACCCAGGAACACCAGCCGACCGTCCGGCAACCAACGGACCAGATCCCCGGTGCGATACAGGCGGGTGCCGGACCCGAACGGGTCGGCCACGAACCGCTCCGCGGTCAACGACGGCCGCCCGAGATAGCCCCGGGCCAGACCCGAGCCGCCCAGGTACAGCTCCCCCACCACACCCGGCGGCACCGGGCTGAGCGTTGCGTCCAGCACATACGCACGCGTGTCCGGGTCCGGGACACCGATCGGCACCGTCGGCGAACCGGGGGCACACTCGCCCAGCGTCGAGTTCACCGTCGCCTCGGTGGGGCCGTACGCGTTGAACATGCGGCGGTTCACCGACCAGCGGGCCACCAGCTCGGGAGACACGCGTTCGGTGCCGGCCAGCAGGACGGAGTCGTGCGGGAGGTCCAGGTCCGCGGGTAGCGCGTCCAGCAGCGCGGGCGGCAGGATCATGAAGTCGACACCGTGCTCATGCACGTACGACGTCAACGCCTCGCCCGCCACCCGCCGCTCCGCCGGGACGACCACCAGCCGCCCGCCGGACAGCAACCCGAGACACAGGTCCCAGAACGCCACGTCGAAGCTCGGCGACGCGAACTGCAACACCCGGCTGTGCGGCCCCACCCCGAACCGCCGCACCTGCGTCGCCACCAGCTTCGCCACGCCGGCGTGGGACACGACCACGCCCTTCGGGCGGCCCGACGAGCCGGACGTGTAGATCACGTACGCCGCGTTGGCCGGCATGATCTCCACGCCCGGATCCGAGGATGGCGCGGTCGCGAGGGCGTCCTCGTCCAGCGTCGTCACCACACACACCGGCGCGGCGTCGGCCAGCATGAACGCCACCCGCTCGGCCGGGTAGTCCACGTCGATCGGCAGGTACGCGGCACCCGACTTGAGCACCGCCAGCTCGGCGACGACCATGTCCAGGGAGCGCGGCACGGACAGGGCCACCACCTTCTCCGGGCCGGCGCCCTGGGCGATCAGCAGGTGCGCCAGGCGGTTCGCGCGCTCGTCCAGCTCGGCGTAGGTCAGTGACGCCGACTCGAGCACCACCGCCACCTCGTCGGGGCGGGTGCGGACCTGCTCGGCGAACAGGGACACGAACGTCGACGTGCCAAGGCCCTCGTCCACGCCGGCCCACGAGCCGAGGACCTGCTCGCGTTCACCGGCGGCCAGCAGGTCCAGGCCGCCCAGCGGTTGGTCCGGGGCGGCGAGCGCGGACCGCAGCAGGTGTTCCAGGCGCGCGAGGATCGAGTCCACCGTGGCTCGGTCCAGCACGTCGGTGTTGAACTCCAGCACGCCGTCGATGCCGGAGTCCCGTTCGGTCAGCGAGATCGACAGGTCGAACTTCGAGGTGCCCGTGGTCACGGGGATCTCCGTGACCGTCAGGCGCGGCAGCGTCACCTCCGCCCGCGTGTTGTTCTGGCCGGCGATCATCACCTGGAACAGCGGGTGGTACGACAGCGACCGCGTCGGGTTCAGCACCTCGACCAGCCGCTCGAACGGCACGTCCTGGTGCTCGTGTGCCGCCAGGTCGTGCTCCCGCACCCGGCCGACCAGCTCGCGGAACGTCGGGCCGCCGGAGGTGTCCACGCGCAGCACCAACGTGTTCACGAAGAACCCGACGAGATCGTCCAGCGCGTGGTCGGTGCGGCCGGCGATCGGCGAGCCGATCGGGATGTCCGTGCCGGCGCCGAGCCTGGTCAGCAGCGCCGCCAGGCCGGCGTGGACGACCATGAACACCGACGCACCGCACGACCGCGCCAGCGCCGAGAGCCCCGCGCGCAGGCTTGCGTCCCAGGTGAACGTGTACAGCTCGCCGCGGAACGTCGCCACCTTCGGGTGTGGGCGGTCCAGCGGCAGCTCGATCCGCTCCGGCAGCCCGGCCAGCGCCGTGCGCCAGTGGTCCAGCTGCGCGGCGGCCTCGCTGGCCGGGTCGTCCTCGGCGCCGAGCAGGTCGCGTTGCCACAGCGTGTAGTCCGCGTACTGGACCGGCAGTGGAGTCCACTGTGGAGCCTCGCCGCGCAGGCGGGCGGTGTACGCCGCCGCGATGTCCCGCCACAGCGGGGCCATCGACCAGCCGTCGGACGCGATGTGGTGGAACACCAGTGCCAGCACATGTTCCTCGGCGCCGAGCCGGAGCAGCTCGACCCGCATCGGCACGCGGTTCTCCAGGTCGAACGGGCCGCGCACCAGACCGGTCAGCACCGCGTCCAGGTCGTCCTCGGCCACGTCCCGAACCCGCGGCTCGACCGCGGAGTTGTCCACAATTCGCTGGTAGGGCGTGCCGTCGCGCTGTGGAAACACCGTACGCAGCGCTTCATGACGGTCCGTGACGTCACGCAGGGCGGCCCACAGTGCGGGAACGTCGACGGGACCGGACAGGCGCATGACCAGCGGCACGTTGTAGGTGGCCGACGGGCCCTCCAGGTGGTGGAGGAACCACAACCGTTGCTGGGCGAAGGAAAGCGGCAGGTACTCGGGGCGTCGCACCGGCACCAGCGGCGGCCGGGCGGCCCTGGTGGACTCGGTCAGCAGTGCGGCCAGGCCGGCCGGGGTCGGCGTCTCGAACACCGAGCGCACGGCCAGCTCGGTGTCCAGCGCGGCGCGAACCCGGGCGATCAGCCGGGTCGCGAGCAGGGAGTGGCCGCCGAGGTCGAAGAAGCTGTCGTCCGGGCCGGCCTCCGGCACGCCGAGCACCTCGGCGAACAGCTCGCACAGCAGCCGTTCCCGCTCGTTCGCGGGTTCCCGGTCCGAGGTGGACACCGCGGGGTCGGGTGAGGGAAGGGCGCGGCGGTTCAGCTTTCCGTTGGCCGTCACGGGGATCGCGTCGAGCACGACGATCGCCGACGGCACCATGTGTTCTGGCAGCCGTCGCGTGGCCAGCTCCCGGACCGACGCCGCCAGCTCGGCGTGCCGGCGGAACCGGAGGGGGTCGGTGCACAGCGGGCCGTCCGCCTCGCCCCGGAAGGCGCCGACCGGCACGCCGTCGCCGGTGAAGTACACCGCGTCGAGGGCGCCGTCCGTTCCGGCCGCCCAAGTCACGACCGTCCGGTACCCGAGTGCGTCGCCGAGCTCGTGCAGCGCCTCGGGATCGACATCGCCGGTGCGCCGGCCGTTGGGGATTCCCTTCACCCGCAACGCCTTCGGCCGCTGCCGGAGCAGTGCGGCGGTGGCGCCGAGGCTCGCCCAGGCCAGTTCGGGCACCGCCGCCAGCTCCCGCGTCCCGCGGGATCCCTTGTGCAGCACCACGTCGTAGCGGAACTGGCTCAGCTCGTTGACGTGTGCCGCCCGCTTGATCCGGATGTCCGCGGGCCCGAGGCCGGCGAACAACGCGGGGTCGACGAGCAGCTCCTTCTCCCGCGCCAGGCTCTGCTCGACCGTCCGGTCGCCGCGCCGTGCGGCCACCTCGGTGTGGAAGGCCCGCAGCTGGCGCAGGTCACGCACGTCGCCGACGAACACCGCACCGCCGGGCACGACCAGGTCCAGCGCCCCGCGCAGCACGTCGAGGAGGTAGTCGCCGCTCGGGAAGTACTGCACGACCGAGTTGAGCACGACGGTGTCGAAGAAACCGGCCGGCAGTCCGGAGAAGTCGGCCGCGTCCCGGTGGCGCAGGATCACGTCCGGGAACCGCCGGCGTAGGCCGGAGATCACCGCCGCGGACAGGTCGGTACCCCAGTACTCCGCGCACTCCCCGGCCAGTTGGGACAGGATCAGGCCGGTGCCGACACCGATCTCCAGCACCCGCCGGGGCCGCAGCTCACGCACCCGCGCGACGACGGCGTCGCGCCACTCCCGCATCTGCTCGACCGGGATGGGTCGCCCGTCGTAGCTGGAGTTCCAGCCGGAGAAGTCGTCCGCCGGCGTGGCGGCGTACATCGAGTCGTAGAGCTCCTGCCACTGCTCGACATGCTCGGTCGCGCCGGCGTTCGCGGCATCGCCCGGTACCACGTAGCCGACGAGGCGGACGTCGCCGGGCCGGTCCTCACGGGTGACCACCACGGCCTGGTCGACCTCGGGATGCTCGGCCAGCGTCGCGGCGATCTCCCCCGGCTCGACGCGGAAACCGCGGATCTTGACCTGCTCGTCGGCGCGGCCGAGGAACTCGAGCGCGCCGTCCTGGCGGCGCTTCGCGAGGTCACCGGTCCGGTACATCCGGGCGCCCGGCGGACCGAACGGGTCCGCGACGAACCGTTCGGCGGACAGCCCCGGCCGGTTCAGGTAGCCGCGGGCCAGCTGGACACCGGCCAGGTACAGCTCGCCGGGGGTGCCCGGCGGGACCGGCTGGAGGCGGGCGTCCAGCACGTAGGTGCGGGTGTTCCAGACCTCGTGGCCGATCGGCACGGTCGCGTCGGCCGGGGCACAGCGCCAGTAGGTGACGTCGACGGCCGCTTCCGTCGGGCCGTAGAGGTTGTGCAGGCCGGCGTCCAGCACGCCGTGGTACAGCTGGACGGCGTCGGCCGGCAGTGCCTCGCCGCTGCAGATGACCCGGCGCAGGGACGTGCACGCGGCGGCACCCGGCTCCCGCAGGAACACCTGGAGCATCGACGGTACGAAGTGGACGGTCGTGACGCCGCGCTCGCGGATCAGCGACGCCAGGTAGGCGGGATCCCGGTGGCCGTCCGGACGGGCCACGACCTCCGTCGCGCCGGCGATCAGCGGCCACAGGAACTCCCACACCGACACGTCGAAGCTCGACGGCGTCTTCTGCAGGACGCGGTCCTCCGGCGTCAGGCGGTACTCGTGCTGCATCCACAGTAGACGGTTGACGATTCCCCGGTGTGGCACGACGACGCCCTTGGGGCGGCCGGTCGAGCCGGACGTGTAGATCACGTATGCCGGATGGTCGGGGCGCACGCCGGCGTCGAACCGCGTGCCGTCCTCGGGCAGTTCGGTCCCGGCGAGGAGCTCCGGGGTGATGACGAGCGCCGGGGCGGCGTCCGCGAGCATGAGCTCGATGCGGTCGGCCGGGTAGTCGGGGTCGAGTGGCAGGTAGGCGGCGCCGGTCTTCAGCACGGCGAGGATGGCGGTGACCAGCTCGACCGAACGCGGGAGGGCCAGCGCGACGATCCTCTCCGGGCCGGCGCCCCGATCGGCCAGCAATCGGGCCAGGCGGTTCGACAGCGCGTCCAGCTGCGCGTAGGTCAGCTCGGTGCCCTCGAAGAACAGTGCCGGGTGGTCGGGGGTGGCGGCGACCTGCGCGGCGAACAGCGCCGGCAGCGTGGTCTCCGGGATCGCGGTGTCGACCCAGTGCCGCGTGCGTTCGTCGGCCGTGAGCAGGTCGATCGCGCTCAGCGGTAGGTCCGGGTCGGCGACGACCGCGCGCAGCAGGCGTGCCAACCGCGCCAGGACGGCGTCCACCGTGGCATGGTCGAAGACCTCCGTGTTGTACTCGGCGAGGCCCTGGATGCCGTGCGGCTGCAGGGTGAGGGAGAGCCAGAGGTCGAACTTGGCGGTGCCGGTGCCGACCTTGATCTCGTCGACGGTCAGGCCGGGCAGCTCCACACCGGCCGTCGGCGTGTTCTGCCAGGCGAGCATGGTCTGGAACAGCGGGTGGTAGGACAGCGAACGGGCCGGGTTCAACGCCTCGACGAGCCGCTCGAACGGCACGTCCTGATGGGCGTAGGCATCCAGGCCACGTTCACGCACCCGGCCGACCAGCTCCCGGAACGACGGGTCGCCGTCCGTACTCACCCGCAGCACCAGCGTGTTCACGAAGAACCCG
>NZ_DASQCC010000217.1:0-29582 GCF_035634895.1 Actinophytocola sp. | reverse complement strand
GCGCCCGCGGGCGTGGTCCGCTCACCGACGCCGATCGCGAGCACCCCCGGCCCGAGCAGCAGCACGTCGCCGCCCTCGACCGGCGCCGAGTGCGCGCCGTACGCGCGGCCGGCCGACCGGAACCGCGGGTGGTAGGCGTAGATGAGGTCCAGCAGCGCGGTCTCCCGGTTGCGTGCCGGCATGGCCAGCGACGCGATGGCGACCCGGTCCCCGATCCACACCGACGAGTCCCTGGTGAACAGCAGGTTCGGCAGCGGGTCGACGACGAAGTCGTGCGGGTGGTGCATCCTGCGCACCAGCGAGGCGCCCTCCGCGTCGGGCAGCTCCTCGAACGTCATGCCGGCCATGAGCACGCCCGCGAGCCCGGCGGGGGTCAGCGTCGACAGGTGCGAGCTGAGCGCGTCGGCCAGCTCGTGCCCGACGCGGCGCCGGTCGACCGCGGTGTCGGCGGCCGCGGCGTGGGCGCGTTCGTCGCCGAGTGCGGTGACCAGCACCTCCGCGAGCAGCAGCACCTCGACGTCCCGTGACCGGAGCGTCTCGGCGAACGCGTCGTGCTCCTCCCGGGCCCGCTCGACCCAGGGGATCGAGTCGAAGAGGAGCTGGTCGTTGTTGCGTGGGGTGAGGCGCTTGAGCTCGTCACCCGGCCGGTGCAGCAACACCGCACGCAGCGGCCCGACTTCGCTCTCCACCCGGAGTTCCTCGGTCACGCCGGCACCTCGCCCGCTCCGTGGCGCCGGCCCGCTCCGCTGTGGGGCCGTCCGCGGTCGAGGCGCCGTCCTGAGTGTGGTCCTGAGTGTCGTCCTGAGTTTCGATGGTTCGCTGCGCAGGCTCCGCTCACGCGCCGAGCCTAGCCAAGCTCGGGTGGGAAGCCGCCCGTCGCGACGGGACCCCAGCGGTCGATCGTGACGCGGATCAGGGACTTGCCCTGCTTGCGCATGGCGTCCCGGTACTCGTCCCAGTCGGGGTGCTCGCCGGAGATCACCCGGAAGTACTCGACCAGGGGTTCGACCGAGTCCGGCAGGTCCAGCACCTCCGCGGTGCCGTCCACCTGCACGTACGCGTCGTTGAACTCGTCGCCGAGGATCAGCACGGACACCCGGGGGTCGCGCTTCGCGTTCCGCGCCTTGGCCCGCCGGGGGTAGGTGGAGATCACGATCCGGCCGTCGGTGTCGAGGCCGCACGTCACCGGGGAGAGCTGCGGGCCGCCGTCGGCGCGCCGCGTCACCAGCACGGCGTGGTGGCGGGGCCGGATGAACTCGTTGAGCTTGTCGCGGTCGACCTGGTCTGCGGTTGCGAACTTGGGCACGGTCACCACCCTACGACGACCGGTAGCGTGCGGTCGTGATCTGGCTGAACCCACCGCGCCCCGAGACGCCGCCGATCGAGAACCGTCGCATGGTGGTCGTCGAGATCGTGCTCGTCTTCACCCTGACACTGGGCATGTCCGGGCTGCGCAGCCTCCTGTCGCTGATCGACTCGCTGCTGCGGGAGGAGGCGCTCGCCGACCAGGCGGTGGCGCTGAACGTCTCGCAGGCGAACAACCAGGTGCTGGACTTCCTGCGGCAGCTGCTCAGCGCGACGCAGCTGTTCGCGTGGGGCGCGCTCGGGCTGTACCTGCTGTGGCGGGCGGGGCTGAAGCTGCGGGACATCGGCCTCGACCGGCGGCGAGTCCCGGGCGACCTCCTGCGGGGCGTGGGTCTCGCCGCGCTGATCGGTGTGCCGGGGCTGGCGTTCTACCTGGTCGCGCGGGCGGTCGGGGCCAACCTGACGGTCGTGCCGACCACGCTGGACCACTGGTGGGCGGGACTGACGCTGACCGTGTCGGCGTTCGCCAACGCGTGGGCCGAGGAGGTGCTGGTCGTCGGCTACCTGATCACCCGCCTGCGGCAGCTGGGGCTGCGGGAGAACTCGTCGCTGCTGGTCTCGGCGGTGCTGCGGGGTTCGTACCACCTGTACCAGGGGTTCGGCGGGTTCGTCGGCAACGTGGTCATGGGGCTGGTGTTCGGGCGGGTGTGGCAGCGGACGAACCGGCTGTGGCCACTGGTGCTGGCACACTTCCTGATCGACTTCGTGGCGTTCGTGGGTTATGCCCTTCTGCGAGGTCATGTGGCCTGGCTGCCCTGATGCGGGTTTGATGAGGTCATGGCCGGCCTCGACGAGTACCGACGCAAGCGGGACCCGGACCGAACCCCGGAGCCGGTGCCCACGACGGGCGAACCACTCCCGACGGGCAACAACGACACGTTCGTGATCCAGGAGCACCACGCGACGTCCCTGCACTGGGACGTGCGGCTGGAGCGGGACGGGGTGCTGGTGTCGTGGGCGGTGCCCCGAGGCCTACCGGATGTCCCCGGTGACATCCGGCTGGCGGTCCACACCGAGGACCACCCGATGGAGTACCTGGAGTTCTCCGGCGAGATTCCGAAGGGTGAGTACGGCGGCGGCCGGATGTTCATCTGGGACCGTGGCCGCTACGAGACGGTGAAGTGGTCCGACCGCGAGGTGGCGGTCGTGTTCGACGGCGCGAGGGCGCATGGGAAGTACACGTTCTTCCGCAGTGGCAAGGGCGAGAAGGACTGGATGGTCCGCCGCTCGGACCCACCGCTCAGGCGCGACTTCAGCCAGCTGCCCGAGCTGGTGGAGCCGATGCTGGCGTCCCCGGGCACGCTGCCGGACGACGAGTCCGACTGGTCGTACGAGTTCAAGTGGGACGGCGTCCGCGCGCTGGCGAGGGTGGAGGGTGGCCGGCTGCGCCTCCATTCCCGCAAGGGCAACGACATCACCGTCACCTACCCAGAGCTGCGGCGGCTGGGCGAGGAGCTGGGGGCCACCCAGGTCTGGCTGGACGGGGAGATCGTGGCCATGCACGATGGCCGGCCGAGCTTTCCCGCGCTACAGCAACGAATGCACGTACACAACGAACGTCAGGCGAGAAGCCTGTCGAACTCCGTCCCCGTGACCTACCTGATCTTCGACGTGCTGCACCTGAACGGAAAGTCGTGCGTGGACCTGCCGTACACCGAACGCCGGGAGCTGCTGGCGGGTCTCGACCTGACCGGCCCGCACTGGCACGTGTCGCCGTCGTTCGACGACGCCGGCGCGGCGGTGGTGGAAACGGCCCGCGAACAGCGGCTCGAAGGCGTGATCGCCAAGCGGCGGTCGTCCCGCTACTACCCCGGCCGCAGGACCGCCGACTGGCTGAAGATCACCGAGGTGCTGACGCTGGAGGTACTGATAGGCGGCTGGCGCCCGGGTGAGGGCCGGCGGGAAGGCGGTATCGGCTCCCTGATGATGGGCGTCCCGACGGACGTGGGCGTGCGGTACGTGGGCCAGGTGGGCACCGGTTTCACCGACGAGGTGTTGGCCGACCTCCACGATCGGCTGAAGCCGTTGGTACAGAAGGAGAATCCGTTCCACAACGAGGTCCCCCGGGAACGGGCGAAGGGCGCGACGTGGGTGCGTCCGGAGCTGGTGGGCGAGGTCGAGTTCCGCAACTGGACCCCGGACGGGCGATTACGGGCCCCGTCCTGGCGGGGGCTGAGATCGGACAAGGACGCGGCAGACCTGGAACCAGAGGCGGTGGCGGTGGCGGCCGGTCCGCCGGCCGAGGAGGAGCCGGCCGAGCAACAGCGGCCCACGAACGTCCTGGTGGACGTGGAAGGCCGCCGGCTGCGGCTGACCAACCTGGACAAGGTCCTCTACCCGGACGCGGGTTTCACCAAGGCACAGGTGATCGACTACTACAGCCGGGTGGCGCCGGTCCTGCTGCCACACCTGAAGGACCGCCCGGTGACCCTGAGAAGGTTCCCCGACGGCGTGAAAGGCCAACCGTTCTACGAGAAGAACGCGTCCCGCAACGCGCCGGAATGGGTGCGCACGGTCCGGATCGAGACGCCAGGAAGCACCAAGGGCAACGAGACACTGGACTTCGTGGTGCTGAACGACCTGCCGAGCCTGGTGTGGGCGGCCCACATGGCGGCACTGGAGCTGCACATCCCGCAGTGGAAGGTGGACCGAAAGGGCGACCGTCTGACCCCGGACCTGCTGGTGTTCGACCTGGACCCGGGTGCCCCCGCGACGATCGTCGAATGCTGCGAGGTGGCGCTGAAGCTCAGGGAGGTCCTGTCGACGCACGGCCTGGAGGTGGTGGCGAAGACGAGCGGCAGCAAGGGGATGCAGCTGTACGCCCCGATAAGGACGACAGCCGTGGCCCGTACGTCGGAGTACGCGAAGGCGGTGGCCGAACACCTGGCCGGCGAGAACCCCGAGCTGATCGTGGCCCGCATGGCGAAGGACCTGAGGCCGGGCAAGATCTTCATCGACTGGAGCCAGAACAACCAGTACAAGACGACGATCGCCCCGTACTCGCTGAGAGGCCGCCCGACCCCCACGGCGTCGACCCCGGTCACGTGGGACGAGGTGGCGAGGTGTCGCCACCCCAACGACCTGGCCTTCACCGCCCCGGACGTGCTGTCCCGCCTGGACGAGCACGCGGACCTGCTGAAGCCGTTGCTGGCAAGGAAACGTCCCCAACTGCCGGAGCTGTGACGACGAGAGATCGCTACTCGGGACAGCCCGCGGCTAGGCCCCGTGCTGGAGCGCGAGGAACGGGCACCCCACCATCCGCCGCAGCTCGTCCGACAGGTCCCGCAGTGTCGCGATCGGCCGGGAGAACGCCAACCGCACGTCGTGGTCCCCGTCGAAGCTCTCGACCCGCAACCGCAACCCGTAGCGGTCCAGCCCCAGCGGCCGCAGGTGACCGCCCTGAAGCTGGTCCGGCAGGTGCCGGCGCAGGGTGTGCACGACCTCCGTGTGCGACAGCTCCAGGTGCCGCAGCCAGCCCGCCTCCTGGTGGCAGAACGGGTCGGGCTCCGACAAGGCGAACGAGGCCGGCGTCACCGGGTGTGTCCCGTCCGCGTCCGCGATCACCATCGACACCGGGGTCAGGCGCAGCAGCGACGCCCCGTGGCCGAGGTCCAGCAGCCGCGGATCCGGTCGCCGCGCGGCGATCGACAGTGCGACGGTCCGCGCGTCGGGCAGCGGCAGGATCGCGAGCTGACCGGTGATCCACAGCAACCCACGCACCGACTCCCGAAGCGGCACCGGCGCGACGTCGACCACCTCGACCATCGCCGTCAACGGCGCGCTCCACATGGCGAGCTCGTGGTCGGACGGCAGCAGCACCGACACCGCCCCGTCGTCGTGCACGTGGTGCAGCAGCGGCGAGACGCGGTCGGCCGGCGCGCTGGTCGGCGGCAGCGACGGCATGGGTGGCAGCAACGTGGCCGGCCCACGCGCGGCCATGGTCCTGGCGCGTTCGCCCGGACTGGGGGTCGGGGGTCGATCGGTCACAACTGCACCTCCGCGAGTTAGGTTATCCTAAGTCGCTGGAAAAGCGCACGTAGGTAGCCTGGGCGTGTGAACGTGACCCAAGCTCTCGCCCTCGCGGGTGTCATCCTGCTCGGTGCGATGTCCCCCGGTCCCGACTTCCTCGTCGTGCTCCGGTCCGTCCTCTCCGGCGGGCGCCGCGCCGGCATGGCCTGCGCGGCCGGTGTCGCATGCGGCCTGCTGGTGTGGGCGGGCATCACCTCGGTCGGCGTCGCCGGCCTGCTCGCCACCTCCGCGGTCGCGTTCACGACGGTCAAGCTAGCCGGTGCCGCGTACCTCGTCTACCTCGGCATACGCGCCCTGCTGGCGGCCCGCCGCGGCGGGTACACCGAGACGCCGGCGCCCGCCAAGGCCAGGTCGGCAGGCGGCGCGTTCGCGGCCGGACTGCTCACGAACCTGCTGAACCCCAAGGTCGCGGTGTTCTTCCTCGCCCTGTGGCCCCAGCTCCTACCCGCGCACGCGAGCGTCCTCGACACGGCCACGCTGGCTGGCGTCGCGGCCGGCACGACCCTGCTCTGGTTCCTGGTCCTGGCCAACATCGTGACCGTGCTGCGCCGGTTCCTCACCGCCGCCAGGGTCCGCCGCACCATTGACGCGGTCACGGGCACCCTGCTCGTCGGCATCGGCGTACGGATCGCGGCCAGCAGCTAGTGTCCACCGAGCTGACGGACCGAGCTGCGTTCTGCCGACGCCCAGGCTCAGCTGGAAGTTCGCGCGGTAGGTCGTCGCTGTCGCCGGTGCGGTGATGTTGTGGGTCTGGGCGCCGCCGTCGGACCAGCTCGTCCAGCGGAACGGCAGGCCCAGGAACAGGTTCTGCGGGCTCGGCGCGCTCACCGTGTTGTTCGAGCCCACGATGACCGTCCGCGTGAACGGCGCCGTCTGCCCGGTCCCGCCGACCACCAGCCGTGCGCCGCCCGGGGTCGACTGGAACGTCAGCGCCACCGTTCGCGGGTTCAGCCGCACGGTCTTCGACGTCCGGTGCCCGTCGGAGTCCGTCGCCGTCAGGGTCAGGTCCAGATAGGACGGGTACTCGTGGTCCGGTGCCACCAGGCTGCCCGACGCCACCCCGGTCCAGCTCTGCACGGTGTGCGCGTGGCAGTTCGTCGATGTCGTGCAGTGCTGCAACGTCAGCTGCCAGGTGAGTGCGGACGCCGGCAGCGAACCGTCCTGTGCGTCGCCCGCCCGGCCCGCGAACGGGATCGTCTCGCCCACGCTCCACCGGGTCGACGCCGTCGGGTCGTCGATGGTCACGACCGGTGTGTTGCTCGGCGGGTTCCCCACCGTCACGGGCACCGTCGTCGTCGAGGACTGGCCGACCGGGTCGGTCACCCGCAGTCCCACCGGGACGGTTGCCTGCGCCACGTACGTGTACCGCGGGTTCACGGTCGTGGAGTCGTCGTAGGCGCCGTCGCCGTCCAGGTCCCACGCGTACGTGAGCGCGCCGCCCTCCGGGTCCGACGAGCCCGAGCCGTCGAAGACCACGGTCAGCGGCGCCGCGCCGGACGACGGGGTCGCCGTGGCGCGCGCGGTCGGCGGCTGGTTCGGCGGGTAGCTCACCCGGTGCAGCTCGCCGGCGCCCAGCGCCACGTAGTACAGGTCCCCGCCAGGACCGGTCAGCAACTGCACCGGCACGTCCGCGCCCGTCACCAGCGGCGCGATGTCCGCGGGGTCCGGCTGACCGTTCGCGCCCCGCCGCATCGCCCAGACGCAGCCACGTGAGCTGTCCGCGAAGAACAACGCCCCGTCGTACGCCGCCGGGTAGTCGCTGTCGGTCTCGAACGCGATGCCGCTGATCGACGAGCCGCCGGTCGGGCACCCGTCACCGGACGCGACCGGCGCGGTGTGGTTGTACGTGTAGTACGGCACGTTCGGCGGTGCCTGCCCGCCGTACAGCGACTCGCAGAGGGTCAGGTTCGCGCCGTCGTAGCCGGACTGCCGCGCCGCGCCCTCGTAGCACGGCCAGCCGAAGTTCTCCGCCACGCCGTCCGTCGCGTTCGGGATCCGGTCGATCTCCTCCCAGGTGTTCCAGCCGACGTCACCGGCCCACAGCTCGCTGGTGCCGGGCCGGAACGCGAACCGGAACTCGTTGCGGAAGCCGTACGCGACGATCCGCCGCGCGTTCGTGTTCGGGCTGCTCGCGAACGGGCCACCGGGCATCGGCGCGCCCGTGTCCGGGTCGAGCCGCGAGATCGCGCCGTTCAGCGGTACCGGCTCGCCAGCGGGCCGCCGCACGGACTGCGACCGCAGCGCGCCGCCCCGCGCGTCCGGCGGCGCCAGGTTCGTCCCGGCCGCGCCCGGCGGGTCGGCGCACGGGTTGCCGCGCTGGCCCCAGTCGGCGTAGTTGAAGCTCGCGCCGTCGCCGCCACCCACGTACAGCGCCCCGTCGGGCCCGAACGTCACCGTGCCGACGGAGTGCGACGGGAACTGCTGGCACCAGTCCGTGAGCAGCACCCGCTCACCGCCGGTCGCGACGCCGTTCGCATCGAGCGTCAGCCGGGACAGGCGCCCGGTGACCAGGCACCCGTCCTCGGTCGCGCCGGGCGGAGTTGGACACGTGTCACCCCATTGGGGCGCAGTACCACCTGGCAGGGCGTCGAACGTGTACAGCACGTACAGGTACGGCCGGGCCGGGTAGGCCGGGTCGAGCGCCATGCCGAGCAGGCCGCGGTCCCAGTAGTCCTGCGTCTGGGTGCGCAGGTCCGCGGTGATCGTCGCGGTCGGGTCGGACAGTGAGTCGAACGTCTTGACCAGCCCGCTCTTCTCGCTGACGAACACCCGGCCGTCCGGCGCGAACACGGCGTTGGTGGGGGAGGTGAGCCCGCCGATCACCGCGGTGTCGGTGAAGCCGGCCGGCACCTCGGCGGCGGCGGTCGTGGCGGTCGTCGGCAGTGCCGCCAGTGCGCCGGCCGCGAGGGCGGCGGCCACCAACAGTGGGCGCGCGGAAGCGCGGCGAGAGCACACGGGGTCCCCCATTCCAGGCGATTCGTCGCCAGGAAGTTCGACCCGTGCGGCCGACTTGGTTCACTCTTCAGTGGACCCACGATCGAGTGATTGACATCACATTGTCACGGGGGGTTGGGCTTCTTCGCGCTACGTGGTCGGGCCGCGGCCCGACCAGGACCACGCGTAGGCGGGATCCTCGCAACCCGCCGCCGCCTCGCCCAGCTCCAGCGGGCGGAACGTGTCGACCATGACCGCGGTCTCGTCGAAGTAGTCCACGCCGATCGCGGCCTCCGCCGCGCCCGGCTGTGGTCCGTGCGTGAAGCCGGACGGGTGCAGCGACAGCGACCCGAGGCCGATCCCCGAGCCCTTCCGCGCCTCGTAGTTGCCGCCGACGTAGAACATCAGCTCGTCCGAGTCCACGTTCGCGTGGTTGTACGGCACGGGGATCGCCAGCGGGTGGTAGTCGACCTTGCGTGGGCAGAACGAGCACACCACGAAGTTCGGCCCCTCGAACGTCTGGTGCACCGGCGGCGGCTGGTGCACGCGCCCGGTGATCGGCTCGAAGTCGCGGATGTTGAACGCCCACGGGTACAGGCACCCGTCCCAGCCCACGACGTCGAACGGGTGGTTGGCGTAGGTGAACCTCGTCAGCCCCGCCCGGTGCCGGACCAGCACCGGCACGTCGGTGTCGTCGGCCAGGAACGGCTCGTCTGGCCCGCGCTGGTCGCGCTCGCAGTACGGCGCGTGCTCCAGGAACTGGCCCTTCGTCGACAGGTACCGCTTCGGCGGCCCGATGTGCCCGGTCGCCTCGATGACGTACAGCCGCGTCTCGCCGTGGGGGAGCACGCGGTAGGTCGTGGAGGTCGGCAGCACGATGTAGTCGCCGTCCGTCACCTCCAGCGCCCCGTAGCTGGTCTCGATCGTCGCGGCGCCGGTCTGGACGTACAGCAGCTCGTCACCGACCGCGTTGCGGTACAGCGGGCTCGGCGCGGTGGCGATGGCGAACGCGATCGTCAGGTCGCCGTTGCCGAACAGCGTGCGGCGGCCGGTGACCGCGTCGACCTCATGCCGTTCCTCCGACTTCAGGTCCTGGGTGCGGAAGTGGCGCGGCATCAGCGGGTGGTTGGGCGTCAGCGTCCCACGGTGGTCCTCGACGACCTCGGCGTTCACGATCGCCGTCGGCAGAAACCGGTGGTAGAGCAGGGCGGAGTCCGACGAGAAGCCCTCGACGCCCATCAGCTCTTCGGCGTAGAGCGAGCCCTCCGGGGAGCGGAACTGCGTGTGCCTTTTACGGGGGATCTCCCCGACGCGACGGTAGTAAGGCATGATCCGTCCAGTGTTCGATAGTCGGACATCTTTGTTCAGTTGCTGATACGCTACTAGCGTGTCAGCCGTGTCAAGCGCCGCACCCCAGCCCGCGTCAGATCAGCGGGACGTGCCCTCCCTGCTCGCCCGGCTCATCGACGACGCCGCGTTGTTCCCGCCGTGCAACGCGACCGTGCCCGACGCGGTCCGGTTGCACCTGGCGGCGAGATCGAGTGACGTCTCCGATGTGCTGGGACTTTTCCTCTGCCCGGCCTCGCGCCTGCCGGAGCTGATCACCGAGTTGATCAAGGTGAAGCCGGCCAGGCCGGTGGAGCTGTCGCTCGTGATCGACACCGGGCTCGGCGGTGTGCCGAAGGCGCTGTCGATCGTCGAGTCGCGGGCCGAACTGCTCGCGCTGCGCATGGTGGAGATGCCGGCGCCCTCCGACGTCGACGAGGTGTGGCTGGAACGCGTCTCGGAGTTCGTGCCAGAAGATGTGATCCGCGTCATAGAGCCGCGGCGCGGCGGCGCGGCCTGGCTCGACGGCATCCAGCGCGTGATCGAGCACGGCAGCTGGCCGAAGATCCGCTGCGGCGGGGTGTCCGCGCAGAACTTCCCGAGCGTCGAGGAGATCGCCGGTTTCCTCGCCGTGATCAACAACGGCGGCGCGTCCTTCAAGGCGACCGCCGGTCTGCACAACGCGGTCCGGCACACCGACGGGGAGACCGGCTTCACCCACCACGGCTTCCTCAACCTCCTGCTCGCGACCGCCCGCCTGCTGGCGGGCGCGCCGGAGGAGGAGGTCCACGCGGCACTGTCCTCGACCGACAGCAAGGCGCTGGCCGAGGAGGCCCAGAACCTGACCGAGCACGAGGCCCTGTCGGTGCGCGGTGTGTTCGCGTCCTACGGCTCCTGCTCGCTGACCGACCCCGTCACCGACCTCGAGGCGCTGGGGCTGCTGTGACCTCCTGGGTGCGCGATCCCGCGTTCGCCCGCGACCAGCCGTTCGGCCCGCAGACGCTGCCGTACGGCGTGGTGGACGCGGGCGACGGGCCGCGAGTGGCCGTCCGGCTGGGTGACCACGCGCTGGCCCTGCCGTCGATCGCGCGACACCTTGGCGACCTGGCCGAGCTGGTGTCCGGGGTGTCCCTGGACCCGCTGCTGGCGGCGACCAGGGCGGACTGGAGCGGGCTGCGGGCCCGGTTGACCTCGCTGGTGACGCAGCCCTCCGCCCCCACGGGCGCCGAGTTGGTGTCGCTGTCGGACGTACGGATACCCCTGCCGTTCACGGTCGGCGACTACGTGGACTTCTACAGCTCGCGCCACCACGCGGAGAACGTCGGCCGGATCATGCGGCCCGACTCCGACCCGCTGCTGCCGAACTGGACACACCTGCCGGTGGGGTACCACGGCCGTTCGGGCACGGTCGTCGTGTCCGGCACGCCGGTGGAACGCCCGCACGGGCAGCGCCGCGGCAAGGGCGGTCCCCACTTCGGCCCGTCCGGCCGCCTGGACGTCGAGGCGGAGGTCGGGTTCGTGTGCGGCGGCCCGGTCGCCCGCCGGGTCCCGACGAGGTCGGCGGCCGAGCACATCTTCGGCGTGGTGCTGCTGAACGACTGGTCGGCCCGCGACATCCAGGGCTGGGAGTACCAGCCGCTGGGCCCGTTCCTCGGCAAGTCGTTCGCGACGTCGATCTCCGCGTGGGTGACCCCGCTGGACGCGTTGGCGACGGCCCGCGTCGCGGTGCCGGACGTGGGCAACCCGTGGCTGCCGTACCTGGTGGAGGACACGCCGTGGGGCCTGGACCTGCGACTGTCCGTGGAATGGAACGGCACGGTCGTGTCGCGGCCGCGGTTCGCGGACATGTCGTACTCGTGCGCGCAGCAGCTGGCCCACATGACGGTGAACGGGGCGACGGTCCGGCCGGGTGACCTGTTCGCGTCCGGCACGGTGTCGGGTCCGGAAGAACGGCAGCGGGGCTCGTTCCTGGAGCTGTCGTGGGGTGGGCGCGACCTGATCGAGCTGGCGGACGGCCAGACACGGACGTTCCTGGAGGACGGCGACACGGTGGTCATCACCGCGCAGGCCCCCGGCGAGGACGGCTCGGTCGTCGGGCTCGCGCCGGTCGAGGGCACCGTGCTGCCGGCGGTGGACCTGTAGTGGCCCGCCCGATCCGTCCCATCCAGCCGGCGTCCACCCGCCCGGCGCCGGCCGGCCGGGAGAGCTCGCTGACGCTGGAACGTGGCCTGGCGCTGCTGCAGGCGGTGGCCGACTCGGAGTCGGAAGCTCCGACGATCAGCGACCTGGCGACCGCGATCGGCGCGTCGCGGGCTGCGGTGTACCGGCTGCTGGTGCCTCTGCAGGACCGCGGCCTGGTCCGCCGCGACGGCTCGAAGGTCCGGCTGGGCCTGGGCCTGCTGCGGCTGGCCGCCCGGGTCACGCCGCAGCTCCGGCTCGCGGCGCTGCCGGCACTGCGGGAGCTGGCGGAGTCGGTGGGGGCGACGTCCCACCTGACCGTGGCGGACGGCGAGGAGGCCCAGGCCATAGCGGTGCTCGAACCGTCATGGACGACGTACCACGTGGCGTACCGGGTGGGGACGCGTCACCCGCTGTCCCGGGGGGCCGCCGGCAAGGCCATCGGCCTGCGGGAGGAGAACCCGGGCTGGCTGTCCACGACGGGCGAGCTCCAGTCCGGCGCGTCCGGCATAGCCGCCCCGGTCCGCGGTGTCCCGGGTCTGCGGGCGAGCGTCGGCGTGATCAGCTTCCAGTCCCTGGAGAGCGAGGTGGTGGGCCCCCGGGTCCTCGCCGCCGCGGCGGCGGTCGCCGAAGCCCTGCGTTGACCCGCGCTCACACCGGCCGGCGCGCCAACACCTTCCGCAGCGCCCGCTGGGCCCGGTCGACCCGCCGCGCCTCGTAGGCGATGGGCAGGTAACGCAACCGTTCCGGCAGCATCGGCAGCAGCCGGGCGACCGCGAAACCCAGCAGCCGCAACGCCCGCTCGTCGCGGTCCGTCCACACCAGACCGAGGGTCGCCCGCGCCTTCGGTGGCAGGGTGCCGACGGTGACGAAGTGCTGTACCCGCCCCGGCACGTCCATCGCGAGCTTCCACAGTGGACGGAACAGTCGTGGCAGCGCCGGCGGCGGCGGAACCTGGCGGGTCCCCGCGAGGAACTCGTAGGCCGTCGGGTGCGCCACCAGCGTGTGGTCCAGCATGTCCGCGAAGTACTTGCGGTACGCGTCGTACGTCGGCGGGATCTCCTTCTCCGCCACGTGCAGGTTTCGCGCCACCTGCACGATCTCCGCGTAGAACGCCTCGGCGTCCTCCGGTGAGAGCGGGTGGCGGGAGAAGTACCGCGCACCCGTCTCGTACGCGTACGGCGCGGTCAGGATGATCCACGCCCACGGCCCCGAGGCCAGCGCCCTGTGCGTCACTCCGTCCACAGTGGACTTCAGTGGCGCGTGCATCGAGCGCAGCCGGTCCCCTTCGGTCAACGCCTCCTGCCCGCCGTACACCCACGTCAGCACCGATGCGACCGACCGCAGTGCGCGCCCGATCGCGTCCGTCCGGAACACCGAGTGCTCGCCGACGACCGCCCCGACCGTCGGATGCATCACCTGCAACGCGAACGCGGCCCCTGTGGTCAGTGGGAACGTCACCAAGCCGGTCTCGTCCCACAGCCGCGTCCCCGGTTCGATCGGCCGTCGCATGGTCGCGGCTCCTTCCCGGCGAACAGTCACACTCAGACTATTGCCTTCCATGCCGCCAGCAGAGCGAAAATCACGAACACCACCGCGGCCCCCCGCTGGATGAGGTGCGCGGGCACCTTCGCGCGCAGCTTGCGGCCGACCAGCAGCGCCAGCATGGTCACGCTCATCAGCGCCAGGAACGTCCCGATGCCCACCGCGACCGGGGTCGCGTATCGCGCGGCCACGCCGATGGCGGTGACCTGCGAGGCGTCGCCCCACTCGGTGAGGAACAGCGTGCCGAACGAGATCATCACCGCCCGCGCGAACGGCACCGCGTCCCGTCCGGACACGCCGGCACCGTCCGCCTCGTCGGTGTCGGCCGCGAGGCTCTCCCGCAGCAGCAGGAACGCGCCCAGCCCGAACAGCACGGCGATCGTGCCCGCGACGATCCGCTCCGGCAGCAGCGTGATGGCACTGCCCAGCGCGACGGCGATGACCGACTGCAGTGCGAACGCGACGGCGGCGCCGGCCAGCACGGGCCGGCTGTGGAAGCGGCTGGACAGCACGAGTGTCAGCGCCGTCGTCTTGTCCGGCAGCTCCAGCAGGAAGACGGCGCCGTAGGCGGAAACGAAAGCCAGGAGCCAGTGGCCCATAGGAACGGATACCTCTCCGCGTCGGGCCCGGACGGAGGCGGCATGACTCCGGCCGGGCATGTCTGAAACCCGGCCGGAGGTCTCGTTCGCCCGCTCGTGAACGGGTGAGGCACCGGACCCGCGTGAGCGGGTCAGTATGTCGACGCTCTCGCCGTGACCGGCTCTCACCGGCCGCGGGAACTACTCCCCTCCTGGCCCGGCCAGTCTACCTGACGTGCGGTTATGGCACCGCTCACAGGACCTAGGTCCCGCGGGAACAGGACCGGAGGACCTGCCTCGCGGCGGTCCTGGCGACGAGTCTTGGGGGCGTGGAAGTCCTGGATCTCGCGCGCTGGCAGTTCGGCATCACGACCGTCTACCACTTTCTGATGGTGCCGCTGACGATCGGCCTTTCGCTGCTCGTCGCCGGCATGCAGACCGCGTGGGTGCGCACGGACGACCCCCGCTACCTCGCGATGACGAAGTTCTGGGGCAAGCTCCTGATGATCAACTTCGCCATGGGCGTGGTGACCGGGATCGTGCAGGAGTTCCAGTTCGGCATGGCGTGGAGCGAGTACTCCCGGTTCGTCGGCGACGTGTTCGGCGCGCCGCTGGCGATGGAGGGGCTGGTCGCGTTCTTCGTGGAGTCGACGTTCCTCGGCCTCTGGATGTTCGGCTGGGACCGGCTGCCCAGGCGGGTGCATCTCGCCTGCGTGTGGGCGTTCTCGCTGGCCTCGGTCGCGTCGGCGTACTTCATCCTGGCGGCGAACTCGTGGATGCAGCACCCGGTCGGGGTCGAGCTGGTCGACGGACGGCCCCGGCTGACGTCGATCGGCGCGGTGCTGACGAACTCGACCGTGCTGGCGGCGTTCCCGCACGCGATCTTCGGCGCGTTCGCCGTCGCGGCGACGTTCCTGGTCGGGATCGGCGCGTGGCGGCTGTGGCGGGCCCGCGAGGACATGTGGCGGACGTCGGTGCGGCTCGGCGCGTGGGTGGGCGTCGTCGCGTTCGCGGGCCTGGCGGTCAGCGGTGACCTGCAGTCGAAGCTGATGTTCGAGCAGCAGCCGATGAAGATGGCGTCGGCGGAGGCCCTGTGCCACAGCGAGGAACCGGCCGGCTTCTCGGTGTTCGCCGTCGGCGACGTGTCGGGACCGGACTGCGAGAACGTCAAGTCGGTCACCGTGCCGGCACTGCTTTCCTTCCTGGCCAAGGGCGACTTCAAGGCGCCGGTGACCGGCGTCGAGGACCTCGTCGAGCAGTACCAGGAGAAGTACGGCACGCACTACCCGGTCGACCCGCGCCTCGGCGAGCTGTCGGGCAAGCCGATCGACTACGTGCCGAACCTGCCGGTGACGTACTGGAGCTTCCGCCTGATGATCGGGCTCGGCGCGGTCGGTGCGCTGGCCGGCGTCGCGGTCCTGTGGCTGACCAGGCGCGACCGGGTGCCGAGGTCGGTGTGGTTCCCCAGACTCGCGCTGGCGAGCATCGCGACCCCGTTCCTGGCCAACAGCTTCGGCTGGATCTTCACGGAGATGGGCCGGCAGCCGTTCGTGGTGGCGCCGAACCCGTCCGGTGTGGACGGTGTGTGGATGTTCACCGCGCGGGGCGTGTCCGGCCTGACGGCCGGCGAGGTGCTGACGTCGCTGATCGCGTTGACGCTGGTGTACGGGGTGCTGGCCGTCGTCGAGGTGGCGCTGATCCGCCGCTATGTCCGAGGTGGACTCTCGCCGGACGAGCCGGCGGAGCAGTCGACCCTGACCTTCGCCTACTGAGGAGCTGTGTTGCAGACGTTCTGGTTCGTCGCGATCGCGGTGCTGTGGCTGGGTTACCTGTTCCTGGAGGGATTCGACTTCGGCGTGGGGATGCTGCTGCGGCTCCTCGGCCGCACGGAACGCGACCGCCACGCGATGCTGACCACGATCGGGCCGGTGTGGGACGGCAACGAGGTGTGGCTGATCGTCGCGGCGGGTGCCATGTTCGCCGCGTTCCCGGGCTGGTACGCGGGTTTGTTCAGCGCGGGCTACCTGCCGATGCTGATGGTCCTGCTGGCACTGATCGGCCGCGGCGTGGCCCTGGAGTGGCGCGGCAAGGTGGACACGGACGCGTGGCGCACCCGCTGGGATGTCGTGCTCGGTGTGGGGTCGCTGGTCGCGACGCTGGGTGTGGGCCTGCTGCTGTCGTGGAACATCCTGGGCCTGCCACTGGACGGCGACGGCAACCGCGTCGGGTCGCCGTTCGCGGCACTGCGCTGGGACACGGTGCTCGGGGCGCTGGCGGTCACGGGCTTCGCGCTGGTGCACGGCGCGGTGTTCCTGGCGCTGAAGACGGACGGCCCGGTGCGTGCGCGTGCCCGCCGGTTCGCGCTGCGGTTCGCCCCGCTGGGCCTGGCGCCCCTGCTGGCGCTGGCGGTGCTGGCGCAGGTGCGGGCAGGGGCGGACTGGACGTGGCTCGCGGTGTTCGCGGTACTGGTGGCCGCGGTCATCGCGTGGCTGAGGTTGGCCGAGGGAAGGGAGGGGCAGGCGTTCGGGTTGCTTGGCGTGGCGCTGGCCGCGGCGGTGCTGGCGCTGTTCGGCGCGCTGTACCCGAACGTCCTGCCGTCCACGGTCGATCCCGCGTACTCGCTCTCCATAGCCGAGGCCGCGTCGAGCCCGTACACGCTGACGGTGATGACCTGGGTGGCGGCGTTCGGCACGCCCGCGGTGCTCGTCTACCAGGGCTGGACGTACTGGGTGTTCCGCAGGCGGGTGACGGCGTGAGACGAACCGGCCCGCTCGGCGCGCTGCCGCGGCTGTCCCGCGTGGCGCGCCGGGCATTGGCCGGGTGCGCGGTGCTCGCGGGGTTGAGCGGGTGCGTGCTGGTGGTGCAGGCGTGGGCACTGGCGGGGGTGGTGACGGGGGCTCCGGTGCTGGGGGTGCTGGCCGCCGCTGTGGTCGGCCGAGGGCTGCTGACGTGGACGACACAGGTGGTGGCGGCCCGCGCCGCGGCGGGCGCGAAGGAGGAGCTGCGTGCCCGCCTGCTGGACCGGGCGCTGGCATTGGGTCCGGAGTGGACGGTGCGGCGGGACGCGGAGCTGACGGTCCTGGCGACCCGCGGCCTCGACGCCCTGGACGACTACTTCGTGGTGTACCTGCCGGCACTGGTCAACGCGGCGGTCCTGCCGCTGGGCGTGGTGGCGGTGCTGCTGGCGACGGACTGGCCGTCGGCGCTGATCGTGGGCGCGACGCTGCCCCTGGTGCCACTGTTCGCGGCGCTGGTGGGCCTGCGGACGCGGGACCGGGTGCGCGAGGCGGCGGCGACGGAACAGCGAGTGGCACGGCACCTGCGCGAGCTGGTGAAGGCCAGGCCGATCCTGACGGCGTTCCGGCGCCTGGACGCGCAGGCGGCGACGATCCGGCGAATCTCGGAGAGCCAGCGCGGAAGCACGATGGCGACGCTGCGGGTGGCGTTCGCGTCGGCGCTGGTACTGGAGCTGGTGGCGACACTGTCGGTGGCGCTGGTGGCGGTGGTCATCGGCCTGCGGCTGGTGGGCGGGGACCTGTCGTTGGCGGTGGGCCTGTTCGTGCTGATCCTGGCCCCGGAGTGCTACCTGCCACTGCGCCAGGCGGGTGCGGCCCACCACGCGAGCGAAGCGGGGATGGAGACGGTCCGCGAGATAGCGGCGCTCCCGTCGCCCCGGACGTTCGGCAGCGCGTCCCCCACGGGCCCATTGAAGGTGACGGACCTGAAGGTCCACGGCCGAACCACCAACGCGGTGTCCTTCACGGCGCGGCCGGGGGAGACGGTCCACCTGAACTCCCCGAGCGCCTCAGGCAAGTCGACGACGTTCGCGGCGCTGCTGGGCTTCGTCGCGCCCACGGAGGGCCGCATCGAGGTCGGCGACCATGATCTGTCCGAAGTGGACATGGCGGCCTGGCGGGCCAGAACCGCCTGGGTCCCACAGACCCCGAGGTTCGCCGCCGGCACCGTCGCGGAGGAACTGGCCGCCACTCTCCCCAAGCCCCCGCACGAAAGTCCCACTCGCGCGGCCGGGGGCCCCCCGGTTTCAACGCTACTCGGCAGCACCGACAGAACCGGGGGTTCGGCCTGGGTCAATGGACCGTTCGTACGAGTTTCTCAGGCCGTCCTCGCCGTCGCGGAACGCCTCAACCTCGCCCATCTTCTCCATCGGCCGGTCGGCGAGCTGTCCGTCGGCGAGCGGCAGCGTGTCGCCGTCGCTCGTGCGCTCCTCCGGGTCGAGTGCGGCGCCGACCTCCTCCTGCTCGACGAACCCACCGCGCATCAGGACCCGGCCAACGCCGCCCGCATCCGGACCGCCATCGCCGGCACCGGCGCCGCCGTCGTCATCGCCAGTCACCGCACCCCCGACAGCTCGGCCGAACCGACCGCCGGCCGCGCCGCCAACGCCACCAATCCCGAAGCACCCCAACGCCTCCCGCTCCGCACCCTCGTCACCCCACGCCTGATCGCCGGCGCCCTGCTGGGCGCGACCGCCCTCCTCTCCGGCGTCGCGCTGACCGCCACCTCCGCCTGGCTCATCGCCAAGGCCGCCACCCAGCCCCCGATCCTCACCCTCGGCGTCGCCGTCGTCGGGGTCCGCGCCTTCGGCCTCGCCCGGGCCGGACTCCGCTACGCCGAACGTCTCGTCACCCACGACGCCGCCTTCCGGTCCGCCGCCGCACAGCGCACGGAACTGTGGCGCACAGCGGACTTCCGACGCCTCACCACCGACGTCGACACCGTTCGCGACCTCACCCCGCGCGTCCTCCTGCCGCCCCTCGTCGCGGCACTCGTGTGCGTGGCGGCCGTGGCCGTCCAGTCGGCGATCCTGCCGGCGGCCGGCCTCGCGCTCGCCATCGCGGTCGCGGCGGCCGGCCTGGGTGCACCGGCCGTCGCGCTCGCGGTCGACCGGCACGCCACCCGTGCCCTCGCCGCGGGCCGCCGCCGCGTCGCCGCCAAGGTCCTGACGCTCCTCGCGGCCGCCCCGGACCTCATCGCCTACGGCCGGCAGCACGCCCACCGCGCCGACCTGGCCCGCGAGGACGCCGCACTGGCCCGCGACGCGCGCCGCCAGGCCCTGAGCGCCGGCACCGCCAACGCCCTGATCCTCCTGGCGCTGGGCGGGGCCTCGGTGGCCGGCGTCGCCCTGGCCACCGACGTGAGTCCCCTCCTCATCCCGGTCCTGGCCCTGCTCCCACTGGCCCTGACCGAAGCCCTCGCCCCACTCCCGGCGGCGGCCCAACACCTGACCCCGCTCCGCGCCGCCCACACGGCGAGCCCCGACGGGCGGCCTGGCGACACCGAGCGCCGCGACGGACACCCTCGCGACGTCGAGCGCCCTCATGACGTCGAGCGCCGCGACGGGCGCCTTCACGACGTCGAGCTGCGTGGCGTGGACGTCCGCTGGCCCGGCGCGGTCGCGCCCACGCTCCAGAACCTCGACCTCGCCGTCGCGCCCGGCACCCATCTGGCCGTCGTCGGTCCGTCCGGCGCCGGAAAGTCCACCCTCCTCGCCCTCATGGCCGGACTGCTCCCCGCCGAGCGCGGCACCGTCCGCCTCCCGACGACCGCGTGGGTCCCACAGGAGCCGCACCTCGTCGCGACCACTCTCCGCGAGAACCTCCGCATCGCCGACCCACGGGCCACCGACGACCAGCTCGGACAGGCCCTCCGCCAGGCCCAGCTCGCGACCTGGGCCGACCGCCTCGACGACGATCCCACGACCGCCTCCGGCGGCGAGGCCCAGCGCATCGCCCTCGCCCGCGCCCTCCTCGCCGAGGCCGAGCTGCTCCTCCTCGACGAGCCGACCGCCCACCTCGACGCCCCGACCGCGCACCGGATCCTCGCGGGACTCAAGGGCCGCACGGTCGTCCACGTCACCCACCGCCCCGAGGAGGCCGCGGACGCCGACGCGATCCTCGAGTTGGCCTGAGAGCCGGCCCCGACATGCCCACGGAACCGACGGCCACCGGTATCGAGCGTGACGACGTCCACCGACAGCCGCGGTCGCGGCGAACTAGCCTGAGTATCGAGATGGAACCCGCACTTGCCGCGCAGGCGCTCGGCGCCTCGACCGAGATCGCGACGGCGGCGCTGTCCGGTGAGGACCCGGAGGCGGTGCTGCGGCTCGTCGTGCGCCACGCCGCCGAGCTCGCCGACGCCGACCTCGGGCTCGTCATGACCCGCGCCGATGACGGCTCCCTCACCGTCGAGGCCGCCCACGGCGACGGCGGCCCCACCTTCACCAACCCCATCGGCCTCGTCCTGTCCGCCCGCAGCTCCGCCGCCCGCACGGCCCGCAGCGGCGTCGCGGTCGTCGTCGACGACGTGGCCACCGACCCGCGCACCGCGCCGTTCGTCCCACGCGAGCTGCGGAACTTCGGCCCCTTCGCCGCCGCTCCCTTCGGCACCCGGCAACGCAGGCTCGGGGCGCTGACCGTCTACCGGCACCGCGGCGCCCGTCCGTTCGCCGAGCCGGCGGTCGAGGTGCTCACCGCGTTCGCCGCGCAGGCCGGGCTCGTCCTCGTGCTCGCCGAGGGCGCCACCGCCCGCGCCCGCCTGACCCTGTACCAGGAACGCGAACGCATCGCCCGCGACCTGCACGACGTGCTCGTCAAGCGCCTCTACGCCGCCGGCATGCAGCTCGACCTGCTCGCCCGCCGGCCGGCCCGCAAGCTCGCGCGGAAGGACGCGCAGCGGCTCGCCGACGCCATCGACCAGCTCGACGCGTCGATCGCCGACGTCCGGGCGGTCGTCCGCGCCCTGCGCAACCCCGAGGCGGACCCGGTCACCGACCTCGCCGAGTCCGCCCGCGCCGAGGTCGCGATCGCCGGCGAGCTGCTGGGCTTCGCGCCGTCGCTCGACATCGACGGCGACCTGGCGGGCATCCCTCCCGCGCTGGCCGACCACGCCCGCGCCGCGCTGCGCGAGACACTGTCCAATGTGGTCCGTCACTCCGGGGCCCACCACGTGATCGTCCACATCGGACGCGACGACGCCCTCGAACTGGTCGTCGCCGACGACGGCTGCGGCATCCCCGAGGGCGTCACCCACCGCGGCCTCAAGCACCTCGAGGAACGCGCCGGTCAGGCCGGCGGCCGCTGCGTCGTGCGCTCCTCGCCGAAGGGCACGACGGTCACCTGGACCGTGCCGCTCACCGGGTAGGGCTACCCCCACCGTCGAACCGCCTGCCCGCACCAGTGATCGAAGCGCGCCAACGCGCGAGGCTTTCCTTGTGCGACAGGAGAATGACATGAACACAGACGTGGTGCGGCTGACCGAGGTCCGCAAGACGTACGGGGGCCGTCGCAACAGCGTGATCGCCCTCGACGGTGTCACGATCGGCTTTCCCCGGGCGACCTTCACGGCCGTCATGGGCCCGTCCGGGTCCGGCAAGAGCACGTTCCTGCACTGCGCCGCGGGACTGGACCGGCCGAGCAGCGGCTCGGTGCTGCTGGCGGAGCAGGAGCTGTCGACCCTGTCCGAGGTCGACCTGACGAAGCTGCGGCGCGAGCGCGTCGGCTTCGTCTTCCAGGCGTTCAACCTGATGCCGGCGTTCTCCGTGCAGGACAACGTGACGCTGCCGTTGCGCCTCGCCGGCAAGCGTGCCGACCGCGACGCCGTCGAGCGGGTGCTGACCCAGGTCGGCCTGTCCGACCGGCGCAGGCACCTGCCCGGCGAGCTGTCCGGCGGCCAGCAGCAGCGGGTCGCGATCGCCCGCGCGCTGATCACCCGTCCGGCCGTGCTGTTCGCCGACGAGCCGACCGGCGCGCTCGACACCCGCACCGCGCGTGAGGTGCTGAACCTGCTTCGTGCGTCGGTCGACCAGGCCGGCCAGACCATCGTGATGGTGACCCACGACCCGGTCGCCGCGTCCTACGCCGACCGGGTCGTGTTCCTCGCCGACGGGCGTCTGGTCGGCGAGCTGCGCAACCCGACCGCCGAGGCCGTGGCCGAGCGGATGACCCACCTCGGCGCGTGGGCCGACGAGCAGGCCGGGGTGCGCTGATGTTCCGGATCGCGATGCGGACATTGAGGTTCCGCAAGGGCGCGTTCGTCGCGACGTTCCTCGCGATGACCGTCGGCGCCATGCTGGTGCTGGCGTGTGGCGGCCTGATGGAGACGGGGATCCGCGCCGACCTGCCGGTGACGCGGCTGGCCGCCTCGCAGTTCGTCGTGACCGGCAGCCAGACCTTGGTGCTGCCGAAGGAGGACCCGAACGACCCGGAGGAGGACGCCGATTCCGCGCACCTGCCCGAGCGGGTGCGGCTGTCGAGCGACCTGGTCGACGAGGTCTCGCGGGTGCCGGGGGTGGCGGCCGCGGTGGGGGACGTGTCGGTGCCGGCCCTGGTCGGGGGCATGAGCGTCGAGGCGCACGGCTGGTCGTCCGCGTCGCTGACACCGGTGTCGCTGGTGTCCGGCAGGGCGCCGTCGGCAGGGGAGGTCGTGCTCGGCCAGGGGGCGGGCGCGACGGTCGGCGAGCGGGTCGAGCTGGCCGTGCGGGGGAACGCGAAGACGTTCACGGTGTCCGGCCTGGTGCCGGGGCGGGCCGTGTTCTTCGCGGACGACCAGGTCGGCCGGCTCGCCGGTCACCCGGGCAGCGTGGACCTGATCGGGGTGCGCACCCAACGCGGCGCCGACCTCGGCGCGGTGGCCGACCGGATCGGCAAGCTGCTGCCCGGGCAGAACGCCACGCTGCTCTCGCGTGACGAGCGTGGCTGGGGCGAGCGGCTCGAGTTCGCCAAGGCCGGTGAGAACCTGATCGTGCTGTCCGCCGTGTTCGGCGGCTTCGCGGTCATGGTCATGCTGTTCGTGGTGGCCACGACGCTCGGCCTGTCGATCCAGCAGCGGCAGCGTGAGCTGGCCCTGCTGCGCGCGGTCGGCACGACACCCGGCCAGCTGCGCCGGATGGTGATCGGCGAGGCGCTGGTCATGGCGGTGTTCGCGGCCGCGCTCGGCGGCCTGCTCGGCACGCTCTTCGGGCCATGGCTGTTCGAGCGGCTGGCGACGCACGGCATCGTGCCGACGGACATGGTCCACCACACCGGCTGGATCCCCATGGTCGTGGCCGGCGGCGCGGTGCTGGTCGGCTCGTTCTTCGCCGCGCTCATCGCCGGCCGGCGTGCGGCACGCACCCGGCCGACCGAGGCACTCGCCGACGCCGCGATCCAGCGCCGCTGGCTGAGCTGGGTGCGGGTCGTGCTGGCGGTGCTGGCGTTCGGCGGCGGGATCGCGTTGTTCATCGTGACGGTCACGGTCATGACCGGCCCGGTCGCGGCGAGCACGGCCGGACCGTCGGTGATGCTGTGGGCGACGGCTCTGGCGCTGGTGTCGCCGGGCATCACGAAGCTGGTCCTGGCGATCCTGCGCTGGCCGGTGCGCGCGGTGTCGGGCACCGCCGGTTACCTGGCCACCCTGTCCACGAAGACCCGCGCGGTGCGCGTGGCGGCGGTCGTCACCCCGATCATGCTGGCCACCGGCGTGGCGACCGCCAACATCTACCTGCAGACCACGACCATCGCCCTGGCGAACGAGGCGTTCGTCGAGAACCTGCGTGCCGACCTGGTCCTGGCCGGGGACGTGACTCCCGGCCTGGTGGACGAGGTCCGCTCGGTGCCGGGCGTGCGTGCGGCGTCGGAGTTCGCGTCGAGCACCGTCTACGTGGCGAAGCCGTACCTGTCCCAGGACGACGACGGCTGGCCGGTGCAGGGCGTGTCGGGCCCGGCGGCCGCGCAGACCACGGCGTTCCACCCGACGGCCGGCCGCCTGGCCGACCTGACCGGCGACACGGTGGCACTGCCCGAGTCGCAGGCCGCCGAGCTGAGCCGGGGCGTCGGCGACACGATCACCATGCGCATGGGCGACGGCACCGCGGTGGACGTGCGGATCGTGGCGCTGTACGCGGCGCGGGAGGGTTACGAGACGATCCTGATGCCGGCGTCGCTGGTGGCGGCCCACACGACCTCGGGCCTGCCGTCGCAGATCGTGGTCCGCACGGACGACCCGGCCTCGGTGGCACCGGCACTCACCCGCCTGGCCGCGGCACACCCGGGCCTGGCCGTCGTGGACCGCGACACGCTGGTGTCGAGCCACGCCAAGGACCAGGAGCTGGGCGCGTGGATCAACTACCTGATGGCCGGCATGCTCATCGCCTACACGGCCATCTCGGTGGTCAACAGCCTGGTGATGGCCACGAACGCCCGGCGCCGTGAGTTCGGCCTGCAACGCCTGACGGGCGCCACACGGGGCCAGGTCCTCCGCATGATGACGGTCGAGGCAGGCATGACGACCGTCATCGGCGTGGGACTGGGCACGGTGGTCGCGTTCGCGACGCTCGCCCCGTTCACCCTGGTCACCGACGGTTCGCTGCTGCCCAAGGGGCCGGTGGCGGTCTACCTTGTCGTGACCGGCGCGGCAGCACTGCTGGCGTTCGGCGCCACCCTGTTCTCGACATGGGTGGGCCTACGGACCCGGCCGGCCGAGGCGGCGGTCGCACCCGCCTAGGCCGGCCGAGACGAGCGGGCGGTCCCCAGCGCAGAGGGGACCGCCCGCTTTGGCATTCCGCCACAACCCTGTCTCCGGTGAGAACTGGCCCCGGCCGGCGCCGCACCGAACGCGCCATGACCACCCGGCAGCGTGGCCCGGTCAGCCCCGCTGGGGCCGGCGGGCGATCCAGGCGACCGCCTGCGTGCGGCGTTCCATGCCGAGCTTCGCGAGCACCGACGTCACGTAGTTCTTGACCGTCTTCTCCGCCAGGAACAGCCGCTCGGCGATCTGCCGGTTGGTCATCCCCTCGCCCATCAGCTCCAGCACGTCGCGTTCACGCTCGGTCAGGCCGGCCAGCTCGTCGGTCTTCGCCGACTCCCGCATGCGGTCCAGCACGTGCGCGGTCGTCACCGGATCGAGCAGCGACCGTCCGGCCGCCACCTCACGCACCGCGTCGACCAGGTCCTGCCCACGCACCTGCTTCAGCAGGTATCCGGACGCCCCCGCCATGATCGCCTCGACCAGTGCCCGCTCGTCGTCGAACGCGGTCAGCACCAGGCACCGCGGCGCCGGGTCCAGCTGCCGCAGCGCACGGCACAGCGACACCCCGTCCCCGTCCGGCAGCCGCACGTCGACCACCACGACGTCCGGGGAGGTCGCCGCGACGCGCGCCAGCGCCTCCTGGACGCCGCCGGCCTCGGCCACCACCTCGATGCCCGGCTCACCGTCGAGCAGGTCACGCAGCCCACGCCGCACCACCTCGTGGTCATCGACGAGCGCCACCCGCACGGTCATGCCGCAAGACTATTGCGTGGTGACCCCCAGCAGCGTCCGCAGCTTCCCTGTCACCCATCGGTTGCCGTCCAGCCGCACGACGCCGTCACCGGCGCGACGCCACACCCAGCGCAGCACGGCGCCCGCCTCGCCCGAGACCCCGCCCTCCGCGTCGAAGTGCCCGCGTTCCACCGTGATCTCGGTCGGGCCGAGCTGCACCTGCCAGCCGGACTCCTCGGTCGCGAGCTGCACCGTGCGCCCGTCGCACTCGGCGAGGTGCTCGCCAAGCTCGTCCGGGTACTCCACCGACGCGTACGCGAGGAAGCACGTCAGCAGCTCGTCGATCCCGTCGTCGGCCAGGTCGGCCGGCACCGGCGCGTGCGGGACCTCGGCCGCCAGCTCGGCGTCGAGCCGGTGGATGACGGTCTCCTGAGCCATCCGGCGTAACCAGAATCCGACGGTCTGGTCGGGCCCGTACCAGGTCAGGGCCGGGTCGGCCGGCTTGCGCGTGGTCAGCTCCCCGACGAGTGCCCGGTAGGCGTCGTCGAGCACCGCGACCGGGTCGCCGGGCAACGGGGGCGGCCACGGCGCCGGCCACGCGCCGTGGCGCATCGTCTCGGCCTTGTGCAGGTACACCTCGGAGACGTGCCGCACCAGGTCCTCGCCTATCCACCCGGGGCACGTCGGCACCGGCTTGCCCATGGCATTCGGAGCCACCTCGCGCAGCCGCGTGTAGTCGGCGTCGAGGCAGTCCAGGAATCTCTGCTCGTCCACGGCCGGTACCCAACCACAGAGCCCAGTGTTGGTTTGGCTCGCTCCGCTCGCGGCGTGCGGGCCTGTGCGCGGCGTCTTCCCTCGCTGTGCTGCTCGGCGCGGGTCGCTTCGCTCCCGGGCGCCTCCGCTGCTCGCTCGGTCCAGACGCCGCCGGCCCGCTCGCGGTGTTGGTTTGGGCTCGCTCCGCACCGTGTTGGTTTGGCTCGCTCCGCTCGCGGCGAGCGGGCCTGTGCGCGGCGTCTTCCCTCCCTGCGCTGCTCGGCGCGGGTCGCTTCGCTCCCGGGCGCCTCCGCTGCTCGCTCAGTCCAGACGCCGCCGGCCCGCTCGCGGTGTTGGTTTGGCTCGCTCCGCTCGCCGTGCGCGCGGCCCTTCGCGGCGTCTTCCGCTCTGGTCGGTCCAGACGCCGCCGGCCCGCTCGTGGCGTGCGGGCCTGTGCGCGGCGCGCTCGGGTCAGAGTTTTCGCAGGCGGACGCGGCTGATCCGGTGGTCGGCGTCCTTTCGCAGCACCAGCGACGCCCGTGGTCGGGTGGGCAGGATGTTCCGCACGAGGTTGGGCTCGTTGATGTTCTGCCACAGGACGGCGGCCTCGGCGCGGGCCTCCTCGTCGGTGAGGCCCGCGTAGTGGTGGAAGTGCGAGTTCGGGTCGGAGAACGCGGTGTCGCGCAGCGTGAGGAACCGCTCCACGTACCACCGGGCGATGTCCTCCGTGTGCGCGTCCACGTAGATCGAGAAGTCGAACAGGTCCGCGACCGTCAGCCCCTGGCCGGGCAGCAGCACGTTCAGGCCCTCGATGATCAGGATGTCCGGCTTGCGCACCACCTGCGTCTCGTCCGGCACGATGTCGTACAGCAGGTGCGAGTACACGGGCGCGTGCACCTCCGGCGCCCCGGACTTCACGTCCGTGACGAACCGCAGCAGGCTGCGCCGGTCGTAACTCTCCGGGAACCCCTTGCGGCTCATCATGCCGCGCTGGATCAGGTCCGTCTTCGGCCACAGGAACCCGTCCGTGGTGACCAGGTCCACGTGCGGATGGTTGGGCCAGCGGGCTAACAGCGTCCGCAGCAACCGTGCCGTCGTCGACTTGCCGACCGCCACGCTCCCGGCGATCCCGATCACGAACGGCACCTGCTCGGGCGACGGATCGCCCAGGAACGACGTCGTGTCCGTGTACAGCCGTTGCCGGGCCGCCACGCGCAGGCTGATCAGCCGGGACAGTGGCAGGTAGACGTCGACCACCTCGTCCAGGTCGACCGGGTCGCCCAGCCCACGCAGCTGCACCAGCTCGTCGAGGGTGAGCGTCAGCGGGGTGGCCCGCCGCAGCTCCCGCCACTGCTCGCGCCGCAGCTCCACGTACGGGCTGAGGTCGCGAGTCTTCACCGCCACGTCAACAAACGTTAGGGCTTTCCGGCACCGGGAGCACTGTGACTCAGTACACGCTCCGCCGGTCCACCACCGGGGACGGACCGATCGTCACGTCACTGCTCGTGCACGGTGGGGCGTGGCCGGGGCGCCGAAGTGTGAAAGGCCGAACCAGGAATTCCCGTGACCGCTCTCGACGGCATTCCGGTGGGACGAGAGCTGAACCAACCAAGGAATTGCCATAACTGCATATATCTGTCGACGAAAAGGGAGCCGTCCGAGGCTCCCTTTTCGGCTAGCAGTTGACCAGTTCGGGGCTCTGGTTCAGCAGTTGCGCACGCGGGCTGACGAACTCGTCGTACGCCGGTCCCGCTGCCGGGTCGAACAGCGCCAGCCGGTGGCAGTTCTGGAACGCGAGACGCACGTTGAAGTGCCGTTCCACCGCGCCACGCATGGCATCGCTGCCGACCAGGCGCAGGAGTTGGCCACGGGACCGCTCGTCCGGCGGCTCCTTCTGGTTGTCCGCGAACGGGCCCTCGCCGGCCGCGAGACGCTCGGCGAGCTCCGCCACCACCGACCACGCGAATGGTAGCGAGTCACGGATGCAGGCGATGAATTCCTCGTCGGACACCGGGCCCTGCTGGGCTTTCTCCAGCAAGTCGGGAGGCACGGTCAGCGACATTTGACCTCCTAGGTCAGAAATTGCGGTCGGCTTCCACCTAACCCGCCTGCCGCAATTTTCGCGAGCCATCCATAGTGTGAATCTGCGCCCGCGGTTCCGTCACCGTCCGAGGTGGTGACCGGGGGAACAACCGAACCCCTCTCATCGTTGGCACTCGCGAGGACCGAGTGCTAATTCGGTCACGGAAACCCCAGGTAGGAGGGTGTCAGAGATGGCTCTAGCAGTTCGTTCGATGTGGGATCCGTTCGGCTCGCTCGTGCGGCAGCTCGAGGCCGACCTCGGCCGCTCGAACACGTTCGTCCCCACGGCCGACGTCGTGCGCGAGGGTGGTGACGTGGTCGTCACCCTCGAGCTGCCCGGCATCGACGTCGAGAAGGACGTCGACGTGGAGGTCTCCGAGGGGAGGCTGGTGGTCACCGGCCAGCGCCACGAGGAGAAGAGCGCCGAGGAGAACGGCGTGATCGTCCGGGAGTCCCGGTCCGGCTCGTTCCGGCGGGAGTTCGCGCTGCCCGAGCACGTCACGGCGGACGACATCGAGGCAGACTACGACCGCGGCCTGCTGAGGATCCGCGTCCGCGAGGTGGCGAAGCCCAAGGCCGAGCCGAGGAAGATCACGGTCCGTCGGTAAGGACCTCGTCCCACGCGGCCATCACCTGCCGGGCGCACACCGAGGCCGGCACGCCGCCCACCCCGGTGCCGAGGCCCGGCATGGCGATGGTCGAGACGACGGCGCGCACCGGCCGGCCGTCTTCGAGCCGGCCGTCGCGCCACAGCCTGAACACCGCCCGCGCCGCGAGGTACGGGTGCACGGTGTCCGGCGGGAGCAGCTCGCCGGGCGACCGCATGGTGGGGGCGCTGATCAGCCACGCGGGCGCCGACGCGTCGGTCGGCACGATCACCGCCTGCCCCACCGGCAGCTCGCCGCCGTGGTAGGCGAGCACCGCGCTCCGCACGTGCTGCTCGAGCGAGGGAAAGGTGCGCGCGTAGACGGCGTCGATGCCGCCGCGCATCCATCCGTACGAGTTGGCCGGGCTGACGACGGCATCCGCGGGCACGTCGAGCGTCGAGCCGCGGTGCGTGTGCACCTCAGGTCGTCCGTCCGCGGCCGACTCCCATGCCTCGGCCAGCGCGTCCTCGATCGCACACAGGACAAGCCGGAGCGATTCCCCTGCCGCTGTCCCTGCTCGTTCAGCCTCTTCGGCGGCGGTCACGGCTCCCAGCATGGCACTTCGACGGCGCCAGGCGTAACCGCCATCCGGTAACTGTTGCCACGCCAGGAGGTTAAGTCGGCTCGGGAGTGCGGGACCTCGCTAGGGTGACCCGGTGCCGACCATCGCCTATTTCGGGCCAGAGGGAACGTTCTCCGAGCAGGCCGCGCGCGCGGCGAGGCCGGACCACACGCTGGTGCCGGTCGCGACCGTGCCGGAGGCGTTGGTAGCCGTGCGTCAGGGGCGTGCGGACCTGGCGTGCGTGCCGGTGGAGAACTCCGTGGAGGGCGCGGTCTCGGCCACGATGGACGCGCTGGCCGTCGACGAGCCGTTGGTGGCGGTGGCCGA
>NZ_DASQCC010000216.1:0-87849 GCF_035634895.1 Actinophytocola sp. | reverse complement strand
CGTGTCCCGCAGTTGCTCGTCGGCCCGCCGCCTGCTGCCCGCCGCCCGTGCCCGCGGGTTGATCGAGGCCAGTGCCGCCAGGGTCTTCTTCCGCCGCTGCGCCGGCTGGCGCCGCCCACGGGCGGCCTCTGCGGCCGCCCGCGTCAGCGCGCCCGTCCGGACCAGCTCACGGCCGAGCTCACAGCCCGCGCGAACCGCCGGGTCGTGCTTGCGCCGCTCGGTCATCGCGGTCGCACGCAGGTTCCGCGTGCCGGTGCCCTCCAGCGGCTCGCTGCGCAGCAGCCCGAACGCCTCCCGGTACGCGAGGTGGTGCCACCCGTGTGTCCGCAGGTGCGCGACGACCGACCGGAACCAGTTCCCGCACAGATGACACAGCACCCGGTCGCCGTCCCGGACGACCGAGCCGATCGGGCCGTAGCTGGGCGTGCCGTCCGGCAGCACCGCCTGCACGGCCCTGATCCCGCGGGACCGGGCGGGCCGTCCGGGTGCCGGAGCCGCCTCGACGCTGGCCGCCGTCATCGATCACCACCTCCGGCTAGTCTCACTGAGACTAGCCGGAGTTCGGCTTCAGGAAAAGCAGGCCGGACGGCCCGTGCTCGCGTCCTTCGCTAGGAGTTGGTGCTGTACGAGTGCGCCCCGGCTCCGGCCAGCGCACCGCCGTCGACGATGAGGTACTCCGGGCGCAGCGGCTTGCCGTCGAAGTACGACTCGAGGATCTCGCGGGTGCCGGCCGCGTAGCGAGCCTGCGCCGACAGCGACGAGCCGGAGATGTGTGGCGTCATCCCGTGGTGCGGCATGGTCCGCCACGGGTGGTCGGCGGGGGCGGGCTGGGGGTACCAGACGTCGCCCGCGTACCCGGCCAGCCGGCCGCTCTCCAGGCCACGCACGATGGCGTCCCGGTCCGCGATGAGGCCACGGGCGGTGTTGATCAGGTACGTGCCGCGGCGCATCGTCGCGATCAGGTCGTCGTCGAACAGGCCGCGGGTCTCGGGGTGCAGGGGGGCGTTGATCGTGACCACGTCGCAGTTCGGCACCATGGCCCGCGCGGACTCGTGGAAGGTGAGGTCCAGCTCCTGCTCGACCTCGGCCGGGAGCCGGTGCCGGTCGGTGTAGTGCAGCCGCACGCCGAACGGCGCGAGCCGCCGCAGCACCGCCAGGCCGATCCGCCCGGCCGCGACGGTGCCCACGTCCATGCCCTCCAGGTCGTACGAGCGGGCCACGCAGTCGGCGATGTTCCAGCCGCCGTCGAGCACCCACCGGTGCGACGGCAGGTAGTTCCGCACCAGCGACAGAATCATCATGACCACGTGTTCGGCGACGCTGATGCTGTTGCTGAATGTCACTTCCGCGACCGTCACGCCGTGCTTTATCGCCGCGTCCAGATCGACGTGGTCCGAGCCGATACCGGCGGTGACCGCCAATTTGAGATTCGGGGCCTTCGCGATTCTCTCGGCGGTGAGGTAGGCCGGCCAGAACGGCTGGGAGATCACGATCTCGGCGTCGGCCAGGTGAGCCTCGAACTCCGAGTCGGGGCCCTCCTTGTCCGAGGTGACGACCAGCTCGTGCCCGTACCGCTCCAGGTATTTCCGCAGTCCCAGCTCGCCGGACACGCTGCCGACCAGCTCGCCCGGCGTGAAGTCCAGGCCGGCGGGACTGGGCCCCGTCTGACCGTCCGCGTATCCGGTGATCTTCGGGACCGTGGCCCTCGCGTATTCCTTCGGATATCCGTCCACCGGGTCGGGGTAAAGAACACAGAGCACCTTCGCCATGCTGTCTCCTGGAATTTCGTCGCGTCGTTGCGCTTACTAGATTTCTCGCTCCGGCCGAAACAACGCAAGGCTTTCGTCGCTCATTCTTTCGATACCCCGATAAACGGCGTCGATTACCGGGCGCCATGGACAGGGGCGGCCGGCCCGGTCGGGCGGTGCCGGCAGCCGACCGGCGGCGAGCGGATGGTCACGAAGTGCGAACGCGGCCACGCCGCCCGGTCGTCACCCGCGTTTGCGTGGTTAGACTCCCCAACATGCCGAATCTGCGGATCAGCGAGGCCGCCGTCCTGCTGGGCGTCAGCGACGACACGGTGCGCCGCTGGGTCGACCAGGGCCGGCTGCCGGTCGTGCAGGGGGACAACAACCGCATGGCCGTCGAGGGCCACGAGCTGGCCGCGTTCGTCCAGCGGCAGGCGGAGACCCCGGAGGCGGGGGTCACGGTCGCGAGGTCGGCACGCAACCAGATGCGGGGGATCGTCACCGGAGTGGTGAAGGACGGCGTGATGGCCCAGGTCGAGATGCAGGCCGGGCCGTTCCGCATCGTCTCGCTGATGAGCCGGGAGGCCGCCGACGAGCTCGGCCTGGAGGTCGGCAGCGTCGCCGTCGCCTCGATCAAGTCCACCCATGTCGTCGTCGAGATCCCGGAGGCGTGAGAATGTCCCGCTCGTTACGTGCCGTCGCCCTGTTCGCGGTGGCCGCGTTGTCACTGGTCGGCTGCGGCTCCGGCGACACCGGCGCCTCGACGGAGCCCACCACGACGTCCGAGTCGGCGGCGCCGGCGATCACCGGTGACGTCAACGTCTTCGCCGCCGCGTCGCTGACCGAGTCGTTCACCCAACTCGGCAAGGACTTCGAGAAGGCCCACCCCGGCGTGAAGGTCGTCTTCAACTTCGCCGGCAGCTCGGCACTCGCGACGCAGATCAACCAGGGCGCGCCGGCCGACGTGTTCGCCTCGGCCGCGCCCAAGAACATGACCGACGTGACCACCACCGGCGCGATCACCGGCAAGCCGGTCACGTTCGTGACGAACACCCTCGAGATCGCCGTCCCGGCCGGCAACCCGGCCAAGATCACCGGGCTGGCCGACTTCGCCAAGCCGGACCTGAAGATCGCGCTGTGCGCCGAGCAGGTGCCCTGTGGTGCCGCGGCCAAGAAGGTGTTCCAGGCCGCCGGCATCACCGCCGCGCCCGACACGCTGGAGCAGGACGTCAAGGCCGTGCTGACCAAGGTCCAGCTCGACGAGGTCGACGCCGCGCTGGTCTACCGGACCGACGTGAAGGCCGCCGGCGACAAGGTCGAGGGCATCGAGTTCCCCGAGTCCGACAAGGCGGTCAACGAGTACCCGATCGCCGTCTGCGCCAAGGCCCCCAACGCCGACGGCGCGCGGGCCTTCGTCGACTACGTGCTCTCCGACAAGGGCAGGGACGTGCTGACCAAGGCCGGCTTCGGCGCACCGTGACCACCCGCGCCCGGGCCCGGCGAGGACGGCTCCCCGTCGTTCTCGCCCTGCCGGCGCTGGTCGGCCTGGCGTTCCTCGTCGTCCCACTGGCGGGGCTGCTGGTGCGTGCCCCCTGGTCCACCCTGGGCGAGCAGCTGTTCAGCGGCGAGGTCGGGCAGGCGCTGACCCTGTCACTGGTCTGTGCCAGCCTCGCCACGCTGGTGTGCCTCGCGCTGGGGGTGCCGCTGGCCTGGCTGCTGGCCCGCGGTGACCTGCCCGGCCGGGGCGTGCTGCGTGCACTTGTCACCGTGCCGCTCGTGCTGCCACCGGTGGTCGGCGGGGTGGCGCTGCTGCTCGTGCTGGGCCGGCGCGGGATCGTCGGCCAGTACCTCGACCAGTGGTTCGGCATCTCGCTGCCGTTCACCACCGCCGGGGTGGTGTTGGCGGAGGCCTTCGTGGCCATGCCGTTCCTGGTCATCTCCGTCGAGGGCGCGCTGCGTGGTGCGGACGTCCGCTACGAGGAGGCCGCCGCCACCCTCGGTGCCTCCCGCTGGCTGACGTTCCGCCGCGTGACACTTCCGTCCATCGCCCCCGGCGTCGTGGCCGGCACGGTCCTGTGCTGGGCCCGCGCGCTGGGCGAGTTCGGCGCGACGATCACGTTCGCCGGCAACTTCCCCGGTCGGACCACCACGATGCCGCTCGCCGTGTACCTCGCGCTGGAGACCGACCCCGGGGCCGCGATAGTGCTGTCCATCGTGCTGCTGCTGTTGTCCGTCACCGTGCTGGTCAGCCTGCGGGACCGCTGGATCGCCACGCCGACATGACGCTCCACGCCCAGCTGGTCGTCGACCGCGGCTCGTTCCGCCTCGACCTGGACCTGACCATCGCGCCCGGACAGGTCGTCGCGCTCCTGGGCCCCAACGGGGCCGGCAAGACCACCGCACTGCGCGCGCTGGCCGGACTGCTCCCGCTCACGTCCGGCCACATCGGCCTGGACGACGAGGTCTGGGACCGGCCGCCGGCATCGTTCGTGTCGCCGGAGCACCGGCCGATCGGCGTGGTGTTCCAGGACTACCTGCTGTTCAACCGCCTGACCGCGCTGGACAACGTCGCGTTCGGACTCCGCGCCCGCGGCACGCCCCGGGCGCAGGCCCGGCGGCGGGCGCGGGACTGGCTGTCCACGGTGGGACTGGACGACCACCGCGACGCCCGGCCGCGTGCGCTGTCCGGCGGGCAGGCCCAACGCGTCGCGCTCGCCCGTGCCCTGGCGACCGATCCCGGTCTGCTGCTGCTGGACGAGCCCCTCGCGGCCCTGGACGCCAGCACCCGCGTGCACATCCGTGCCGAGCTGGGCCGGCACCTGGGCGCGTATCCCGGCCACACCCTGCTCGTCACCCACGACCCACTGGACGCGATGGTCCTCGCCGACCACCTGGTGATCGTCGAGGACGGCGCGGTCGTCCAGGAAGGACCGCCCGCGACCGTCGCCCGCCGGCCACGGACCGACTACGTCGCCCAGCTCGTGGGCCTGAACCTGTACCGGGGTGTCGCCGAGGACACCACAGTCGTCCTCGACGCCGGTTCCGGCGGCACGCTGACCATCGCCGAGCCCGCGACCGGTCCGGTCCACGTCGCGTTCCCACCCGCCGCGGTCAGCCTGCATCCCGAACACCCGGGCGGCAGCCCCCGCAACAGCTGGGCCGTGACGGTCGCCGGCATCGAACAACACGCCCACACCGTCCGCGTCCGCCTCGACGGCACCCCACCCGTCCTCGCCGACGTCACCCCGGCGACCGTCGCCGAACTGCGCCTGACGCCGGGCATGCCCCTCCACGCCACGGTCAAGGCCACCGAGATCACGACGTACCCGACCTGACGGGCTCGCGCCCGTGCTCGCCGGTCCTGGGACAACGGCCGGGACCCGTCATCGCCGAGGTGCCGCCGCGACGAGGCCGGTGATCAACATGTCGAGTGCCCGCTCGAAGTCCTGCTCCGGTATGCCGGCCGCCAGCGCGGGCAGGGCTCGGCTGAAGTGGGGCAGCTTGGCCGGGTCCACGCGGCGGATGTAGACGTCCATCTGCTCCTGCTCGGCCTCGCCGCTGTGCTGCCGGGCGAAACCGGCGGTCGTCAGCAGCAGCGCGCCGAAGATGAGGCTGTTCAGCGCGCCCAACGCCTGGCGTACACCGTCGTCGTCGAAGCCCGCCTCGTACAGGGCGCCGATGGCGTCGTCGACCGGTTGCACGGCGCGCAGGGTGGTCGGGTTGGCCTGGTCGGTGGCGAGGGCCATCGGCACCACCGGGTAGGCGCTGAGCACGCGGTAGGTGCTCAGCGCCATGGCACGGAGCCGCTCGGGCCAGGGCAGCGCGAGGTCGGCGCGGTCGATCTCGGCGAACACCCGGTCCGCGATGCCGTCGAGGATGTCGGTCTTGTTGGCGACGTGGTTGTAGAGGGCCATCGCCTCGACGCCGAGGGCCTTGGCGAGCCGGCGCATGGACAGGCCGCCGAGGCCTTCCTCGCCGGCCAGCGCCAGCGCCGCGTCCAGGATCTTCTCCCTGTTGAGCGGCTCTCTCCGCGACATCCCGCACGCCCCTCCTTGACAGAACTACACCGTAAATATCATATTTACAGCGTAAATGTACGTCGTAAGTTGGGGGTATGTCGTGACTGACGTGATCGTCGTGGGTGGCGGGCCGACCGGGCTGCTGCTCGCCGGTGAGCTTCGACTGGCCGGTGCCGACCCGCTGGTGTTGGAGGCGGCCGACGGGGCGGTCCGGCAGAGCCGCAGCCTGGGGATGCGCGGCCTCAACAGCCGCACGAGCCGGTCGTTGGGCCTGCGCGGGCTGACCGAGCCGCTGGCCAGGGCACAGGAGGCGATCTTCGAGCGGCTGGCCGCGGACCGCACGCCGGCGGACGCCGATCAGGTCCGTGGCCTGTTGCGCATGCTGCTGGAGAACCGGGCGAGAGGACACTTCAGCGGGCTGCCGCTGGTGGTGGACGAGGCCGATCGGTCCGGGGTCGTCGAGCATTTCCTGGTCAGGCAACACCAGCTGGAGCGGATCCTCGCCGAGTGGGCGGCCGGGCTGGGCGTCCGGATCCACCTCGGCCGCCCGGTCGTGGACGTCGTGGACGAGGGCCAGCAGGTCCGCGCGGTCCTCGCCGATGGCCGGACCGAGCGTGCGGCGTACCTGGTGGGCTGCGACGGCGGCCGCAGCACCGTACGCAAACAGGCCGGCATCGACTTCCCTGGCACGGCGGCGACGATGACCGGCCGGACGGCCGTGGCCGAGCTGGCGGACCCCGACGCGATCACGTCGACGCTGTACGGCCCACGCGGACTGGTCAACCTGTCACTGGTACCCGGCGAGATAGCCACGATCGAGTTCGACGGCGGCCCGGACGGTCAGGACACACCGGTGACGGCGGAGGAGATGGCGGCGAGCATCCGGCGGGTCACCGGGGTCGAGGTGCGGATCACGAGGGTGGACACGGGAATCCGGTACAGCGACAACACGAGACAGGCGGCCACGTACCGTCAGGGCCGGGTCCTGCTGGCCGGCGACGCGGCACATGTGCACTCGCCGATCGGCGGACAGGGCCTGAACCTCGGGCTGCAGGACGCGATGAACCTGGGGTGGAAGCTGGGGCTCGTCGTGCGGGGCAGCGCCCCGGAGCCGCTGCTGGACACCTACACCGCGGAGCGGCATCCGGTGGGGGAGCGGGTGTTGCGGAACACCCGGGCGCAGGTGGCCCTGATGCGCCCCGGCGCACAGGTCGCGGCGTTGCGGTCGGTACTGGCCGAGACACTGGCGATTCCCGCGGCCAAACAACACTTCATCGAGCTGGCGAACGGCCTCGACATCGACTACGAACCGGACGCCGACCCCATGGTGGGCCGGTTCGCTCCGCCCCTGCCGGACGCGGAGCTACCGCGCGACGGCCGGGCGGTGCTGCTGGCCGACACCCCGGAGATCCGCGAAGCCGCGAGCGGCCACGCGGACCGGGTACGAGTGGCCACCCGCTCCTCCGGTGACGGAGTGGCCCTGCTGATCCGCCCGGACGGCTACGTCGCCTGGACGGGCACCGACGTGACCGGCCTCCCCGAGGCACTCACCGAGTGGTTCGGTCCCGCATCAAGCACACCTCCTGACGCCTTGTCCGCTACGGGAGTGCGGACAGCAGCGGCACGACCTCGGCGCCGATGAGGCGAATATGGTCCAGATCCTTGATGTCGAACAGGTGGAAGAAGTACACCGTGTCCACGCCGTCGGCCTGGAGGGCCGCCACCCGGTCCGCGACCGCTCGCGGGGTGCCCACCACCGCCTCCGCACGCAGCGGCGGTGCGGCGATGGTCTCCGCCCGGCGGTTGGCCTCTGCCGGTGTTTCGCCGCAGGCCACCGGCAGTACCACGGATCTGCGGACCGTTGCCGGGTCGCGGCCCAGCTCCGCGCAGATCCTGTTGAAGTTCTCGTTGCGGGCCTTGAGGCCTTGCGGGAACGACAGGTTGAACTCGTCCGCGTGGCGGGCGGCGATCGTGGGCGTCTTCCGCGCCCCGGCGCCGCCGACGATGATGGGGGGTCTCGGGGACTGGGCGGTTCTCGGGAGAATGCCGTTGTTGCGCAGGCGGTAGTGCTTGCCCGTGAACGTGAACGGCGTGCCCCGCGGCGTCTCCCACAGGCCGGTGATGATCTTCAGCTGCTCTTCCAGGCGTTCGAACCGTGCCGCCACGGCCGGGAACTCCAGGCCGAACGCCGTGTGTTCCTCGGCGAACCAGCCCGCGCCGATGCCGAAGTCGACTCGGCCGCCGCTCATCTGGTCCACCATCGCCACCGTGGTGGCCAGGACTCCTGGTTGTCGGAACGTGCCGGCCGTGACCAGCGCGCCGAGGCGGACTCGCCTGGTGTCGCGGGCGAGGCCGGCCAGCATGGTCCACGAGTCCGTCGGCTGGTAGGCCGTGTTGGTGGGATCCACCCCCATCAGGTGGTCCGACCGGAAGAAACCCTCGAACCCCGCGTCCTCCACCACGGTCGCCATGGCCAGGAAATCCTCGTAGGTGCCGCCATGGCGTGGCTCCATCAGGACGCGCAGCCGCATGGGTTCACGATAGGCCGGAATCGCCAACCGGGGGAGTGCGGTTGAGGTTGCCGGACCGGAAAGGTGCGATCTCCACCGGCACGTCCGTGAATCCCGACTCCGTCAGGGCCACACCCAACGCCGGGAGCGGTCGCGCCGTCAGGTGTGCGTCGATCTCCACGCGTACGGCGGTTTCCAGGTCGCGGACGCGCAGGTCCGTCGTGTGCACGCCGGCGTCGGACAGCACGGCTCGGACGGCGGTCTCGGCGCGGTCGACGCGGGCCAGCCGGTACGGGGTGATCGTCAGCCCGTACCGCACCCGGCTCGCCAGGCACGGCGTCGCCGGCTTCTCGGCCGTGGGCAGGGACCATTCGCGGCTGATGGCGCGGACCGCTTCCTTCGTCAGGCCCGCGTCGCGGAGTGGGGTGCGGACGCCTCGTTCGTCGCCCGCTCGGATGCCCGGGCGGAACGGGTCCACCGCGTCGTCCGCGTTCGTGCCGGTGGCCACCGTCGCCACGCCTTCCTCGGCCGCCGTCGCGGTGATCGCCGTCAGTACCGTCGACTTGCAGAAGTAGCAGCGGTCGCGGCCGTTCGCCCGGTAGCCGGCGCTCGCCAGCTCGTTCGTCCTCGGTGTCCGGTGCCGTACGCCCAGCGACTCCGCGAACGCCGCCGCCGGCGCCAGCTCCGCCGCCGCCAGGCTCTCCGACACCGCCGTCACCGCCAGCACTCGCTCGGCCCCCAGCGCACGGACCGCCGCCGCCAGCACCAGCGCCGAGTCCGCGCCACCCGAGTACGCCACCGCCACCGAGCCGTAGCCCGCCACCTCCGCCAGGAGCCGTCGCGCCGTCATGAGATCTCCCGTCGAGCCCGCGCCGCCACCTCGCGCAGCGGCAACCCCAGCCGCGCCGCCACGGCCGCCACGTCGTCGTGTTCCGGCTTCGCGCCGTACGGCCCGATCTTGACCCGGACCGGGTGGCCGTCCACGTGGACGGTCTCGAACCGGCGGGGCAGCACGTCACGGTCCACTGTGGACCGCCGCAGGCCGAGGGAGCCGGTCTCCGTGAGCACCAACGTGGCCAGGGCGTCCGCCCGCGACGCGGGTGCCAGCACGCTCACCACGTGGCCGGGACGGCCCTTCTTCATCGTGACCGCCGTGAGCCACGCGTCCAGTGCGCCGGCCGCCAGTGCCTTCGACACGGTGTGGCCCAGCGTCTCGCCGGTGACATCGTCCACAGTGGTCTCCAGCAGCACCGCCCGCGTGGCCGGCGCGGCCGGCTCGGCCAGCGTCACCGCCACCACGTTCGGGCGGTCCGCCAGCCGTCGATGTCCCGCGCCGTACCCGGTCCGGACCGGCCGCATCACCGGCACCGCCTCGAAACGGGCCGGCAGCGCACGGACCAGTGCTGCGGCCGTCGGCGTCACCGTCTCCCCACGCAGGTCCGTGCCGGTCGTGGTCGCACCGGCCAGCAACGCCAGCGTCGCGGGTGCCGGGCACGGGAGCACGCCGTGCGCGGTGCGCACCGCGCCGGTACCGAGCGGCAGCGGCGCGCAGTACACGTCGGTGACGTCGAGCGCGTGCAGTGCCGCGGCGACGCCGACCACGTCGACGATCGTGTCGTGACCGCCCAGCTCGTGCAGGTGCACGGAGCCCGGGTCGGTGCCGTGCAGCGCGGCCTCGGTCTCGGCGATCGCGGTGAGGGCGCGGACCGCGACCTCGGCGACCGGCGCCGGCGCGGCGGCGGCGAGTGCGATCAGCTCGGCCGCGTGCCGGGTGGTCGCCGTGTCCGTGACCGTCACGGTGACCCGCGTCGCGGTCAGGCCGTGTTCGACGACCCGCTCGACACCCAGCTCCCATCCGGTCAGCCCCGTAGCCGCCACCGCCGCCCGGATCGCCGCCACCGGCGCGCCCGCGTCGATCAGGCCCGCCAGCAGCATGTCGCCCGCCAGCCCGGACGCCGGGTTCAGCCAGCAGATCATCGCGCCATCCGGTGTGCGGCCAGCGCGGCGGCGAAGCCCGAGTCGATGTTCACCACGGTCAGCCCCGCCGCGCACGAGCTGAGCATCCCCAGCAACGCCGTGACGCCCTCGAACGCCGCGCCGTAGCCGGTCGACGTCGGCACCGCCACCACCGGCGCCGCGACCAGGCCGCCCACCGCACTTGCCAGCGCGGCCTCCATGCCGGCGACCACGATCACGCAGTCGGCCGCACGCAACGTGTCCACCCGGGCCAGCAGGCGGTGCAGCCCGGCGACACCGACGTCCGACACCCTCGTCACGCCGAGGCCGACCGCCGTCGCCACCCCCGCGGCCTCGGCCGCCACCGGGCCGTCCGCGGTGCCGGCCGTCACGATGACCACCGAGAACTCCCGCGGGGGCGCGGGACGCCACACCAGCAGCCGGGCCTCGGCGTCGTGCGTGCCGTCCGGCACCCGCGCCAGCACGGTCCCCGCGTCGGCCGCCTCGATCCGGGTCACCAGCACGGGACCGGTGTTGTGCGCCAACAGCGCCGAGACGATGGCGGTCACCTGCGACGGGGTCTTGCCCGGCCCGTACACGATCTCCGGCAGGCCCTGGCGCCGCTCGCGGTCCAGGTCGAGCGTCGCGAAGCCGAGGTCCCGGGTCCGGCGCTCGTGATCCGCTCCGCGAGCGCCGCTCATCCGCCCGCCACGTACGGGATCGTCTGCGGCCCCTCGGGCAGCACGCACACCCGCGCCGCCGGACCGGCCGCCGCGACCGTCGCCGCCACGTCGTCGGCGAACTCCAGGTGCGCCGACGCCAGGTCGGCCGCGGACAGCGACGAGCTGTGCACCGCCACCCGGCAGTCCGCGAGGATGCGGGCCTGGATCTGCACCTGCCACTGGTCCGGCACGGTCTTCGGCCGCGCCTCGATCTCGGCCAGCAGGCCTGCGGGGGACGCGGCGCTCGCCAGGACCTCGCGGTACGAGCCGTGGTCCGGGAACCCGTCCCGGCACTCGGCCGCGCACACGATCAGCCCGCCCGGCCGCACGACCTGGTACGCCGCCGACATCCCCTTCACCGCCTGGTACAGGTTCTGGTCCAGCGGGAAGCCCGAGTTCGTCGTGACCACCACGTCGAACCGGTCCGGCACCGCGCGCATCGCCATCGCCCGTGCCGTCTGCACGGCGGCCGCGTGCATCGGGAGCAGGTCGCCGCCGAACGCGGCCACGATGTCCTTGTCCCGGTTGAGAACCACGTCCAGCGCGAACGTCACGCCGGTGGCCGCCGCGATGGCTCGGACGTCGTCGTGGACCGGGTTGCCCTCGATGACGCCCCACGTCGCGCGCGGGTCGCCGATGCGGGCCGCGTCATGCAGGACCAGCACGGTGTCCAGGGCGGCCAGGCCGGGGGCGACCATCTTCGGGCCGCCGGAGAAGCCCGCGAAGAAGTGCGGCTCCACGAACCCCGTCGTGAGCCGGACGTCCGCGTCCGTCCACTCGCGACTCAGCCACACCGGCACGTCGTTGCCGTGCCGGCCCATCCAGCGCAGCGACGACGAGTCGCGGGCGTCGTGGTTGACGATCCGCACCGAGTCGACGACCTCGTCGCCGAACATCGCGCGCAGCTCCTCGGGCGAGTTGCCCCGGTGGGTGCCGGTGGCGACGAGGATGACCACGTCGTCCAGGTCGACGATCCCGTCCAGCTCCGCCAGGATCGCGGGGATCATGAGCTGTCTCGGCTGCGGCCGGGTGCCGTCGCACGCGGAGATCGCGACCGTCCGTCCCTTCTGGACCCGGTCGCGCAGCGGCGGCCCGGCGACGGGGTTGCGCAGGGCGTCGACCAGAACCGCCGTCTGGTCGGGTGCCGCCTCGTGGTGCACCGGCTCGATCACGGTGGTGCGGGCGGCGTCGAGGTCGACGGTCAGGCCCGTCTCGCCGTACGCCAACCGGATGCTCACCATGCCGCTGCCACCTCGTCCAGCTCCGCCCACAGCCTATCCGGAATCTCGGTCGCGAGGTGGACGGCGTTCGCCTCGACCTCGGCCGGTGTGCGGGCGCCGGTCACCACCGAGGTGACCGCGTGGTGCCGCAACGGAAACTGCAGTGCCGCCGCCGGCAGCGCGACCCCGTGCCGGGCGCACGCGTCGGCGAGCAGCGCGACCCGCTGCCGGACCACCGGCGGCGCCGGCTGGTAGTCGAAGTGCGCGTCCGGCCCGGGCGTCGCGAGGACCCCGCTGTTGAACACGCCCCCGACGACGACCTCCACCCCGCGCGACGCGCACAGCGGCAGCAGCTCCGCCGCCGCGCTGCGGTCGAGCAGCGTGTACCGGCCGGCGACGAGCACGCGGTCGATGTCCGTCTCGGCCACGAACCGCGCCAGCATCCCGGCCTGGTTCATGCCGACGCCGATCCTGCCCACCGCGCCCTCGGCACGCAGCCGGGCCAGCGCGGGGTACGCGGCTCCGACCGCCTCGTCCCAGTAGTCGTCGGGATCGTGGATGAACAGGGTGTCGAACCGTGCCAGGCCGGTGCGTTCGAGACTCTCGGCGAGCGAGGCGTGGACGCCCGCCGCCGAGTAGTCCCGCACCCGCACCAGCTCGGTCGCGCCGGGGAACCCTTCCGTCCCACCCGTTCCCGGCCGCAGCAGCCGGCCGACCTTCGTCGACACCGTGAACTCGTGCCGTGGCTTGCGCCGCAGGAACGCGCCGAGCCGGCGTTCCGCCACCCCGACGCCGTAGTGCGGCGCGGTGTCGAAGTAGCGGATCCCCGCCGACCACGCGGACTCCAGCGTCGCCAGCGCGGTCGCGTCGTCCAGCTCCTCGTACAGCCCGCCGATCGCGGCGGTGCCGAGCCCGATCGTCATGCCCGGCCGGTTACGCGTCGTCGCCCGCCGAACACCGGCGTGCCGTCAGGATCCGGTCGCCGGAATCTCATCGCTCTCCTCGATGTCCGGCCACAGACCCGTGTCGTGCACGCGGCGCAGCCAGCGTTCGGTCGTGGTGATGTGCATGAGCGCGGCGGCCTGCGCGAGCACGCCGTCGCCGTCGGCGAGCGCGTCGTAGATGGCCTCGTGCTCCGCGAGCGTGCGGTCGGTGGCGCTGGCCTCGACCATGCCGCGCCACACCCGGGCGCGGTACGTGCCGCTCGCGATGCCGTCGAGCAGGGTGGTGAGGGTCTCGTTGCCGGTGGCGGCGATGACCTCGCGGTGGAAGGCGGCGTCGTGCTGGTTGAGCAGCTCGACGTCGTCGGCCGCGGCACGCATCGCCTCCAGGTGGCCGCGGATCCTCACGAGGTGGGCCGGCGACATGCGTTGCGCGGCGAGGCCGGTGGCGACCGGCTCGAACAGCCTGCGCACCTCGGTCAGCTCCAGCAGCGTGTTGCCGTGCATGAGCTCCACGGCGAGCCCGAGGCCCTCCAGCAGGACCGCGGGCGCCAGGCTCGTCACGTACGTGCCGTCGCCGCGCCGCACGTCGAGCACCCTGGCGACGGCGAGCGCCTTCACCGCCTCCCGCATGGGCGAGCGGGAGATGCCCAGCTCCGCCGCGAGCTGCTGCTCGGGCGGGAGTCTCGACCCCGGCGGCAGCTTCCCGGACTGGATCAGCGACCGGATACGGGCGATCGCCTCGTCGGTGAGTGACACGCGTTGACCGTACCGCCAGACATGTGATGTCTGCAATGCACAGACCTCATATGTCTGCGGTGACTGTCGGAGTCTTTCTGGCCAAATCGGCAAGGGTATGGACAATCGTGCGGCGGTCCTCTACATATACATATGTTGTTTCCGGTCCCGCCGAGTTGAGGTGGACTCTCTCGTGACAGAACTGATCGACGCGGTCGACGTGGTCGACGTGCGCTTCCCGACCTCCCGCGAGCTGGACGGGTCGGACGCCATGAACCCGGAGCCGGACTACTCGGCCACCTACGTCACCGTGCGTACGAGCGACGGCCGGCAGGGCTACGGCCTCGCCTTCACGGTCGGGCGCGGCAACGAGATCACGGTCGCGGCGGTCCGCTCGCTCGCACAGTTGGTGGTCGGGCTGCCGCTCGCCGAGGTGTTCGGCGACCCGGGCGCCTTCTCGGCCCGGCTCACCCGCGACAGTCAGCTGCGGTGGCTCGGCCCGGAGAAGGGGGTGATCCACATGGCGGCCGCCGCGATCGTCAACGCCGTGTGGGACCTGCGGGCCCGGCACGAGAACAAGCCCGTGTGGGAGCTCTTGGCGGACCTGCCGCCCGAGGAGTTGGTGTCCCTCGTGGACTTCCGGTACCTCACCGACGCGCTCACCCGCGACGAGGCCCTGGACCTCCTGCTGGCCGCCGAGCCCGGTCGCGCCGAGCGGAAGAAACTGCTGCTGGCACAGGGTTATCCCGCCTACACGACCACGCCCGGCTGGCTCGGCTACACCGACGACAAGCTCGTCCGTCTCGCGAAGGAGGCGGTGGCCGACGGCTTCACGCAGATCAAGCTCAAGGTCGGCGCGGACCCGGTCGCCGACGAGCGCAGGCTGCGGCTCGCGCGGGACGCGGTCGGCCCGGACGTGCGGATCGCGGTCGACGCCAACCAGGCCTGGGGTGTGCCGCAGGCCATCGAGTGGCTGCGCCCGCTCGCGCCCTACGACCCGTACTGGATCGAGGAACCGACGTCACCGGACGACGTGCTCGGCCACGCGACCATCCGCAAGGCGGTCGCGCCGATCAAGGTCGCGACCGGCGAGCACACGCACAACATCGTGATGTTCAAGCAGCTGCTGCAGGCCGGCGCGATCGACGTGCTGCAGCTGGACGCGAGCCGGGTCGCCGGCGTGACCGAGAACGTCGCGATCCTGTTGCTGGCGGCCAAGTTCGGCGTTCCGGTGTGCCCGCACGCCGGTGGGGTCGGGCTTTGCGAGATGGTGCAGCACCTGGCGATGTTCGACTACGTCGCGGTCACCGGCACCACCGAGGACCGGGTGATCGAGTACGTCGACCACCTGCACGAGCACTTCGTCGACCCGGTGGTCATCCGGCGCGGCCACTACGTCGCGCCCCGCACACCTGGCCTGGGCGCCCGCCTGCACGCCGAGTCGGCCACCCGGTTCGAGTTCCCGGACGGCGCCGAGTGGACCGTGGCGGTGGCCGGATGAAGGTGATCATCACCGGCGGCGCCTCCGGCATCGGCCTCGCGACCGCGACCCTGCTGGCCGGTCAGGGCGCCCAGGTGGCCTGCCTTGACCTCGAACCCGGCGTGCCGGCGCCACTGGTCGGCGTCAAGGCCGACGTGGCCGACGACGAGTCGGTGCGGGCCGCGGTCGAGTCGGCCGCCGAACGGCTCGGCGGCCTCGACGTACTCGTCAACAACGCCGGCATCGGCGCGGCCGGCACGGTCGAGGACAACCCGGACGACGAGTGGCGCCGCGTCTTCGAGGTCAACGTGTTCGGCATCGTCCGCACCACCCGGGCCGCGCTGCCGTACCTGCGCCGTTCGGCCCGGGCCGCGATCGTCAACACCTGCTCGGTGGCCGCGGTCGTCGGCCTCCCGGACCGGGCGCTCTACTCCTCGTCCAAGGGCGCGGTGCTGGCGCTCACCCGCGCCATGGCGACGGACCTGCTCGCCGACGGTGTGCGCGTCAACTGCGTCAACCCCGGCACCGTCGACACGCCCTGGGTGGGCCGGCTGCTCGACGCCGCGGCCGACCCGGCGGCCGAGCGGGTCGCGCTCGCCGCCCGCCAGCCCACCGGCCGGCTCGTCACCGCGGACGAGGTCGCGGCCGCCATCGCCTACCTCGCCTCGCCCGCGGCCGGCGCCGTCACCGGCACCTCGCTCGCCGTCGACGGCGGCATGCACGACCTGCGGCCCAGGCGCTAGTCCGCTCGACGTTTCCAGGCCCGAGTTCACAGCAAACACAAAGGAGTGTGCGGGATGCGATTCCGCGATCTTGGCGCGATCCTCATCGCGTTATCGACGGCGGCGGGACTCGCCGCGTGTGGCAACACCTCGACGAGCGGATCCGGCGGCGGCACCATCGGCGTCGACTACCCCCGGTCGGACACCGACTTCTGGAACTCCTACATCAGCTACGTGCCCAAGTTCGGCAAGGAACTCGGGCTCGACCTCAAGACCACCAACTCCCAGAACGACGTCGCCGCGCTCACCTCGAACGTGCAGACGTTCATCAGCCAGGGCGTCAAGGGAATCGTGATGGCGCCGCAGGACACCGCGGCCATCGCGCCGGCGCTGAAGCAGTTGGCCAGCAAGAAGATCCCGGTCGTCAGCGTCGACACGCGGCCCGAGGACGGCGACGTCTACATGGTCGTGCGGGCCGACAACCGCGCGTACGGCGAGAAGGCGTGCCAGTTCCTCGGCGCCAAGCTCGGCGGCAAGGGCAAGGTCGTGATGCTGCAGGGCGACCTCGCGTCGATCAACGGCCGGGACCGCACCGAGGCGTTCAACGACTGCATGAAGAACGACTTCCCGAGCATCGAGGTCTTCGGTGAGGCCACGAACTGGGACGCCAACACCGCGTCGCAGAAGCTGCAGACCGACCTGACCGCGAACCCGGACATCAAGGGCGTGTACATGCAGTCGAGCTTTGCGCTGCCCGGCACGCTGCAGATCCTGCGCCAGCGCGGCCTGCTCGTGGCGCCGGACGACCCGAAGCACGTGTTCGTGGTGTCCAACGACGGCATCCCCGAGGAGCTCGAGAAGATCGCCGACGGCAACATCGACGCCACGGTCTCCCAGCCCGCCGACCTGTACGCGAAGTGGTCGCTGCAGTACATCAAGGACGCCGTCGCCGGGAAGAAGCACAAGGCTGGCCCGACCGACCACGACAGCACGATCATCCAGGTCCGGCCGGGACTCATGGAGGACCAGCTGTCCGCGCCGCTGGTGACCAGCGACGGCGCGACGTTCGGCGACGTCAAGAGCGTCAAGTACGACGACAAGTCGCTGTGGGGCAACAACCGCGATGCGAACTGACATGGCGGGCACGCCGGTGGTCGAGGCGCTGGGGATCACCAAGCGCTTCGGCTCCACCGTCGCGCTCGACGACGTGGGCCTCGCCGTCCTGCCCGGGCAGACGCACGCGCTCGTCGGACGCAACGGCGCGGGCAAGTCCACGCTCGTCTCCGTCCTCACCGGACTGCACGCGCCGGACGCCGGCACCGTGCTGTTCGGCGGGGAACCCGCGCCGCGACTGTCCGACCGGGACGGTTGGCGGCACCGGGTGGCGTGTGTCTACCAGCGGTCCACGGTGATCCCGGAGCTGACCGTCGCGGAGAACCTGTTCCTCAACCGGCACCAGCGCGGCCCGACCGGCCTGATCAGCTGGCGGCGGCTGCGGCAGGAGGCCAGGCGGCTGCTGGCCGAATGGTCGGTCGAGGTCGACCCGCGCCTGCCGGCGGGCGAGCTGGGCGTCGAGGACCGGCAGTTCGTCGAGATCGCGCGGGCGCTGTCGTTCGGCGCCCGGTTCATCATCCTCGACGAGCCGACCGCGCAGCTCGACGCGGGCGCGATCAGCCGGCTGTTCGACCGCGTCCGCGGGCTGCAGGAGCAGGGCGTGACCTTCCTGTTCATCAGTCACCACCTGCAGGAGGTCTACGAGATCTGCGACACCGTCACGGTGTACCGGGACGCGAGGCACATCGTCACGGCGCCGGTCGCGGAGCTGTCGAAGGCGGACCTGGTGGCCGCCATGACCGGCGAGGCCCGCCCGGGTGCGGCCGCCGCCGACCGGCACGGCACGCCGGGCGAGGAGTCGGTACTGACGCTCGCCGGCCTCTCGCTCGCCGGCCACTACGCCGGCATCGATCTCGACGTGGCCGAAGGCGAGATCGTCGGCCTCGCGGGTGCGGGCGGCAGCGGCAAGGCGGAGCTCGCGGAGACCATCGTCGGGCTGCGGAAGGCGGACGCGGGCACGGTCTCGATCGGCGGCCGGGTACCGCGTCCCGGCGACGTGCCATCGGCGTTGGCCGCCGGAGCCGGGTTCGTGCCCCAGGACCGGCACCACCAGGGGTTCGTCGCCGACATGTCCATCGCGGACAACACCACGCTCTCGATCCCGCGCCGCATCGGGCCGGCCGGGTTCGTCAGCGGCGCGCGGCGGGACGCCGTCGCCCGCACGATGATCGACAACCTGGCGATCAAGACGCCCGGACCGGACCTGCCGGTTTCCGGCCTGTCCGGCGGCAACCAGCAGAAGGTCGTGATGGCGCGGGCACTCGCCGACGACCCGCGCCTGCTGGTGCTGATCACCCCGACGGCCGGTGTCGACGTGCGGTCCAAGGAGTTCCTGCTCGGCAAGGTCACCGACGTCGCCGACCGGGGGACCGGGGTGGTGATCGCCTCCGACGAGCTGGACGACCTGCGTGGCTGTGACCGCGTGCTGGTGATGTTCCAGGGCCGGATCGTCGCCTCGTTCCCGCGTGGCTGGCAGGACCACGAGCTGGTGGCCGCCATGGAAGGAGTGGACCTGCATGTCTGAGACCACCGAGATGGCGCCACCGGTCGCGCCGTCCGCGCCGCCGGACAGGGGCGGCCGCATCGCGCTCGCGAAGCTGCGTGACCTCGCGCTGATCCCGGCCATCGTGGTGATCTGCGTGCTCGGGCAGCTCGTGAACCCGGTGTTCCTGCGCTACGACAACCTGATCAACGTCCTGCAGACGATGTCGGAGATCGCGCTGCTCGTGCTGGCCCAGACGATCGTGCTCGTGGTCGGCAAGATGGACCTGTCGCTCGAGTCGACGTTCGGTCTCGCGCCCGGGATCGCCGCGTATCTCACCATCACTGGCCAGGGGCTCGGACTGCTGCCGGGGGGCTGGGCCATTCCCGTGACGCTCGCGGTCGGCGTCGTGATCGGCGTGATCAACGCGATGCTGATCGTCCGGTTCGGGCTCAACGGGTTCATCGTCACGCTCGGCATGCTGATCGTCCTGCGTGGCCTGCTCACCGGTATCAGCGGCGGCCAGACGTTCTTCGACCTCCCACCGTCGATGATGTACCTGGGCAGCACGACGTGGTTCGGTGTGCCGGCGTCGATCTGGCTGTGCCTGCTGCTGTTCGCGGCCGGTGTCGTGGTGCTCGGGTTCACGAGCGTCGGGCGGTCCCTGTACGCGATCGGCGGCAACATCGACGCGGCCAAGGCCGCCGGCATCCGGACCGACCGGGTGCTCGTCGGCGCGCTGGTCACGGCGAGCCTGCTTGCCGCCCTGGGTGGCCTGCTGCTGTCCGGCCGGCTGGCCTCGGTGGCCGCCGCACAGGGCAACGGCGCGATCTTCACGGTGTTCGCCGCGGCGGTGATCGGCGGCGTGAGCCTCAACGGCGGCCGCGGCACCGTGTTCGGCGCGTTCACCGGAATCCTGCTGCTGTACCTCATCCAGAACGTGCTCACCCTCGCGGGCGTGCCGGCGCAGTGGATCGGCGCGCTCAACGGCGCGATCATCCTCGTCGCGCTCGTGCTGTCCCGGATCACCAGCGGCCGCAAGCAGGACTAGGGAGTCCACTGTGGAGAGAGCCGGCCTCGGGCGTGGTGGCCCTCAGCGCGTGACGAACACGGCCACCGTGCGTGCCGGCACGGTGAACGTGCCGTCACCGCGGTACGAGGAGGTGCGGACCACCGGATCGGATCCGTTGGCCTGTACCGGATGCAGGCGGTAGTGGGCGCCGGCCAGTGCCGGCACCGTCTGGGTGGCGGGCTGGTCGGTTGCGTTGAACACCACCACGACGCCTGCCCAGCGCGGATCGAGGTCGCGCCCCGCGTGGTCGTCCAGTGCCATGACGATCACGCCCGGCGTCTGGTTCGGCCCACCGACCGGGAAGCTCACGCGCCGCTGGATCGCGTCGGCGGAGCCGAGCCGGAACAGCGGTGACGAGTACCTGATCCGCAGCAGGTCCAGTGCCTGCCGGTGCGCGGCCAGGATGTCCGGCCCGTGCGGTTCGAGCGCCCGGTCGGACAGCAGCGGCCGCATGTAGTCCCATTTGGACTCGTTGTCGGCACGCGGCGGCAGCCCGGACCCCCAGGTGGACTCCCGGCCCGTCCAGTCGACGCGGTTGAACCAGTCGCCGGAGTTGTAGCTGTTGCGGTCCAACGACTTCGATCGCAGCAGGTCGCTGCCCGCATGCCAGAACGCCGGGCCCTGGCCCAGACAGGTGGTGGCCAGCGCGACCGTGTTCATCCGCACCCGGTCGGCCATCGAGGTCGCCCGCGGCAGCTTGTACTGCTCGACGTCGAACAGCGTCTCGTTGTCGTGCGCGTCGACGTAGGTGATCGTCTCGCCCGGATCGGCGGCGTAGCCGGCCGGCTGGCCGTTGTAGTCGACCTGCGCGCCGGACACGAGCGCGCCCTCGCGGTCGACGAACCGGTAGTCGCGCAGGTTGCCGGTCAGGCCGACCTTGATCTGGTCCTGGTACAGCAGAAGGCGAGCCCGCTGCTGTTCCGGTGTGCCGTTCACCGGGTCGCCGTTCGGGTCGGTGTACAGCCCGGTCGCGAAGCCCTGGATCCTCGGGTCGTCGTCGAACGGGCCGCCGCCGCGCACGGCGTCGCGCAGCCGGTCGGAGAACGTGCCGACGCCGGTGCCGGCCATGTTGAGCTGGGTGGCCTGCACGAACCGGGCGTCGTTCGCGACCTCGCCGAAGTTCCAGCCCTCGCCGTAGAGGTAGACCCGCCTGCCGTCCACACCGTCCCTGGCGAGGGTGAGCTTGTCGAGCGCCTGGCGCACCGCGAGGATGTTCGCCTTGGGCTGGTGGCCCATCAGGTCGAACCGGAAGCCGTCCACCTTGTACTCGCGGGCCCAGGTGACGACCGAGTCGACCACGAGCTTGCCCATCATGCGGTGCTCGGTGGCGGTGTTGGCGCAGCAGGTCGAGTTCTCGACCGCGCCGGTGGCCGACAGCCGCTGGTAGTAGCCGGGGACGATCCGGTCCAGGACGGAGTTCGGGTCCTGGCCGGCGGCCGGGGTGTGGTTGTAGACGACGTCCATGACCACGCGCAGGCCGGTGTCGTTGAGCGCGCCGACCATCTGGCGGAACTCGCGGGTGCGGGCCGGGCCGTCCGGGTTGGTGCTGTAGGAGCCCTCCGGGGTGGTGTAGTGCAGCGGGTCGTAGCCCCAGTTGAAGCCGTCGGTGTCGCGGACGGGTTCGACGCAGGCCTGCTGGTCCTCGGCCGCCGGCCCGAACGACCCGAGGTCGCACCCCGGGGTCTGCTGCTGGTCCCTGCGTTCCTCGATGCTCGCGATGTCGTTGGTGGGCAGCAGATGCACGGTGTTGAGCCCGGCGCCGGCGAGGTCGCGCAGCTGCCGCATGCCGGCGCTGCCGCGATCGGTGAAGGCGAGGTAGGTGCCGCGGTGGGCGGCGGGCACGGTGTCGTCGGTGATGGAGAAGTCGCGGACGTGCAGCTCGTAGATCGTCGAGTCCTCCGGCTGGGGGAGCGCCGGCTTGCGCAGCCGGTCCCAGCCGGCCGGTTCGAGCGCGGGATCGTCGAGGTCGGCGAGGACGGACCGCGCGGAGTCGGTGGTGAGCCCGAGCGAGTACGGGTCGGTGACGACGTTGGTGACGATCTGGTCGAGCGCGGGAACGTAGACGGTGACGACGAAGGCGTAGCGGGCGTCGTGCCAGCGGCGGTCGCCCCGGGCGTGCCAGACACCGTCGCGGTCGCGGGACATGGGGAGGCGTTGGTCGCCGAGCAGGAGCTCGACCCGTTTGGCCGTGGGCGCCCAGAGGGCGAGCGAGGGCTGCCCGTCCCGCCAGACCGGGCCGAGCCGCTCACGGGCGGCGCCGGCGTAGACGTCGTCGAGCACACCGGGGAGCTGGACGCCGGTGACGTCGGCGAGCCGGCCGGCCGCGTCGAAGGCGGCGACGGCGAGCTGACCGGTGAGGAGGTCCCTGAGCGCGGTACGCGGCACCCGGAGCGCCTCGTACCCGGCGAGGTGCGGGTACTGCCTGGCGAGGTCGGCCGGGAGGGGTTCGAGCGCGAGGGGCAGGAACTCGCCGCTGACGCCGTCGCCGGTGACGGTCAGCCCGCCGGCAGGGGCGTGGTAGAGCCGGAAGGTCGTGGCGGTCGGGGGGACGTCGAAGGCGATGACGTCGCGGCGCAGCCACTGGGCGCGCGCGGAGCGCAGGTCCGGCGGCGCGGTCCCGGCGGACACGGTGAGGACGTGGGTGGCGAGCGCGTAGGAGAACGTCGTGCGGTCCCCGTCGGCGGTCACGGTGAAGGGGATGTTGGCGCCGTCGCGGACGCCGCCCGCGCCGTAGTTCTCGGCCCAGGACAGGCCGTGGGCGACCTTCGTCTCGTACTGCCCGGCGGGGATGGCGGTGGTGGCGAAGGTGTAGACGCCGTCGCCGTCCGGGTCCCGCAGCTCGGAGAGCGTGCAGTCCGGCGCCCAGTCACCCGGACAGCCCAGCTCGCTCTGGAAGCTCCCCGGCGCGGTGATGACCAGTTCGTCCGCCGCCGCTGGTGCCACCGGCGCCAGGGTGACCAGGGCGGCGACAACGGTCAGCAACCTTTTCCTCATCACGACTCCCGACACTGGGCGGTGGTGGCCACACACACTCTGCCGGCAGATCCGGCGCCGTCAATCAGGCGATCGGCGGTCACCGGCGCCGCGCGGGACTCGATGTGCGCGAACGCGGGACTCGGTGTGTTTGAACGCGGGACTCGCGGTGTTTGGACGCGGGACTCGCGGCGGCCTCCCGTTGGATCACACTGGGGGAGTGACGATGCCTGAGTTCCCACCCTCCGCCCACAGCACCCTGCCCCAGGACGGCGCGGCCGGCGCGCTCGTCGGGCGAGTCTGGCGTCCCGACCTCGGCGGCCCCTCGGTGGTCGCGGTCCGGGAGGACGGCGTCCACGACGTCACCGCCGGCTTTCCCACCGTGCGTGACCTGTGTGAGTCGGAAGACCCCGCCGGAGCACTGCGCGTGGCGACGGGCGAGTATCTCGGCGACCTCGACGCGCTGCTCGCCAACACCCCCGTCGATACCCGCGACCCGGCCCGGCCCTGGCTCCTCGCCCCCGTCGACCTCCAGGTGATCAAGGCGGCCGGCGTCACCTTCGCCATCTCCATGCTCGAACGCGTCATCGAGGAGCGCACCGGCGGGGACGCGGGTGGCGCCTCGGCCGTCCGAGCCGGGATCGGCACCCTCCTCGGCGGCGACCTCGCCGATCTCCGGCCCGGTTCACCGGAGGCGGCCGAGCTCAAGAAGATGCTCATCGATCAGGGGCTGTGGAGCCAGTACCTCGAGGTCGGCATCGGCCCCGACGCCGAGATCTTCACCAAGGCACCCGTGCTCGCCGCCGTCGGCACCGCCACCGACGCCGGCATCCACCCCGACTCGCGCTGGAACAACCCGGAGCCCGAGGTCGTCCTCGCCGTCGCCTCGACGGGACGGATCGTCGGGGCCACCCTCGGCAATGACGTCAACCTCCGGGATGTCGAAGGGCGCTCGGCCCTCCTGCTCCCCAAGGCCAAGGACAACAACGCCTCGGCCGCCGTCGGCCCGTTCCTCCGCCTGTTCGACCCGGGCTTCGGCCTCGACGACGTCCGCACGGCCACCGTCACGCTCACCGTCGACGGCGCCGACGGCCACCACCTCGACGGCGACTCCTCCATGACACAGATCAGCCGCGACCCCGAGGACCTGGTCGCCCAGCTCCTCGGCCCGCACCACCACTACCCGGACGGCGCCGCCCTCTACCTCGGCACCATGTTCGCCCCCATCCAGGACCGCGACGCGGACGGCCAGGGCTTCACCCACCACGTCGACGACATCGTCACCGTCTCGACACCCACCCTCGGCGCCCTCGTCAACCGGATCCGCACCAGCGACACCTGCGAACCCTGGGCCTTCGGCATCGCCGACCTCCTCCGCAACCTCGCCGGCCGGGGCGTGCTCCAGGGCCCCGCGCCGGGAAGCGGTGGTTGAGCCGCTGGGCTGCCGACTCGGCTGCGACACCAGCAGCGCTCGGTGATGGCAACGCTGACCTGCGTGCACGCGGCCGGTCCCTGCCTGCCAACCCGCACAGCGCCCTGACCAGCCAGATGTCTCGCAGTGCTCGACGACCAGCGGCTGAGACGCACCAGCCTGTCGCATCACCAACCGGTGCGGACCCCACCAGGGACCCGCGCCGGGGAATGCGGTGAGAGGCCGCCGAATCGGCTGCCAGGCCACCAGCACTGCTCGGTCATGCCGACGACGCTGACCTGCGCGCACGCGTTCGGTTCCTGCGTGCCAACCCGCACAGCGCCCTGACCAGCCACATGCCTCGCAGTGCTCGGCCACCAGCGGCCGAGACGCACCAGCCTGTCGCATCACCAACCGGTGCGGACCCCACCAGGGACCCGCGCCGGGAATGCGGTCGCCGGGAACCCGGACAACGCCCTGACTAGGTCGTCAGGCAGAACGGGTGTCCGGCCGGGTCGGCGAACACGCGGAACGACGGCTCGCTGGCCGGCAGCCGGACCGCGCCCAGCTCCAGGGCCAGTGCCTCTCCCTCGTCGAGGTCGTCCACCAGGATGTCCAGGTGGGCCTGCTGCGGCGCGGCGGGGTCCGGCCAGCGGGGCGCCGTGTACTCCGCGACCTGCTGGAACATCACGCTCTTGCCGTAGCCGGTGATGAAGGCGCCCTCCGGCCCCGTGTAGGTGACCTCCATGCCCATCAACGCGGCATAGAACCCTGCGAGGCCGGCCGCGTCCGGTGCGTCGATCGTCGGTGCGAACAGGCCCATCTCGGGGCCGACGCCCTCGCGTTCGCAGAGGTCGAACGGGTGGCCGGCCGGGTCGGCCAGCGTCACCCAGCTCTCGCCGTCCGCCAGCCGGGTGGCACCCAGCTCCTCCGCACGCCGGGCCGCCGCCTCCCGCCCCTCGATCAGCAGGTCGAGGTGGACCTGCTGGGGCAGGTCCTGGCCGGGCCACTTCGGCGCCACGTGGTCGGGCGCGCGCTGGAACGCGACCTCCTGGCCGTCACCGGCACGCAGCGTGATCCAGTCCGGCGTCGTGCGCACCGTCTTCCAGCCGGTCAGCTCCGTGTAGAAGGCGGCGACCTTCTCGATGTCCTGCGCGTCGAGCGCGACCAGTTCCAAACGTCCCGTCTTCGTCATGCGCGCATCATGCACCCGAGCACCGACAGAAGCCGGTCGGAGCCGCCGCGGCCTGCGGCAACAGCCACCGAACCCACCCGGCAGAAGCCCGGTCAGCGAAGGCGGACCGGGAGGGACTCCAGGCCACGCATGAGGTTGCTCTCGCGCCAGCGCAGGTCGGCCGGGTCGGCGTCCAGTGCGAGGTTCGGGAAGCGGTCGATCAGCCGGCCGATCGCGACCTGGCCCTCCAGCCGGGCCAGCGGCGCCCCCAGGCAGAAGTGGATCCCGTGGCCGAAGGCCAGGTGGCCGTTCGCGCCGCGGGTGATGTCCAGCTCCTCCCCGTCGGTGAACCGGTCCCCGTCCCGGTTCGCCGAGCCCAGTGCCACCAGCACGAACTCGTCCGCGGGGATCCGCACCCCGCCGATCTCCACCGGTTCCACGGTGTACCGCAGCGTCGCGTGCGCCAGCGGACCGTCGTAGCGCAGGAACTCCTCCACGGCCCCCGGCAGCAGCGTCGGGTCGTCGCGCAGCGCGGCCAGCTGGCCGGGATGGCGCAGCAGCGCCAGCGTGGCGTTCCCGATCAGGTTCACCGTCGTCTCGTGGCCGGCGACCAGCAGGAGGAACGCCATCGACACCAGCTCGGTCTCGGTCAGGCTGTCGCCGTCCTCGTCGCGGGTGTTGGTCAGGGCGCTCAGCATGTCCTCCGCCGGGTCGGAGCGCTTGGCGGCGATCAGCCCCCGCAGGTACCCGGTCATCGCGCGGCCGGCGGCCGCGATCTTCGCCGACTCGGCCGTGGACAGCAGTATCGTCGTCCAGCCACGGAAGTCGTCGCGGTCCGCGTGCGGGATCCCCAGCAGCTCGGAGATCACCGTGACGGGCAGGGGGAACGCGAAGTCCTCCACCAGGTCCGCCCTGTCGGGCAGCGAAGCCAGCAGGTCCTCGGTGATCTCCTCGACCCGCGGGCGCAGCTGCTCCACCCGCCGCATCGTGAACGCCGCGGCGACCAGCTTGCGCAGCCGCGTGTGGTCCGGCGGGTCGCTGTTGAGCATGTGCGCGGCCAGCTCCGGCCCGAACCCGCCACGGCCGCCCGACCTGCTGTGCCGCGCGATCAGGTCGTACATCTGCCGCATGTCCTTGTGCAGCGCGGGATTCGCGAGGGCCTCCCGGGCGTCGGCGTAGCGGGTCACCACCCACACCTTCAGTCCGCGTGGCATCCGCGCCTCGCGGACCGGCGCCTCCTCCCGCAGGCGCCGGTAGAAGCTGTACGGGTCCTGCATGACGTCCCCGGCCAGGCTCACCGGCGTGGTCGTCCCGGGCATGGCGCTCCCTTCCTCACGGTGACGTTCCGCCTCCACTCTGGCACCATCCGCTCCTCCCACGGCAGAGACGCCGCCGAGACGCCGCCGAAAAGCCGCGCGCACGGACGGCCTTTGCATGGCGGCACGTGTCGGCTACCGTGTTTTGGGAGCGCTCCCAGAAAGTTCTCGAAGGAGAGAGCATGAAGCAACGCCTGGCGGTGCTGTGCACCCTGCTCGCGGTCGTGCTGGCGTTGACCGGAGTGCCGCGGCTGGAGGCCGTAGCGCAGGTCAGCGGCACCGGCACCGGCTACCTGCACACCAGCGGCAACAAGATCGTCGACAGCACCGGCGCCACGGTCCGGCTGACCGGGCTCAACTGGTTCGGGATGGAGACCGACAACAAGACGTTCCACGGGCTGTGGGCCAACGTGACGTGGCGCTCGCAGCTCGACCACATGGCGCAGCTCGGGTACAACACGATCCGCGTGCCGTACTCGAACGACGCGCTGAAGCCCGGCGCGGTGGCGACCGGCATCAACGACTACGTCAACCCCGACCTGGTCGGGCTGTCCCCGCTGCAGATCCTCGACAAGGTGATCGACTACGCGGGGCAGAAGCACATGCGGATCATCCTCGACCGGCACCGGCCGACCAGCGCCCAGCAGACCGCCCTCTGGTACACGCCGGCCGTCTCCGAGACGACGTGGATCAACGACTGGAAGGCCCTCGCGCAGCGCTATGCCGGCAACACCACGGTGATCGGCGCGGACCTGCACAACGAACCGCATGCCGAGGGCACCAACCCGCAGGCGACCGGCGCGTGCTGGGGCTGCGGTGACACCGCCCGCGACTGGCGGCTCGCGGCCGAACGCGCCGGCAACGCGATCCTGTCCGTCCAGCCGAACTGGCTGATCTTCGTCGAGGGCGTCAGCTGTCCCAGCGGCGGCAACTCCAACATCTGGGACGGCGACCCCAGCAACGACGAGGACTGCGGCTGGTGGGGCGGCAACCTGTCCAAGGCGGGGGCGTTCCCCGTTCGGCTGAACACGGCCAACCGGCTGGTCTACTCGCCGCACGAGTACGCGACGTCGGTGTACGACCAGACGTGGTTCCACGCACCGGACTACCCGGCGAACCTGCCCGGGATCTGGGACAAGTACTGGGGTTACCTGTACAAGCAGAACATCGCCCCGCTGATGATGGGTGAGTTCGGCTCGACGCTGGCCAACCCGGTCGACAAGGTGTGGCTGCAGAAGCTCATGCAGTACACCGGAACCGGCGCGAGCGGCATGTCCTTCACGTACTGGTGCTGGAACCCCAACTCGGGCGACACGGGCGGCATCGTGTCGGACGACTGGGTGACGGTGAACCAGGAGAAGCAGACCATCCTGCAGCCGTACCTGATCTCGCCGAGCTGACCCGAACACGACGGAGGACGCCTTTCCCACGCCCGGTGTGACGAAGGCGTCCTCCGTCGTGATCCCGCCCCGGCACGGGCGGCGAGCCGGAACTCATTCGCGGTGCTACCTTGGGAAACAGGGCGGGCCGGGTGTTCCGGGAGTGACCGCCCCCGGTTGCCTGCGGGGGACCGCATGGAGATGTGGTTGATCTGGTTGGTGGCCGCGGTTCTGCTGGGCACCGCGGAGATCTTCACCCTGACCGCGGCGCTCGGTGTGCTCGGCGCCGCCGCCCTCGTGCCGGCCGGGCTCGCCGCGCTCGGGCTGCCGCTGCCCGTGCAACTGCTCGCGTTCGCCTTCGCCTCGGTGGTCGGGGTGGTGCTGGTACGGCCGGTCGCGCTCGAGCACATGCGCCGCCCGCAGCTGGAGCGGTTCGGCGTCGACGCGCTCGTCGGCAGGCGCGCGTTCGTCCTGCGGGAGGTCAGCGACCGGGACGGGCTCGTGCGGATCGGCGGGGAGGACTGGACCGCGCGCTCCTTCGACGACCTCACCGTCATCCCGGCCGGCGCCGCGGTCAACGTCATGCGCATCAGCGGCACGACGGCTTACGTTTACCCATTGGAGTGAGCCATGGAACTGTTCGTCGTCACCATCCTGGTCGTGTTGCTGGTCGTCTTCGTCGTGTTCCGGACGGTGCGTATCGTGCCGCAGGCCCGTGCCCGCAACGTCGAGCGGCTGGGCCGGTACAGCCGGACGCTCCAGCCCGGCCTCAACTTCGTCATCCCGTTCGTCGACCGCGTGTACTCGGCGATCGACCTGCGCGAGCAGGTCGTGTCCTTCCAGCCCCAGCCGGTCATCACCGAGGACAACCTCGTCGTCGAGATCGACACCGTGCTGTACTTCCAGGTCACCGACCCGCGTGCGGCCGCCTACGAGATCGCCAGCTACCTCCAGGCCGTCGAGCAGCTGACGGTCACCACCCTGCGCAACGTCGTCGGCTCGATGGACCTCGAGGTGACGCTGACCTCGCGCGACACCATCAACAGCCAGCTGCGCGGCGTGCTCGACGAGGCCACCGGCAAGTGGGGCATCCGCGTCAACCGGGTGGAGATCAAGGCCATCGACCCGCCGAAGACGATCAAGGACGCCATGGAGAAGCAGATGCGGGCCGAGCGGGACAAGCGCGCCGCGATCCTCGGTGCCGAGGGGCAGCGGCAGTCCCAGATCCTCACCGCGGAGGGCGACAAGCAGGCCGCGGTGCTCCGCGCGGAAGGCAACCGCACCGCCCAGATCCTCAAGGCCGAGGGCGAGGCGAAGGCCATCGAGACGGTCTTCCAGTCCGTGCACCGCAACGACCCCGACCCGAAGTTGCTGGCCTACCAGTACCTGCAGACGTTGCCACAGCTCGCACAGGGCCCCAACAACACGTTCTTCGTGATCCCGAGCGAGCTGACCGCGGCGCTCAGCGGGGTGTCGAGGGCGTTCACCGAGGTGCTGCCGAAGTCGGCGGCCACCCGGCAGACCACGCCGGAGGAGGAGGTGGCCGCGGCCGAGGTGGCGGCGGCGGCCGACGCCGCGGCGGAAGCGGTCGCCGACGCGGCCGACGCGGAGAAACCCGCGAAGAATTCGGCTGGTGTGCCGGGCCAGAATCGTGACTAGTATCACAGTCATGGACTACGAAGACGTCGTCGTGACGTTCACCACCGACAGCAAGCAGCTCGCCGACACGATGGCGGCCGAGGTCGCGGGTACCGAGTTCACGTGCTGCGCGCACATCGAGGGCCCGGTGCGGCGGGTGCACCGGTGGCACGGACGGCGACACTCGACCGAGCAGTGGCGTGTCGAGATCGAGGTCATGCCCGACGGTGCCAGCGCACTGCTGGACCACATCACCGTCCACCACGGCGACGAGATCCACGACCTGGTGGTGTCGGAGAAGGTCCGCCACCTCGTCACTAGTCCGCCTCCCCGGCATTTCTGAGTGTGGGTCGCGTCCCGGCGACGGTGCCGGCGTCGAGGTGGATCGTGGCTGGGTGGCGTCACGTTCCCCTGAGGTAACTGCTGCTCGGGGCGCGGGTTTCGCGCAAAGAACCATGGGACAGGCATTGCCTGGGCCGCCCTGGGCCGTGTGGCGGGTTAAGGCTCGGTGAGGGTGTTCCGCCGGGTGTCGCCGCCGCCCAGCTCCTCCGTGATGGCGCCGACGGTGCGGAGGAGGGCCGACTCCATGTCGGTGGCCTCCTTGGGCAACGACGACGTGGTGCCCACCAGTGCCACCGTCGCGGCCACGTCGTGTTCGTCGAAGACGGCCGCGGCCAGGACCACGCCGTCGACCGCCGGGATGCGGATCCGGGTCAGTCCTCGGGACCGGCAGCGCGGCAGGTGACGATCCAGCTTCGCCCGTTCGTCCTCCCCGATGCGGGACAGGTAGCGCTCGAACCGCTCCTTGTCGCCGGACAGCGCCACGAACAGCCTGGTCTGCGCCGAGTCCGGCCCCAGCGTCGACCCGATCCGGACCGTGATCAGGATCGGGTGCGTCCCCGCCTCCGACACCAGCGACACCACCGGCCCCGACGCTCCCCACAGCGACAGCACCACCGTCAGTCCGGTGTCGACGGACAGCGCGTCCATGTGCCGCGGCGCCAGGTCCAGCACCCGCCGCTGCCCCTGCGCCACCGCGCCCAGCTGGAGCATCAACCTGCCGGGCACGTACACCGTCGCGTCGTCCGGGGCGCGTTCCAGGATCTCGTCCAGCACCATCGACGTGAAGTAGCGGTGCAGCGTCGTCCGATTCAGTCCCACCCGGGCGGCCGCCTCCGCGACGGTCAGCCGCGGGCTCATGAGCGTGAAGAGCCTCAGGATCTCCGCGACGCGGTGCACCGCCTGGATGTCGCCGGTGCCGCCCCCGCTCGTCACGCTCACTCGTCCACCCCTGCCGCCTGCGCTGGTGGTGGGACTATACGCAGCCCAGCAGCTGAGCCGCGTTTCCACCCGTCATCGCCCTGATGTCGGCCGGGGCGACGCCGTCGTCCAGCAGCACCCGCACCATCCGGCGGTACGCCGTGACCGGCAGCGGGTTGTTCTTCTGGCCGAGGTCGGACGAGAAGATCGTCCTACTGGCACCCGCCGCGCGGTAGTACTCGGCGATCCGCTTGAACGGCTCGGGTTTCGGCTCCCGGCCGACCAGCATCGCGAGGCAGTGTTCCACGTGTACGCCCTGGCGGCACCACCGCTCGATGTGCTCCGGCGTCGCCCCGAGGACGAAGTCGGGATGGCTCACCACGATCCGCGTGATGCCCGCCTCCACCGCGCCAGGGACCAGCACGTCGATCTCCGCCGCCGGCAGGTGCCCGCAGTTCAGGATCGCGTTCTCCGCGGCGATCACGTCGAGGACGTCGTGGGTCGCGGCGGAGAGCCGGCCGTCGTCCAGCACGGTGATCGGCTCGTTGTCCCGCAGGGGGATCCCGGCGACGGGGAACCCGCTGTGGTTGTGCGCGTGGAAGTCGAGGTGCGCCCGCGAGGCGATCGTCGGGAACCACACCACCCGGCCGCCCATCCGCAGTGCCAGCTCGACCGCGTACGGGTTGAGCCCGCCGACCGTGTTGTTGAGCGCGACGCCGCCGTAGACCTTGACCGGGATGTCGGCGAGGCCGGCCTGCTCCAGCGCCAGGATGTCGGTCTGCATGCTGTGGTGGTGCGACTTCGCCACGAGTGCGCGGAACCCCACCGTGGCGGCGTCGGCAGCCGCGTCCAGGATGGACATCCTGCGCGGGAACGGGCTCGGGCCGGGGTGGGTGTGCAGGTCGACGGCGCCGGTGAGCAGGTCGTCCACCTCCGGGTCCGGCCGGCGCCGGTCCGCGTCGAGCGTCGGGTCCCACAGCTCACTCATGGTCTGTGTCATGGTTCGTCCCTCTCGGTACTGGCTACTTGACGGCGAGCGCGTTCGGCGGTGAGCCGACGCCTCCCCTCAGGTTCAGCGGCTTGGCGGTGAGCAGGAACTCGTAGACACCGTCGGCCGCGCAGTCCTCGGCCAGCTCGTCGAGCTTCCACAGCTCACCGATGATCATGCCGAGCAGCGCGATGAGCGGGCGGTGCATCATCCCGTTGTGGGACGGACCGCGTGGTGGCGGCGGCTCGTCCGGGTCCACCCAGCCGGAGCCCGGATCGACCGGCCACCGCTCCAGGCCGCCGTTGTCCGCCGCGACAAGGGAAACCTGGTGGTCCCACAGCCACGCCAGCGTCTCCTCGGACTGGCGCAGCCCCGGTCCGCCGGTGCGTGCCGCGCGCCGCTCCGGGGTGGCGCGCAGCCAGTACTCCGCGAAACCGGTGCGCAGCAACAGGATGTCGCCGGACCGCACCTCGACGCCGAAGTGCTCGGCCATACCGTCCAGCTCGGCCGGAGTGATCCCGCGCGGGGCGTCGGGTGCCAGCGGTTCGCCGACGCTGTCGAAGTAGCGGACTGCGTCGAGCAGGATCCCCCGACCCACGATGCCCTTCTCGGCGAGCAGCTGGATGCCCAGCGCGGGTGTGTCGACGTCGATGTCGTCGTCCGCGACCCCGCCGTAGAAACCGTGCCGTGGATGGCGGATGTGGCGGAGTCCGTCCACCTGGGACGTCGACTGGAGGTAGAACGAGTCGACCCAGTCGTCGCGGTGGTTGGGGTTGTTGGCGAAGATGTGGTGCTCGGTCGGCGGGCGGGTGCCGGCCAGGCTCGGCACGAAGGTGTTCAGCGGGTAGTCGAGGTTGAAAATCCGACCGTGCCGGACCAGTGCCGCGCCGGCACGGGCGGTCTCCGGCGTGAGGAAGTTCAGCGTGCCGAGCTGGTCGTCCGGGCCGAACAGGTGCCAGGACGATCCCGGCGGGGCGTCCGTGCGGCGACGTAGCTCATCGTAGGACGGCACGGCCGGCGTGCTGGAGCTCATCGATCCTCCCGGAGCGCGACCAGGGGCGAAGGAACGGGACGGCGACCACGTTGAGCGCGAACAACGTCAGGTAGGCGAGCGGGTAGTCGCCCGAGATCGAGTAGAGCTGGCCGAGCACCAGCGGTCCGGCCGCCGAGCCGAGGCTGGTCCACGTCTGGAACCGCGCGAACTTGCCGGTGAAGTCGTCGATGCCGAACAGCGCCACGATCACCTGGGAGCGGATCAGGATCGTGTTGCCCAGGCTCTGTCCGATGAGGAGCGCTCCGGCGAACAGCACCCACCCGGCCGGCGCGACGCCGACCAGGGCCACCCCGACGGCCTGGGCGCAGAAGCTGGTGATCGTCCACCGGTGCAGGCCGAGCCGCCGGATGCCGGCGCTGCCGAGCCACCGCGACGCGACGGCCGCCACCGTCGCGACCGCGACCGCCAGGCGCGCGCCGGCGAAGTCGCGGTCCATCCCGGTCGCCACGATGTACGCCATCGCGCCCAGCTGTGAGGCACTGACGAGACTGAACGCGACGACCAGCGGCCAGTGCGCGGACAGCCGGGCCGGCGCCGCGGCCGTGACGGCCGGCGCCGGACGGGCGGCGACCCGCCACCCGAGTGCCAGCGCGGCGCAGCTGGTCAGCAGGAACCCCACGGCGACCACGAGAAACGACGGGGACAGGGCCGCGCTCGTGGTCAGCAGCATGGCGAGCACCGGCGAGACGAGGATGCCGCCTGCCGACGACCCGGAGGTCGCCAGCGCCATGCCCGCGCTGGGCCGGCCCTCGAAGACCCGCACCAGCACCGTGGTGCCGACGACGACCAGCCCGCCGTTGAAGATCGCGCCCAGCGTCGCGAACGCGCAGATGACGACCACCCCGCCGGGATGGACGGCCATCGCGGTGATGGCCGCCGTACCACCCAGCACCGCGCACAGCATCACCACGTTCGGGCTGCGCTGACCGAACCGGCCGAACACCGGCCCCGTCAACGCACCCACCACGAAGAACCCGGTGCTCGCCAGTGACAGCACCGCCGGTGCCACCGTGCCCGAGCGCAGGAACGCGGCGATGGAGATCGGGATGCCGTAGACGGCCACCCCACTGCCCGCGGTCTGCAGAACGAAGATCGCGACGGCCGCCTTCGCGTCGGAGCGCATACCTTGCCTTCATGACGTCACGCCGTCTCGCCCACCGCGTGCAGGTCCACCCCGCGGGTCTCCGGGCCCGACCGCACGGCCGCCAGGACGAGCAGGCCGCCGAACGCGCACAGGATGCCCGCGGTGTAGGCGAAGGGCACGAGATGGGACAGCCACAGCTGGTAGTAGGAGAAGAACGCCGGGACGATGACGGCCGTGCTGTAGGCCACGCCCCAGCCCGAGGACCGGACCGCGGTGGCGAAGCGCTCGTTGATGTACGCCGGGAGCACCCCCAGCGAGCCGACGACGAACACGTTGCACAGCGAGGCCAGGATCGTCAGGTGCAACCAGCCGTGCACGGTGCCGCTGCCCAGCAGGGTGAACGTGATCGGCGCCCCGATCACGGTGGTGGTCGCCGCGATGTAGAGCGCGGGCTTGCGGCCGATCCGGTCGGACAGCCACCCGTAGAACAGGTAGGTCGCCATGCCCGGCCACGCGTTGATGAGCTGCGTGTGGGCGAGGTCGGACGCCGTGTAACCCTTGTTGGACAACAACAGCTGCGGCATCACGCTGCCGAGCATGTTCACCGCGAAGAAGACGCCGGTCATGATGAGGTAGGACTGGACGAACGCGCGGCCCGAGGCGCCGCGAAGCATGTCCCGCAGGGGAGAGTTGCTCCGTGCCGTCTCCTTGAACACGTCAGAGTCCTCCACCCGCCGCCGCAGGAACCAGGCGACCAGGTAGGCGAGGACGGCGCCGACGACGAACGGGATCCGCCAGCCCCACTGGACGTACGGGGAGTGCAGGCCCTCCTTCGGGGCGAACAGCAGGACCACCGTGGTCAGCACCGCCACCACGAACGGGCCGCCGCTCGCCGAGCACTGGATGAGCGCGCCGGTGAACCCGCGCCGCCCCCGGGGTGCGTACTCCAGGGCCATCGGCGTCGCCGCCGTGTACTCGCCGCCGAGGAAGATGCCCTCGATGAACCGCAGTCCGATCAGCAGCCCGGTGGCGACCCCGGCGCCGACCTGCTCCGCGCCGGGCAGCATCGCGATGAACAGGGAGATCGTGCCGAACCCGTAGATGGTGACCGAACCGACCTTGCGGCGGCCGATCCGGTCGGCGAAGTGGCCGAACAGCAGGGCGCCGATCGGCCGGCCGATCAGCGTCGCGGCGAAGGTCATGCCGACGAACACGGACAGCTGGGCGGGGGAGAGGTCGGCCTGGAAGTAGATCATCGCGGGCAGCAGCGACGTCGACGCCACGTAGATGGAGAACGAGTCGATGGCGAAGCCGGCCCAGGCACTGGAGATCGCCCGCCGGCGGCGGGCGCGTAAGTCGTCGTCGGGGGAGCTGTCGTGGACCTCGCTGCGGAGGTCGGCGTTGGCGGACATGGGACGTCCCTTCGGCACTGAAGGCGGGGGTCAGTCGCGTGGTGGCGGATAGGTGTCCGCGTTGAGCACCCACCCGGGCTGGGCGGAGAAGTCGTGGCGCGGACCGGCGAAGATGTCGATCAGGTGGTTCACCCCGGACCCGATGGCCTGCGAGGTGTGCACGGTGGGCGGCGGGATGATGGCCACCGAGGGACTGCCGACGCGGGCGTGGTCCTCCGGGCGCCACGCCGTGGCGTCCCGGCCCCACGGCGTCTGGATGTGGTGGACGTACGTGCCGGCCACCACCAGGCTGCACTGCTCGAAGTCGTCGTGGGTGTGCGGGGACATCCGGTGCGGGTCGCGCGGACCGTTGCCGGGCTTGAGGAAGTTCACCATGAAGGCGCGGGTCCGGAAGATGCGGCCGAACCGCTTGGGGTCGTCGGGCACGTCGGCCATCGAGTAGGCGCGCCAGCGGTACCCGTCGACCGGCTCCGGCCACGGTTCGAGCGGCGCGACCCGCGGGTGCGGCTCGGCGTAGTCCTCGGCGTTGGCCGCCCGCTTCGCCCACTCCACCTCGTCGGACTGGATCAGCTGGACGATCGGGCCGTCGCCCGTGCTGGCGAACTCGCTCTCGCCGGGCGGGATGACGACCAGGGCCGGCCCGGTGTGCTCTCCTTCGCCCCGTAGCCCGCTGTGCCCGTCGATCAGCAGCACCACCTGCTCGGACGCCAGCTCCGCCGACCAGATCATGTCTCCGGGCCGGGGCTCGGTGTAGATGAGCACGAAGTTCTGGCCCCGGATGATCCACTGCCGGCTGCCGGCCGCGGTGACCACGTCGGGCGCGGTGATGGAGAAGTCGAGGAACCGCGGCGCGGCTATCGCGCTGTCGACGGGCTTCGAGTCCTTAGTGGACAGTGCGGAGCGCAGGTCGTCCTTCGCGTAGGTCACCGGGGTTCCTCCTTCTCGAACGTCAGGCGCACGTGTCCCTCCTGGCTCAGGCCACCGCGGAGCCGGACCGGGTCGCCGACGCGCACGTCGGCACTGTCCACATGGGACAGAACGCGCGGGCCCTCGGCGAGCTCGACGTAGGCGATGACGAACGGGTCGTGTCCGGCGTACTCACCCTGGCCGCGGTGGTTGACCGTGTAGGAGTAGACGGTTCCGGTGCCGGAGAGTTCCTCCCACACAAGGTTTCCGGACATGCAGTGCGGGCAGCGGGCGCGCGGGTACCAGACGAGCGTGCCGCAGTCGGCGCAGCGCGGCAGCTCCAGCCTGTTGTCGGCGAGCCCGTCCTGGAGCCTCGCGAGTACCAGGTCGGTCATGCGTCCTCCGCCCCGAGCAGCAGGGTGGCCGCGGCGGTGCGGAAGCCGAGGTTGCCGCCGTGGCCCTGGACCAGCCCGATCCGGCAGCCGGGCACCTGTACCTCCGGCGCCGCCTCGTCGCGCAGCTGGCGGACTGCCTCGATGGTGCGGATCATGCCGCCGCGGGAGTCCGGGTGGTTGTTGCACAGCCCGCCGCCGTCGGTGTTGAACGGCAGCTCGCCGTCCGCACGCAGGGTGCCGCCGGTGACGAACGCGCCGCCCTTGCCCTTCTCGCAGAAACCCAGGTCCTCCAACGACATCAGCACGGTGATGGTGAAGGAGTCGTAGATGGACACGTAGTCGACGTCCTTGGGGGTGAGGCCCGCCTCGGCGAACGCGCGCGGGCCGGAGACGGCGGCGCCGGTGTGGGTGAGGTCGAGCCGGCCGATCTCGCTGTGCTTGATGGTCTCCCCGTGTCCCAGCACCTTGACCGTGCGGCGGGGAAGCGTGCGGGCGACGTCCTCGGCGACGATGACCAGCGCGCCGCCGCCGTCGGTGGTGATGCAGCAGTCCAGGCGGTGCAGCGGGTCGGAGATCATCGGCGAGTTGACGACGTCCTCGACGGTGACGGGGTCACGCAGCTTGGCGTTCGGGTTGTACTGCGCGTGGTGCGCGGCCGCGACCTTGATCTCCGCGAGCTGTTCGGCGGTGGTGCCGTACTCGTGCATGTGCCGTCGCGCGGCCAGGGCGTACCCGGCCGGTGTCGTGATCCCGTAGCCTGCCTCGTAGGGATGCTCCGGGCCGCGGGCGCCGCCGGTGGTTCCCTGGCCGGACAACGGAAGCCCGGCCATCGCCACCAGCGCGACCCGGCACTTGCCGGCCGCCACCGCGGCCGCGGCGTGTCCGACGTGCATCGGGTAGGACGCGCCGCCGCCCTCGGTGACGTCCACGTACGACAGACCGCCGAGTCCCAGGTGGTCGGACATGGCGACCGAGCCAAGACCCGGTACCTCGGAACAGAAGAAGCCGTCGACGTCCGCCGGTCCGAGTCCGGCGTCCGCGAGTGCGCCGTAGGCGACCTCCGCGATCACCTGCGGCACGGTCCGGTCGGGGATCCTGCGCAGCGGATGCTCGTACGCACCCGCTATTCGCACGGTCATACTGGTACTCCTACGGTGTAGCCGGCTTCGGTCAGTGCCGCGACGTCCGCCGGGGTGATGCCCGGGGCGCATTCGCGCAGGATCAGGTCGCCGTCGGCGAAGTCGAACACGGCGAGGTCGGTGTAGATGCGGTCGACCACGCCCGGTCCGGTGAGCGGGAACGTGCACTGCTTGCGCAGCTTGGGGTTCCCGTGCTTGTCGAGGTGGTTCATCATGACCCAGACGCGGCGGGCGCCCACCACGAGATCCATGGCGCCGCCCACCCCGGGGTCGCCGCCGGGGACCAGCCAGTTCGCCAGGTCGCCGTTCTCGCCGACCTGCAGCGCGCCGAGCACGCACAGGTCCAGCCGGCCGCCACGGGCGATCGCGAAGGACAGCGACGAGTCGAAGGAGGCGGCGCCGTCGAGCAGCGTGACGGGGTTCTTGCCGGCGTCGGTGACGTCCGGGTCCGGGTCGCCGGTCGGCGCCGGCCCGACGCCGGCGAGGCCGTGCTCGCAGTGGTAGACGATCTCCTTGCCGGGCGTCGGTTGTGCCGGCAGCAGCAAGGGCGCGCCGATGCCGACGTTGACACACCAGCCGTCCTCGAGGTCGTCGGCCACGCGCCGGGCGAGCGCGGCCCTGCTGAGGCCTCTCTGCGTCGTGGTCACCGGGCCGGCTCCAGTGCGGTCGCCACCACGTGGTCGACGAAGGGGCCGGGCAGGTGGATGTCGTCCGGTTCGAGGGGACCGATGTGGTCGGCCTGCACGATGGTGGTCCGGGCGGCCATGGCGGCCAGCGGGTTGAAGTTGCGGGCGCCGAGCCGGAAGCGGAGGTTGCCGTAGCGGTCGGCCCGATGCGCCTTCACGAGGGCGAAGTCCGGGCGGAGGGGTTCCTCGAAGACGTAGGTGCGTCCGTTGATCACGCGGCTTTCCTTCGTTGACAGGGTTTCCTCGGGATCGCCGTGCCGCGTCACGAACCCGCCGTCGGCGAGCATGGTCCCGGCGGCGGTCGGCGTGAAGAAGCCGCCGAGGCCCGAGCCGCCCGCGCGGAGCCGTTCGGCCAGCGTGCCCTGCGGCACCAGCTCGATCTCGACCTCGCCGTTGAAGTACCGCTCGAAGAACGTCGGGTTGATCGGGAAGGAGCAGGAGAACCGGCGGACCCGGTTCTCCTTGAGCAGCCTGCCGATCCCGCGCTCGCCCGGCAGGCCGCGTCCGCCGTTGTTGGCGATGATGTGCAGCTCGCGTACGTCCTGCTCGCACAGCGCGTCGATCAGGTCGACCGGCACCCCGACCTGACCGAACCCGCCGATGGCGATCGACGCTCCACTGTGGACCTCGGCCAGCGGTTCCGCGGTGTGCGAACGAATCTTGTCGATCATCGGCCGACGGCCTCACGTGCCTGGGCGAGCGTGCGGCGTGCGGCGCCGGAGATCATCCCGGTGTCGTTGCCCACCAGGATGAACCGGCAGCCCTGCTCGGCACGCAGGCGGATCTGCTCCGCCCCGGCGACGACCGTCCCGACCGGGACGCCGGCCCGGACCGCCGCCTTGATCGCCGTGGTCACCGCGTCGTGCACCTGCGGCGAGCAGCCGGGCACGCCGAGGCTGAGCGAGAGGTCGCCGGGGCCGACGAACACCGCGTCCACGCCCTGGGCGGCGAGGATCGCCTCGATGTCCTCGACCGCCTCGCGCTCCTCGATCATCGCGACGCGCGCGACCTCCTCCTGGCCGCCGCGGACGTACTCCGCCGTGCCGCCGTCGAGGCCGCCCCACACCCCGGCCCGCGCCGCGAAGCCCATGCCCCGGGTGCCGGCGGGCGGGAAGAGGAACTGCCGCATGGTGGCCTCGGCCTGGGCGGCGTTGGAGATGTGGGGGACGAGGATGCCGGCGGCGCCCGCGTCGAGGTAGCGCTGGCCGTCGCCGTACCCGTGGTCGGTGACCCGGACCAGGGATGCGACGCCCATCCGGGAGTAGAGAACGACCAGCGAGTACACGTCACGCACCGACAGGAGCGCGTGCTCGGTGTCGATCACGACGAAGTCGAACCCCGCCGCCCCGATGATCTCCGCGATCTCCAACGAGGGGATCTTCACGAACGTCCCGACCACTGGCGGTCCGGCCGACCTCAACAGCTGCTGGAACATGATCACGACTCCGTGTCGAGTTCGTTATGCGAACAAGCTGTTCGCGATCTGGAGCATCGCACGGATCGTTGTCCCAGGCAAGGGGCTGCCCTGGAGTGAACTGGTCACGAAAAAAGGGCGTTCCGGGCCCGCACCCCGGAACGCCCCGCTCTCCCCTCGGCGACTCAGCTACTACCGCTGACGCGGTGCCCCACGCGGTACGTCGTCAGGCCGGCAACCGCCAGGCAGGTGGCGTCCGCCCCGCAGATCGCCCACGCGGTCACGCTCGACCCGCCGCTCGCCGAGCCCGGCGCCGTCGCCGCCACGCGCATCCGGTACGCGGAGCCGTCCGCCGGCACGACCGCCCGGAGCGTGCCAGCTGGTGCGGTGAGCACCTCGACCACCAGCGCCTCCCACAGCAGCCTGGTCGCCTTCATGCCGTACCTCCTTCGACGGTGTGCGGCGACGATCATGCTGTGCGCCCGGGCCGTACGGCGAAACTCCGGACACCGGTTTCCGACCGTGAGCGGTTTTCGCAGCGTGCCAGCGGTAGGTTGGGCGCCCTGTCCGGGATGTCCGAACGACAGGAAGGTTCCGGGGGCATGACCGATGCCGGACGCACCGCGGTGACCCGTTTCGTCGGCGAGCTGAAGCGGTTGCGTGCACGGGCAGGGGAACCGTCGCTGAACCGGCTGGTCGTGCTGACCGCCGAGCTGCCGCATCCGTTGCCCCGCAGCACGATCAGCGACAAGCTCAACGCGAGATCCTTGCCGGAGTGGGAGTTCGTCGCGTCGTTCGTGACCGCCTGCGCAACGCACGCCGAGCCGCCGCTGCCGGCGGACATGGTCGACCTCAACCGGTGGACCGAGCGTCATCTCGCGATGCTGCGCGCGGTGGACGGCGCGCAGGCCGCCGGCCGGCTGGCCGCGTCCGCGCGGGCCGAGCTCGACCGGCGCGTGCGGCCACGACAGCTACCGGCGGCGCCCAAGCACTTCGCCGGCCGCGAGGCCGAGCTGGCGGCCCTGGACCAGCTCGCCGAGCGCGGTGCCGTCTCGGTGGTCGGCGGGACCGCCGGCGTCGGCAAGACGACACTCGCCGTGCACTGGGCGTGCCGGGCGGCGGACCGGTTCCCCGACGGGCAGCTGTATGTCAACCTGCGTGGCTACGGTCCCGACGCGCCCCTGACGCCCGCCGAGGCGGTGCGTGGGTTCCTGGAGGCGTTCGCCGTGCCACCGAAGGAGATCCCGGCCACCGCCGACGGGCTGACCGGCCTGTACCGCAGCCTGCTGGCGGGTAAGCGGATGCTGGTGCTGCTGGACAACGCACGCGACGCCGAGCAGGTCCGGCCGCTGCTCCCCGGCTCGCCCGGCTGCCTGGCACTGGTCACCAGCCGCGACCGGCTCGCCGGCCTGGTCGCGGCCGACGGTGCCCGTCCGGTGCCGCTGGCCCTGCTCACGCCGAGCGAGGCACGCACGATGCTCGCGGACCGTGTCGGCCCGGACCGTGTGCTCGCGGAACCCCGTGCGGTGGACCGGATCGTCGCCGTCTGCGCGGGGCTGCCCCTGGCCCTCGCGGTCGTGGCCGCGCGGGCGGCACTCCAGCCCGGCTTCTCCCTGGCGGACCTGGCCGGGGAGCTGGACCTACCGTGGACGGTGTTCTCCTGGTCCTACCGCGGTCTCGACGCCGCGGCCGCGCGGCTGTTCCGGTTGCTGGGCGGCCATCCGGGACCGGACATCGGCGTCGCTGCGGCGGCCGGTCTCGCCGGGGTGCCCGTGGGTGAGGCGCGCAGGCTGTTGCGTGTCCTCGCGGACGCCAGCCTGCTGACCGAGCACCGCCCCGGCCGGTTCACCTGCCACGACCTGCTCCGGGCGTACGCGGGGGAGTTGGCGGCGGACAGCCCCGGGGACGTGCGGGCGGCCACGCACCGGGTGCTCGACCACTACCTGCGGACGGCCGACCGGGCCGCCCACCTGCTGGACCCGTACCGGGCGGAGCTCGAGCTGCCCGCGCCGGCCGGCGCGGAACCCGTGGAGATCGTGGAGATCGCGGAGGTCGAGGGCGCGCTGGCCTGGTTCGCGGCCGAGCACCGGGTGTTGCTGGCCGCCGTCACCGGGGATCTCGGCTTCGACACGCACGTGCAGGGGCTGGCGCGGGCGTTGTCGGCGTACCTGTACCGCGCCGGGTACTGGGAGGAGTGGGTGACCGCGGCGGAGGCGGCGTTGCGGGCGGCCCGGCGTGGTGGGGACCGGGGCGAGCAGGCATACGCGCACCGGGGCCTGGCGCGGGTGTACCTGAGGGTCGGGCGCGAGGAGGCCGCGCTGGCGCAGCTGCGGCAGGCGCTGGACCGGTACGCGGCGCTCGGCGACCAGGTCGGGCAGGGACACACCCATCTCAACCTGGCCGAGGTGTACGACCAGTTCGACCAGAACTCGGCGGCGTTGCGGCATTCACTGCTGGCGCTGGACGGGTACCGGGCCGCGGACCACCCGGCCGGACAGGCGAAGGCGCTGAACAGCGTCGGTTGGTGCCTGAGCCAGCAGGGTGAGTACGCGGCGGCGGTCGGGTACTGCCGCGAGGCGCTGGACCTACAGCTGGTGCTGGGCGACCGGGAGGGCGCGGCGGACACGTTGGACACCCTGGGCCACGCCTACCACCAGCTGGGCGACCACGAACAGGCGAGGACGTGTTACGGGCACGCGGCCGAGGCGTACCGGGAGACGGGCAACCTTCCGGAGGAGGGCATGACCCTCGATCACCTCGGCGACGTGGCCGCGGCGGCCGGCGCCCTGCCCGAGGCCCGCGACGCGTGGCGCCGCGCGGCCGAGCTGCTTGCCCAGGTCGGCCCCGCCGAGCAGGTGGCCGCCATCCACGCGAAGCTCGACCACGCGGACCACGCCGACCACGCGGACCACGCGGACCACGCGGATCATGCCGACCACGCCGACCACGCCGATCGCACGGACCCTGCCGACCACGCCGACCACGCCGATCGCACGGACCATGCCGACCACGCCGATCGTGCGGATCATGCCGACCACGCGGATCACGACCTGCCAGGCGGCACCGACCATCTGCACGAAAACGCGACTCGCTGTGTCTGAACGCGGGACTCGCCGTGTCTGCGGGACTCGCTGTGTCTGAACGCGGGACTCGATGTGTTTGAACGCGGGACTCGCGGTGTTTGGGTGCGGGACTCGCGAGGGGTTAGGGCGTGGGGTTGTAGTAGAGCCAGTCGGGGCCTGACTTGACGAAGGTGAGGGTCAGGTACGCGTCGCCCTTCATCTCGGGGGTGCGGTACGGGACGTCCTTCGTGCCTGGTGCGTCGCCGTTGACCGCCTTGGCGAATCTGGCCTGCTTCAGGTGTTCGGCCAGTTCGAAGACGCCGTCGCGGATCGTGTTCTGGGCGATGCTGAGATCGGACTGGCTCAGTCCCGCCGCGTGCACTTCGGCGCAGGCCGGCCGTCCGATGCATGCCAACCCCAACAGCGTGTCACCCGATCCGGTCTTCGCTGCCGCAACGAGTGACTTCGCGGCCGCCTCCGGGGTGCTCAGGTCGTAGCCGGCGTGTTCGGCTCGGGGCTTCCCGGCGGTGTTCTCGTCGGCGGCGCCGGTGGCCGTGATCACCAGGGTGACCACCACGGCCGCGATCACCACCACGGCGCCGGCGATCATCCACGGCCACGGGGAACGCCGTCCCGGCTCGGGCTCGGCGTGCGGTTCTGTCGTCATGACCAGCTTTCTCGAGACTGCGGTGTCCACCACGGAACGGCGCACACGCGTGATCGGTTCTCGACGGCCGCCGCTATCATGGGTTACTGGTCGTTCCGGTTGGCGTTGCCTCGGACATAGATGCCCGAGGAGGCTGATCATGACCACAAGCCAGGACTTCGCCGAGCTGAACCTGCGGCCCGAGCTCATCCAGGCGCTCTCCCGCCTCGGCTACGAAGAGCCGACCCCCATCCAGCGCCTCGCGATCCCGCCCGTGCTCACCGGCAGTGACCTCGTCGGTCAGGCCGCGACGGGCACGGGCAAGACGGCCGCCTTCGCGCTCCCGATCCTCCAGCGGATCACCTGGCCCCGCACGGAGGTCGAGCCCTTCGCGCTGGTGCTCGTGCCCACCCGGGAGCTGGCCGTCCAGGTCTCCGAGGCCATGCACCGCTACGGCCACGACCTCGGCGCGCGGGTCGTCCCCGTGTACGGCGGCCAGCCGATCGGGCAGCAGCTGCGGTCGCTCGGCCGCGGCGTCGACGTCGTGGTCGCGACCCCGGGCCGCGCCATCGACCACATCGCCCGCGGCACGCTCCGGCTGAGCTCGCTGGAGATGGTCGTGCTCGACGAGGCCGACGAGATGCTCGACATGGGCTTCGCCGAGGACATCGAGGCGATCCTCAACGACACCCCGGAGGGCCGGCAGACCCTGCTGTTCTCCGCGACCATGCCGGCGCGGATCAACGGCATGGTCCGCCGCCACCTCCGTGAGCCCGCCCGGATCGAGCTGGGCCGCTCGGAGTCCACGGACGACGACGTCGCGCTGGTGCGGCAGAACGCCTACGTGGTGCCACGCGGGCACAAGCCGGCCGCGCTCGGCCGGGTGCTGGACGTCGAGGCGCCGGTGGCGGCGGTCGTCTTCTGCCGCACCCGCGAGGCCGTCGACCAGCTCACCGAGACGTTGAACGGGCGTGGCTACCGCGCCGAGGGCCTGCACGGGGGCCTCGACCAGCAGCACCGCGACCGCGTGGTCGGCCGGCTGCGGGCGGGCACGCTCGACCTCGTCGTCGCGACCGACCTCGCGGCCCGCGGGCTGGACATCGAGCACCTGACACACGTCGTCAACTACGACGTGCCGAGCGCGCCGGAGACGTACGTGCACCGCGTCGGCCGGGTCGGCCGCGCGGGGCGGGAGGGCGTCGCGATCACGCTGGCCGAGCCGCGTGAGCACCGGATGATCAAGACGATCGAGCGGGTGACCGGCCGGCGGATCCCCGTCGAGTCGCTGCCGACCGTCGCCGACCTGCGGTCCCGCCGGCTGGAGCTGACCAGGGCCGCGCTGCGGGAGAGCCTGCTGGCCGGTGACCTGGAGCGCTTCCGGGCCGTGGTCGAGCCTCTCGCGGAGGAGTTCGACGTGATGGAGGTGGCGCTCGCCGCGGTCAAGCTGGCCCACGAGGCGAACGGTGCCGCCGACGACGACGTCGAGGACATCCCCGAGGCCGTCCCGGAGGCGGAGCAACGCCCCGGCCGCGGAAAGCGCGGTGGCGCCAAGCCCGTTCGCGAGGGCATGACCCGGCTGTTCGTCGGCACCGGCCGCGCGGCGGGCATCCGGCCACAGGACCTGGTGGGCGCGATCGCGGGCGAGTCCCGGCTGACCGGCCGCGACATCGGCGCGATCGAGATCGCCGACCGGTTCTCGCTGGTGGAGGTCCCGGAGTCGGCCGCGGACGAGGTGATCGCCGCACTGCGGGGGAGCAGCATCAAGGGTCGCCGGGCGACGGTTCGCCGGGAGCGTTTCCAGTCCTCGCCCCGGCCGAGGCCACGCCGCGGCTGACCGAGCCCTCCCACGTGCCACGGGAGAACCCCGCGCCAGTGGGGAGGTGGACGAATCGCGAAGCTGAAGGCGCGACGTTCATCGAACAGGGCACGCCGAGCAGCAGAGGTTCCTCCTCGGCCCGCCGGACGACGCATCCCTACTCGCTCGGCGTCGGCCCACCAAAGTCCGGAACCGGCGGGCGAGGTGCCCCGGGGCCTGATCGGGCGGCACCGCCCGTCACGGGGCGGACAGCGCGGTCTCGACCCAGCAGCCGGTGGCGAGCAGGTCGGCCTCGCGCCACGTGCGTCCCACCAGCTGTAGGCCGAGGGGGAGCCCCGCCGGCCCGCGGGCGCCGGGCACGGTCACGGCCGGCAGGCCCAGTGTCTGCCACGGCCGGCTCATGACCGGATCACCGGTGGACGACAGCCCGGCGGGCGCCGGGCCCGGCGCGGCCGGTCCCAGCACGGCGTCGTAGGGCTCCATCAGCTCGACCACCTCCCGGCCCGCCTCGGCGATGGTCTGCCGGGCGGCGTGGTACGCCCCGTCGGGGATCGCCGCGCCCGCCCGCAGCATCCGCGCGAGCTGTGCGCTCAGCGCGGACCCGGCGGCCAGCTCGTGGGACCGCTCGCGGGCGGCCTCGTACTCCATCACGACCGGATGCGCGATCGTCAGCTCGGTGACCAGCTTGTCGGCGGGGAAGTCGTCGACCACGGCGCCGGCCGCGATCAGCCGGTCGCGTGCGGACGCCAGCGCGCCGGCCATCTCCGGACCCGCGGCGCCGGTCCACACGAGCAGTCGGGGCGGGCGCGGCTCGGCCAGGCCGGCGTCCGGCTCGTCCATCAGTGCCGACCACGCCAGCGCGAGGTCGTCGACCGTCGCGGCGTACACGCCGTGGCTGTCCAGGCTCGGGCTGACGCCGCTGACCCCGTCCATCGAGAACCGGGCGTGGGTCATGACCAGCGACGCGACGCCGCAGAACGACGCCGGCCGCGTCACCGAACCGGCGGTCTGCGTGCCGAGCGCCAGGGGCACGTGCCCGGCGGCGACCGCGGCCGCCGAGCCGCTGGAGGAGCCGCCGGGGGTGTGGCCGGGCGCGGCGGGGTTGTGGGTGGGGCCGGGGGCGAAGCAGGCGAACTCGGCGGTCACGGTCTTGCCGATCGGCGTCGCGCCGGCCCGTCGCCACGCGGTCAGGATCGGCGCGTCTACCGTGGCGGGCTCGGCGTCCGCCCGCAGTGCCGAGCCGCACCTGGTCCGCAGGCCGACCATGTCGATGATGTCCTTCACCCCGAGCGGCACGCCGCCGAGCGGGCCCGTGACGGGCTCGGGATCCCGCAGGTAGGGCTGGACCCACGCGCGTAGTTCCCGTTCCGTGTCGGCGATCCGGGCCCACGCCCGGTCGAGCGCCTCGGCCGGAGTCGTCGTGCCGGCGGCGAGCGCGCCGGTGAGCTCGCGCAGCGACCATGGCCGCCAGCTCGTCCTACCTTTGTCCACGTTCCTTGCCACCGCTCGTGCTCAGCCCCCGTGCCGTCAGCCGTGGGTGTCGTTTCTAGCACGTAAAATCGTAGTGTCACGAGACATGGTGATGTTCGACGCGATCTTGATCGAGTTGTTGCGCGGGTGCGGTCCTCATGGGACTGGCACCGTTTCTTTCCGTTGGTGGAAGATCGGTGTTGACGTGCGCCGATGGAGCTGGTTCGCCTGGGGCGTCCGGGTTCGGGAATGGCGGGAACGGTATCGATAATCGTTGGGCGTCGCGCAATTGCCGAATCGCGCGCGGTTCGCAACGCATTTCCGCCACACGCGCCGCGCCTGCGGGCCAGCACGAAAAGAGCGGTGCTCGCCGAAGCAGCCCTGGATGAGGGACAATCGTCACAGTGCGCGGCCCGTCCGGCCGGCGAGTACGACCGAGGGAGTCAATGACCGACGAGGAGCTGGTCGTCGAGTTCGCGCTCACGCGCCTCGACCATCCCGGCCTCGACCTCGAGGAGATCGCCGCCCTCGTCGTCCGCCGCATGGGCACCGACCACATGCTGGACTTCGCGTCCCGCAACCTCGCGACCCGCGGTGAGCTCCGCGGCGCCGCCTTTCCCTCCGCCGTCGAGCACGTCCTCCGGGTGATGCTGACGGCGCGTGGCCCCGTCGACTGAACGGCGAGGCCACGCCGCCCGCGCGCCGAGTCCTACCGGCTCGTGATCATCCGCAGTGACACGTAGTCGGCGAGGGCCCGCTGGCCGGCGATGTTCGAGTGGATGCCGTCGCCGATGTCGTAGGCGGGCAGGATGGCGTTGGGGCGGATGGGGTCCTTGAGCACCTGGTCGAAGTCCATGGTCCCGTCGCAGGCGCCCCCGCAGTCGTTGTCCCGCCTGACGAAGGTGCCGACGGCGTACCGGTCGAGGTTGTTCTGGTCGCTGTAGCCGGGCCGCGGGGTGATCGGCGTGACGTACACCTTGATGCCCGCGTGGCGCAGCCGGGCGAAGACCGCCCGGTAGCTGGCCAGGATCTGGTCGGCGCCGCACGCGTCGGCGAGGTCGTTGGTGCCGTAGTAGTAGAGCACCGCGGTCACACCGTGCAGCGCGAGCACGTCGCGGTCGAGCCGGGCGAGCGCGTCGAGGCCGGCGAACTGGCCGGGAATCGACGGACAGGCGGCGGAGCTGGTGGTGCCGCCGATACCCGCGTTGGCGATGGCGATCTGCCGGCCGGCGGGGAGTTCGGTGACGACGCGCCGGGCGAGCTCGTCGGTCCAGCGGCGGTTGGTGCCCAACTCGGTGCAGCCGGGGCCGCAGTTGGTGCTGCCGGTGCCGTCGACCACGGAGCTGCCGAACGCGACGACCGTGCCCCTGAGCCGGGAGCTCTCGACGTCGACCGCGCTGACCAGGTACGTGGCGCCGGTGGTCGCGGTGTAGGCGGTGCCGGCGGCGTCGGTGGTGTGGTCACCGGAGCCGGCGGGGCTGAGGTAGTTGTTCCGGAAGGCGCTGCCGTGCTCGCCGGGCGCGGCCCGGCCGGCGAGGAACATGGACACGGCCACGTCGTCCTGCGGCTCGGTGCTCAGGCGCACCGGGTCGCTCCACACGTCGCCTTTCGCCGGCACGACGACGTTCCCGCGACCGTGGAACGTGACGGCGTGGGCCGGGCCGGTGAGTGCCGGGCCGCCGTCGCTGGGGGCGACCGTGGCGGCGTCGACGGTCAGCGGGCTGGTGCCGAAGGTGTTCTGGATGCGGATCCGCAGCGCGTGACCGCCCTGGCTGAGGTGCGTGATCATCCGGACGGACTGGTTGTCCAGCACCCGGCCGGAAAGCTGCTGCTGGGACTGCGACCAGGAGGTGAACCACGAACCGTGCCGGCCGGCCGCGACGTCCGCGGACGAGGCCGTGGCCCCACCCGCGAACGCCGCGGCCGCGGCGACCAGTGTCGCGATGATGCGCTTGTCGATCGGCATGGCGGCCCCTGTCTCGTCGTCGAGGATCAGCGACCTGGAGTGTCCGTGCGCATGCCGCCAGTAGTCAACCGCGGACGGTGCGCACCCACTCGTCGACGGTGAGGACGTCCGCCTGGCGCGGGAAGACCTTCTCGGTGAGCACCCGGTGCACCTCGGGGTCGGCGTCGAAGCAGCCGTCGGACAGGACGGTCAGGGCGAAGTCCAGGTCGGCGGCCTGGCGCAGGGTCGACAGGACGACGCCGCTGGTGGCGATACCGGTCAGGACCAGGCTGTCGACCTCGCCCGCGCGGAGCACCATTTCGAGGTCGCTGCCGGCGAACGCGCTGACCCTCTTCTTGGTGACCACCACGTCCTCGGGCCGCGGCGCGACGTCCGGGTGGACGTCCATGTCGGCGCCGGCGCCCGCCGCCCGCTCCCGGATCGCGCCGAAGGTCTTGTTGCGGGGGTTGACCTCCGGGTAGCCGGCGCGGAAGCCGATGACCGCGTAGATCACCGGGATGCCGGCCGCGGTGGCGGCGTCGATGGCCGCGCGCAGGCGGGGCAGGTAGCCGGCGTCGCCGGGAATCCTGTCCACAATGGACTTCTGGACGTCCATCACCAGGAGCGCTCGCTTGCTCATGCTTCGGGTTCCTTCGTCGGTGGGGTGGTGCGGTGGTGGCGGCCGCGCAGCGCCGAGGCGAGCGCGCCCACGAGTGCCATGGCCGTGGCCAGGCCGAAGACGACGACCAGCCCGTCGTGGAACGGGCCGGCGACCAGGTCGGGGAAGAACCGGTTGCCGGTCAGCACGGCGACGTTGTGCGCGGGCAGGCCGTCCAGGACGTGACCGAGGAGCTTCCCGATCGGGTTCTCGCCGAGGAAGGTCGCGAACAGCGTGCTCACCGGCGGCAGGCTCGCGACGTGGCTCGCCGCCGCGGCGTCCACGCCCTGCGCCCGCAGTCCGCCGTCGAGCGCGCCGGGCAGCGAGCCGGCCAGACCGGTGATCATCAGCGAGAAGAACACGCCGATGGACAGCGCGGTGCCCGAGTTCTGGAACGTGGACCGCATGCCTGAGGCGACCCCGCGTTGTTCCGGCGGGACGCTGCCCATGATCGCCGAGGTGTTCGGCGCGGAGAACATGCCCTGGCCGAGGCCGCTGAGCAGCAGCAGGGCCGCGAAGACCGGGTACGGGAAGTCCACCGGCAGCACGAGCAGTCCGACGAAGGCGGCGGCGACGAGCAGCAACCCGGTGGTGGAGAACAACCGCGCGCCGAAGCGGTCGGACAGCCAGCCCGAGGTGGGGCCGCCGACGAGGAAGCCGACGGTCAGCGGCAGCATGAAGATGCCGGCCCAGAGCGGGGTGTCCTCGTAGGCGTAGCCGTGCAGTGGCAGCCAGATGCCCTGCAGCCAGATGATCAGCATGAACTGCATGCCGCCGCGGGCGATCGCGATGAGCAGCGCGGCGAGGTTGCCGGCGGCGAACGCGCGGATCCGGAACAGGCCGAGGTGGAACATCGGCTCGGCGATCCTGGTCTGCGAGACGCAGAACGCGACCAGCAGCAGGACGCCGGCGCCCATCCCGCCGAGCACGACGGGGTTGGTCCAGCCGGTCGAGTGGCCGCCGTAGGGCTGGATGCCGTAGGTGATGGCGGCGAGCAGCGCGCCGGCCCCGGCGGTGAAGGTGAGGTTGCCGATCCAGTCGATGCGGCCGGGTCTGCGGGCGCCGATCTCACGCAGGCTGCGGTAGGACCAGATGGTGCCGACGACGCCGATCGGGACGCTGACCCAGAAGACGGCACGCCAGTCGATGGTGGCGAGGAGGCCGCCCGCGAGCAGCCCGAGGAACTGGCCGGCGAGGGCGGTGATCTGGTTGACGCCCAGGGCCATGCCGCGCTGGTGGGTGGGGAAGGCGTCGGTGAGGATGGCCGCCGAGTTGGCGGTGAGCATGGACCCGCCGACGGCCTGGACGACGCGGAAGCCGATGAGCCAGAGCGCGCCGGACCCGCCGGTCAACGGATCGACGGAGAGCAGCAGCGAGGAGACGGCGAAGATCGCGAAGCCCATGTTGTACATGCGGACGCGGCCGAACATGTCCCCGAGCCGGCCGAGGGCGACGACGAGCACGGCCGAGACGAGGATGTAGCCGAGGATCATCCAGAGCAGGTAGCCGATGTTGCCCGGGGCGAGCGGGTCGAGCCCGATGCCACGGAAGATCGCCGGCAGCGAGATGATCACGATGGAGCCGTCGACGGCGGCGATCAGCACACCCATCGTGGTGTTGGAGAGCGCGATCCACTTGTAGCGGGTGTCCGGTTCGGCGCGGTCCCGGGTGACGGTCACAGGCGCTCCGCGAGACGGTCGAGCAGGGGCAGGACGGCGTGCAGGGTGGCGCGCTCGTCCGGGGTGAAATCGCGTTCGAGCGCGTCGGCGAGCTTGCGCACGGACGTGGACCGCCGGTCGGCGACGACCTGCCGGCCCGCCGCGGTCACGGCCATGACGGACCGCCGGCCGTCACCGGGGTCGGGCGTGCGGCTGACGAGGCCGCGTTCCTCGAGTGCGGCGAGGGTGGTCGCCATGGCCTGGGGACGCACGCCGTCGAGCGCGGCGAGCGAGGTGGGCGAGTCCGGACCGTCGCGGTCCAGGCGGGCGAGCACGGAGCCCTCGGAGAGGGTCACGTCCCCGACCGCGCTCTTGCGCAGCCGCAGCTTGCGCACGATCCGGCTCATGGTCAGGCGGAGCGCGGCGGCCACCTCGGCCGGGTCGTCCGTCGGTGTCGCATCCACGGGTACTTACAATACATTAATAAATTGACTGTAACTACCTCGCTCGGCCGCGACCCGGGGTGGCTCGTCGGCGGACGACGGCGAATGTCGGTGGCAGGCGTTAGGGTCTGCCCACATCACGACCGGGAGGGCCCAGCCATGGCGCCGAGAGACAGGCAGACCCACACGCTCAGCACCGAGGGCGCGGACATCGTGTACGACGTGTACGGCCCGCTGCCCGCCGAGGACGGCAGGCCACCGCTGTTCATGATCGGGCAGCCGATGGACGCGAGTGGGTTCGCCAGGCTGGCGTCGCACCTGCCCGAGCGGACGGTGGTCACGTACGACCCGCGGGGGCTCGGGCGCAGCGTGCGCAAGGACGGGCGGGTCGACAACACCCCGCGGGTTCAGGCGGAGGACGTGCACGCGGTGATCGAGGCGCTGGGCGTGGGACCGGTGGAGATGTTCGGGAGCAGCGGCGGTGCGGTGACGGCACTGGCACTGGTGGCGGCACACCCCGGCGACGTGACGACGCTGGTGGCGCACGAGCCGCCGATCATCCCCTTGCTGCCCGACGCCGAGGCGGCCGAGCGGGCTCGCGGGGCGGTCACGGAGACGTACAACGCCAGGGGGATGGGCGCGGCGATGGCGGCGTTCGTCGGGATGACGCAGTGGCAGGGGGAGTACAGCGACGCGTACTTCGCGCTGCCGCCGGCCGACCCGGCGGCCTTCGGCATGCCCACCGAGGACGACGGCAAGCGCGACGACCCCCTGCTGTCGGACCGGTCCTGGGCCGTGACGGACTTCCGGCCGGACGCGGAGGCGCTGAACGCGGCCCCGACCCGCGTGGTGATCGCGGTGGGGGAGGAGACCGGCAACGCCTTCACGGCCCGGTCGGCGGTGGCGACCGCGGCGGTCCTCGGTCAGCGGGCGACGGTCTTCCCGAGCCACCACGGCGGTTTCCTCGGCGACGAGTTCGGCTACGCGGGCAAGCCCGAGGAGTTCGCGGACAAGCTCCGGGAGGTCCTCGCCGGCGGGTGAGCGGCGCAGGTCCGGCCGTCAGGTCCGTCTTCCGCCACGGCTCGGCAACGACCGGGCGTGGTACAGCGCCCCGTGCCGGAACGACAGCAGGAACCAGGCGAAGGCGACGACGGATGGGGTGAGCTGAGGCCGTCAACCGGACCGGCGTCACCGGAGACCGTCGAACCACATTCCCCGAACGGGTGAAGTCCCGTCCATTGTGGGCATCGTGGGACAGACTGCTGGTAGGGGGAGGTTTCGAAGGTCACGACACCTCCGACGTATCAACGGCAGACCGTCAGGGCGAGGTCCATCACATGAATGACAGCAGGAGACTGTTCCAGGAGATGGCCGACTTCGCGTCCGTAGGCATCGCCGTCATCGATCCGGCCGGTTCGGCGAAGTATGCCAACCGCCGACTGGCGGAGATCACCCACAGGTCCCAGGAGGGCCTCCTGGGCATGGACCTGAAATCGGTTCTGATCCCGGAGGTTCGCGTGTCCACCCGCAACCCGGACAAGAACAAGCGCGAGGGCCGTTATTTCCGCTGCCACACCGATGTCGAGGCCGGGTCACGGCGCACCGTCGAGGTGGTGCTGCGCTGGCTCGCCGGCGACGACAATCGCCCGACAGGCGCCGTGGCGATCATCGACTACAGCACGGACGACAGCACGGACGAGGACCGCGAGCGTGCCGGAGGCCGTCGCCACGCCGCCGGGGCACGCCAGCACGTCACGGAACGCCTTGCCAGGCTGGTTCATATGGCGGCCGGGATCGCCCACGAGTTCGATGACACGTTGGCCAACATGCTGGCCAACCACGGCGGCGTCGGGCAAGGCCGTGCCGTGCCCCGCGGGATGACCGGCCGGGTGTCCCGCCCGCCACCCGTCGACCACGAGGACCACGACGACCACGAGGACCTCCCGGCGTCGACCCGCTTCGACGTGAACGACCTCATCCGGGCCACGGTGCCAGCGTTCGTCGAGCAGGAACCCGCGCTCACCCTGTCACTACGGCTCGCCGAACCGCCGACCACCGTCCACATGGACCCGTCCCAGCTCGCGGAAGCACTGCGACTCCTGACGGTCAACGCCGTCGAGGCGGTGCCGAGCGATGGCGCGATCACCATCGTGGCGTCCCGCGCAAGGAATCACCCCACCGCGCCGCCGGACGGGGAGTTCGTCCACATCGCGGTCGTGGACAACGGACGCGGCATGGCGGCCGATTCCCTCGAACACGCCATCGAACCGTTCTTCACCACCAAGGTCGGGACACCGTGGGGCGGCCTCGGTCTGGCCACGACCTACGGCATCGTCAACCATGCCGGCGGCCGGATGAGCATCGCCTCCACACCCGGTGCGGGAACGACCGTCCACGTGTACGTGCCAAGCGCCGGGCACGTCCGACACAACCCGCCGCCCGGCGACACCGGCCAGTCGCGAGGAACACTGCTCATCGTCGATGACGACCAGGAACTGCGGACCATCGCCACCCGGTTCCTCACCACCGCCGGGTTCGAGGTACTGACCGCGACGTGTGGCGTCGACGCGCTGGCGCTTCTCCGGAACCGAACGTTCGACTGCCTGGTTACCGACATCGCCATGCCGGACATGGGAGGCATCGACCTCGCGGAAAGTGCGAACGCGCTCGACTCGGAGATGCCCGTCGTCTACGTCTCGGGGTTCGTCGACATGCCATGGGGAGCCGGCGGACTGCTCCCGGACGACGCCCACTCACTCACCAAGCCCTACACCGCGGAAACACTGACCGCCACCGTCCGCCGAGCGGTTCGGTCCCGGACGTCGAGAGCCACCTGAACCTCCGCCCGTAGGCTCAGGACGGCATGCGGGTGCCGACCCGTCTACCGTGGACGAATGTCCGACCGTCAGATCTCCAGCAGCCGCACGGTCGCCGCGCCGCCCGACCGGATCTTCGACCTGCTCGCCGACCCGGCCCGCCATCCCGAGCTGGACGGGTCCGGCAGCGTGCGGGCGTCGCTGGGTCAAGGGCCGGGCAGGCTGTCGCTGGGCGCCCGCTTCGGTATGCGGATGCGCCTCGGGTTGCCGTACACGATCCTGAACACGGTCGTCGAGTTCGAGGAGGGCCGGCTGATCGCCTGGCGCCACTTCTCGGGGCACCGCTGGCGCTGGCGGCTGGTCGACCTCGGCGACGGCCGCACCGAGGTCACCGAGACGTTCGACTGGTCGACCGCCTCGTCGCCGCGTGCCATCGAGCTGCTGGGGTTCCCCGCCCGCAACCGGCGCGGCATCGAGGCCACCCTCGACCGGCTCGTCACGCGGTTCGGCTGAGGAGCACGCCGACGCCTCTCCCTTGACTTCGACCCGCCGGCACACGTACACCTCGTCTGCAGAACTAGAACAGGTTACAGTTATGGCCGGGTCGGCGGATCGAGGAGCGGGGTATGGCCAAGAGGGTGCCGCGGAGCGACGAGGCCGACTACGTGGTGGTCGGGTCGGGTAGTTCGGGGGCCGCGATCGCGGGCCGGCTGGCCGAGGCGGGCGCGACCGTGATCGTGCTCGAGGCCGGCAAGTCGGACGAGCAGCTGCTCGTCACGAAGCCCGGGATGATCGGCCCGATGCACTCGGTGCCACAGCTGAAGAAGCTCGTCGACTGGGGCTACTACTCGGTGCCGCAGAAGCACCTCCTCAACCGGGAGATGCCGGTGCCGCGCGGCAAGGTGGTCGGTGGCTCCAGCTCCGTGAACGGCATGGTCTACGTGCGCGGCAACCGCGCCAACTTCGACTCGTGGGCCGCCGCGGGCAACGTGGGCTGGGACGCGGACAGCGTGAACGCCGCGTACAAGCGCCTGGAGGACTTCGAGGACGGCGAGAACGCGTTCCGGGGCGCGGGCGGACCGGTCCGGATCACCCGCAACAAGATCCCGCAGGAGGGGTCGCAGCAGTTCATCCAGGCGACCGCCGACACGATCGGCTGCGCGGTCCTCGACGACTACAACGCCGAGTCGCAGGAGGGCGTCAGCTGGATGCAGCAGAACGCCGCGGACGGTCTGCGCTACAGCGCCTCGCGTGCCTACCTCCACCACCTCGCGTCCCCGGCACTGGAGCTGCAGTCCGAGGTGCTGGTGACCCGGCTGGTCATCGAGCACGGCCGCGCCACCGGTGTCGAGGTCACCGACTCCGACGGCACCCGGCGGACCGTCCGCGCCGGCAGGGAGGTCATCCTCTCGGCGGGGTTCGTCGGATCCGCGCAGCTGCTCATGCTGTCCGGCGTGGGCCACGCCGCGCACCTGCGGGAGCACGGCATCGACGTGGTCGCGGACCTGCCGGTCGGCGACAACCTGCACGACCACATGTTCCACGCGCTGACGTTCCAGGCGTCGTCCAGCAGGAACAAGGGCACGGCGCCGTACTTCGCCAGGGGCCTGGTCAGGGAGCTGATCAGGCCGGGCACCACCTTCATGGCGAACTCGGTCTTCGAGGTGCTCGCGTTCCTCAGGACCTCCCAGGCCCGGGACGTGCCCGACCTCCAGCTACACCTCCTGCCGTGGGCGTACGCGTCACCTAACCAGGACCTGCCGGTCCGGGCCAGGGTCGACAAGCGCACCTCGCTCACCGTGCTCGCGACGCTGATCTACCCGAAGAGCCGCGGCACGCTGCGGCTCGCGTCGGCCGACCCCCGGGCGGCGCCGCTCATCGACTTCCAGTACCTGGCCGACCCCGCCGACCTCGAGGTGCTCGCCGAGGGCTCGGAAATGGTGCGGGAGATCTTCGCGTCACCGGCGTTCCAGGGGTCGATCAAGGCCGAGACCCATCCCGGCGAGGGACTGCGGGGCCAGGAGCTGCGCGACGCCATCCTCAACCGCGCCACGTCGGTCTACCACGGGGTCGGCACCTGCCGGATGGGCGTCGACGAGCTCGCGGTCGTCGGGCCCGACCTCAGGGTCCGCGGCGTCGAGGGACTGCGGGTCTGCGACGCGTCGATCATGCCGTCGATCACCGGCGGCAACACGAACGCGCCCGCCATCATGATCGGCGAGATGGGCGCGCAACTCGTCCTGTCGGACAAGGAGAGGTCGGCATGACCCTCACGCCTGTCGCGCTCACCCGCCCGGCTTCGGTGACCGACCCGTTCCTGGCCCAGCTCGTCTCCCGGGTGCCGGGGTCGGCCGGTGCGACCTGGCCGCTCACCGAGGTCTACACGGGAGAGGTCCTCGTCGAGCTGCCGCAGTCGACGCCGGCCGACATCGAGGCGGCGTTCGCCACCGCCCGCGCGGCGCAGCGGCGGTGGGCCGCCACCCCGGTCCGGCAGCGGCTGGCGGTGTTCAAGCGGGCACACACGCTGTTCGTCGACAACGCGCCGGCCGTCACCGACCTCATCCAGGCCGAGAGCGGCAAGAACCGGCGGATGGCGATCGAGGAGACCTGCGACCCGCCGATGGTGATGAGCCACTACCTCCGGCGGGCCGCCAAGCTGCTCGCGCCGGTCAAACGCGGCGGGCCGGTGCCGATGCTGACCACGTCGACCGAGATCCGCCGGCCCAAGGGCGTGGTCGGCATCATCGCGCCGTGGAACTTCCCGTTCGCCACCGGCATCTCCGACGCCATCCCGGCGCTGATGGCCGGCAACGCCGTCGTGCTGAAGCCCGACAACAAGACGGCGCTCTCGCCGCTGCTCGGCGTGCGGATGCTGGAGGAGGCCGGCCTGCCGGAGGGCCTGTTCCAGGTGGTGTGCGGCGAGGGTCCGGACGTCGGCCCCACGCTCATCGACAACGCCGACTACGTGATGTTCACCGGCTCCACCGCCACCGGCCGGGTGATCGGCGAGCGGGCCGGGCGGAACCTCATCGGCTGCTGCCTCGAGCTCGGCGGCAAGAACCCGATGATCGTGCTCGAGGACGCCGACATGGCGGAGACCGTGCAGGGCGCGATCTTCGGCGCGTTCGGCAACACCGGGCAGATCTGCATGCACATCGAGCGGATCTACCTGCCGGAGTCGAGGTACGACGAGTTCAGGGACGCGTTCGTGGCCGCGACGAAGTCACTCGACGTCCGCGCCAGCTACGACTTCGGCCCGGAGATGGGCTCGCTCGTGTCCGTCGACCACATGGGTCGCGTCCGGTCCCACGTGGAGGACGCCGTCGCCAAGGGCGCCACCGTCCTCTGCGGCGGAAAGCCCCGTCCCGACCTCGGTCCGGCGTTCTTCGAGCCGACGATCCTCGAGGGCGTCACGAAGGACATGCTCTGCGGCGTCACCGAGACGTTCGGGCCGGTCGTCGCGCTGCACTCCTACCGCACCGTCGATGAGGCCGTCGCGCTGGCCAACGACACCGACTACGGCCTCAACGCCTCGGTCTGGGGCGGCGACCTCGACGCGGCGCGCGCCGTGGCCGCGCGGGTCGAGTCCGGCAACGTCAACGTCAACGACATTCTCGCCACCGCGTACGCCGCGAAGGGCACGCCGTCCGGCGGCGTCAAGAACTCCGGCGTCGGCGCCCGGCACGGCGACCAGGGGCTGCTGAAGTACACCGACGTGCAGAACTTGGCGGTGCTCAAGAAGCAGGTGATGGGCCCCCGGCCCGGCCAGGACTACGCGAAGCATGTCGAACGCATGCTCTCGGGACTGAGGATGATGCGGAAGATGCGCATCCGGTAGCGGCCGGGCGGGTCACGTCACCGGCTACGTCGCGGCGCGGTGCAGGATGTCCGCGAGCTCGGCCGGGCGGGTGAACATGGGCCAGTGCGAGGTCGGCAGCTCCTCGTACACCCAGTGTTCGTCGGCCATGTGCCGGAAGAGCGGTGCACCGGCCATGGCGCGGGCCTGCTCCTCGGTGAAGGTGCACAGGATGCCCAGCCGGGGCAGCGTCTCCCACCGGCCGCTCAGCGACACCGGGGTGGTCGCGGTCGCCCACGGGTGGGGCACCGAGCGTTCGGCGAGCGTCGCCAGCACGTCCGCGTCGAAGCCGAGCCGTGCCCACGGTGGCGGGGGGAGCCGCCAGCCCTCGCCGTGCTCGGCGACCAGTGCCGCCTTGGCCGCCCGCTCGTCCGGGTCGTCGAACTCGGACTGCGACACCCCGTCCGGCAGCGGTCCGGTGTCGACGAACACGAGCTTCGCGACCCGGTCCGGGGTCCGGTCCGCGGCCGCGGTGATCACCACCGCACCCGCGTAGCTGTGGCCGACCAGCACCACGTCGCCGAGGCCCTCGTAGCGGAGCAGGTTCACCACGTCGGTGACGTGCACGTCCAGGTCGACCTCCGGTCGTGCCAGGTGTGCCCGCTCGCCGGTGCCGGTCAGGCTCAACGCGTGCACCTCGTGGCCGCGCGCCCGCAGCGCGTCCGCGACGGGTCGCCATGCCCAGCCGCCGAGCCAGAAACCGGGAACAAGAACGTAGGTCGTCATGTCCGGGACGCTAGGTCCGATACCGGGCAGAACCCGCCCGGTATCGTCACCGGTGTGACCCGCCCCACGGCTCGTGTGCTGGCGCTGCTGGAACTGCTGCAGACCGGCGGCACGCACACCGTGCGCACGCTCGCGGCACGCCTCGGCGTCGACGAACGGACACTGCGGCGCTACGCGCGGCACCTCACCGACCTGGGCATCCCGATCGAGTCGCGGCGCGGCCGGTACGGCGGCTACCGGCTGGCCCCCGGCTACAAGCTGCCGCCGCTCATGCTGACCGACGACGAGGCGGTGGCGGTCGTCCTCGGGCTCGTCGCCGGCCGCCGCGGGGGCCTTGGCACGGCGACGGCCGAGGCGGCGGACAGCGCGTCCGCGAAGGTGCGGCGGGTACTGCCGCACGCGCTCGGTCGCCGGCTCGACGCACTGCTGTCCACCGCGGGCTTCACGGTGCCGGAGTGGTCCGCGCAGCCGCCGGGCACCGGCGTGCTGCTGGTGCTCGCGGACGCGGCGCGCCGCCGCCAGCCGGTCCTGATCACCTACACGAGCTGGCGTGGCGGTTCGACCGAGCGGCGGGTCGAGCCGTACGGCCTGGTGTTCCACTCGGCTCGCTGGTACCTGACCGGCGCGGACTCCCTGCGTGGTGGCGTACGCACCTTCCGCCTCGACCGCGTCGCGGTCGCGGCACCGGTGCCCGGGACGTTCGAGGTGCCGGCCGGCTTCGACCCGATCGCTCAGGTGCTGTCCGGGCTCGCCGACGTGCCCTACCCGCACGAGGTGTCCGTGCTCCTGCACATGGCGATCGCCGACGTGCGGGCGAAGCTCCCGGCCACCGTGGCGACGCTCACCGAGACCGACGGCGGTGTCCGGCTGCTGCTCCGCGCCAACACGCTGGCCTGGGCCGCCGCGGTGCTTGCCTGGCTGGGCTGTACCTTCGAGATCGAGCGCCCGGACGAGCTGCGGACGGAGGTCGCGAGACTGGCCGACCAGCTGTCCGCCTGCGCTCGTCACTGACCACCCGGTCAACCGGGGCGGCGGCTCCGGAGAAGGCTCAGCAGGGCGTCGAGCACGACGACGTCCTCGCCCGGCTCCACGGTCTGCGGGTTGAGCGCCAGCGAGACCGCGTCGTCGAGGACGCCGACCGCGATTCGTGGGTTCCTGGTCCACAGTGCCTCGACCAGCTCGTCCCGGGTCCAGCCGCTCGGCGGGGTCAGGGTGACGATGGCCCGGCCGTGTGGTTGGCCAGCCTCGCTGGGATAACCGCGCTCCGCGCGGACACCCGGCAGGCCGGTGAGCCCCGCGACCCAGCCGGCCACGATCGCCTCGTACGCGGCCAGCACCGCCGGCTCGTCCCGGGCCAGGGACCACTCCACCGCGGCCAGCAGGCCCGCCAGCTCCTCCTTGCCGACCTTCATTCCCCGCCCGATCGCGTGGTTGGGCGAGCCGTGGGCCCTGCAGCCGTCCACGATCGACCGGCTGCCGAGCACCAGGCCGCTCGACTGCGGCCCCCGCAGCCCCTTGCCGCCGCTGAAGATCGCGGCGTCCGCGCCGACCTCCCGGGTGAAGTGCCACAGTGACGAGATCGGCGGGACCTGCGCCGCCGCGTCCACCAGCACCGGCACGCCTGCCTCCCGCGCGACCGGCACGATCTCCTCGACCGGGGGCGCGCCGCCGGCGTAGTGCGCCCCGGCGAACCACAGCACACACGCCGTGCGGGGGCCCAGCGCCGCGCGCACCGAGTCGGCCGCCACGATCCGGGCCCCGGTCATCCTGGCCGCGTAGTCGTAGCCGTTGCGCTGGCCGCGAAAGACCACCACCTCGGTCCGGGTGATGCCGTCCAGGGCGGGGAACGCCGTCAGGCCCTCGGTGCCCGCCATGCAGGCCGCGACGGCCAGGGTGATCCCGGCCGCCGCCCCGGAGGACACGTACGCCGCCTCGTTGCCGGTGAGGGTCGCGATCCGCTCGCCGACCCGTGCCTGGAGCTCGGGAACGTGCACGAACCGGCCGGCGGCCTCGGCCATCGCCGCCACCACCGGTGGGGCCAGCAGGGAGCCGCCGAGCGTGGTCAGCGTCGCGGCCGCGTTGATGACCGGCCGCACGTCCAACGGAGGGCTCACCGCACGAAACGGCTCATCGGTTCGACGCCCAGCCTGCCGGCCAGCCACGCGTCCAGACCGTCGTTGTCCGCGGCGTCCTCGTGGGTCAGCGGGTAGATCTCGGCGTCCGGCAGCGCGTCGGCGAGCGGCTCGTACCAGGACCCGTCGTCGGTCGCGAGCAGCGTGGTGGCGCCGACCCCGGGTGCGTGCCGGACGGGATCGAAGTAGGACAGCGTCTCCCACACCTGCGCCGACGGGTGCGCCCGCAGGTGGTCGGCAAGCTCCTCCGGCGGCCGGTCGGACACCCGGTAGAACAGGGGTTCGGCCACCCGCAGTGCCGTGAAGCCTGTCCGCCGGGCGGCCGTGATCAGCGCGAGGTCGTCGCCGACGACGCCCGCCCGGTCCGTGTCGGGCCGCGCGAGCAGGAACTCCGCGCCACGCAGGCAGTCCGCGACGATCCCACGGTACACATAGGACTCCGGCGACTCGATGCCGTGCGTGAACAACCCCGGATACGCCGCCGCGAACGGTGTGTCGGCGTTGCGCTGCCCCCGGTGCGTCACCGCGAACACCACGTACCGGAGCTTCTCGTTGTGGTGGGAAACCTGGTTGACGCTGCCGTACCGCGGGGTCTCCAGCAGCGCGGGGAACGGACCCGGTCCAGTCGGGACACTCAGGTTGCCGAAGATCCGGTACGGCCCGGCGCTGGTCAGCCATACGTCGTAGGACGTGTAGTCCTCGGTCGTGCGGGACGGCACCGGCTCCAGCACGGGCCGGGCGGGCAGCCGCGCCAGCTCGTCGTCGACCGCGTCCCAGTAGTCGTCGAAACTCATGCCCCCACCTCCGGCGCCAGGTGCTCGGCAAGGAACTCCTCCACCACCGTCATGACCCGGGGCAGACCGGCATGGTGCGCACAGCGGGGATAGGTGTGCAGCGGGTGCTCACCGGGCAGCGCCCGGTGCACGGCGAAGCCGGTCTCCGGCGGGCACACGTCGTCCTCCAGCCCCAGGTAGATCATGACCGGCGCGCGCACCTTCGGCGCGAAGTTGATGCCGTCGTAGTAGGACACCGTCTCGGCCACGAGCGGCGCGTGGTCCGGGTGCACCCGCAGGTACTCGGTGATCTCCTCGTAGGGATAGGAACGCGTGAGCCGGGTCGCCGCCATGATCCCGCACAGGTACGGCGCACCGGCACTCACGCAGGCGATCGCCTCGGGGCGCAACGCGGCCGTCGTGATGCCCAACCCGCCGCCCTGGCTCGACCCCTGCAGCCCTATCCGGCTCGTGTCCACTTCGGACCGGCCGGCCAGCACGTCGACCGCACGCACGACGTCGAGGTAGAACCCGCGGTAGCCGTAGGTGTGGTGGTCCACGATGTTGTGCGTCAGCAGGCCGGGGTAGCCGGGGTCGAACACGGCGTTGGACCGCAGCTTTCCCCGCGGTGCCACCGCGAGCGCGGCGTACCCCAGCTCCGACCAGCGCCGGGGCACGTCCGGCTCGGAGATGTACCCTGGGATGGTCACCAGCCCCGGGTAGGGCGCCGGACCGTCGCGGGGCGTCGTGTACCACGCCGCGACACGCACGCCCTGGTAGCTCGTGTACCGGACGTCGTACACCGCGACCGTGTCCGTAGACAAGCCCGGCGCGTACTCGAACGACGGCCGCAACGGCAGCGCCGTGCACGCCGCCACGCTCTCGGCCCAGAACTCGTCGAAGTCGGCCGGTCGCGGCACCTCGATCGTGGCCGCCTCAGGATCCCTCAACTCGCCTTCCCCTCCTCGAGCGCCCGGCCGTCCTCGACCGAGAAGTAGTGCAGCTTCGTCCGGTCCAGTCCGATGTGGATGGTTCTGTCGTGCCCGAGGTGGAAGGGCGCCGCCACGCGGGCCTTGATCAGGTCGCCGTCGAGCCGCACGGTCACCAGGACGTCCGCGCCCAACGGTTCGGTGATGAAGACCTCGCCCGGCTCGTGGCCTTCCCGTGGCGTCACCGACAGCGACACGTTCTCGGGCCGGATACCGAGCACGACCCGTTCCCTGGTCAGGAAGTTCATTGGCGGGCTGCCCATGAACGAGGCCACGAAACGGTTCGCGGGGCGGGCGTAGATCTCGTCCGGCGTCGCGCACTGGTGGACCACCCCGTCCTTCATCACCGCGATCCGGTCGGACATGGTCATCGCCTCGACCTGATCGTGCGTCACGTAGATGAACGTCCGTGCCAGGTCCACGTGCAGGCGCTTGATCTCCGCACGCATCAGCACCCGCAGCTGCGCGTCCAGGTTGGACAGCGGCTCGTCGAGGAGGTAGGCGCCGGCCTCCCGGACGATGGCGCGGCCGAGCGCCACCCGTTGCCGCTGCCCGCCGGACAGCTCTCTGGGCCTGCGGTCGAGCAGGTCCAGGATGTCGAGCGTGCCGGCGGCCTCGCGGACCTGCCGGGCGATCTCGTCCTTGGGCACCCGCAGCATCTTCAGCGCGAAACCGATGTTCTGCTCGACGGTCTTGTGCGGGTAGAGCGCGTAGCTCTGGAACACCATCGACACGTCCCGCTTGTTCGCGGGCAGCCAGCCGACCGGCTGGTCGTCGAAGTAGATCTGCCCCGCGCTCGCGCGCTCCAGCCCGCAGATCATCCGCAGCGTCGTCGACTTCCCGCAGCCGGACGGGCCGACCAGCGTGAGGAACTCCCGGTCGCGCACGGTCAGGGACAGGTCGTCGACGACCGTCTTGCCGCCGAAGGACTTCGTGACGCCGTCGAGCCGTACCTCTGCCATACCTAGCCTTTCACCGAGCCGGCCGCCATGCCGGCCACGAGCTTGCGCTGGAAGACCAACGCCAGCAACAGCGGCGGCAGCACAGCGAGCACGCCGGCCGCGGCCATCACGGTGTACTGCGTGTTGAAGTCGGTGGCGAAGTTCGCCGCCACCACCGGGATCGTCTTCGCCGCTCTGGTGCTGGTCAGGAACAACGCGAACATGAACTCGTTCCACGCCGTCATGAACGAGAAGACCGCCGCGGCGACCAGGCCCGGCGCGGCGACCGGCAGGAACACCGACCACATCGTGCGGAACCACCCGCAGCGGTCGACCCGCGCCGCGTCCTCCAGCTCTCTCGGCACCGACCGGAAGAAGTCCTTGAGGATCCAGATCGTGATCGGCAGCGCGAAGGTCGTGTAGGACAGGATCAGCGCGAGGTAGGTGTCCAGCAGGTGGAACTCTCGCATCAGCAGGTAGAACGGGATGATGATGGCGATGCCGGGCACCATCCTGGTGATCAGGTACAGGACCAGCAGCAGCTGGCTGCCGCGGAACCTGATGCGGGAGAACGAGTACGCCGCGAAGGTCGCGAGCACCAGGTTCAGCAGCGCGGTGGACGCCGCCACGACCAGGCTGTTGAGCAGCGAGTACGGCGTCTCCTCGATCGCCCGCGAACCGACGAGCGCCTGGGCGTCGCTCGGGTCGACGAAGCCGAGGTAGTTCGCGAGCGTCGGGTGCTCCGGGATCCACTGTGGAGGGACGGAGACGGCGTCGGCCTCCGGCATGAAGCTCATCGCCACGATCCAGTAGAACGGCAGCACCAGGTAGAGCGCGAACAGCACGGCGAGCACGTAGACGACGATCTTCTTCCACGGCACCCGGTACCGCAGGGGAACGGTGGTCATACCTCGAAGTTCCCCCTCCGGTAGAGCAGAGCGATGTAGCCGATCGAGACCACCAGCGTGATCAGGGTGATCACCCAGGCGTACGCGCTGCCCAGCCCGAAGTCGGTGTAGGTGAGCACGGTCCGCACGTCCAGCAGCGCGATCGTGGTCGTCGCGCTGCCGGGACCACCGCCGGTCAGGACGTAGATCGTGTCGAACGCGCGGAACGCGTTCATGGTCTCCAGGATCAGCACGATCAGCAGCGGATGCGTCAGCCACGGCATCGTGACCTGCCCGAAGCGGCGCAGGACACCGGCGCGGTCGACCTTGGCGGCGTCGTACAGCTCCGAGGGGATCGTCGCCAGCCCGGCCAGCAGGATGATCACCGAGAACGGGAGCGTGTTCCACACCTGTGCCATCGCCGTGAAGAAGAACGCGCCGGTCCCGGAGGTCAGCCAGGCCTGGTAGCCGTCGACGAGACCGAGCTGCGTGAGCAACCCGTTGAGCGCGCCGGTCTTCGCGTCGAAGACGGTCCGCCACATGAGGCCGTTGACCACGCCCGGCATCGCCCACGGCAGCAGCGCGAGGCTCAGCAGCAGGCCCCGGCCGCGGAAGGTCTCGTTGAGCACCAGCGCGAGCGTCATCGCGAGCACCACGGTGAACGCGAGGACCACCAGCACGAACAACGCGGACACCCGCAACGACGCGAGGAACGCGTCGTCATGGAACAGCGACAGGTAGTTGTCCAGGCCGATGAACCGCTTCGCCAGCGGCTGCTTGAGGTTGTCCCGGTGCAGGCTCACCCAGAACGAGTAGCCGATGGGATAGGCGACGAGCAGCGAGATGACGATGATCGCGGGAGCGTTGAGCGCGTAGGCGCGGACGTTGTCGCTCCACGGTTTCCTTGGCATGCCTCAGGAGTACTTCTTCTTGAGGTCGCCGGCGGTCTTGTCGAGGCTCGCGACGGCCGCCTCCGGGGTCGCCTGGTCGGTCAGCACCTGCTGGACCACCTTGTGCATCTCCGTCTCGAACTCGGTGTACCACGGGACGTCCAGCACGTTGCGGGCGTGTGCGGTCTCGGCCAGCTCCTGGTAGACGACGGGGTCCGCGAACTTCTTCAGGGCCGCGACGACGTCCGGGTCCTTGGCGAGGTCGGTGAAGGTGAATCCGAGTCCGCGCTGCATGAACCAGAACTTGGCGGTGTAGGGCACCTTGTCGCGGTCGTAGCCGCCGAGGTAGGTCAGCAGCTTGACCGCCTTGTCCTTGACCTGGGTGTTCGCGGACAGGCCGTACATACGGGTGTTGCTGACCGTGCCCTTCGACTCGTCCTCGAGACCGGGGACGAGCGCGAGCTTCATCCTGCCGGCGACCTTCGACTTCGCCGGATCGTTGTAGGTCCGCAGGGCGTAGCGCGCACCGATGGTGAACGCGTACTGGCCGGCCATCATCGCGTTGTCCAGCGGCACGGGCAGGAGCTGCAGCGACGCGGGGTCGAGCACCTTGGACTTGTTGGCGGCGTCCCGCAGCCAGGCGAAGACGTTCTTCGTCGTGGGGTCCTTCGACTTCAGCACCGGCGTGTGGTCGTCGGCGAACATCTCGCCGCCGCTGGCGAAGACCAGGCCCCACACCCATGCCCACCAGGTGTCCGACAGCTGCGCGGTCATCCCGATCGGGTACTCCAGGAGCCCGTCGTTCTTGATCTTCAGCGCCTGCCGCGTCAGCTCGTCGAGGCTCTTGGGCGGGGTGGTGAAGCCCGCCTTGCCGAGGATCTCCGCGTTGTAGATCAGGCACTGGGAGTCCGTGTAGTACGGCAGGCCGTAGCGCTTTCCCTTGTACGTCATGGTCTCCGCGTTCGACGGGTAGATCGAGTCGTAGACGTCGGCCACGCCGGCGAGCCCGTCGAGCGGTTGCAGGTAGCCGGCCTCGACCCAGCCCGCCAGCGAGTCGTCGTAGACGTACAGCGCGTCGGGGCCGGCGTCGCCGGTGAACTCCGCGACCACCTTCTGGACGTACTGGGCGCTGGTGATCGGGGTGTAGGAGACCCTGATGTCCTTGTTCAGCCTGGCGAACCGGTCGAGGTTCTGCTGTACCAGCTGGGCCTCGTAGTCCCAGCCCTCGAACCGGACCGTGCCGTCGCCGCTGCCGCCACCGCCCTCGCCGCAGGCGGCGAGGAACGAGGCCGAGACTCCGAGGCCGGCGAGTTTGAGCGCTTCCCTGCGGGTGAACGCGTTCATGTCTGTTCCTTGAGGGCGTCGTCGATGTGCAGGTGGTAGAGCCGCGATGGGCGGCCCTTGGCGTGGTTCTGCGCGCTGCCCGCGACGGTGACCAGGCCGCACGCGCTGAGCTTCCGGATGAGCCGGCGCCCACTGGGATCGGTGATGCCGAGCGACTCCGCGAGGTCGCCCGGTGAGATCGGCCTGCCGGCCAGGCTGTGTTCCAGCGCGGCGAGCCGGGACAGCGTGGTCGCGCTCAGGCCGGCGCTGCCCGCGAGGTCCTCGAGTCCCTCGCGGTGACCCCGGTAGGAGAACTCCAGCGGGATACGCGTCGGCGTCATCGGACCGATGATCAGCCCGCTGTCCTCGATGAGGTAACCGGCCGGCGAGGCTTCCCGGTCGGCGCGTTCGGCGGCGCGTTCGGCCAGCAGCACGCAGTTGCGTGCCGACGCCCCGACGCCGAACCCCGCGGCGACCCGGATGCCGAGGGTGCTCGCCGCCTCGTCGAGGGCGGGCACGGTGACCCAGCTGTGCGTGACGCGTTCGAACAGTGCCTTGTGGGCGAACAGGAGGACGCCGCGCCGGTCCCGGTTCTCGATCCAGGCCTCGGCGAACTCCGGGGTGTTGACCAACAGGTTCGTCATCCCGACCCGCGCCCGGTCGGGATCGGTCCGACCGTCCTGTTTGGACAGTTGGAAGATGCCGGCCGCGAACCGCAGGGCACTCGCCCGGGTGGACTCGATGCGCAGGGCCAGCTCGTGCAGCTGTACGCGGATCGTCGAGGGCACGGGCATGCCGTTGAGCAGCGGCACCGTCCCGTGAAGCCGTGCCACGACGGCACTTCGTGCGCTGATGACGTAGCTGTCGTGCCGGCGGTGGTGGTCGAGGTGGAACTCGGCGATCTCCGCACTGGTCTGCTCGTGGCAGTACGGAAGGCAGGCGATCCGGTCCCGGTCGAGGTCCAGCGCGCGGGCGACCTCGTCGACGGTGGCGTTGTCGAAGGTGTCGATGCTGACCGGTGTGGGGGGCCAGCCTTTGGCCAGGGCGCGGTAGAGGGTCATCGCCAGGTCCAGCGCCGAGGACCTGGTCACCGCCACCGACAGGTCGGCCGGCAGCAGGTCGCGGCAGGCGGTGTAGGGGACCGGGCCGAGGAGGAGCCCGTCGATGTGGCTCTCGGCAAGGAGATCGGCGACCTGGCGGCGGATGTCGTCCTCGTGGTCGTAGCCGACCCACCTGAGATCGACGCCGGCCAGGGTGCTCGCCGCCTCCTCGAAGAGCTCGCGGCGAGCGGTATGGACCACGACTGCGATCACGGCGAACACGGCACCACCATTACGATCCAGGTTCGAAAATGGTTCGGTTTTCCGGTGATTCTCACGTTACTGCGCGCGTCGAGTTGGTCAAGAGTTTTCTCGTGATCACGCCCGTGCCCCTTCGTTCACGAGAGTCGAGTCGTTCGGTCCACCAGTATTGACTCTGCGTCCTCATAGGAGTACTCACGGTGATCGTGGACAGCGCCGAGGTTCCCCCGACGTTTCGGCACCGTCCGGTTCGGTCTGGCGCCAAGCGACTTCCGCTACGCGGGCGCGACCTGGAGCTGTCCTGCTTCGCCGAGCTGCTGCGGACGGCCGTCACGCGTGGCCACGGCGTTGCGGTGTCGATCGTGGCCGGGGCGGGCGCCGGCAAGACCGCGTTGCTCGCGGAGCTGGCGAACCTGGCGCAGGCACAGGGTTTCCGGGTGACCAGGCTGGCGATGGACGAGGAGTTCCGGCCGGACGTCCTGGTGCGCAGGCTCCGCGACACCGACGTCGTCCCGTCCGATCTGCGGGTGGTGTTGGAGAGCCGGCTCGCCCGCACCCCGCTGCTCGTCACCCTCGACAACCTCCGGTGGAGCGAACCGACGGCACCCACGCTGGAGACCGTGTTCTCACTGCTGACCACGAGGCCGCTGGTGTGTGTGCTCGCGCGGCGTCCGGGTGAGTGCACGGCCCACCTCGACCAGCTGGTGCGCTACGTCGAGGACCGGGATGCCATGGTGCACATGCGGTTGCGGCGCATGTCCGCGGAGGCGGTGGCGATGGTCGTCGAGGACCTGCTCGGCGCCGCGCCCAACGAGGCGTTGACCGAGCTCGCCGCGTGTGCCGAGGGCAACCCGGGCGAGCTGATCTCACTGGTCGACGGGCTGGTGCGCGACGGCCTGGTCAGCCGGGAGCACGACAACGCGTTCCTGTCAGGTGAGCTCGGCGGTGCGGTGCCGGAGAGCCTGGCCGCACTGGTCCAGCGAAGACTCGACCCGCTGTCGGCGCAGGCTCGGCAGCTGCTGGACGTCGCGGCGGTGCTCGGCCGGACCTTCACCCCGGGTGACGTGGCCAAGATGCTGCGGCAGCCGCTGGCGGCGCTGGCGCCCGCGTTCCGGGAGGCCGTCTCGGCCGAGCTGCTGGACTCCGTGGCGGAGCGGATGCGGTTTCGCCGGGACCCGGCATGGCAGGTTGTGCTGCAACGGATTCCGGTGCCGATCCGCAGTGCCCTGCATCATCAGGCCGCGCGGCTGCTGTTCACGCGCGGCGGTCCCGTCGCCGACATGACCGAGCACCTCCTGCTCGGCGCGACGCTGCGGGACCCGCTGACGCTGGAGATGCTGCGGACGGCGGCGGAGCGGGCGCTGGGACCGTCGCCGCGGGCGGCGGTGAACCTGTCGCTGCGTGGCCTGGAGCTCGTCCGCGACGACAGTGCGGAGTGGCTGCCGTTGACGCGGCTCGCGGTCGAGTCGTGCACCAGGGCCGGGCCCCTGTGTACTGCGGTGGAGCTGGCCACCGGCGCCCTCGATCGGGAGCTGCCACCGGAAGCGGACCGCGCGTTGCGCCACTGGCTCTCGGCAGCCCTTGTCCTGCAAGGGAACCGGGTGACGCCGGACTCCGCGAGGCTGGGGCTCGACGCGGCGATGGCGGCGGTCGTCCATGGCGGACACGCCGACGTGGCCAGCCTGCCGTCGTGTGCGATGCAGGCCTGGCAAGCAGGGCGGATCGCCGCCGCGCTGCGGCTGTCCGACGCGGCGGCGCGGTCGGCGGAGGCACGCGAGCCGGTGACCTGGCTCGGGCACCCTCTGCTCGTCCGGGCGGCGATCCTGACCGGGCTGCGGGACGTCGACGGCGCCCGTGCGGCGATCGCGGCGGTGGGTCCACGCGTCGACCCCGCGCTGAGCGTGCTGCCGACACTGCTGAGCGCGCGGATCGACCTCTGCCTCGGCCGGCTGGCGAACGCGCTGACCAAGGCGAGCGAGACGCTGGCGCTCGCCAAGGAGACGGGCGCGCACGTGTACCTGCCGGCCGCGCTGGCGGTGCTGACCACGGTGTCGTTGCGACGGGCCGATCTCGCGGCGAAGGTGGCGGAGCACGCGCTGGCGGCGTGGGCGTTCCGGGAGATCACCGGACGGCGTTCGGTGACGCTGGAATGGGCGCAGGCCCAGCTGGAGTTCGCCGGGGACGGCGAGGATCCGGTACTGCAGGCGGTCTGCCGCGACTCCGCCGGGCGTGAGCTGCTGTTCGTCGAGGAGCCCGCCGCCGCCGCGTGGATCGTGCGCACCGCGTTGGCGATGGGGGAACGTGACTGGGCCGCGGCGGCGCTGTCCACAGTGGAACGACTGGCGGGGGACAGCCGGGAGGTCCGGTCGCTGGTGATGTCCGCACTGCACGCGCGAGGGGTCCTGCACGGTGACGCCGGCGCGTTGGCGGAGGCGGCGGAGCGGCATGTGGACGCGTGGGCGAGCGCGTCGGCGTCCGAGGACCTGGGTGCGATGCTGGCCGGGCGGGACCGGGACGCCGCGGTGTCCCGGCTGGAGGTCGCGGCGGCGCGCTACGACTCGGTCGGGGCGGAGCGGGACGGTGCCCGGGTCCGCAGGCGGCTACGGGAGCTCGGGGTCGTCAGGCGGCACTGGCGTGTCCGAACCCGGTCCGGGACCGGCCTCGCGGCGTTGACCGAGACCGAGCGCTCGGTCGCCGCACTGGTCGCGACCGGACTGACGAACAAGCAGGTCGCCGCCCGGATGTTCATCTCGCCCCACACCGTCGCCTTCCACCTGCGCAAGGTGTTCCGCAAGCTCGACATCGGCTCACGGATCGAGCTGGCCCGCCTCATCCAGCCCAACGACTGAGCAGCAGCCTCGTCGGACCGTGGAACACCATGTCGTGTCCGAAGTGGACACCGTCCACCGTGCGGCCGGGCAGGAAGTCGAGCAGCAGGGGGAGGGCGATCTCGGCCTCTGCCCTGGCGAGCTGGGCGCCGAGGCAGTAGTGGATGCCCAGCCCGAAGCCGCAGTGCCGCGAGGTGTCCCGGTCCAGGTACAGCCGATCCGGCTCGGGGAACCTGGTGGGGTCGCGGTTGGCCGAGCCGAGCACGAGCACCACCTTGTCGCCGCTGTCGATCCGCCGCCCGCCCAGCGCCCGTGGCTCGGTGGCCCAGCGGGTCACCATCTGCACCGGTGCGTCGTACCGGACCAGCTCGTCGACCGCGGCGGACGGCCTGGCCCGCAACCGGTCGGCGAGCGCCGGCCGGGCGGCCAGCGCGAGTACCGACTTGCCGAGCAGGTTCGTCGTGGTCTCGTGGCCGGCGGTCAGCAGGTGCACGCAGGTGCCGGTGATCTCGTCGTCGGTGAGACCGGGCGCGTTCGCCAGCAGGGACACCAGGTCTCGCCGCGGCGAACGGCGGCGGAGCCGTGCCTGGCCGGCGAAGTACTCGGTCAGCTCGCGGGCGGCGGTCTCGGCCTTCGTGAACCCGTCCCGGGCCGCGCGGGCGGAACTGGCCTGCTGCAACCATTCCGCGCGCTCGCGGAACCACGGGTGCAGGCTCCCCGGCACCCCCAGCAACTCGGAGATCACCAGCACCGGCAACGGTGCCGCGAACTCCTTCACGAAGTCGTGCGGCCCGGCCAACGGACGCAGCAGGCCGCGCGCCACGGCGGCGATCCGCGGGCGCAGGTCGGCCACCACCCGGGTGGAGAGCTCGGCGGACAGCAGGCGGCGCAGGCGGGTGTGCCGGGGCGGGTCCAGGAAGACCAGCCAGTTCTCCACGCTCCGGCGCAGCGCGTCGTTCCGCCCCGGAATGTGCGCCGGCATGTTGCGCCCGAAGGCCTTGCTCGACAGCACGTCGGCGACGTCGTCGTAGCCGAAGACGTACCACGTGCCCGGCTCGGCCTGGTGCACCGGATCCGCCGCCCGGTAGCGCCGGTACACCGGGTACGGGTTCGCGATGTCCGCCGCCGGCCAGTCCCGCGGCGAGAACGGCTCCATCACCGGGCCCCTCGGACGACATCGGCGAGGTCAGGGGCCGGCGGCTCGTCCCCGCGCCACGCCACGTGGCCGTCCGGGCGCACGAGCACGAACCCGAAGCGGTACAACCGGGCGATCTCCGGGTCCTCGCACCGGACGACCGCCAGCGGCATGCCCCGGTCGGCGAACGCGCGCCGGAACCCGTCGAGCGGACCGGCGTCCGCGAACCGCAGCAACGTGTGGCCGCGGCCGAACAGGTCCAGTGTGGACAGACCGGGGCGGACCCACGCGTGCGCGGCACGGCTGCCCGGGTCACTGCCCGGCCGCCAGTCCGGGGTGACCTCGGCCGGACCGTCGGCGACGACGATCGGCGAGCGGTAGTGGAATCCGAAGTGGACCTCCGGCGCGTCGAACTCACGCCATGCGCCACCGCTGGCCAGCCGCTCGGCCATCGCCGCCCGCGCCGAGGCGCCCCGCGGCGTGTCGAGCGACAGGTCGGCCGGGATCGTCCGGTCCGTGGTGCGCGTCAGGTTCGTGTTGGCGGCGGCCAGGCTGTCCAGCGCGACCGGCCGCCGTTCGGTCTCGTAGGTGTCCAGCAGACCCGGTCCGGCCCAGCCGTCGAGTGTGGCCGCGAGCTTCCAACCCAGGTCCGCGGCGTCGCCGATCCCCGTGTTCATGCCGAAACCGCCCGACGGGGACAGCGTGTGCGCCGCGTCCCCGGCCAGGAACACCCGCCCCGACCGGTAGTGGTCGGCGACCCGCTGCGTCAGGTGCCACACCCCGTCCGACACCAGCTCGACCGGTGTCTCGACCGCGATCGCGTCCCGCACCAGGGACAGCGCGTCCTCGTCGGTGTCGGCCGACACGACCAGGTTGTACAGGCCGCGGCCGTCGAGTGAACGCATGGGATAGCGCAGCGCCGACGACCGCATCAGGAAGTACACCAGCGCGGTCCGGTGACCCAGCCGTGCGGCCAGCTCCGGCGCGTGGAACAGGATGTTGCGGAACACCCTGGTCTCGTGCAGGGACGGGGCGTCGATGCCGACCGACCCGCGGACGGGGGAGGCGCTGCCGTCACACGCGACCAGGAACCGGGCGGACACCGCCGTCGTCGTCCCGTCGTGGGTGACCTCCGCGCGGACACCGTCGGGCTCCTGCGTGAAGCCCTGGAGCCGGCACCGGTACCGCAGCGAGCCGACGGCCTTGGCCAGCACCGGGTTCAGCAGGTGGGCCGGGCAGACCTGGTCGGGCTCCGGCGTGTGCGCGAAGGCGGGACGGTCGGCCGTGGTGCCGCGTTCGAAGCGGTGGAGCTCGTACTCGCCGACCCGGGTGACCCACGCGATGTCCAGCGGGTGGTCGGGTGGCCAGCCCGCCTCGCGGATCCGGTCCGCGACCCCCCAGCGCCGGAAGTACTCCATCGACCGCGGCCCGACCGTGCTGACCTTGGGGTGCCGGACCACGCCGTCGCCCTCGTCGATCACCAGGTGGTCGATGCCCCGATGGGTGAGGTTCAGCGCCAGCGCCAGACCCACCGGGCCGCCGCCCACGATCAGCACGTCGGTCTCGTGCATGTCAGCCTCCTCGGATCTGGTCGGCCAGCACCGTGCAGAGCTCGGCCACCCCGGCCGGCACGAGCGGGCATTTCACGGCCTGGACGGCCATGGCCGCCAGGCGCTGGGCGATCCGCCGCACCGCCACGTCCTGCCGTGCGACGAAGGCGGGTGGGTCGTCCAGCTCGAACGACGGGCCCGCCGTCCGGCCGGGCAGTCCCGACGGCATGGTCACGAGCAGCTCGCCGAGCGGGCGCATGACACCGGTCATCACGTCGATGGCGGTGTTCATCAGCCGCGACCGGCGCAGGCTGGTGTCCGGCCCGCCGCCGAAGTGCTGGACCATCAGCCGCAGCATCACCGAGTAGCTCTCGTTGAACAGCCGCATGACCTCCCGCGCGTCGGGGTCCGGCACGTACTGCCTGGTCCGGTCGCCCCGGCGCACGGTCGGGTTCCGGACGGTGGGGTAGGACGGCACCCAGCCATGACGCAGGACCGCGGCGAGGCCCCGGAACGCCTCGTAGTGCGACTCCTCGGCTGGCTCGTCGCCGTCGGCCAGCTCCCCACCCTCGCCCTGCTCGGTGACGACGTCGATCGCGAACAGGGCACTGGTGAGGTCGTCGACCCGCACCTGGTAGTCGGGGTGGCGGTCGTTGAGGGCCGCACGCAGGAAGAGGTGGTGCTCGCCGCCGGTGCGGCCGCGTTCGGTCAGGAACAGGTCCGGAATGTCCCGCAGGCCCTGCCGGATGTCCCGGTACAGCTCGCTGATCGACGAGTAGGTGTGCTCGTCGAGATCGGCCCGCCCCGCCCGGTCACCCAGCAGCACGTCGGTCCGGCCCGCCGGCCGCTCGATCTCGGCGAACCGCTCGACGCTGGCCGGGTTCAGTCGTTCCAGGCAGAGGTCCAGCGGGACGGGCAGGTTCGCGTTGACGGTGCCGAAATCCACGTCCGGGACGTGGAACGGCTCGCCGATGGCCGTGAGGATGTTGTTGACCGCCAGGAAGTGGATCATCTCCTCGCGGGCGATCCTGACCAGCACGCCACGGATCCCGCCGTCGAGCGTCTCGCCGCCGTCGCCACAGGCGGTCCGGAGCTGCTCGGCGGTCCAGTCGCCCGTGCGGACGTACTCCAGGCCCGCGCCGTGTGCCGGCACCGAGTACGCCGCGTACAGGTACTGGAGCATCACGGCCAGCTCCAGCGTGACGCCGTCCCGTAGCGCGGACACGAGCTCCTCGCGGGTCCGGAGTCCTCTGTGGACAGGAGCGGCGGGCACGGTGCGGAGCACGTGCTCGGGTCGCTGCCGTGACCGCAGGTAACGCAGCAGCAGCCCCGCCTTGGGCAGCGTCAGGTCCCGGGTGGGTGGCATGTAGTAGGTCTTGCCCTTGTTGCGGGGATCGCACATCTGCCAGATCAGCTTCGCGTACGTATCGACCTTGCACCGGTCGGCGAGGCTGAAGACCTCCTGCCGCATGAACGAGGAGCGCCGCTCGTAGGGGGCGAGGACCTCGCGGTGCACCAGCTCGAAGGTGATCTCCTCCGGTGGCAGGTCCGCCAGCCACCAGTCGTCGGGCAGCACGCGGACGAACAGGTCGCCGGCCTCGTGGCCGTCGACCGTGAGCACGACCCGGGTCGTGCCCGCCCGGATGCCCCGCAGGACGATTCGCCCGGCCCCGTCGGCTCCCGGGCACGTGACCACACCGTGCACGATCCCGGCCGGGTCGTGGCGCAGCGCCACGTTCGCGACGGGCGCGGGCCTGCCCCGGACGAAGGCGCGGAACCCGACCTCGACGTCGTGCTCGTGGTCGCCGGGATGGCGGGGATGCTCCAGGAACACGCAGGCGTCGTCGACGTGGAGGTTGATCTCCCGCTCCCGGGACAGGATGCGACCGTCGCGTGTGGACGCCAGGAGCAGTGCCTCTCCGGCGGTCCGCAGCTCCGCGTCCCGCGGCGGCGGCAGGTTGAACATGACGTGCCCGTCCGCCACCTCGACCGTGAGCGGGTACGACTCCTCGTCCACCGGCACCAGCAGCCGGCCGGCCGGGTAGGTCCGCGACTCGCCGCGGTGCCACGGCGCGACCGTGCCCCGCAGGTCCCACCGCCGGGGCGCGTCGGGAACCTGCGGCGTCGCCGGGGTGAGGAGCGCGAACTGCACGACGATGCCGTCCGAGAGCATCTCCGCCGCGACGGACCCGGCCACCAGCCACGTCACGTCCTCCCGCGCCACCACGAACTGGTGCACGACCGTGCCCCGGCGGGCGTCGTGCCACCGCGGCGGCGAGAAGCCGTGCACGGCACCGGTGAGCAGGTAGTCCGTGTCGTGCGAGCGGTCGCCCCGGCCGAGGCCGAACTGGCCCACCATCAGTGTGGTGGTCCGGTCCGACGACGGGTCGAGGTCGAAGACGCGGGCGCGGTTCGCGGTCGTCTGCAGGTACTCGTTGTAGTGCCCCCACATGTCCACGCGCCGGCCCACCGCGGGATCGGTCGCGTCGGCCTCGCCGGGCCGGCGCTCCACACCGGACACCGCCGCGTCGATCGCGAAGTGGCCGTTGCCGGGCCCGACGGGCCGCCAGGTCGTCGCCGTGCCCGTGAAGTGCAGGCGGGGCAGGTGGAAGACGCTCACTGTGCCTGCTTGCTCAGCGCCGGCCGGTACCACTCGATGTCGTGCACGGCGTCGATGGCCGACTCGATCGCGCCCTCGATCCACGCCGGCTTCGACGAGCAGTGCTCGCCGGCGAAGAACAGCCGGCCCTGCGGCCGGGCCGCCGCGGCCTGCTGTTCCTGGCAGGTGGCCGCGTCCTGGCTCCAGCGGATCGCCGCCGCGCCGCGGTTCCACGGGTGGTCGCCCCACGCCTGGCTCGCCGAGCCGAGGATCATGCCCGGCTCCCGCAGCCTCGGATGCATCTGGCCGACCTCCCGCTGGATGAGTTGGTACCGGGTCGCCGGCGCGAGCCGGTCGATCTCGTCGGCGTCGGGCCCGATCGTGTAGCTGACGAGCAACACCGCGCCCAGCGACGGGTCGCCGTCCACGGGTGGGTAGTAGGTCTGCCGCGTCAGGCCGCCGGTGAACGAGGCGCCGCCGGTGATCCCGTCCGCGGCCCAGAACGGCTCGCGGCAGTGGAAGGCGATCTTCGTCGCCGGCCAGTACCGGGTCTCGTGGATCACGCTCAGCTTGTCGTCGTCGAATCCGTCCAGGTGCATGGTCCGCAGGACCGGGAACGGGATGGTGCACAGCACGTGGTCGGCGTGCCGGTAGGTGGTGCTGCCGGCGTGGCGCACCCCGACGAGCACGCCGTCGTCCCGCACCGACAGCCCGGTCACCTCGTGGCCGAGCGCGATCGGCCCGCGGACCCGCGCCGCCAGCGCGGCGGTCAGCGCGTCCATGCCGCCACGCAGCCGGACGAGCGCGGCCGTCGTCTCGCCGAGCACGTCGTCGAGGAGACGGTCGTGGCCGTGGGAGATCATCGGCTGGAGGTGCGGGTGGTCGGCGATGACCGCGTGCAGGTCCACTGTGGACCCGTAGGAGTACGGCTCCATGTCGATCCGGTCGACCAGGTCGAGCAGCTCGGTGCTCATGCCGGGCCAGTCCCGGAACTCCCGCGGCGCGATGGCGTTGACGCAGGCGCTCAGCCAGGCGCCGAACAGCAGGGTGCCGTGCCGGTAGCGATGGCTGCCCAGCATCGCGTCGAGCCGCGACACCAGGACGTCGGGCGCCTCGCGTACCCGCACGTGCCCGCCATTCCCGGTGTGCAGCAGGTTGTTGTCGTCGGAGAACAGGGTCCGGAACTCGCGGATCTCGCTCAGCAGGCCCAGCTTGGCGATGTAGTGCAGGGTGCGGGTGTGGTCGGTGCGGACCCGCATCGCGCCGAGCTCGGCGAACGGCGCCCGCTTGCCGGCGCCGAAGCGGTGCGTGTACACGCGCCCGCCGACCCGGTCACTCGCTTCGATGACCTCCACGCGGTGCCCGCGCCGCTCCAGCTCGTACGCGGCGACCAGCCCCGCGGCGCCCGCCCCCAGCACGGTGATCGTCTTGGGCACTCGCATGTCTCATCATCAACTGCTCGGGCCCGGCCCCCACATCCCACAGCGCATCCCCAGAGTGGGTAGCGCTTGACGGCTCCGGTGGCCCCGTCCGGTGTCCCGTATCCCCCAGGCTGACGGTGTTGCCCGCGCACCGTTTCCCTTGAGGCGGTGGGCGGGCAGCGTGGCGGGCATGGCAGGAGCACGAGTGCTGGTCGCGACGACCCCGGCGGACGGCCACGTCAACCCGGTGCTTCCGGTCGTGCGGCAGCTCGTCCGGCGCGGGCACGACGTGCGCTGGTACACGGGCAAGGCCTATCACGACAGGATCCGCGCGGCCGGTGCGACCCCCGAACCCATGTGCGCCGCCCGGGACTTCGGCGGGATGAGCAAGCGGGAGGCGTTCCCGGACCACGCGAACCTGACCGGTCTGGCCAGCTTCCGCGCGGGCATGGCGGACATCTTCTACGGCACCGCGGTCGACCAGCTGGCGGACCTGCGTGGCGTCCTCGCGCGGTTCCCCGCGGACGTCATCGTCTCCGACGACATGTGCTACGGCGCCTGCTTTCTCAGTGAGCACACCGGAATCCCGCAGGCGTGGGTCGGCAACTCCGTCTACCTGCTCGGCAGCAGGGACACCGCGCCGCTCGGCTACGGGCTCGGGCCGTCCGCGTCGTGGCCCGGCCGCCTGCGCAACCGCCTGCTGACCCTGGCGGGCGACCACCTCGCCCTGCGTGCCCTGCGCCACCGCGCGGACGAGGTGCGGGCCGCGGCCGGGCTGCCCCGGCTGCCGGCGAGCGTGCTGGAGAACATCGCCCGCAGGCCGGACCTGTACCTGATGGGCACCGTCGAGTCGTTCGAGTTCCCCCGTTCCGACCTCTTCGCGGGCACGCACTTCGTCGGCCTGCTGGACCAACCCGGCACGGACGCCACCCCGCCCGATTGGTGGCCCGAGCTCCACGGCGGACGGAAGGTCGTGCTCGTGACCCAGGGCACGGTCGCCGACGACACACACCGCCTGCTCCTACCGGCCCTCGAAGCGCTCGCGGACCTGCCGGTGCTCGTCGTGGTGACCACGGGCAACCGTCCACTCGAGACGCCGGTGCCGGCGAACGCCCGCGTCGAGGGATTCGTGCCGTACCACCAGCTTCTTCCGCACGTGGACGTGATGGTGACCAACGGCGGGTTCAACGGCGTCAACGCGGCGCTTGCCCACGGCGTGCCGCTCGTGGTCGCGGGTGCCACCGAGGAGAAGGCCGACGTGGCCAGGCGCGTGACGTGGACCGGTGCGGGAGTCGCGCTCAGAGGCGTTACCCCGCAACGCGTCCGGCGCGCGGTCGGCGGCGTGCTCGACGACGCCAGGTACCGCGACGCCGCCACCCGGCTGCAGAAGGAGTACCTCGCGCAGGACGGTCCGCGCCACGCCGCGGACCTGGTCGAGGGCATGGTCCGGCGGTGAGGGCCGAGGAGCTGCTGGACGCGCCGCACGTCGACGTCCCGACCGTGCCCGCGCCGGTCGACTGCATGCCCAGCCTCGTCGCGGCGGGCCGCACGGCCCCGGTCGTCAAGGTCGACTACTACGGCGGCACCGCATGGGCCGTCTGCGACATGGACCTCGTGCGCACGGCCCTCACGGACCGGCGGCTGTCCAAGGACATCGAGCTGACCCCGGAGTGGATGCGGGTGCCCGGCGTCATGCTCGGCTCCCAGCCCCGCGCGGACGTCGCCCGCACGATGGTGATGAGCGAAGGGCCGGCGCACGCCCGGATCCGGCGGCTGCACGCGCGGATCTTCACGCCCCGCAACACCGAGGAGTGGGGCGCGCGGCTGGTCACGCTCGCCGAGACGTTGCTGGCCGAGCTGACCGGCGAGGTGAACCTGGTCGAGCACTACACCTACCCGCTCCCGCTGGGGTTCATCTGCGAGATGCTCGGCCTGCCGGCGGAGCTGCACCCGGTGATGCGGCGGGCCACCGACGACATCATCTACTCACCCGACCAGGCCGTGCGGACCGCCGGCGTCGGCGCACTGGCCGGCGCGGTCGCCGGCTGGGCCGCCGACCCCGGCCCGTTGCGCGACGGCCTGATCACGGGGCTGATCGCGGACGAGTCGATCACCCTCGACGAGGTCGTCACCTGGACGGTCGGCCTCGTCATGGCCGGCTACGAGTCCACCGCGAGTCTCATCGCCGCGGCGATCCTGGAGGCACTGCGCCGGCCACCGGACCGGCGGCCACGCACCGAGGCGGAGATCGACCGGTGGATCGAGGAGACGCTGCGGGTGCACCCGCCGTTCCCGCACGCGACCTGGCGGTTCGCCACCGAGGACGTCGACCTCGGCGGCTACCTCATCCCCAGGGGCGCACCCGTGCAGATCAACGTGGCCGCGGCGAACCGGTGTCCACACGCGGACGACTTCGACCCGGACGCGGCCCGCGACCACATCAGCTTCGGGCTCGGCCACCACTACTGCCTCGGCGCACCGCTGGCCCGCCTGGAGGCCAGGGTCGCGCTGTCCGCGTTCCTGCCGCGTTTCCCGCACGCCCGGCTGAGCGGGACCACCGAGGTGCGCTGGGAGTCCGAGTGGATGACCCGCCGCATCAGCGTGCTTCCCGTCGTGCTCGATGACGAAAGGTACGACCGATGAGCGGAGCTACCGGAACGAGTCACCGAGATCCCGGTGCCGTCAGGATCGAGGAGGTGCTCGCCGTCGCGGCGCGGCCGGATCATGCCGCCGTCGCCGGCCTCGGCCCCGCCACGGTCGCCGAGCTCGTGCTGACCGAGGTGGCCGCGCTGGCCCAGCTGCTGCCCGGGCCGGAGGAGAAGGTGCCGGTCCAGTGGGACCTCGGCTTCGGCGCGGACCGGCTCGGGTACGTCATGACGGACGCGACCGTCGAACCCGGCTGGTACGACGGCGCCGACGTGGTGATCCGCCAGGACCTCACCGAGCTGCTCGGCGCGGTGTACGGCGAGCCGGGAAAGCATGACACCACAAGGGAGATCGTCCTCAACGCCTCGGACGGGCCGCCGGGCGCGGACCCGGACGGCACCGGCGCGCGCCGGCGGGCGCAGGCGATCGCGGCGGCCAGGGCGGCGAGCCACGCCGCGACCCAGAACCCGGCCGACCTCACCGAGCTGGCGATCGCCAGCGGCGCGGACAAGTGGGGCCGGCACTACTACACGGCGATCTACGAGCGCTACCTCGGCGGCTTCCGCGACCGCCCGGTCCGCGTGCTCGAGATCGGCTGCGACCGCGGCGAGTCGCTGCGCATGTGGACGCACTACTTCCGCCGCGGACAGCTGGTGCGCGTCGACTCGAAGGACAAGTCGCTGGTCACGCCCCCACGGGTGCGTGCCGTCCACGGCGCCCAGGACGACACCGGGTTCCTCGCCTCGCTCGCGGACCTCGGCCCGTTCGACGTCGTCATCGACGACGGCAGCCACCTCAACCACCATGTCATCGCGTCGTTCGCCGCGTTGTTCCCGCACGTGCGGCCCGGCGGTCGCTACGTGATCGAGGACATCGGCGCCTCCTACTGGCCCGGGTGGGGTGGCAGCAGCACCGACCTCGGCTCGCCGGCCACCACGGTCGGGTTCGTGAAGACCCTGCTGGACGGGCTGAACCACCAGCAGCTCGTCCGGGACGGCGAGTACGAGCCGACGCTCACCGACCGGACGGTCTCCGGCGTCTGCGTGCACCACAACATCGCGTTCGTCGAGAAGGGACTCAACACCGAACGCGGCGCGCCGGCCTGGGTCACCAACGCCGAGTCGGCGCTGTTCCTGTGAGGAGAACGAGCATGCTGCCGGAGTTCCCGTTCGTGCGGTCGAGCGCGCCGGACACCGACACGCTCGGCGTCGAGCTGGCCGAACACGCCCCCGTCACGCGGGCCAGCTACCGCGGCGCCGAGATCTGGGTCGCGCTGTCCAGCCACGCCGCACGCCAGGTCGTGACCGACCCCCGGTTCTCCCGGCGGGCGGCGGTGGAGCCGGCGGGCCCGAAGGTCGGCAACGCCGTGCCGGACCTGCTGATCAGCATGGACGGCGAGGAGCACGCGCACGCCCGGCGCCTGTTCGCCAAGGCGTTCACCCCGCGCATGGTGGCGCGGATGCGGCCCTGGATCACCGGCCTCGTCAGTGACCTGCTCGACGCGGTCGAGCGCAAGGGACCCCCGCTGGACCTGGTCGAGCACTTCACCGCGCCCCTGCCGGTGACGGTGATCTGCCAGCTGCTCGGCGTGCCGTACGCGGACCGGGACCAGTTCATGGCGTGGACCGACCGGATGTTGGGCGACACCGGCTTCACACCCGACGAGATCGCCGAGGGCATCGGCAACCTCCAGCGGTACATGGCGAAGCTCGTCGAGCGGAAGCGCCGCGAGCCCGGCGACGACCTCACCACCGAGCTGATCGCGGTGGGCGGGATCACCGAGGACCAGCTGGTCAACAACCTGTTCCTGATGCTGGGCGCCGGTCACGACACGACGCTCAAGCAGCTGTCCAACTCGCTGCTGCTCCTGCTGTCGCGCCGGCACGAGTACGTGTGGCTGGTCGAGGATCCCGGCCTGGTCCCGGGGGCGGTCGAGGAGCTGCTGCGTTACCTGCTCCTGTCGCCGACGGGATTGCTCGTGCGGGTCGCGGTCGAGGACGTCGAGCTGGGCGGTGAGTGGATCCGCGCCGGTGAGACCGTCGCCGTGCTGCACCACGTCGCCAACCGCGACCCGGCCGTGTTCGCGTGTCCGAACGAGCTGGACCTCACGCGCCCCGAGGCGAACAAGCACCTGTCGTTCGGCGCGGGGCCGCACTTCTGTCTCGGTGCCCCGCTGGCGCGGCTGGAGCTGACGACCGCGCTGACACAGCTCACGGAGCGGCTGCCCGGGCTGCGGCTCGCGGTGCCCGCCGCCGAGGTGCCGTGGAAAGAGGGTGGCCTGCAGCGTGGGCCGCGGGCGCTGCCCGTCGAGTGGTGACCGGGAGCGGCGCGACCCGTCCAACACAGGAGGAACAACATGGCCGACTTGCCGCTCTTCCCGTTCGTGCTGCGCGAGGCGGACGAGGACGATCCCGTCGCGCTCGGGTTCCGCGACCAGGCGCCGCTGGTGCGTGCCGTCACCGAGGAGGGCACCGAGGCGTGGGTCGCGCTGACCTACGAGACCGCCCGGCAGGTGATCACCGACCCACGCATGAGCCGGCCGGCGGCCTTCGCGCCGCGGGCGCCGAGGACCACGCCCGCCCAGGCCGCGCCGGAGATGCTGCCGAGCCTGGACGGGGCGGAGCACGCCAGGGTCCGGCGGCTGATGGTGAAGGCGTTGTCGCCCGCGGCACAGGAACGTCAGCGACCCGCGATCCGTCAGCTGGTCGGCAAGCTGCTCGACGGGTTCACCGACAAGCCGCTCGACCTGCTGGCGAGCTTCCTGACGCCGTTGCCGGTGACCGTGATCTGCCAGCTGTACGGGGCGCCCGAGCAGGACTGGGACAGGTTCGCGCAGTGGGCCGAGCACATCCAGCGGACCACGTCGTTCACCGCCGTCGAGATCATGGAGTCGGCGGCCGAGCTGGAGAAGTACGGCTATGACCTGGTCAAGCTCAAGCGTGAGCGGCCGGGCGAGGACTTCACCACCGACCTGATCCGGGTGCGCGACGGGGACGCCGGCCTGTCCGACGCCGAGATCGTGCAGAACCTGCTGATGATCCTGGTCGCCGCGAACGACGCCTCGCTGAAGGAGATGGCGGTCTGCTTCACCGCGCTTCTCAAGCGCCCCAAGCACTACACGTGGCTGGTGGCGCATCCGGACGCCGTGCGGACCGCGGTCGAGGAGCTGGTCCGGTTCTCCCGGCTGTCCCGCAGCGGCCTGCCGATCCGCATCGCGCAGGAGGACGTCGAGATCGGCGGCCAGCGGATACGCACGGGCGAGGGCGTGATTCCCCTGCACCACCTCGCACATCGCGACGCGAGCGTGTTCGCCGAGCCGGACACGCTCGACCTGACCCGCCGGGAGGCGGCCCGGCACCTCGGCTTCGGCGGCGGCGCGCACTACTGCACCGGGGCGCCGCTCGCCCGCGTGATGATGCAGGAAGCCCTTGCTGGGCTGGTGAACCGCTTTCCCACGCTGCGGTTGGCCGTGCCGTGGGAGGACCTCGAGTGGCAGGAGGGCGGCCTGCTGCGTTCCCCCAAGACGATCCCCGTCGAGTGGTGACCCATCGATCCAGGAGTTCTCCATGACACAGCAAGGAGTTTTCGACGGCGTCTTCGACAAGGTCGCCGGCGAGTACGACACGGCAGGCGTGGTCTTCTTCAAGCCGCTGGCCGAGCGGCTGGTCTCACATCTCGGGATCTCCCCGGGGGCCCGCGTGCTCGACGTCGGATGCGGCCGTGGCGCCGTGACGTTTCCGCTTGCCGAGGCGGTCGGGCCGGCGGGGGAGGTGTACGCGATCGACCTGTCACGGGAAATGGTCGAGGCCGTGTCCGCCGCAGCCGCGGGCCGCGACAACATCCTCGTGCGGCAGATGGACGGCGTGGACCCGACGTTCGCGCCCGGTGACTTCGACGCGATCACCGGGAGCATGAGCATCATCCTGCTGCGGGACCTGCCCACGGCGTTGGGCAACTACGTCCAGCTGCTCAAGCCCGGCGGGACGCTGGCGTTCACCGCCCCCGACACCCGCAACCAGGAGGGCGCGTGGCAGTCCGGGCCGGTCGACATCGGCAAGCTGGCGGCCGCGATCCCGGCCGAGGTGATGGCCGCGAACCCCATGCTGGCCAGGCTGGTCGAGGGCAACCTGCTGGACCTGTCGGCCATGCCCGAGGTGCTGGCGGGGGCGGGGTTCGTCGACGTGGTGGAGCACCGCGAGGAGGTGGCGGTGGTCGCCGAGTCACCGGAGAGCGTCGTGCGCTGGACGCAGCAGCACGGCATGCGTGCCGTGTGGGACTTCGTGCCCGAGGAGAACAGGGCGGCCGTCGAACGGGAGCTGGTCGCCGACGCGACCGCCGCGGCGGACGCCGACGGGCGCGTGCGGTTCGGCTTCCCCGTCGCCTACTTCCTGGCGCACTCGCCGCGGTCCGCCTGCCCGTTCGCATAGAAGGAGAATCCCGTGACTGCCGCCGTCGACGCGCTGGAAGAGCTGGCGCGACCGGAACATCGTGGCAACCCGTACCCGTTCCTGCACTGGCTGCGGGAGAACGACCCGGTGCACCGGACGCGGGCCGGGTTCTACCTGATCAGCAACTACGACGACGTGTTCTACACGATGCAGCACACCGGGACGGCGTTCACCGTGCCGGAGCAGGACGCGATGGCGGCGGACCTGCCGCCGTCGAAGCGTGACCACCCGTCGATCACCAAGCAGCTGGCCGCGTTCGCGGCGAAGAACATGCCGCACTACACCCGGCTGCGGTCGGTGATGGCACGCGACATGACCGCGGCGCGGGTACGGCACCTGAGGCCGCGGATCGAGGAGCACCTGGACCGCATCCTGGCCGGGCTGGGGGAGCGGCTGGCCGCGGGCGAGGTGGTGGACCTGCACACCGAGGTGTCGATGCCGCTGACACAGTTCGTGTTCGCCGAGCGGGTGGGCGTGCCGGCGGAGGACAAGACGTGGATCGCGGACACGATCGCCCTGATGATGCAGGCACTGGTGACGTCCTCCGAGGAGGTCATGCTGGCCGCCGACGAGGCGAGCGATCAGGTGGAGGAGTACTTCCGGGAGCGCGTGGCGGAACGCCGGCAGGCGCCGAGGGACGACATGATCTCCCGGCTGGTCAAGGTCCACGACAGCTACGCGCCGGACGACGACCGGTTGCTGATCGCGATCCTGTGGATCATGTGGATGACCGGCTACGAGAGCACGATCGCCGGGATCGACAGGGGAATGCAGTCCTATCTGGACCATGCCGAGTACCGGGACTGGCTGGACGGCGACGAACCCCGCGTCCAGTCCTTCGTGGAGGAGACCCTTCGGCACGACGGCGTGGTGCTGTACACGCCGATTCCCCGGATAGCCCTGGACGACGTGGACATGTCCGACACGACGATCCCGGCGGGTTCGTCCGTCCGGATGCTGCTGGCATCGGCGAACCGCGACCCACAGGTGTTCCCGGACCCGGACCGTTTCGACCCGACCCGCAACACCCACCGCATGCTGAACATGGGTTATGGAATGTTCCACTGCAGCGGCGCGGCCCTGGGCCGCGCGGAAATGGCGATCACCCTGACCGGCCTGAAATCCCGTTTCCCGACGCTGACCGCGGCCGAAACGCCGACCTGGAGCGACATAATCGAAACCCGCTGCGTGACCCGGCTACCGGCTCGCCTGGCCTGACCTGGCTATTCCCCCTACCCTGATATCAGGGATTTTCCCGGATCCCTGTCATCGACGTGAGCGATAGCGTCGATGACAACCGGGGCATATCAGGGGGATGGTCATGGGGATCAGGAAGTTCGTCGTCGCTTTTCCGGCGCTGGTCGTGCTCGCGGCCTGCGGGACCATTACTCCTTCGGTCGCCAACGAGGGCAGCGGGCATCCACATGCCGGGCCACCGCCGAAGGCGGCGGCGTTGCGGGCCGGGGAGCGGTTCGAGGAGGTGGGGCTCGCGCGGCCGTACCAGCCGGTCCCGCCCGCCGGGGGCACCGACGAGTACCGGTGTTTCCTGATCGACCCCAAGATCAAGGAGCCCGCCTACCTGACCGGCACTCAGTTCCTCCCGCAGAACCGCGACATCGTGCACCACGGGATCTTCTACGAGATCCCCGCCGACGAGGTCGACGAGGCCAAGCGCCTGGACGACAGCACGAAAGGCGACGGCTGGCAGTGCTTCGGCGACAGCGGGCTGGAGGAGGACCGGTCGAGCTACATCGGCGCGTGGGCTCCCGGACACGACGAGAAGCTGATCGGCGAGCGCACCGGGTACCGGTTGACGCCGGGCAGCCGGATCGTGCTTCAGGTGCACTACAACCTGTTGGCCACCAACGGGAAACCGGGGGCGACCGACCGGTCGTCGATCCGGCTGCGCCTGCTGCCCGGGACGGCGGACGCGACACCGTTGCTGGGGACGTTGCTGCCGGGCCCGATCGAGCTGCCATGCGCGCCGGCGGAGTCCGGCCCCCTGTGCGACCGCGACGCGGCGATCGCGGACCTGGCGAAGCGGACCGGCGCCGGCGCGCGGGACGAGGTCGACGGGCTCAACCAGTACTGCAACCAGGGGAGGAAGCCGGTACCCGGGAACACGCAGCACTGCGACCACCAGATCCCCCAGCCGGCGCTGCTGTACGCGATCACGCCGCACATGCACCTGCTCGGCCGGTCGATGACGGTCGAGCTGAACCCGGGCACGCCCAACGCGCGGACGCTGCTGGACCAGCCCGCGTACAACTTCGACGACCAGTCGGAACAGGTCCTGCCCCAACCGGTCCGCCTGAACCCGGGCGATACGGTACGGGTCACCTGCACCCACGACGCCACCCTGCGGTCGAAGCTGCCACAGCTCAAGCGGTTGAAGCCGCGCTATGTGGTCTGGGGCGACGGCACCAGCGACGAGATGTGCCTGGCCATTTTGACGGTGACCACCAAGGTCTGACACGACGGGTGACGGTGGCGCTACCCGACGTGATGCGCCTAGTCCGTCGTCACCCGTTCGAGCCGCTCGGCAGCAGGAGCAGGAGAAGGCCCCCCGCCCCCGGCCGCTCCTGCTCCTGCTGCCGGCCGCTGCGGGCCGGGCCCTGCCGCTCCCTGCTCCCTGCTCCGGCTGCCGGCCGCTGCCGCTGCCGCTGCCGCTGCCGCTGCCGCTGCCGGCCGCTGCCGCTGCCGGCTCCCGCTGCCGCTCCCGCTGTCGGCCGCTGCGGGCCCTGCCGCTGCCGCTCCCGCCGCTCCCACTCCTGCTCCCGCTGCCTCGTCCGGCCGGTGCCGGATGCCGCTCCCACCGCCGCCCCCTCTGCCGGCCGCTGCGGACCCCTGCCGCTGCCGCTGCAGGCCGATGCCGGGTGCCGGTGCCGGACGTTGGTCGGGCATGTGCACGAAACCGCAACTCGGTGTGTTTGAACG
>NZ_DASQCC010000215.1:0-16304 GCF_035634895.1 Actinophytocola sp. | reverse complement strand
GTTCGCGAACCTGGCCGAGGCGGTCGCCGAGGGCCGGGGCAAGGCGCAGGCGGAGACCCTGCGGCGCACCAAGAAGGAGACCGTCGCGCGCCGGCTCACCGAGGACGGTGCCGAGGAGTCCGTCCCTGGCGTGGAACTGCGTGTCGGCGACCTCGTGGTGGTCGAGGCGGGCCAGGTCGTCCCCGGCGACGGCGAGGTGGTCGAGGGCATCGCGACGGTCGACGAGTCGGCGATCACCGGCGAGTCCGCGCCCGTGATCCGCGAGTCCGGCGGCGACTTCACGTCGGTCACCGGCGGCACGACGGTGCTGTCGGACCGGATCGTCGTGAAGATCACCACCAGGCCCGGTGAGTCCTTCGTGGACCGGATGATCGCGTTGGTGGAGGGCGCGCAGCGGCAGAAGACGCCGAACGAGATCGCGCTGACGATCCTGCTGTCCACGCTGACGATCATCTTCCTGCTCGCGGTCCTGTCGCTGCAGCCGGTCGCCGGCTACTCCGGCAGCCTGCAGTCGGTGATCGTGCTGACCGCGTTGCTGGTCTGCCTCATCCCGACCACGATCGGCGCGCTGCTGTCCGCGATCGGCATCGCCGGCATGGACCGCCTCGTCCAGCGGAACGTGCTGGCGACGTCCGGGCGCGCGGTCGAGGCGGCCGGGGACGTGTCGACGCTCCTGCTGGACAAGACGGGCACCATCACCTTCGGCAACCGGCAGGCGACGGAGCTGATCCCGACCGGCGGGGCCACGGTGGCGCGGCTCGCGGCGGCGGCGCGGCTGTCCAGCCTGGCCGACACCACGCCGGAGGGCCGCAGCATCGTGGACCTGGTGGCACGCGACCACGGGCTCGCGACCGAGGCGAGCGAGGAGGAGCGGGCCGGCGAGTTCGTGCCCTTCACCGCCCAGACCCGGATGTCGGGCATCGACCTGGGTGGCCGGGAGATCCGCAAGGGCGCGGCGAGCGCGGTCCGGGAGTGGGTCGCCGAGCGGGGCGGCCAGGCGCCGGCCGAGGTCGCCGAGGCGGTCGACCGGATCAGCGCCGAGGGCGGCACACCGCTGGTGGTGGCCGAGGACGAGCGGGTGCTCGGTGTCATCCGCCTGTCTGACGTGGTCAAGCCGGCCATGAAGGAGCGGTTCGCCGAGCTGCGCAGGATGGGCATCCGCACGGTGATGATCACGGGCGACAACCCGTTGACCGCCAGGGCCATCGCCGCGGAGTCCGGAGTGGACGACTACCTCGCCGAGGCCAGGCCGGAGGACAAGATGGCCCTGATCCGCAAGGAGCAGGAGGGCGGCCGGCTCGTCGCTATGACCGGCGACGGCACCAACGACGCGCCGGCGCTGGCCCAGTCGGACGTCGGCGTGGCGATGAACTCCGGGACCATGGCGGCCAAGGAGGCCGGCAACATGGTCGACCTCGACTCGGACCCGACGAAGCTGATCGAGATCGTGGAGATCGGCAAGCAGCTGCTGATCACCCGGGGTGCCCTGACGACCTTCAGCGTGGCCAACGACCTCGCGAAGTACTTCGCGATCCTGCCAGCCATGTTCGCGGGCATCTTCCCGCAGCTGGACAGGCTGAACATCATGCACCTGCACTCACCGAGCTCGGCGATCCTGTCCGCGGTGATCTTCAACGCGCTGATCATCGTGGTGCTGATCCCGTTGGCCCTGCGTGGTGTGCGGTACCGCCCGTCCACCGCATCGGCGCTGCTGCGGCGAAACCTGTTGGTCTACGGGGTCGGCGGCATCGTCACGCCGTTCATCGGCATCTGGCTCGTCGACCTGCTCATCCGACTCGTCCCTGGAATGTGATCGTATGAACTCGCTGGCCAAGCAGACACTGGCCGGGCTGCGGATCCTGCTCGTGCTGACCGTACTGACCGGAGTCCTCTACCCGCTGGGCGTGTGGGTGGTGAGCCGGCTCCCCGGGCTACAGGCCAACGCCGAGGGCTCGGTCGTCAACGTGAACGGGCGGACGGTCGGCTCGGACCTGATCGGCATCGACCCGGTGGCCAAGGATCCCAGCCACGACCCGTACTTCCACACCCGGCCGTCCGCCGTCGCCCAGGACCTCGACGGTGACGGCTCGGCCGACCAGCTCGGCCCGGCCGACGCGTCCACCTCGATGGGCTCGAACAAGGGCGGGTTCGACCCGGACCTGGTCGCGACCATCAAGGCACGCAAGGAGATCATCGCCAAACGGGAGGGCGTCGACGAGTCCCGGGTGCCGGCCGACGCGGTCACCGCGTCCGGATCCGGCCTGGACCCGGACATCAGCGCTGCCTACGCTGACCTCCAGATCCCCAGGGTCGCAAGGGAGAACGGGCTGTCCGAGGAGCAGGTCCGCCGGCTCGTCGACGAGAGCACCGACGGCCGCGGCCTCGGCTTCCTCGGCGACCCGGGCGTGAACGTGCTGAAGCTCAACATCGCCGTCCAGGCGGCCCGGCGGTGACCTCCGCCGACGGGGCGGCGCTCAGGAAGAGAGGCGAGCTGCGGATCTACCTGGGCGCCGCCCCCGGGGTCGGCAAGACCTACGCGATGCTCGGCGAGGCCCATCGCCGCGCCGAGCGTGGCACGGACGTCGTCATCGGTCTGGTCGAGACGCACGGCCGGGAGAAGACCGCACGGCTGATCGGCGACCTGGAAGTGTTGCCCCTCAAGCGGATGACCTACCGGGACCACGAGCTCACCGAGATGGACCTCGACGCGCTGCTGACCCGCAGGCCCGAGGTCGCCGTCGTCGACGAGCTCGCGCACACCAACGTCCCCGGCTCCCGCAACGCCAAGCGCTGGGCGGACATCGACGAGCTGCTCGACGCCGGCATCGACGTGCTGTCCACGGTGAACATCCAGCACCTGGAGAGCCTCAACGACGTCGTCGAGAAGATCACCGGGGCACACCAGCACGAGACCGTCCCGGACGACGTGGTCCGCCGCGCCGAGCAGCTCGAGCTCGTCGACCTCACCCCGGAGGCGCTCCGCAGACGCCTCGCCCACGGCAACGTCTACCCCGCGCACCGGATCGACGCCGCCCTGGCCAACTACTTCCGGCCCGGCAACCTCACCGCGCTACGTGAGCTGGCGCTGCTGTGGGTGGCGGACCAGGTCGACGTCGCGCTCCAGCGCTACCGCAGCGAGCAGGAGATCACCGACACCTGGGAGGCCCGCGAACGCGTCGTCGTGGCCATCACCGGCGGGCCGGAGAGCGAGACCCTCATCCGCCGCGCCAGCCGCATCGCGACCAGGGTCGGGGCCGAGCTGATGGTGCTGACCGTGCTCCGCGGCGACGGCCTCGCCGGCGTCGACCCGGTGATCATCGGCCGGCTCCGCAGGCTCGCCGACGACGTCGGCGCCACGTTCCACACCGTCGTCGGCGACGACGTGCCGGCCGCGCTGCTCGACTTCGCCCGCGGCGCCAACGCCACCCAGCTCGTGCTCGGCACCTCCCGCCGCACCCGGCTCGCGCGGTTGTTCGACGAGGGCATCGGCGCCGCGGTCCTGCGGCGGTCCGGCCCGATCGACGTGCACATGGTCACCCACGACGAGTCCGATCCCGGGCTGTTGCCGCGCATGCGCCGGGCGGCCCCTCGCTCGCCGGCCCGGTCGCGGGGCTGGGTGCTCGCCGTCGCCGCACCCGCGCTGATGACGCTGGCCGGCGTGGTCCTGCGCGACCGGCTCAGCCTGTCCACGGAGGTGGTCGGCTACTTCCTGGTCACCGTGCTCGTCGGGCTGTTCGGCCTCGGGCCGGCGCTGGTGACCGCGTTCCTGAGCGCGGGCCTGCTCAACTACTTCTTCAGCCCGCCCCTGTACACCCTCGCCGTCCATGATCCGGAGAACATCGTCACGCTCGTGGCCATGGTGATCGTCGGCACCGTCGTGGCGGTCGTCGTCGACCGGGCCAGCCGCCGCGCCGAGCAGGCCGCGCACGCGCGGACCGAGGCCGCGCTGCTGGCGTCCTACGCCCGTACGGTCCTCAGCCACGACGAGCCGCTGAAACGGTTGCTGGAGAAGGTGCGGGAGAACTTCGGCCAGAGCTCCGTCGCGCTGCTGGAGAAGCAGGAGGGGGTGTGGCGGCAGATCGCGTGTGCCGGCCCGGGCGGCTGCGCCGAGCCGGACGAGGCCGACGTGGACGTCCCGGTCACCGCCGAGGTGCATCTGGCGCTGCGCGGCCGAACCCTGCCCGCGACCGACCGGCGGGTGCTGGAGGCCGCGGCCGGACAGGCGTTGCTCGCGTTGCGGCAGCAGCGAGCCGCCGCCGAGACCGCCGAGGCCCGGCGTCACGCGGAGACCACGCAGCTGCGCACGGCGCTGCTGTCCGCGGTCGGGCACGACCTGCGTACGCCGCTGACGTCGATCAAGGCCGCGATCGGCAGCCTTCGCGCACCCGACCTTCGACTGTCCACAGAGGACGAGTGGGAACTGCTGGCCACCGTCGAGGAGTCCACCGACCGGCTCACCGGCCTTGTCGGCAACCTGCTGGACTCCTCCCGGCTGGCCACCGGCGCCGTCGAGCCCCAGCTGCGGCCGGTGACCTACGACGAGATCGTCGCCCGCGCGCTGACCGGCCTCGACACCGCGGGGGTCGTGGTCGACGTGGCCGAGCAGCTGCCGGCCGTCACCGCCGATCCCGGGCTGCTCGAACGCGTCGTCGCGAACATCGTCGACAACGCGTTGCGGCACGGCGTCCTCGACCCGGTGGCGGCCGGCGGCGACGAGCCGGCGGTCGCGGTCCGGGCCAGCACGCACGGCGAGCGGGTCGAGCTGCGGATCGTCGACCACGGCAGGGGCCTGCCACGGCGTGCCGCGATCTTCACGCCGTTCCAGCGGCTCGGCGACCGGGACGCCGGCGGCCTCGGCCTGGGACTGTCCGTCGCAAAGGGATTCGTCGACGCGATGGGCGGCACGATCGCCACCGAGGACACCCCCGGCGGCGGTCTCACCGTCGTGATCTCCCTGCCCGTCGCCGCGAACCTCGTCGAGGCACCGTGACGCGGCCGGCCTTTCGCGGATGACGGTTCCCGGAGAACAGGCCGGCCCGGGCGCCGCCGCCCGGGCCAAACCTGAGGGGAGAACTCTACTCCGCGCCGTTCGGCGGTTCCTGCTGGCCGGGCCGGCGGAAACCGCTGAACACCTTGTCCGCCACGCCGGAGATCGCGCCGCCCACGTCGCTGAACACCTTGACCAGTGGGTCGGTCGAGTTGCTCCACGCGTCCTTGTACGACTTGGCGGCACCCTTGACGTCCTCGCCGAGCGGATTGTGCTCGTCCTCGGCGTCGCGGCGCCGGTACTCGCCGGCCAGGATCGCCCGGTACTCCTCGGAGGCGGCCCAGCGCTGGAGCTGCGAGGCCCGCACGACCGAGAACGGATGCGTCTGGCCCTCCACCGCGAGCAGCTTGATCACGCTGTCGCGGATGTCCTCGATCTCCTCGTACTCCTTGGCCTGCGCCAGGAACGACGGGATGTCGATCTGCGTGAGGTCGGTCGCGCCGGCCATGTACAGGTGCGCGCGCAGCGCCGCCTGCGGGTCCTGGCCCGCCAGCAGCCCGGCCCGGTCGCAGCTCAGCTCGGACTTGCGTTGCCACTCGTGCAGCGCCGCGATCACGGCCCGCAGGCCGATCACGCCCAGCGGAACCCACGCGACCGACCGCTGCAGCCGCGACAGCCGGTCCAGCAGCGTGAGCAGGACGGCATGCCCGGACAGCACGTGCCCCAGTTCGTGGCCGATCACGAACCGCAGCGCGTCGGTGTCCAGCGCCTCCACCAGCCCGGTGGACAGCACGATGAACGGCTCGTCGATGCCGCGTGTCCTCGCCACCGCGTCGGGGTCGCGGGCCACGTAGATGTTGGGCACCCGCGGCAGGTCCAGCACCTCGGCGCACTCGTTGCGCAGCTGGTCCAGCACCGGGTACTGCGACGGGCCCACCCGCACGTGCGACGCCACGGCCATCAGCCGCTCGGCCCGTTCGTTGAACAGCGAGTTCAACGCCTTGAGCACGTCCGCGACGCCCGGGACGCTGCGTAGGGTCGCCATCGCGCCCTTGTCGGCCGGATGTTCGTACGCCCGCGGGCTGATGCCCGGGAACCGCACGCGCTGGGCCCCCTGTTGAACGTCGGATTCGGTCACTGTTCCCCTCCCTGTGGTTACGGCCCAAGCTACGCGTGGTCACCCTGCGAAAGTGGTGCTCAGGCGGCATATCCGGTGGATCTCAGGGTTCTCCCTGAGCGCGGGTCGGGGATCGGACTTGTGCACCATTCAGACCAACTTTCGACTGAGATTTGCGAAAGTCTTGTCTCGATAGGACAGGTCCGGTACTTCTTGAACAGGACCGCACAGAAGTTCACACACCGGAGTGGGTGCCGATGTCGTCACGTCTCGCGCTTGCTGTTCTGGCCAGCGCCGGCCTGCTCGTCGGCGTCCCGTCGGTCGCGGCCGCCGCGCCGCCGACCCACTGGGTCGTCGCCGGCCCGGAGCTGGCCGCCGACGTGCGCCTCGGGCCGGACGGCGGGCTGACGCTCGCGGTCGCCCGCGGCGGCCGGGAGGTGCTCGCGCCCGCCCCGCTCGGCCTGTACACGGAGGACGCCGACCTCTCCCGCGGGCTGCGTTTCGCCGGGTCCAGGAGCCGGACCGTCGTCGAGCACTACACGATGACCACCGGCAAGCGCCGGGACCGGACGGCCAGGATGACCGAGCGGCGCCTGTCCTTCGCGGGTGACGGGGGAGCGCGGCTGGACGTGGTGGTGCGGGTCGCGCCCGACGGGGTCGCCTACCGCTACGAGCTGCCCGCGGCGGCCGTGATCACCGGCGAGGCGTCGGCGTTCACGCTGCCGGCCGGCGCGCCGGCCTGGCTGCTGCCCTACAACGCCTGGTACGAGGCCAACCGCGTCGCGACCACCGCGGGTGGCGCCGCGGCAGGCGACTTCGGCAACCCCTCGCTCTTCCAGGTCGGCGACACGTTCGCGCTGCTCACCGAGTCCGATGTGGATGGACGGTACTCGGGCAGCCGGCTGCGCCACGACGCCGGCACCGCCACCTACCGGGTGGCGCTCGCCGACGAGCGGGTCACCGCCCGGGGCACCCCGTGGCGCACCGCGATCATCGGCGACCTCGGCCGGGTCACCGAGTCCACGCTCGTCGACGACCTCGCGTCGCCGGCCCGGTTCGCGGACACGTCGTGGGTCCACACCGGCAAGGTCGCGTGGTCGTGGCTGTCGGAGCACGCGAGCCCGTCGGACTTCGAGCGGCAGAAGGACTTCGTGGACTTCGCGGCCCGTAACGGCTGGTCCGCCGTGCTGGTCGACGAGGGCTGGAGCGCGGACTGGGTGCCGGCGCTCGTCCGCTACGCGCGGGCCCGCGGTGTCGAGGTGATCCTCTGGTTCCACTGGACCCGCTTCGACACCGAGGAGGAGCGGAACACGTTGCTGCCGCTGGTGAAGAGCTGGGGCGTGCGCGGCGTGAAGATCGACTTCATGGAGTCCGACACGCAGGCGCGGTACCAGTGGTACGACCAGGTGCTCGCGAAGACCGCGCGACTGCACCTGATGGTGAACTTCCACGGGTCGACGATTCCGCACGGGCTCGCACGCACGTGGCCGCACCTGATGTCCATGGAGGCCGTGCGCGGCGCGGAGAACAGCCCGCCCGCGGCGAACAACCCGGTGCAGGCGTTCACACGCAACGTCGTCGGGTCGATGGACTACACCCCGGTCTCGCTCGACGTGGGCACCCACGAGGCGACCGTCGCACACGAGCTCGCCCTGCCGGTGGTGTACGAGTCCGGCTGGACCCACCTCGCGGACAAGCCGGAGGCCTACGAGCATTACCCGCAGGCACTGCGGTTCCTCGACCAGGTGCCGGCCGGCTGGGACGAGACCCGTTACGTGGCGGGGCATCCGAGCAACGGCGCGGTGCTGGCGAGGCGCTCGGGCCCCCGCTGGTTCCTCGGCGCCGTCTCGGCGGGACCCGCCCGCACGGTGACCGCGCCGCTGCGGTTCCTGGGCGGCGGCACGTGGACGCTGGAGTTGGTTCGGGACAACACCTCCGGCGAACGCGGCGACGTCGTGTGGTCGCGTCGGCGGGTGCGGTCGGGCGACACGCTGTCGGTCGACGTGCCGGCCAACGGCGGCTTCGCGGCGATCCTGTGTCGTGGCAACGACTGTGCGCGGCCGACGCCCGTGGTGCCCACGTCGTCGGTGTCGGTGACGCCGACCACGCTGGACGCCGCACCGGGCTCGACGTTCGAGGTGACCGGCACGTTCACGGTCTCGTCGGGCACCGCGCGGGACGTCCGCCTCACCGCGGCCGCGCCGGCCGGCTGGACGGTGCGTGGCCCGGTCGTCACCCGGACCCGGGTCGGCGCGGGTGAGTCGATCACCGGCCGCTGGACCGTCCAGGTAGGACAGTCGAAGGGGTACGTGGACGTGCCGGTGTTCGCCGAGTTCCGTGCGCCGTCCGGGTTGTGGTCGCGGCGGGTGCATGTGGAGGAGGCGACGCGGGTGTTCGTGCCGCCGCCTCCACTGACCGGGACGCCGTACCTGAGCGACCTCGACTTCGTGAGCGAGACCAACGGCTGGGGCCCGGTGGAACGGGACAGTTCGGTTGGCGAGTCCGACGCGGGCGACGGCAACCCGCTGACGCTCGGCGGTGTGACGTACGAGAAGGGCCTGGGCACCCACGCGGCCGCGGAGATCCAGATCTACCTCGGCGGGCGATGCACGTCGCTGACGGCCCAGGTCGGCGTGGACGACGAGGTCACACAGCCCGGCTCGGTCACCTTCCAGGTACTGGCCGACGACACGGTGACGTTCGACAGCGGCGTGGTCCGGTCCGGTTCCACGGTGCCGCTCACTGCGGACGTGACCGGCGCCCGCATGCTCACGCTACGAGTGACCGATGCGGGCGACGGCAAGAACTTCGACCACGCCGACTGGGCCGACGCCCGCCTCGCCTGCGGTTCATGAGCGGGTCAGGAGTGCCCGTACCTCGACGCCGTCGTGGGTGAGGACCGCCGGGGGCGATGGTGCCGGCGGAATCTCAACCCGCACCGGCCGGGGCGCCGCCGGGGCCATGGGCCGTTCCTGACCGCGCGCGGGCGATGGCTTCGGGTGCGAGGTGTTCGGCCAGTGTCTCCAGGGCGGTGGTGATCTCGGCTATCCGGGGTGGATCGTCGGTACCGAGTGCCGCCTCGAGGGTGGCGGTGATCGGGGTGCTGCGTATTCGCGCCACTCGTTCGGAGATCCGGCGCGCCGGCCGAACGAGGAGGCGGCGACGGTCGGCGGGATCGGTGGTCGTCTCGATGGCACCCCCTTCGCGCAACCGGGCGACACAGGCCGACACCTTGCTCTGCGCGAAGCTCGTTCGCTCGGCGATGTCGCCGACGGAGCTGTTCGGATGTTCGAGGATGTCGCTGGCCACGATCAGGACAGCTCGGTTGCTGGTGGAGTACTGGGGGAGTCCTTCGGTCGGGATGGCCTGCTCACCGAGCTTCATCAGCGTGCGTCCCAGTAGGAACAACTCGACTCCGTTCATCTCGCCAGCATACATCCGTTCAGATGCATCCATTTAGATACATCTGTATGGATGCATTATGCTGGCGACATGTCCGACGACACGACCGGCGTGCTGCCGGTGCGGGGAACCCGTCTGTACTACGAGATTCGTGGGGCAGGGCCGCCCCTGCTGATCCTGCCGGGTGGCGACGGTGACGCCGGCCGGTCCCGCGACCTGGTCGACCAGCTCACCGACACCTACACAGTGATCACCTACGACCGTCGTGGCTTGTCCCGCAGCACCATGGACGATCCGGCGCGGCCCGCGACCCTCGACACGCACGCCGACGACGCCCACCTGCTGTTGGCCGAGGTCGCCGACGAGCCTGCGAGGGTCCTCGGCTCCAGCTTCGGTGGACACATCGGGCTGGTCCTCACCGCCCGGCACCCCGAACAGGTACACACCCTCGTCGCCCACGAGCCCGGTACGCCCGTGCTGCTCCCCGGCCCGGAGCGCACGGCGATGGAGCGGGCGATCAGCGATCTCGTGGAGATCCACCGCGAGCAGGGCATCGCCTCGGCCATGTCGGCGCTGGCCGCACTCGTGGGTCTCGACCTCGCCGCCATGGTCACCGAGCCCGGCCTCACCCCACCGCACGAGTCACCCGAACAGCGGGCCGCCAATCTCGATTTCCTGCTTGGCAACGACATGCCCGCCCTACTGCACTGCACGATGACCATCGACGACATCGTCGCGGTGCGAACCGGACCCGCTCGTGGCGTGGCCGCCGCCGGCCGTGTCACGCCACGAGCCGCCTTTCCCCGCCGCTGCGCGGCGGAGCTGGCCGTGCTCCTCGGCAGTGAGGTCGCGGAGTTCCCCGGTGGCCACAACGGCAACTCCACCCACCCGCGTGCGTTCGCCACCCGGCTCCGCGCTGTCCTCGCCACGACGTGAGTGGCCTACGGGGGTTTTGCCGGTTCCTCGAAAGCCAGCGCAGGGAGGCGTTATGCGGTCGGATCGGGCTTACCTGCGGGCACGGCTCCGAGAGACGTTCACCTGGCTCGGAGACCGCACCGACGAGCGCCACCACGCGGAGATCTCCGCGTGGTGGCGCGACCCTGGACTCCTGTCCGACATCGGTTCCTCGCTCGCAGACCTGTTCCGGGGACGCGGCGTCACGGCGGTACTGGGAGTCGAGGCACGCGGGTTCGTTCTCGGGCCGCTCGTGGCGGTCGGTCTGGGCGCCGGTTTCGTCGAGGTCCGAAAGGAACCGTCGGCGGCCAGCGACAGCGACCGCTGGATCCGGCGTGTCACCCCGCCCGACTACCGCGACAGGAACCTCACACTGGGGGTGAGGCGAGACCTCATCACCTCCGCGGACCAGGTCCTGCTCGTCGACGACTGGGTGGACACCGGGGGGCAGGCACTCGGTGCTCGCCGCATCGTCGACGAGGTCGGCGCCACCTGGGTCGGCACCGCCGTCATCGTCGACGCGCTCGAGAACAACGCCGTTCGCCGTGAGCTCGGGGTGAAGTCGCTCCTGCACCATCGCGACCTCCCGTGAGGTGCGCGTACTTGGCGCGGCTGACGAGCTGACCGTGACACGCTTTCGCCGGCACGGTCAACTCCCTCGGCGTCCGGCCCGATCTCCGCGGGGCCGGCCGCCACCCGGCCGGCCCCGCGGTTCACCTACCAGCCCTGGATACCCGCGCCGTACGGGTAGAGCGGGTTGCCGTAGTTGGTCGGTGGGCTCTGCCCGGCGTCGATCTTGGCGCGGATGTCCGCCCGCTGGGCGTCCGTGGCGCCGAGGTCGTACGGCAGGTCCCAGTGCTCCACCGCGTCTGCGGGCACGTCCGTCCCACCCGGTCGCAGCACCTGGTCAAGGCTCCTCGGCAGCTGCCAGGGCAGCTTGCCGCGTGGCGCGTAGTCGCCGAACAGCAACCCGGCCGCCGCCGGACCCATCTCCTCGCCCCCGCGGTAGGTGACCACGATGGCGTCGGCCAGTCCCTGCCACTCGGTGATCACGTACGGCCGTGGCAGCACCAGCAGCACGACCACCGGAATCCCCTGGTTGCGGAAGTTCTGGATCACCGCCAGCTGGTCCGCCGGCAGGTACGGCTGCTCCTTCACCCAGTTCGTCGCGTGGGTGTACGAACCCTCGCCGACGGCCACCACCGCCAGCTTCGGCGACGGCCCACTGTCCTGGTACACGTTCACGCCGGCGGTCGCGGCTCGGGTCCGGATCGCGTCCAGGATCGTCTGCGACCCGTACTCCTGGTGGAAGTAGCTGGTCCAGATGCAGCACGCGAGCCCGTCGGCCGCCCGCGGCCCGGCCACGACGATGTTGTCGCCGCGGTTGAGCCGCAGCGGCAGCACGCCGCTGTTCTTCAGCAACGTCATCGACTCCCGCGACGCCTGGTTCACCAGCGCCGTGTACGCCGGGGTGTGCTGCCGGTACGGGCCGTTCACCGGGTCGCCGTACGGGTTCTCGAACACACCCAGCTTGAACTTCAGCCGCAGCACCCGCCGGACCGCGTCGTCGATCCGGCTCGACGGCACCTGTCCGGTGAAGTCGGCCATCGAGAAGCCCGCTGCGCCCGGGTCCGCCCCGCCCATCACGTCGGAACCCGCGTTGGCCGCGCTGACCCACGCGCCCGAGGGCAGCCAGTCCGTCGTGATCAGGCCGGTGTAGCCCAGGTTCTGCCGCAGGTACGCGAGGATCGGCGCGCTGTTGCCCGCCCCGGGACCGCCCGGGTCCAGCAGCGAGCTGCCGGCGTAGCCGGGCATGATGTTGACCGCGCCGGCCTGCATCGCCGCCCGGAACGGGATCATGTGGTACTTGATGGTCACCGCGTCGTAGGTGATCAGCGCCTCGCCGCCGGCGCCCTCGCCCGGCCAGTGCTTCACCGTGGCGAGCACCGAGCCCGGGTTCAGCTCCGGTCCGCCCTGCAGCCCGGCCACGAGCGCGCGGACCTGTGCGGCGGCGACGTCGGCGTTCTCGCCGTTGCCCTCCTGGATGCGTGGGTACAGCACCTTCGTGCCGACCTCCGCGAGCGGCCCCAGCACGCCGCGGGTGCCGACCTCCAACTGCTCACGGCGCTGCATGTCGCCGAGCTGGTAGTCCAGCGCGTAGTCCTGACCGGCGGCCAGCGCGCTCTGCGTCGGGTAGGTGGTCTGGTAGCCGTGGATCGTGTCGCCGGCCGACACGAACGGGATGCCCAGCCGCGTGCCGGACGCCGTGAGCAGCGTGTTCTGCAGGTCCTGCGGCTGCGCGGGACCGAAGTGCCAGCCCGACCGCGGGAACGCCTGGGCGTTGTAGAACATCTGGTACGCCTTCTCCTCGAGCGTCATCCGCCCAAGCAGGTCGTTGACCCGGGTCTCGACCGGCAGGTGCCAGTCCTCGTACGGTTCGATCGCGCCGCTCTTGTTGAGGTCCCGGCTGCCGTTCACGATGTTCACGCCGTCGGCGACGGTCTCCAGCGTCGGGACGTACACGCTGAAGGTCCGGATGTTCGAGGTCGTGTTCGGTCCCACCGCGACCACGTACCACCGGTAGGTCCACCGGTCGGGCAGGTCCCAGGTCGGCGTGTAGCTCGTGCCGGTCGGCTCGGCCACCTTGGTGTAGAGGTCGATCAGGTTGGCGGACTGGGTGAAGTCGTAGTCCGTGCGGCTGATGTTGATCCACACCTCGTACCGGCTCGCCCCGCCCACGGCGGCCCAGGACAGCGCCGGCCGGCGCGTGTTGGTGACCATCGCGTTGTCGGCGGGGGCGTTGAGCGCGAACTGCCCGGTCGTGGTCGGCGGGCGTGTCGGCCGGGACAGCAGCGGCGGGGTCGAGCCCGAGGTGTCCACGGTGCCGAGGACGTCGAACTCCCACAGCGAGTACCCGTAGCCGGTGGCCCGCGCGGTGCCGTACAGCCGCACGTACCGGCCGGTGGCGTTGACCGCGAGGCTCTCCACGCCGCCGCGCCCGGTCGTCGTCGAGTAGACGGACGTCCAGTTGGTCGCGTCGTTCGACACCTCGATGCGGTAGCCCGTCGCGTACGCGGACTCCCAGTTGAGGTTCACACCGGTGATCGTCGCGGTGCCGCCGAGGTCGACCCGCAGCCACTGCGGGTCGCTGAACTCGCTCGACCAGCGGGTCGTGGTGCGGCCGTCCAACGCGGCGGCGGGCGCGTTGCCGCCCTCCCACGAGGACGCGGCCACCGGCTTGAACCGCGAGATGACCGCACCGGTGCCCCCGCCGCCGGTGGTCGTCGTGCGGACCGCCAGCTCCCACAACGAGTACCCGTAGCCGGTGGCGCGTGCGGTGCCGTTCACCCGGACGTAGCGGCCGGTGCCGGCCACGTCGAGGGTCTGGGTGCCGCCGGCGCCGGTGGTCGTCGAGTACACAGTGGACCATGCGTTGCCGTCGGCGGACGTCTGGACCTGGAAAGCGTTGGCGTAGGCGGCTTCCCAGGTCAACACGACCTGGCAGACGCTCATGGCGCTGCCGAGGTCGACCTGGATCCACTGTGGATCGCTGAAGGCACTCGACCAGCGGGTGCCGGCGTTGCCGTCCACCGCCGCCGAGGCCGGCGTGCCGGCGTTCTCGGTCGACGACGCGGTGGCCGGGCGGTTGAGGGCGGCGTTGGTGGTGCCGCAGGCGGCGGCGCTCGCCTGCTGGGCGGGGGCGGCGACGCAACAGCCCAGGATCAGGGCAGCGGCAAGCATCAGCCCACGTGTTCTCATGGGAGCTCCTAGCTTGTGGGAGAGCGGTTTTCGCTCACCAGCCGACGGCGACGAGCAGGTACTGCGGGTCTCCGTGCGAGACGAACGAGGACTGGCCGGCGACGTCGTCGTACGGGAAGCCGTAGGCCAGCTTGTTGATGGCGTGGTCGTGCCAGAACTTGGCGTAGTAGTTGGCCGGCGCGGCCGAGTAGTACCTCGACGGGTCCTGCCACTGCGACTGCGGCAGGTGCGCGGTGTGCCGGTTGAGCGCGGCGCACATGTCGGGGTTGCCGGCCATGCTGCCCGCGCAGCCGAAGATGTTGGACGTGGCCTCGTTGACGCCGACGGAGTTGGCGTAGGCGGTGAAGTAGTTGGCGTTGGACCCGCCGGCGCGGAAGCTCGGGTCGCTGCCCGGCGCGATGATCCGGTACGGCGCCTGGGTCTGCGCGAGCACGTCGAACTCCGGCGGCACCGCGTCGACGAACTTCTGGAACGTCACCGACCGGTCCTCGGCGAAGGTCGCCTGGTCCTCGCCGACCTGCACGTCGGAGCCGTCATGCGCGTGCAGCCGCATGGCGAGCTTGAGCCCGAACGCGTCCACCCGCGTCGTGTTGCCGTTGAAGACGTCCGGGCCGACGGTGAACTCGATGAAGTCGTAGTACTGGCTGCTGGGGGAGCCGAGGTAGAAGTACATGCGGCCCGCGGAGTTCGCCGGCATGTCGAGGTAGGGCTGCTCGGCGATCGAGTGCACCTGGCCGTTGAAGCTCCAGTACACCTGGCTGTCCGGGTAGTGGCCGTTGGTGCGGTTGAGGATCTTGACCGTCAGCACGTTCTGGGCCGGTGGGATCGTGCTGGTGTCGCCCCAGAACTGGTCGGGCGGGTTGGTGCTGCCGCCGCCCGTGCCGAACACGCCGAGCTCCCAGAGCGAGTAGCCGTACGGGGTGGCCCTGGCGGTGCCGTAGACACGCAGGTAGCGGCCGGTGCCGGTGACGTTGAGGGTCTGGTTGCCGCCCGTGCTCGTCGTGGTGGAGTAGATCGTGGTCCAGGCGTTGCCGTCGGCCGAGGTCTGGACCTGGTAGGCGCTGGCGTAGGCGGCTTCCCAGCTGAGGGTCACCTGGCAGATGGTGGCGTTCCCGCCGAGGTCGACCTGGATCCACTGCGGGTCGCTGAAGGTGCTGGACCAGCGGGTGGCGGTGTTGCCGTCGACGGCGGCACTGGCCGGGCTGGCGCCGTTCTCGGCCGACGACGCGGTGGCCGGGTGGTTCAGGGCGAGGTTGCCGCCCGTGCACGCGGTGGTGTCGAACGTGCCGAACACCTGGAACTCCCAGAGGGAGTAACCGTAGGCGGTGCCGCGTGCCGTGCCGTACATGCGGACGTAGCGGCCGGAGCCGGTGACGTTGAGGGTCTGGGTGCCGCCGGTGGCCGTCGTGGTGGAGTAGACGGTGGTCCAGGCGTTGCCGTCGTTGGAGGTCTGGAGCTGGAAGGCCCTGGCGTAGGCCGCCTCCCAGCTGAGGGTCACCTGGTTGACGGTGGCGTGCGCGCCGAGGTCGACGCGTAGCCACTGGGGGTCGGCGAACGCGCTGGACCAGCGGGTGGCGGTGTTGCCGTCGACGGCCGCGCCGGCTGAGGTCTCGGCGTTCTCGCTGGTGGACGCCGTGGCGGTCTTCCCCTGCGAGAGCAGGGAAGGCGCGGCGGCGGCGGTGGTCGACGCGGCGGTGACGACACCGCCGGCGAGCAGAACCGCGGCCACCACGGCGACAAGACCACGGCGCACGAGCGAAGGAGGACACAAGCTCATGGCTATCTCCTTTGACAGCGGAGCTCCCCGGCGAGGGCAGGGGTATCGGGGAGAGCGCTCTCCAAGAGAGTCCCGGCTCCACGCGCGCCTGTCAACCCAAGACCCCGAACCCACACAACTCCCACCCCCACCCACCCCGCGAGTTCCGCGAGTCCCGCGTTCACCCATAGCGAGTCCCGCGTTCACGCACACCGAGTTGCGGTTTCGTGCAGACCCTTCCCCACGCCGCGGCCCTCGCCCAGGGTCGGTGCGCACGAAACCGCAGCTCATGGTGTTCGAACGCGGGACTCGGCATGTCTGAACGCGGG
>NZ_DASQCC010000214.1:0-100199 GCF_035634895.1 Actinophytocola sp. | reverse complement strand
CGCGCCGCCACCACCGCTGCCGCCCTCGTCGACCGGGACCTCCGCGGTCGCCGGCGGGGTGACCACGGACTCACCCCCGCCACCCGGTTGCCCGGAGCCGACGGCGACGTTGCGGACGATGCCGGCGTCGATGTCGTCCTCGGTCACCGTGTACGGCGCCGCGGTGCACGTCACGGACTCACCCGGCGCCAGTGTCGTCACCGGGCAGGTGACCGGTCCGACCTTCGGATCGTCCACCGCGACGTCGGTCAACGTCAGGTTGCCCGTGTTGGTGAGCACGAACGTGTAGTCGATCGTCTCGTCCGGATCGGCCAGGTCGTCCCCGTCCTCGTCGTTGAGGACGGCCACCTTCGTCAGGGTCAGTGCCGGGGCGGGTGCCGCGGTCGGCGTGACCGTGGAGTCGGGGTTCGAGACGACGGGCTGACCTCCCGGGGAGGTGTCGCCCGTCGCGACCGCGGTGTTGGTGACCTCGCCGGCGAGGATGTCCGCCTCGGTCACGACGTATGGCGTGTCCGCCACACACACGGTGGCCTCCTGCACGGCCAGCGTGGTCGTGGGGCACGTCACCGGGCCGGCTGTCGGGTCGTCGACCGCCACGCCGGTCAGTGGGACGCTGCCGTTGTTGACCACCAGGAACGTCCACTTGATCTGCTCGCCGAGATCCGCGACGCCGTTGGCGTTGGCGTCGACGAGCTCCACCCGCTTGTCGAGCGCGATCCCGGGCACGTCGATGACGGTGGGGGTGTTGACCACGGACACCTCTGACATGACGGCGGCACAACACGGTGACTTCGCCCGCGCGAACGCCGAGTTGACCACCTGCCGGTCGGCGACGTCCTGCTCCGACGTCACGTGCGGTGCGTCCGAGGTGCAGACCACGATCTCCTGCACTGCCAGCGAGGTCTGCGGGCAGGTGACCCCGCCGAGGGACGGGTCGACGACGACGAGGGTGGACAGCGGCACGTTGCCGACGTTGGTGACGGTGAACGTGTAGTCGATGGTCTCACCGAGGTCCGCGACGTTGTTGGCGTTGCTGTCGTTGAGGTCGGCCTCCTTCACCAGGACGATCCGGGGGTTCGGCTGGTATATGGGCGTGTTGGTGCGCGACACCGGTGCCGTCACCGTGGCGCCGGAGGGCGCGATCGCGGTCGCCGTCGTGATCGTCACGACCTCGCCCGCCGTGACCTCCGCCGACGTGATGACATGGTCGGGCACCGTGCACGTCGTGCTCTCGTCGAGTGAGAGCACCGTGTCCGCGCAGGTGACCAGGGTGCCGTCGTGGCGTACCTGCAGGCCGAACAGCGTCACGTTGCCCGTGTTGCTCACGGTGGCCGTGAACCTGATCGACTCGCCGAGGTCACCGACGCCGTTGGCGTTGGTGTCCTGGAGCGTGGCCACCGTGACCACCCCCAGCGACGGGGCTGGGACGGCCGTGGTGGTCACGACGGTGCTCGTGTTGTTGCCGGCGTTCGCGTCCACGTCACCGGCGCCTGCCGCCACCGTGGCGGAGTTGGCCAGGGGGAACGTGAACGGCGACGGGGTCGTGCCGGTGATGGTCACGCTGGAGCTGGCACCGGCGGCGAGCGGACCGCCGGTGCAGGTCACGGTGTTGCCGACGGTCGAGCAGCCGACCGCGGCGCTCGAGACACCGGTCACCCCGGCCGGGACAATGTCGGTCAGCGTGTACGAGCTGGCGTCACCGGGGCCGCCGTTGGTGACGGTGACCATCCAGGCGATCGGCGAGCCCGCCGCCGCGGCCTCGGGTGCGAACTGCGTGACCCCGAGGTCCACCGAGGCCGCGACGGCCGCCTCGGCCCGTGCGGCTCGCGGAGGTGCCGCCGGCTCGGTCTTCGTGTCCGGTGTGGCCGCGGGGGCCTCGGCAGCGGATGCGCCGGCCGACGTGGAACTGGGCGCCTCGGACGTCGGATCGACGGTCGAGGTCGGGGACTGCCCTGGCGTCGAAGGCTTGGCGGAGGTGGTCGTCGTCTGAGTACTCGTCGGGGTACTCGTCGGGGTACTCGTCGTCGCCGGTGCGGCGGAGCTGACCTGGGTCGGGGTCGCGGCGGACGGCACCTCGCCGGCGAGCGCCGGAGCAGCGGTCGCGAGGACGAGACCGGCGGCCAGTGCGAGGCCTGCGAGCGTTCGGCCACGTGGTCGTTCAAACGCGCCGGACCACGGCTGAATCCTTCGAGTGTTCATGGGTCCCCAATGCGTTGTCCCCGACTATCTGATGAGAGCAAAGACTGACGATAGGGACGAGATGTGCACAGCGCTGACTTCCGGAAAGAAATTCCCTCGGAAGTGTACAGCTCCTTTAGTTTCCAACATTCGGGTCGCGCCGGTCGAATGCATTGCCCGAAAAACGCTTGCCGTGGTCGGCGCTGCCGCCGGGCCGCGACGGACCTTACCGGCGGGCGCCCACCGTTGACGCGGCGAGGCACCATTCGGGTGACGTCGCCACGAATCGCCGGCCTGACCCCGGTCGACCTTATGGTTCTCGTGGCCGGGAATCTCGGCGAAGGCATGCGAATCACCCTTTCCGGGTGACATCTGTCCTGAATGTCCACACCATTGTCGGCGAGTGCGGAAGTCCGACCCGGTGCACTTCCGCGCGCCGGCGCGGGTCGCTCAGACAGCCATGGACCTGACTGTGGTCGCAAGTGGACGACGGCCCGTTCGTGTGCGAGGTCACTCCCCCGACGCGCCAACCAGCGACTATGTCCGCGTGCCGTCAGGCACAATCGGGCACCGTGAGCTGGTTGGTGTGGGTTGTCGGTGCGTTGGTGCTGGTCGCGACGGGGTTCGCGGCCACGTACCTGCCACGCGCCCGCGCCAGGGCCACCAGCGGCCGCACCGCCTGGTCGGCGGCACACGCCGCCATCGACAGTGCGACCGTCAGCCGCGACGCCGCGCCGCGGGCCCTCCCGCTCGCCGACGAGCTGCTCGACCGTGCCGAGCTGCTCGCCGCGAGCGGCCGCGGCGCCACCGCCGCCGAGGAGGCCACCGACTGCGCCACCCGGGCCGACCGCCTCTACCGGGAGGTGACCGGTGAATGAGCGCTTGCCCTGGCTCCGCTGGGCCTTCCTGTCCGCCGCGGTCGCGTTCGTCGCCGTGTTCCTCGTCTCCCAGAGCCAGGGCGACGTCGACGTCAGCTACGCCCAGGCACCGTCCGCACGGGACACCGTCACCGAGGGCTCCGCGGGCGAGCTGACCGACGCCACCCTTCCGTCGGTCGCCGAGCTGACCGACATGCTTGACCAGGACCCGGTCGTCCGCCTCCCCGGCGCGACCGCCGACTGGGACGAGCAGCGCGTCACCAAGGCCATCGGCGACGCCGACATCCGCATCCTCGTCGCCCCACCCGGCCTGAGCGACAAGCAGCGCGACCAGCTCCGCAAGGTGGAGAACGCCACGATCCGCATCGTCGGCACCGAGACCTCCGGCACCACCTACCAGGTCACGCCCGACAGGCTCGCCGAGTGGCGCACCACGTTCGTCACCGGCGACGTCACCAGCCTCCTGCTCACCCTCGTCGCGACCGAACGCGACCAGCCCGACCCGCGGAACGTCACCACGTTCTCCTGGCGCGCACCCACCGCCGCGGAGCTCGACCCGGTCGCGAACGACCTGCGTGCCGGCCGTCCCCACCTCGCCGACGGGGCCACCCTCCGGAAGGTGCCCGACACCGAGGCGTTCGGCGGCCAACAACCGCTCGTGGCCGCGTTCCCGCGGCAACCGTTCGGGCAACCCGCGCCCGAGTACGGCCCGGCGCTCGCGAAGCTGTTCCCCGGCAAGCCGATCCTCGTCATGTACGGCAACTGGGTCGAATACCACGGCCCACGCGCGAGCGAGTTCTCCGACGTGGCCAGCGCGGGTTTCTACGGCCGCTTCGGCGACCGGATCAGCACCTACGCCTACCCACAGGCCAACGTCCTCGGCACCTACCTCAACCAGGTCACCAACGTCCGCTACGCCGGGCTGTTCGACCGGCCGCTGCCGTACCAGCCGATCGACCCGCTGCGCGTCGCCCTGCCCGCGCTGCCGTGGCTGTTCGTCGCGTGCGTGGTGGGGTTCCTCGTGCTGTCGGTCCGTTCCGTCCTCGGACCGCGCAGACTGCCGCGCACCCCACCCGGACGCCTCGCCGGGCTGACCACACTCGCGATCGAACTGTCCGCGCTGTCCCACGCCCCGGCCCTCACCCGCGCACTGGGCAAGCTCCAGGCCGCCCGGTCCGCCCTGACCGAGGACCTGCCCGACCGGCACGTCGCCGCGCTCCTCACCGACGCCCAACGCGACCTGGACACCGTGGCCCGCGGCCTCGGGCGCGCCGAGTACCGGCCGGCGAACTACTTAGCGGGTGGTGTCGCATGGCGCGGCTGACCCGGTTCCTCGCCACACCGTTCGGCGTCGCCGTCGTCGGCCTGCTGGTGCTCGCCGGGTGGGCCACGTGGTCGGCCGGCATCTTCGACGGCCCGGTCGCCAGACAGGTGCGGGTGTCCTCCGTGTACGCGGCACCCGGCACCGACCTCGACGTGGCCGCGGCGGAGCGGGTCATCGGCAACCGCAGGCTCGTCGTGGTGTTCCTCGACCAGGGCGCCGACTTCGGCGACGCCTGCGACGACGTCGCGGACGCGGCCGCCGGCACCCTGGTCATGTTCTTCACCGTCGGCGACGACGAGCTCGACCACTACGGCTGCTCGCAGTTCGCCGGCTCCGACATCGACGGCGAGAACTTCGGCAAGGCGTTCGTCTCGGAGAACGTCATCGCGCAGGGCGCCGACCAGTTCGCCGACCGTCCACTCGAGGCGGTGAAGATCCTCGCCGTGAACTACGACGCGCTCGTGAAGTCCGGCTCCGTGCCCGACGGACCCCGCACCATCGAGGCGTCCCTCCCCCGGTACCTGCTCGCCGGCGCGGCCGTGCTGGCGGTCCTCGGGGGTGCGGCGACCATGTTCCTGGCCAGCCGCCGCCTCGGCACGCTCGCCGCGCGTCGGCGGGGCGACGACGAGGCCGTGTCGGACGCCCGCGCGTCACTGAACGCGAAGGTCGCCGTGCTGGCCGGGCTGATCATCGAGCTGGACCGACACCCGACCGACGGGTCGCGGAAGCTGGCGGCCGCCTACGCCGAACTGGCCACCGACCTGACCGGCGAGGAGCCGTCCGACGGTCTGACGGCCCGGGTCGAGGCGATGACCAAGCGTGCCCGCGACCTCGCCCGGACCGGGCAACCAGCACGATCGCGGCGCCGGTCGAAGCGAGCGCGGTGATCCGTGGGTCAGCCCCGCTGGTGACCGATCTCGTCCAGCTCAGCGAGGTCCTCGCCGGTGAGTGTGAGTCCCGCGCCGGCGGCGTTCTCGCGCAGGTGCGCCACCGATGAGGTGCCGGGAATCAGCAGGATGTTCGGCGACCGCCGCAGCAGCCAGGCCAGGGCGACCGACATCGGTGTCGCGTCCAGCCGGGCGGCCACGGCCGACAGTGCCGAGGACTGCAGTGGGCTGAAGCCGCCGAGCGGGAAGAAGGGCACGTAGGCGACGCCCTCTTCGGCGAGCCTGTCGATCAGCGCGTCGTCGGCGCGGTAGGCGAGGTTGTACATGTTCTGCACGCACGCGATCGGCGCGATCGCCTGGGCCTCGGCGACCTGGTCCGCTGTCGCGTTGCTGACCCCGAGGTGCCGGATCAGGCCCTGTCGCTGGAGTTCCACGAGGGCCTCGAACGCCTCGGCGATCGGCTCGGGCTGGGGTCCCTGGGCGTTGCCGAGCCGGAGGTTGACCAGGTCGAGCACCTCGAGGCTGAGGGTTTCCAGGTTCTCGTGGACGGCGCGGCGCAGGTCGTCGGGCTTTCGTGCCGGGGGCCAGCCGCCCTGCTGGTCACGGGTCGCGCCGACCTTGGTCACGATGTGCAGCGACTCGGGGTAGGGGTGCAGCGCCTCGCGGATCAGCTGGTTGGTGACACGCGGCCCGTAGGCGTCGGCGGTGTCGATGTGGGTGATGCCGAGCTCGACGACCTCGCGGAGGACGGCGAGTGCGCCGTCGCGATCGGCGGGCGGACCCATGACTCCGGGGCCGGCGAGCTGCATGGCGCCGTAGCCGAACCGGGTGACGGTCAGGTCGCCCAGGGGCCGGGTGCCGCCGGGAAGCGACGTGGAGAGGGTGTTCAAGTATCTGCCTTCCGTGTTTGGTGCCTGCTTCAGTATTGGCCGGTAACATCCCAATGGGAAGTAGGCACCTCAGAGTGCGTAATCTACCCGCAGGTGAGAGGAGTGCCCGATGGCGACGACGACGGCGGCCCAGAAGCGAGCGCGGACCAAGGCTGAGTACGACGCTTTTCTCGCGGCATGCCCCAGCCGCAAGCTGCTCGACCGGATCTCCGACAAGTGGGTCACGCTTATCCTGTGCGCACTGGGCGATGGCGACGGTGAGTCCCGTGCGCTGCGCTACTCGGAGCTGGCGCGGATGCTGGCCGGCGTCAGCCAGAAGATGCTCACCCAGACCCTGCGCTCCCTGGAGCGCGACGGCCTGGTCACCCGCACCGCGACGCCGACCGTGCCGGTCACGGTCTCCTACGAGCTGACCGACCTGGGCCTCTCACTGCGTCTCATGATGCGCGCCGTCAAGACCTGGGCCGAGACGAACATGGACGACGTACTCGCCAACCGCGTGACATACGACACGCGCACCGCCTGAACCAGGCCTTGCCGCAGGATCCGATGTGGACCCGACACGAAGTTGGGAGTTCACGTCCCCACCGGCTCACGCTCCACCTATTCTCCTTTGTGGACGGTTGAGAGGGGATGCGGCATGGACGAGAAGCCCGCTGAGGACAAGGTGAAGGAGCTGCGGCTCCAGATGTACGCGCTGCGGGACCGCGTGAACCGCCTGGAGATCGCCGCATTCCGCACGGTGGTGGCCATCGGCTCGGTCGCCATGGTGCTCGGCTATGTCCTGCCGTTCCTGACAGCGACCGAGAAGGCGGACGACGGCGACGACTCGATCGGCCTGCTCACGGCGGTCTTCGGCCTCGGCGACTCCGGCGACGGCCCGTTCAGCGGCGAAGCAAAGCTGGCCGCGATCGTCGTCGGGGTGTTCGCCCTGGTGATCCTGGTCGCACTGATCGCCCTGCTACGGCTGTTCGGCACCAGGGTCGGCAGCCGCGCCGTGCGGTTCGCGCGCGTCTGCGGGATCATCCTGTTGGTGGTGTGCGGGTTCGCGTGGCTGCTGGTGTTCGCCCTCGCCGGCCACTTCGATGGCAGGGTGAGCGCGTTCTCCCCGGCCACCCTGTCGTTCACCATCGGCGGCGTCGCCACCCTCGTGGCCGCCACCCTCCACCCCGCCGACTGGCGCGACTGAGTCCATCCCGCGCCACGACCGACGGATCGAACTCGGTGCGCGTCGGCACCCGGGCCGGAAAGGCGCCCGTGTCGTAGTTGATGCCTCGCCCACGCATCCCGGATCAGCCCCGTGTCATTGCGTTGCGCCGCCTGGACCGGCCTCGGTGCCCCGTCCAGGTCTCGTGCGAATACCCCGCCACGGGCAGTCCGACGACCAAGGAACCACGACTCATCTCAACCCTCCGAGACGACCAACGTTACCCTAGCGTACTCTATCGTACCTTAACGAGTTACACATGTTCTCACGTAGAAGCAAGATAAGGTACGGTGCGATCACTATAATGACCAGGATGACCGAGTGACTTCGGACGCGGGAGCGGGAGACACCGCTCCGCCTCGTCAGACACGCAGGCGTGGCGCCACGCTGGAACTGGCGATCCTGCGGGCAGCCGCGGACGAGCTTGTGCACAGCGGCTACGTCGGCCTGACGATGGACCGGGTGGCCGCGCGAGCGGAGACGAACAAGAACGCGATCTACCGCCGCTGGCCCGATCGGCCGACACTCGCCGTCGCGGCCTACCGACAGCTCCTGCCCGCCGACCCGGAACTGGATCTCGACACCGGCTCTCTGCGCTCCGACGCGTTGGCACTGCTGCAACGCGCCAACGCACGCATGACCTCTCCCGTGAGCAAGGTGCTGCGAGCCCTGCTCGCCGCGATCCCGGACGACCCTCGCCTGCTCCGCGAACTGCGCGAACACGTCGTGCCCGCGGGAAACACCGCGTGGCTGCGGATGCTCGCCCGAGCCGTCGCGCGCGGGGAGGCCCGGCCCGAGGCGCTCACACCCCGGATCGCCACGGTCGCGGTCGACCTGCTCCGCAACGAGTACACCCTTGGCGGGGTCACCACCATCCCCGAAAGCGTTCTCGTCGAGATCGTCGACGAGATCTTCCTTCCACTCGTCCAGGTCCGCCCCGCCTCGCGAGGCGGGTCATCGCCGGCCGACACCACCGACGAAGCCGGAACCGAACAAGCGCCACAGAAGTAGGATTCCATCGCGGGACAAAAGCTATCCACACCGCCTGTTCCGACGCCGAGGCATCACGGTCGCGGCCCGGATTCGGCACCAACGCCTCGAACGGGCGCGCCGCGACCTCAGCGATCCCGCGCAGTTGACCCTCCCCCGTCCATCGAACCGCGTCACGCCGGGGATTCCACGATCACAGCACCTTCACGCGAGCCTTCCGCGCAAGCTACGGCACCCCACCAAGCGAATATCGAGACCACGCTCTCGCATCGTTCGGCGCCGAACAACGCGCTACCGGCCTGACTCGCAGGCCGTGAAGCCTTCCGACGGTCGGCTCAGCCTCGCCAGCCGGGGGCACCTCCCTGGCGTGCGGGGGCGACAGGCCATACCCAAGTCCGCCCGAACAGGGTGACCCAGTGTCTGCTCCCGGTCGCGCACACAGTCAACGTGCAACCGCGCACGACGGCGAGCGCTGGTCCTGCCTGCGACCGAAGCTGGGAACGCTGCTCGGCGGCCGGCGACTCACCCGGTCGATCACCGTCCACCTGCTGCCGGCATCGCGGGCAGACCGGGTGGATGACCGGTCTGCCCGCCGCGGCGTGCGTTCAGTTGCTGTTCGGACGCTTGCCGTGGTTCGCGCCGCGCTTCTTGCGTGACTTCTTCTTGCTGGTGCGCTTCGACATATGAAGGCTCCTCCAGTTCACGAGTACCGCTCAGCTCATCACCACCGCCTACACGGCACCACCACCGTACAGCCCTTCGGCGTCCGATCCAGCAGAAGCGACGCGCACGTCACCCGTGTCCGCGGCCTCTGGGGGTTGCGGTGCCGCACCCATCGGTCCGCAGCCAGACCAGGAAACCACTGACCACTTTAGACCAATGTCGAAAGACTGTAAGACCATGACACCCACTCGAAGACTGAGAACCTGCTGGTCTCCACCGATCATGACCATGTGGCGCCACTGCGGGTGCCTGGCCTCCTGCAGACTGGGTGACTACGCCCGGGCCGCCCTGAGCCACTGTCGCCTGCCAGTGTGAAGGGACCGCCACGTTGCCAGTCGTGGGCCCACCAGCAACAGGTGATCCTCCGAGAGAACACGTTCCAGGTCCACCGAGCGGATCGATCATGGTCGCGGCGATCGAACGTCCGGTCATGCCGATGTGCGGACGTCGCGAAGAACGCGGTGGATCTGCGCCGAGGACGTTGACCACCATGGCATCCATGGAACACGTTGAGGTCGAACTGTACGGCGGGCAAGACAACGTGGCGGCTGTCCGGCTTCCACGGCAACGGTTTCCGGGCCTCCTGATTCAGGGTCTGGGGTCGCGATGTGTGTCGGTAGACCCCGGTTCCCAATACGATCGCTTCTATGACGGCACGTCGTTTCACTGCCACGCTCAGCACCAGCGGACGTGACCGGGTGTTCGTGCCCGTGCCGTTCGACCCCGACCAGGTCTGGGGCGTCAAACCTCGACATCACATCACCGGCACCGTCAACGGTCTGCGTGTCCGTGGCGTCATCGAGATCCTCGGCACCGACCGTGGTGTCGTTCTCGGCCCCGCATGGCGGCGTGACCACGGCGTGTCGCCCGGTGACCACGTCAAGGTGACTCTGTCCCCGGAAGGCCCGCAGCGCGCGGACCTCGCCGAGGACATCGCGACCGCGCTCGACGCCAACCCGGCCGCTGCCGCGTTCTTCGACTCCCTCGCCCAATTCTACCGCCGCGCCTACCTGCGCTGGGTCGACGGCACCAAACGCCGCCCGGAGCTGCGGGCGGCACGTATCACCGAGATGATCGATCTCCTGACCGCGGGAACAAGGCAACGCCCCAAGTCGTAGCCCCAGTCCGTCGCCCACACCACCACGTCATCCGTAGCCGATGAACGGACCTGGTGCCGTTTACACCGGATACGCTGCGGTAGCGGGGGACGGGGGAACTGGTGGACTGGAGTCTCTATCCGGATATCGCTGCGTCCTCGCTGCGGCTCGCGCTGAAGTCGGCGTTCGACCGGGCGGGTTACGACCTTGACGTGCTTCCGCCGTCGGCACCCGGGTGGCGAGACGTCGGCGCCGTGGTGCGCAACGAGGACCGAAGCGTAGACGTAGTCATGGGTAGTCAAGAACGAGAGTTCACAATGCAGTTCTGGGCGCCGCACAGTCTCCGCCTCGCCAGCGGCAGTACTTCGCAGCTGTCGGCGAGTCCATCCACATCTGGCTAAGTGGCACGCTGGTCCGCGACCTGAACGCCGCGTGGCCCTTCGTGAAATTCAGTCCCCGGGCAGAGGCCTGCGAACGCGGTGAGGGAATCGAGTACAACTGGCAGCAGTATCTCGCCAACCTGCGGCAGGCACCTCAACTGACGGCACTGCACTCGTTCCTTTCAGCCCAAGAACGCCGGTATCGGTAGGCGGTACATTCACTCGGCCCGATGTGACGGTTCCACGGGATGCCGAAGGCCTCGTTCACACGCGTGTTCCGACGGAACAGTGCCGTCGCTCGGGGTTGGTTGGTTTCGAGTTGGCTCAAGGTTCTTGCCGTGCTCAACGCCGTCGGAAGCCGGCTGAGCGGAATGTCACGGTGGACATCGAATCGCATGGTGGGGTTGTCCGCAGGACGTTTCGGGGGGTCTGCCGGATGTTCGGGTGTCGATCTTGCACGTAACGTTCGGTCCGGTCATGACACGACCTTGGGGGTTATGTGATGCGAACAAGGAAATCTCGGCGGCTGGTCGCGGGTTCGGTAGCGCTTGCGCTCGGCGCGGGCTGCCTGACCGCCGCGCCGGTCGCCGCGCAACCGGATGGCGGTCACACCGGCGATCATGCTGATGTCCAGGCGGTTGTGGACGGCTTCACCGCGCGTGGGGTGCCCGGCGCGATGGTCTTCGCCCAGGACCGGCACCGGCGCTGGACGGTCAGCAGCGGCACGGGCAAGTTGGGCGTCGACCGGCCGATCCGACCGTGGGATCGGGTGCGGGTGGCCAGCAACACCAAGATGTTCGTCGCCGCGGTGGTACTGCAGCTCGTCGGTGAGGGCACGGTGGGGTTGGACGCGCCGATCGAGCAGTATCTGCCGGGTCTGGTGCGGGGCAACGGATATGACGGCGCCAGAGTCACCGTGCGGCAACTGCTGCAGCACACCAGTGGGATGGCCGACTACATCAGCGACGTGCTGGCCGACCCGGATGCGAACAACCACCCGTGGCGGCCCGAGGAACTGGTGGAGCTCGGGTTGAGCCACCCGCCGCTGTTCGACCCCGGTACGGGGTGGGCGTACTCCAACACCGGGTACATCGTGCTCGGGATGCTGGTCGAAGCCGTGACCGGCAACGATGTCGGCGCGGAAATCACCGACCGGCTCATCCGGCCGCTCGGACTGTGGCAGACCACCTACCCGCAGGCCGGTGACAAGCGGATCCAGGGACCGCACGCGCACGGCTACTACGCCTTTCCCGGCCAGCCGGTCGCGGACGTGACCGAGCTCGAGCCCAGCCTTCCCGGCGCCGCCGCAGCACTGATCTCCACCGGCCCGGACCTGACGCGCTTCGTGCGAGCACTGCTGGCCGGCAAGGTGCTGCGCCCCGACCTGCTCGCACAGATGCTAACCACGGTGCCCGCCGAAGGGCCCGACTACGGTCTCGGAATCCGCGAGATCCCCCTGCCCTGCGGCGGTGTGGCGTGGGGACACGCCGGCAACATGCCCGGCTACGACTCCTTCACCGCCGCCACCCACGACGGCCGATCAGCGTTCGCCGTGGCCAACGGACACCTGACCAACGGCGACACCGCCAACGTACGCGGCGCGGTCGAGTCGGCACTGTGCTGACCGAACCCCCTCCGATCTGACCAGGAGGGCAGCGACCCGAACATCCTCTTCTGCCGCATATCAGACGTTCGAGAGCGCGGCGGTAGCCAAAGAACCGCACGATAACCCGTTCTACTTCCAAGCCCTCGGCGATGATCCCACGACTGGCAACGCAGTGGTCCCTCGGCGACGGCAAACGACACCACCACCTACGTGGACGCCACCACCAACTGTGTTGCGCGCAGCGGCCACGGGAACCTTGAATACGTCGTCATGTTCGACGGCGTACGGATGCAGAATGTCCCGACCGCGCCTTGCCTGTCCGCCACACCCAGAAGGGCACTCGCACGACGGCGTAGCCGTCAACCCCGGTGATATCCAGGCACGCCTTGCGGTTCTGTGCGATCAGGTCGACCACGAACAGGTCGAACAGCGGCATGAACGCGTCGTGACCGGCGGGGATGGTGAGTCGGCACTGTCCTTCGGTTCTGGCCAGCGCGGCGTGCGCGGCGTCGATCGACCACGATGTCATGGTCGATCGGGATGTGGCGGCCGTCCACGACACCGGACGACGACTGGCCGCGCACACCCCGTCGGCGCCTGGCGGTCAGCGGTGGGCGAGTGCGGGCCGGGTCGCTGGCGCCGTCAGACGGCAAATCCGTGTGAGGTCGCTCGGCGTGCGGAGCACGTCGTCGGGTTCCTCTGCCAGTAGGGCCTGCTCGTCGGTTTCGCCCCACAGGGCGGCGATCGCCCGGACGCCGGCGGCCTTCGCGGCCGTCAGGTCCGTGACCGCGTCGCCGATCATGACCGCGTCCTGTGGGGCGGTCGAGAGCAGCTCCAGCGCGCGGATCACGATGTCCGGGGCGGGTTTCGCGTGTGCCACCTCGTCCGAGCCGAGTACGTGGTCGAACAGGTGCAGCACGCCGAGCCGTTCCAGCAGCGACCGTGCCCGCCAGCCCGCTTTGCCGGTGGCGACGGCCGTTGGGATGCCGCGGTCGCGCAGGTCCGTCAGCAGGTCGTGAACGCCGGGGAACAGGGTGACCTCGCCCGCGAGGCGGGTGCTCGCGCGGACGAACGGGCCTTCCATCTCCAGCGGAAGGCCCATGATCCGCATGATGTCCGGGAAGTACCGGCCGAGATGGCGGTTGTACTCGGCGAACGGCGGCTCCCCGTCCCCGACGACCTGCCGGTACGCCTCGGTGAACGCCGCGCGCATCACCGCGAAGCTGTCCACGACGACGCCGTCCAGGTCGAACACCACGGCGCGCACCGGTCGGACCGACCTGGTCGACAGGAGCGGCGCCGCCTCGTACAACCGCTCGATCACGTGCACCACCTGCCTGGCCTCGGCGACGGCGGTGCCGCGCACGGCCGGGTCGTGCACTCGGTCGGCCAGGGCGTCGAGCAGGCGGTCGTACTCCGCGCCGATCTCCTCGGCAGGTACGGGCACCCGGGTGACCTGCCCGGAACGGATCACGGTCAGTGCGGCGTCGCGCCGGTTGGGGCTGAAGCCGAAGGTGCACTCCAGGGTCGCGACGCCGTCGCTGCCCTCGACCGCGATGGTCGTGACGTCCACCGGTTGGTGCGACGCCCACCGAGCGGTGAGGGACACCGACAGCCCGGCGCGGGTCACGAGGAAGCCGCGGGCGGTGTCCTCGACGTCGCCGCCGGACGTGGCGCCTTCCTGTCGCCACCCGGCGTGGGCGCCGGCGTGGCCAAGGAAGTCGGCGGACACCGTGCCTGCGACCTGTTCGACACGCGAGCCGCCCAGCAAGGGCAGGACGTTGTCGAGCAGGTGCCAGCCGAGGTCGACCAGTGCGCCGCCGCCCGCGAGGCCACGGCGGGTGAACCAGCCGACGCCGTTCGGGATGCCCCTCGCTCGCACCCAGGACAGCGAGACGTGGCGCAGCTCGCCGAGGTCGGCGGTGACCTCGATCAGCCTCCGCACGTCCGCGCGGTACCGGGACGCACTGCCGGCGAGCAGGACCGTGCCACCCGCCACCTCCGCGGCGGCCAGGCGGTCCGCCTCACCGGTGGTCAGGCACACCGGTTTCTCGACGAACGTCGGGACGCCCGCGCTGAGCAGCTTCTCGGCGACCGCGGCGTGGAGGTGGTTGGGCGCGGCGACGATCGCCAGGTCCACCGCGTCGGACGGCAGTTCGTCAACCGTGGCGTACTCCACCGGTGCGCCGGCCTCGGCCCGCGCGGCGGGATCCGGGTCGACCGCGGCCGCCAGGACGAACCGGGAGTTCGCCGCGAGGCGGGGCAGCCAGATGGATCGGGCCGCCCAACCGAGGCCGATCACGGCGACGCGCAGCGGCCCGCTCACGACCGCCCCAGCACGTCGGCGACCGACTCGGCGACCTCGTGCATCTGCTCCTCGGTGCCGAGCAGCGTGCGGTGGTGCAGCCAGATCGTGTCGGCGTAGATGGCCTCGGTGTTCGGGCAGCGCGCGGCGATCTGGTCCACCGTCTCCTCAGGTGCGCCGGTCTCCCAGAAGCCGGGGCAGCGGTAGATGGCGCGGAACGCGGCGAACGCGGGGACGCCGCGCTCGATGAGCTGGTCCACGAGCTCGTTGCGGCGCTGTTCGGTGGTGCCCGGGACGCGGAACATGGCCATGTAGTGCGGGTTGCTGTCGCAGCGCGGATCGCGGCCCTGCGGAACGACGCCGTCGATGTCGCCGAGCAGGCGGGTCAACAGCGACGCACGCTGCTCCCGTACCGACACCTGCTCCGCCAGCCTGCCGAGCTGGGCGCGCAGGACCGCGGCGGAGAACTCGTTCATCCGGAAGTTCGAACCGGAGGTCTGGTGGAAGTAGCCGCGGTCGCCGGGCGGGCGGCCGCAGCTGTGCCGCAGGAAGCCCTGGTCGTACTGCTCCCGGTCGGCGAAGGTCACGAGGCCGCCCTCGCCCGCCGTCATGAGCTTGCCGTTCTGGAAGCTGAACGCGGCGACCGAGCCCAGCTCGCCGACTCGGCGGCCCCGCCAGGTCGCGCCGTGTGCGTGGGCGGCGTCCTGCAGCAGGGGCACCCCGCTGTCGGCGGCGAGCTTGCCGAGCGCGTCCATGTCGGCCATGTGACCGGCCATGTGGACGGGCATGATCGCCCTGGTCCGGTTCGTGACCGCACGCTCGACGGCGGCCGGGTCGAGGCAGTAGGTGACCGGGTCGACGTCGACCGGCACCGCGACGGCGCCGAGCCGTTGTGCGGCCTGCGACGAGGAGATGAACGTGAACGCGGGCACGATGACCTCGTCACCCGATCCGACGCCGAGCACCTGTAGGGCCAGCTCCAGCGCGTGCGTGCCGTTCGTGACGGCCAGCGCGTAGTCGGCGCCGTGGTGGGCGGCGAACTCGCGCTCGAACGCGTCGACCTCGCCACCACCCATGCGCCACCACTGGCCCTGTTCGAGCGCCCGGAGCAGACCGGTGCGCTCCGCGTCGTCGAACCGCGGCCACTCCGGAAGTGCGGAGACAATTCGTGAGACCATGAGATTCCTTAACGCCGACTGGGGAAAGACGTTTCAACTGGTTCCGACATTACCGTCGATATATTTTCGACCCATCCCCTAACCACCCCCTGACATTCTCGGGAACGTCCACAGAAAAATGGCACGGGCGCACGTTCCTGCTAGTTGTGGGAGACGGAACACAATTCGGGAAGGTGGCGCGATGAGCCGGCTGTTGTTGTTGAACGGACCGAACCTGGGCATTCTCGGCCGGCGCGAGCCGGCGGTGTACGGCACCGACACGCTGTCCGACGTGGAGAAGGCGGTGGCCGACGAGGTCGCCGAGCGGGGCTGGACGGTGACGAGCGTCCAGGACGATGTCGAGGGCGAGCTCGTCCGCACGGTGAACGCGAGCGCCGACACCGTGGGGGCCATCGTGAACCCCGGCGCGCTGATGATGGCGGGGTGGAGCCTGCGCGACTCGCTGGCCGCCTACCCGAGGCCGTGGGTCGAGGTGCACATCTCGAACGTGTGGGCGCGAGAGCGGTTCCGGCACGAGTCGGTCCTGGCGCCGCTGGCGTCGGGCGTGGTCGTGGGGCTAGGCACGTTCGGCTACCGCCTCGCCGCCCGAGCCCTCATGCACCTCGTCGCCGACTAGTGGTGCGGTGTCCACCAATGAACGTTGGTGGACACCGCACTAGTCCCTGGGCATGGCCGCGAGCACGTCGGCGACGACGTGCTCCGGCACGTTCCGCACCAGTTCCGCACCGGCGGGGCCGTCGAGGACGAAGGTCAGGTCGCCCAGTGACTTCTTGTCCAGGCGCATGAGTCGTACCAGTTCCTCGGCGGCCACGCCGGCCGGGAGCCGCCACGGACAGCCGTAGTGGCGCACCACCGCGAGGTGCTCGTCGACGCGGGTCGTGTCGATGCGGCCCAGTGCGCCGGCGAGCATGCCGGCGAACACCGTGCCGATCGCGACGCACTCACCGTGGCGCAGCCGGTAGTCCGTCGCCCACTCCAGCGCGTGGCCCAGGGTGTGGCCGTAGTTCAGCAGGTGCCGCGGGCCCGCGTCGCGCTCGTCACTGGAGACCACGGCGGCCTTGCGCGCCACGCTCGCCGTGATCTGCTCGGTGATCGGGAGGTCCCGCAGGTCGCCGCCGCCGATGAAGTGGCAGCGCGCGATCTCGCCGTACCCGTTGACCCACTCGCGGGCGGGGAGCGTCGCGAGGTAGTCGGTGTCGCACAGGACAGCGTCGGGCTGCCAGTAGGTGCCGACGAGGTTCTTGCCCCGCGACAGGTTCACCGCGGTCTTCCCGCCCGTGCTCGCGTCGACCTGCGCGAGGAGGGTGGTCGGCAGGTGGACCACCGCGACGCCCCGGTGGTAGAGCGCGGCGGCCAGCCCGACGGTGTCGGTGGTGGTGCCGCCGCCGCACGAGACGACCACGTCGCCGCGGTTGAGGCCGAACTCGGCGAACGCCTCGCACAGGCTCTCCACCGCGGCGAGCGTCTTGTCCTCCTCGCCGTCGCGTGCGGTGATCAGCGTGTGTGGCACGCCGGGGTCCGGCGTCCACTCCCGCGGTCGCGCGGACACCACGGCGGCGCGCTGCGCGCCCACCTTGGCGACGACCTCGGGCAGCTCGTGGCGCACGCCGGGTCCGATGCGCACGGCGTAGGAGCGTTCGCCGAGCTCGACGTGCACCTCCTGGGTGCTCACGCCGACCGTCCCGACAGCGCGGAGACGGTCCGGTCGGCCAGCTCGTTGCGGACGGTCAGCGCGGCGGCGGCGCCGACCGACGGCGGCAGCGCCAGGCGCGCGTGGGTGCCCAGCGCCTGGGTGAACACCAGGTAGGGGGCGGGCAGCGCGGCGCGGGACCGCTGCCCGAGCACGGCCCGCTCGGTGGCGGTGAGGTAGGCGGCGAGCCGCGGTGGCCGGGTGTGCGGCAGTGTGCCGGCACGCAGCGCGGCCTCGACCGACTCCGCCACGCGGCGCGTCGGGCTCAACGTGGCCGACCAGTGCCGCCAGCACTCGAAGGCGATGGCCTGGGCCCGGTCGCCGGCGATGGCGAAAAGCCCGCGCAGGTGCGCGACCGCGAAGTCCACCTGGTCGCCCCCGAGCGGGTGGAGCGCCAGCTCGCTGGACACGGCGGCCAGCTCGTCGAACACGTCGTGACCGCCGTACGGGAGATGGTCGGCCGGGCGGTCGGCAGGGCGCAGCGCCGTGGTGACCCAGCCACCGCCGGGGACGCGCAGCAGGCGCGCGGCCGCGGCGCGGACATCGGGCCGCGCGTCGAGCCACACCTCCAGCGTGTCACCCGCGGTGCCGGTGCGGTCGAAGAACAGGCACGCGCACGGGTCGGCGGCGCGAAGCAGGCGCGCGGTCTCGCCGAGCGAGAGAGGAAGCTCACCCCGGCTCGGCACGCGGGTGGGACCATGCATTCGGACGAACAGCCAACGGCCCGGCATAACACTCTCCTTGTATTTCCGACGATACCGACCGATGCTAATCACGGGGCCGCCGGGAACCCGGTCACCGGAATTCTGTGGGTGTTCCTAGGGGTGCGGGTAGGGGATACGCGCGTCATTCAATCGACTCATGAACCTGGCAATGCCGACCGCGCTCGCCGACGCGGTGCGCCGCCCGGCCGCGCAGCAACCGGAATGGGGCGACACGTCACTGCTCACGTCGGTCGACGCGTTCCTCACACAGGTGCCGCCGCTGGTGACGGCCGCCGAGGTGAGCGCGCTGACCACCGACCTCGCCGCCGTCGCCCGCGGCGAGGCCTTCCTCCTGCAGGGCGGTGACTGCGCCGAGACCTTCGCCGAGGGCACGCCCGAACACGTGCACGGCACCGTGCGCACGCTGCTGCGGATGGCGGGAGTGATCGCCGAACGCAGCGGGCTCGACGTCGTGCCGGTCGGCCGCATCGCCGGCCAGTACGCCAAACCGCGCTCCCAGGACCGGGACGCCCTGGGGCTGCCGGTCTACCGCGGTGACATCGTCAACGCCCCGCAGCCCGACATCGCGGCTCGCACGCCCGACCCGGCGCGGATGGTGCGTGCCTACCTGGCGTCGCGCACCACGCTGACCGAGGTCAGGGCGATCGCCGGGCACGAGGTGCGCACAAGCCACGAGGCCCTGCTGCTGGACTACGAACGACCGCTCGTGCGGGTCGGCGAGTTCGGCGGGCGGCACCGGCTGTACGCGGGGTCGGCGCACTTCCTGTGGATCGGCGAGCGCACCAGGCAACTCGACGGCGCGCACGTCGAGTTCGCCCGGCTCGTCGCCAACCCGATCGGCGTGAAGCTCGGTCCGGGGACGACGCCTGCGCAGGCCGCCGAGTACGTGGAACGCCTCGACCCCCGGTGCGAGCCCGGTCGCCTCACGCTCATCACGCGCCTGGGCGCAGGCCGGGTGCACGACGTGCTGCCGGCGATCGTGGCACGGGTGACCGCCACCGGCCACGAGGTCGTGTGGCAATGCGACCCCATGCACGGCAACACGTTCGAGTCCAGGGCCGGCTACAAGACCCGGCACCTGTCCGACATCGGGAAGGAGGTGGCGGACTTCATCGCGGTGCACCGGGAGATGGGGACGCATCCCGGCGGGCTCCACCTGGAACTCACCGGTGACCCGGTGACCGAATGCCTTGACGACACGACCGGCGACATCCGCGACGACCACGGCCTGACCGCTCGGTACGCGACGACCTGCGATCCCCGGCTCAACCTGGCGCAGGCCACAGCACTCGCGGAACAGGTCGCCGAGTTGCTCGGCGCCGGGGCAGGCGACCAGTAGTCACATCGATGTGACGCAGTCACAAAAAAGTGCTTTCTTCCGCGCGGCAACCGCCTCCCCGATGATGAAGGACGGAAACACATGAACGCACCATCGAAAGGGAAGACAACCATGGGCCTGCCCGACAAGCGGATGACCGGACTGCGGTGGTTGGCGCTCGTCGTGCTCTGCGCCGGCCAGATGATGATCGTCATCGACCAGAACATCGTGAACGTCGCGCTACCCACCGTGCAGAGCAGTCTCGGGTTCTCCTCGGCGAACCTCGTGTGGGTGGTCAACGCCTACGTGATCCCGTTCGGCGGGCTGTTGCTGCTCGCCGGCAGGCTCGGCGACCTGGTCGGCCGCAAGTACGTGTTCATCACCGGCATCGCGTTGTTCAGCGCGGCGTCGCTGCTGTGCGGCTTCGCGACTACCGAGGCGATGCTCATCATCTTCCGGTTCCTGCAGGGCATCGGCGGCGCGATCGCGTCGGCGTGCATCCTCGGCATGGTGGCCACGATGTACGACGAGCCGCGCAAGCAGGCGCAGGCGATCGGCGCGTACAGCTTCGCGTCGGCCGGTGGTGGCGCCGTCGGCCCGCTCCTGGGCGGCGTGCTCACCGACCTCGTCAGCTGGAACTGGATCTTCTTCATCAACGCCCCGATCGGCGCGGCCGTCGTGCTGGTCGCGATGCGCGCGGTGCCGACCGACCAGGGCATGGGCGTGCGCAAGGGCGCGGACTTCCTCGGCGCCGCGCTCGTCACCGGCGGGCTGATGCTGCTCGTCTACACCATCGTGAACGCGGAGAACATCGGCTGGGGCGCCACGCAGACGCTGGTCCTCGTGCCGGTGGCGGTGCTGCTGCTCGTCGCGTTCGTCGTCCGACAGGCCAGGGCCGCCCGGCCACTGGTCCCGCTCAAGATCTTCTCCTCGCGGGGGCTGTCGGTGGCGAACGTCGTGCAGTTCCTGATGATCGCCGGGATGTTCGGGCTGCTGTTCTTCGGCACGCTGTACCTGCAGCGGGTCCTGGGCTACAGCTCGCTGCAGGCCGGTCTGGCGTACGTGCCGATCGCCGTGGTGATCGCGCTGATCTCGTTGTTCCTGTCCGCACGGCTGATCATGCGGTTCGGGCAGCGAACGATCCTCTACACCGGACTCGTGCTGATCGTCGCCGCCTTCGCGCTGTTGGCCACGGTTCGGGTGGGCGGCACGTTCCTGGCGGACTTCCTGCCTGCGACGCTCCTCATGGGGCTGGGCTTCGGCCTCGCGGCACCCGCGATGATGGGCCTTGGCATGTCGTCCGTCTCGCCGGCCGACTCCGGCATCGCGTCCGGACTGTTCAACACCACGCAGCAGATCGGCGGCGCCATCGGCCTGACTGTGCTGAGCGCGGTCGTCACGGCGCGGACCGACGCGCTGCTGGCCTCCGGCGAGGACGAGTCGGCGGCGCTCGTGGGCGCCTACCGCGTCGCGTTCGTGATCGCCGCGGTATTCGTCGCCGCCGCACTGGTCCTGGCGGTCGCGCTGCTCCGCGGGTCCGGGCAGGACACGCCGGAGCCCGCGGCCGAGGAGCCGGTTGACGAACCGCCGGCGAAGACCGAGCCGGCGACCGCCTGACCCGTCCGGTACGACCGCCTCCCGGACGGTCCCGACGGCGACGCGGGCGGGGTTCCGCTCCCGGAACCCCGCCCGCGTCGCCGTTCGCACCGTGTGTGCGGGCCCGGCGACACGCCCCCTCCTCCCCGGGCCCGCACACACTGCCGCGCCATGGGGAACCCCCGGTAGGAGTGCCGGGGGTTCCCCATCGTGCGCACCCGAGTCACCAAGGGGTGTGGCACACGACTCCGGCGCGGACCTCGGTCGAGGTCCGCGCCGGAGTCGTGTTCTGCTGTGGGATATCTCAGTGCGTCAGGACGGCCGCGCTCACGTGGTGGCGCAGGCTCGCGACCACCGCGCGGTAGTCCTCGGGCCGTCCGATCTGGCCGTACACGTAGAAGTCCGGCCGAATGAGCACCGCCCTGGCGCCCGCCTGCTCCAGGTAGGGCAGGTAGACGCCGTCGACGTCGGCGACCGCGGTCGCTCCGTTCCCGGCCCTCGGGTCGTCGGCCGGAACGACGGTGACGATCCTGACGTCCAGCTCCGCGAGGAACGCGACGTCCGCCTCGTCGAGGTGTGGCCGGGGGTCCTCGGTGGACAGCAGCACGAACCCGGTGCCGACGACGTCGTCGAACAGGCCGGTCGCCGCGCCGCGCCGCACGTGTGCCTGCGGGCTGAGCCTGCCGGCCAGGCCGCGGGGCCGCACGTCGTGCAGCGCCCCCTCGTGCAGCGGGTGGACGGGCGCCTGAGGGGCCCCGGCGCCGACGCCGCGTTCGCGGGCCGCGATCATCACCGTGTCCCTGTCGGCCGCGGCCGCCGGGTCGAGCTGGCAGATCACCTTGGCGAGGTCCACCGACATCCGCACCGCGTGCCGGACGTGGCGGCCGCGTTCCAGCTCGTAGGTGTCCAGCAGGGTGTCGCCGGCCCGGCCACCGAGCACGAGGTCGAGCTTCCACGCGAGGTTCGCCGCGTCGCGGATGCCCGAGCACATGCCCTGCCCCGCGAACGGGGGCATGACGTGCGCGGCGTCGCCCGCGATGAACACACGGCCGGACCGCCACCTCGTGGCCCAGGTCGCCTGGAAGCTGTAGACAGCGTGCCGCAGCAGGGTCGCGTTGTCCGGCGTGACGTCGAACATCGCGAGCAGCCGCCACGCGCTCTCCGGCGTGTTCAGCTCCTCGACCGTCTCGCCGTCGACACGCATGAACTCCCACCGGCGGTGGCCCGGTCCGGCGGACGCGGCGGTCCTCGGCCGTGCCGGGTCGCACACCTGCAGGTTGTTGGGGTCGAAGGGTCGCGGGTCGTGCGGCACAACGTCGCAGATCAACCAGTCGCGGGAGAAGCGCAGGTCGTGCATGTCCGTGCCGATGTGCCCGCGCACGAAGCTGTTGGCACCGTCGCACCCGACCAGCCAGCGCGCGGACAGCACCGTCCGCTCGCCCGCCCTGTCCACACAGGTCAGCTCGACGTGGTCGCCGTGGTCGGCGACCTCGACGGCCTCGCGGCCACGCAGGACGGTCAGGGTGGGCAGCTCGGCGCCGCGCGCGGTCAACGCGGCCTCGAGGCCCGGCTGGTACATCGAGGTCGAGTCCGGCCAGTGGCACCAGCCGGTGTTCGCGCCCTGGATGTCCAGCAGCACCTTGCCCTCGGCGTTGCGCCACACGTACCGGCCGGATGGCTCGGTGTCGTTCGCGACGAAACCGGTGATGCCGAGCGCGGACAGCACGCGGGCGGCCTCGCTGTCGAACGCGACCGCACGCGACATCGTGTACGGCTCGGGCCAGCGGTCCACGACGGTGACCGACCAGCCTCGCCGTGCCAGCAGCACGGCGAGGGTCTGGCCGACCGGTCCGTCGCCGACGACCAGGACGTCGGATCCGGTGCTCACGACCGCACACCCACCTCGGGGTGCAGGATGTGGTCGATGGCGCCCTCGTAGTCGGCGGTCTTCGCGAGCACGCGGACGTGGTCGACGCCGTCCTCGGCACGCAGGTGCCTGCGGCCGACGAGCAGCAGCTGGCCGGTCTCGTAGGCGTGGCCGTAGATCACGGTGCCCGCGGCGATCATCTCGCCCGCCCAGTGCCAGTACGGGTCGTCGTTCTCGCCGGTGACGATCGCCTTCCACTCCGCGTAGTGCCGCTCCCGCAGCGTGAACCGGTACACGGCCTGCCAGTCGGCACCCACGCCCCGGCGGCGCAGCACGAGGTGCTCACCGTCGGGCACGACCTGGTAGTCGAACCCGTTCTGCGTCTGGACATCGGCGCTGACCCGCACCGGCTCGGTGAACGACGGTCCGGCGAACCCGACGTCGACGAGCCACTGCTCGCCGTCGATCCGCACCAGGTTCAGCATGTGCTCCAGGTCCGGTCCGAACTGGTCGTTCGCGCCGCGCACGCCGGCGGAGACGATCGTGACGTCGTAACCCAGCTCGAGAAGCAACGCGCGGAACAGGCCGGAGAGCTCGTGGCAGATGCCGCCCTGCCGCTCGGTGATCAGCGCCTGGAAGAACACATCGGCGCCCGCGTCGACGTCGTCCCAGATCGCGAGGCCCTTGGCCGCGTTGCGGGAGTTGTCGAACGGCACGGTCATCATGTGCCGCTTGTGCAGTGCGCGCAGGTTCTCCGCCGTCGGGGCGGTGGAGCCCCGGTGGTCGAGGTGCCTCAGGTAGGTGTCGACGTCGAACATGTCCTCACTCCTGTCGAAGTCTGTGTTGGGGAACGGGGTCACGCCTTGTCCACTGCGGACAGGCGCTCGGTCAGGTGGTCGGCGAGCATGCCCGGTGTCGGGTGGTCGAACAGCAGCATCGGGCTGAGGTCCAGCTCGGTCATCTCGCCGAGCTGGTTGCGCACCTCCACGGCGGTCAGCGAGCTGAACCCGACGTCGAAGAAGCCGGTCTCCTCGTCGATCTCGTCGTGGTCGTCGTGGCCGAGCGCGGTCACGGCCAGGCCGATGATGGTCTCGACCAGGGTCTTCCTGCGGTCGGCCGCGGGCAGCCCGGCCAGAATCCCGGCGGACAGCTCGCCACCGGTCCGCTCCTCGGCCTCGACGGTCTCCGCCGGGATGGTCACGGTCGTGTGGTCGGTCGTGGTCACGGTGGTCTCCAGCCAGTAACGCTTGTGCTCGAACGGATAGGTGGGCAGTGGCACGTGCCCGCGCGGCGGCGGCACGGTCAGCGATCGGCCCCTGGTGTGCAGGCGACCGAGCGCCGCCAGGAACGAGCGGCAGTCGCCCTGGTCGCGGCGGAGCACCGGCAGTGCCTCCGCCGACGTCGTGAGGCTCTCGTGGGTCATGGCGGTGACCGCGTCACCCGGACTCACCTCGAGGAAGGTGCGCACCCCGTCGGCCTCCAGCGTCCGCACCGACTCGTGGAACCGGACGGTGGCGCGGACGTGGCGCACCCAGTAGTCGGCGGTGACGAGGTCGTCGCCGGTGGCGAACCGGCCGGTCACGTTGGACACGACCGAGATCGTGGGCGGCGCGTAGGTCAGCCGCTCGGCGACGGCGCGGAACTCGGCGAGCATGGGCGCCATCTGCGGCGCGTGGAACGCGTGGCTGACCTGGAGCCGCTTGGTGCGGTGGCCTTCGGCACGCAGGCGCGCGGCGATGTCCAGCACGACCGCCTCGGCGCCGGACAGCACGACCGACGTGGGACCGTTGACCGCGGCGATGGCGGCCTCGTGCTCGTGGCCGGCGAGCAGCGGCGCGACCTCCTCCTCACCCGCGCTGACCGCGACCATCGCGCCACCGGCCGGGAGTCGCTGCATGAGCCTGCCCCGCGCGGTGACGAGGTCGGCCGCGTCCGACAACGGCAGCACGCCGGCCACGTGCGCGGCCACGATCTCGCCCACCGAGTGGCCGGCGAGCACGTCGGGCCGGACGCCCCAGTGCTCCAGCAGCCGCACGAGCGCCACCTCGACCGCGAACAGCGCGGGCTGGGTGAACTCGGTGCGGTCGAGCGCGGCGGCGGTGGCGGTGCCCCCGGTGGCGAACACGACGTCGCGCAGCGGGCGCGGCAGGCCGCGGTCCAACTCGGCGGCGACGGCGTCGAACGCGTCGGCGTACGCGGGGAAGCGCAGCAGCTGGCGGCCCATGCCGAGGCGTTGGCTGCCCTGGCCGGCGAACAGGAACGCGAGGGTGCCGTCGGTGACGGTGCCGGACACGACCCCGGGGGACGGCTCACCGCGGGCCAGGTTGCGGACCCCGTTGACGAGCGCGGCGCGATCGGCGCCGAGAACCATGGCACGGTGCTCCAGGTGTGCGCGCCCGGTGGCGAGCGCGCGGCCGACCGCGTCGGCGGTCAGCTCCGGGTGCGCCTCGACGTGCTCGACCAGCCGCCACGCCTGCGCGGACAGCGCGGCCGCCGTGCGGGCCGACAGCACCCACGGCACCGGCCCCTCGTCGGCCCCGCCCGCCACACCCGACTGTTCGGGAAGGTCGGGTGCCTGCTCGACGATCACGTGGGCGTTGGTGCCGCTGACCCCGAACGCGGACACCCCGGCGCGGCGCGGACGGGCCACCGCGGGCCATGGTCGTGCCTCGGTCAGCAGCTCCACCGCGCCCGCCGACCAGTCCACGTGCGGGCTGGGTTCGTCGACGTGCAACGTCTTCGGCATGGTGGCGTGCCGGATCGCCTGCACCGCCTTGATGACGCCGGCGACGCCCGCCGCCGACTGGGTGTGCCCGATGTTCGACTTCAGCGACCCCAGCCACAGCGGGGTCTCGCGGTCCTGGCCGTAGACGGCGAGCACGGCCTGCGCCTCGATCGGATCACCGAGCGTCGTGCCCGTGCCGTGCGCCTCCACCATGTCCACCTCGGACGGATCGAGACCGGCTGCGGCGAGTGCGGACCGGATGACCCGCTGCTGTGCCGGACCGTTGGGCGCGGTGAGACCGTTGGAGGCACCGTCGGAGTTGACCGCACTCCCCCGCACGACCGCCAGCACCGGATGACCGTTGCGACGGGCATCGGACAGCCGCTCCAGCAGCACCAGCGACATGCCCTCGGACCAACCGGTGCCGTCCGCCGCGGCCGCGAAGGCCTTGCACCGGCCGTCGGGCGCGAGCCCCCGCTGCCGGGAGAACTCCACGAACGTCGAGGGCTGCGCCATCACCGCGACACCGCCGGCGAACGCGAGGTCACACTCGCCCGCCCGCAGCGCCTGGCTCGCCAGGTGCAGCGCGACGAGCGAGGAGGAGCACGCGGTGTCGACCGTGACTGCCGGGCCCTCGAACCCGAGGTGGTAGGCGACCCGGCCGGACACCACGCTGCCCGCGACCCCGGCGCCCTGGAAGCCCTCCAAGCGCTCGTCGCGGTAGCCGGTGCCGTAGTCGTGGTACATGACGCCCGCGTACACGCCGGTGCGGCTGCCGCGCAGGGACACCGCGTCGATGCCGGCCCGCTCGCAGACCTCCCACGCGGCTTCCAGGAACAGCCGCTGCTGCGGGTCCATGGCCAGTGCCTCGCGTGGCGAGATGCCGAAGAAGCGTGCGTCGAAGTCACCGGCGTCGCGCAGGAATCCGCCGTGGCGGGTGTAGCTGGTGCCCGCGTGGTCGGGGTCCGGGTGGTACAGCGCGTCGAGGTCCCAGCCGCGGTCGTCGGGGAAAGGTCCGATGCCGTCGCGGCCCTGCGCGACGAGTGCCCACAGGTCGTCGGGGGAACGGACGTCGCCGGGCAGGCGGCAGCCCATGCCGACTATCGCGATCGGCTCTGTCGCCCTGGCGGTGAGCGCGGCGACTTCGGCCTTCAGCCGCTCGTTCGCCGTGAGGGCCGCCCGCAGCGCGGCGACGACACGCTCGTCGGCGGCGGTCTCCTGGGTGGTCACGCGTTCTCTCCTGTCGTTCCGGTCTCGGGTGCCGCCGCACCGCCGAGCGCGGTGGCGACCAGGTCGTCGATGCTCATCTCGGCGATCCGCCCGACAACGGGGGTGGCCTGGCCGGTCGCCAGGTCGACGGACGCGCGCCGAGTCGGTTCGGCGGGTTCGGCCGGGACCAGCTCGTCGCGCAGGAACGCCGCGAGCCGTGCCGGGCTCGGGTGGTCGAACGCGAGCGTCGCCGGCAACCGCAGCTCCAGCGCGGCGGCGAGCCGGTTGCGCAGGTCGACGGCGGCGAGTGAGTCGAACCCGAGCTCGGTGAACGGTGCGTCGGCGCCTACGGCGTCGCGGTCGGTGTGGCCGAGCGCGCCCGCCGCGTGGGTCCGGACGAGGTCGGTGAGCCGCCGCAGCCGCTCGGGCGGGGTCATCCGGCTCAGCCGGGCCCGCAGGGCCTCCTCCGCCGCGTGCCCGGCGCCCGCGGCCCGGCGCGGCGTGCGGACCAGGCCGCGCAGCAGTGCGGGCACGGTGTCCTGGTCGCGGGCGGTCAGGTCGAACCGGGCGGGGACGAGCACCGGGGCCGCCGAGTCGAGCGTGCGGTCGAACAGGGTGAGCGCGGTCGCCACCGGGAGCGGCAGCACGTCCCGTTTGCCCGCGGCGAGGGAGGCGGTGAGGGCGCTGTCGGAGTCCCAGAGGCCCCACGCCAACGACACGGCAGGCAGGCCCAGGTCGTGTCGGTGCCTGGCGAGCGCGTCGAGGAACGCGTTCGCGGCGGCGTAGTTGCCCTGACCGGCACCGCCGAGCGTGCCGGCGGCCGAGGAGAACAACACGAACGCGGCCAGGTCCGTCTCATGCGCGGTGGTCAGCTCGTGCAGGTGCCACGCGCCGTAGGCCTTCGCGGCGAGCACCGCGTCGAGCCGCTGCGGGGTGAGCGCGGTCAGCGTCGCGTCGTCGAGGACGGCGGCGGTGTGCACGACCGCGGTCAGCGGGTGCTCGGCCGGGACGCCGGCGAGCAACGCGGCGACCGAGCTCCGGTCGGCGAGGTCGCACGCGGCGAGCGTGACGGTCGCGCCGAGCCCCTCGAGGTCCGCGCGCAGGCCGGTCGCACCGGGCGCGTCCCCGCCCCGGCGGTTGGTCAGCAGCAGATGGCGGACACCGTGCTCGGTGACCAACCGCCGGGCCACGAGGCTGCCGAGCGCACCGGTGCCGCCGGTGACCAGCACCGTGCCGGCCGGGTCGAGCGCACGGCCCGCCCGCGCCACCGTGCCGCGGGACAGGCGCGGCACGTGGAGTTCGCCGTCACGCACGAGCACCTGCGGCTCGCCGCTCGCCACCGCGGCGGCCAGGAGGCCCGGAGCACCGTCACCGTCGATGTCGACCAGGACGAACTCCCCAGGGTGCTCCAACTGCGCGGAGCGCACGAGGCCCCACGCGGCCGCCGCCGCCGGGTCGCGGTCGGCACCGCGGGTGAGGACGGCGAGCGGGTCGCCACCCGCGGCCAGGTGCTGGGTCAGCGCGGCGAGGACGCTCGCGGTGACCGCGCGGGTCCTGGCTGGCAGGTCACCGCGGACCACGCCGGTATCGGTGAGGTCGAGCACCGCGCCCGGCGTGGGGGTCGGGCCTGCCGGGGTCGGCAGCGGTCGCGGCTCGACGGTGAACAGCGCGTTCTCCGGCGCGTCCGGTAGGGCGTGGCGGCGCGGGTCGACCGGGCGGGTGATCAGCGCGCCGACGGTCGCGACGGGAGCGCCGGCCGGGTCGGTGAGCCGCACGGTCAGGTCGCCGGTGTCGGTGCGGGCGGCGTGCACCCGGACCGCGGTGGCGCCTGTGGCGTGCACGACAACGGACCGCCACGCGAAGGGCAGCCGCAGGGTCGCGGGCTCGTCCTGTGCGCCGTCCTGGCCGGGGAGGAAGGTCGCCGTCTGCAGCGCGGCGTCGAGCAGCGCGGGGTGCAGGAGGAAGCCGTCGCCTGCGGCCTCGCCGGGCAGTTCGACCTCGGCGTGGACCTCCTTGCCGGTCGCCCACACGGCACGCAGACCGCGGAAGGCCGGTCCGAGCGCGAGTCCGCCGACCGCCTGGCGGTCGTAGAAGTCGGCCAGCGGCACGGGAACCGCGTCGGCGGGTGGCCGGCCGGTCGCGGGCACGCCGGTGGGCACGGCCACCGTGGTGAGGGTGCCGGTCGCGTGCCGGGTCCAGCCCGTGTCGTGGGCGCCTGCGTGGACGGTGACCGTGCGGGTGCCGTCCCGGTCGGGCCCGACCTGGACGCGGATGGCCGCTCCCGCCTCCGGCAACGCCAGCGGCGCCTCGACGACCAGCTCGTCCAGCACGCCGGCACCGAACTCGTCGCCAGCACGCACGGCCAGTTCGACCAGCGTGGTGCCGGACACGACGACGGTGCCGTCGATCGCGTGGTCGGCGAGCCAGGGCTGGGTACGGGTGGTGAGCAGGTTGGTGAACACGGCGCCGCCGTCGGGCAGGTGCACGGCCGCGCCCAGCAGCGGGTGGCCGGTCGCGGTGGCGCCGACCGAGCCGAGGTCCGCGCTGGCGCGCGGGGTGAGCCAGAACCGCCGGTGCTGGAAGGGGTAGACGGGCAGGTCGGTGCTCGGCACGGCCCGAGCTGCCGGTGGTGTGACACCGGCAGGCAGCCGGGTGTGCAGGCGGGCGAGCGCCTCGGCGAACGCGGCAGGCTCGTCGGCCCTCGTGCCCAGGGCGGGGATCGCGGCGATGTCGCCGCTCTCGCCGACGAGCGCGGCGAGAGCGCCGCCCTTGCCGATCTCGACGGCCGTCGTGACGCCGTCGGCCACGAGCGTCCGCACGGTGTCGTGGAAGCGGACGGCGGCGCGGACGTGGTGAACCCAGTACTCGGGCGTGGTCAGCTCGGCCGGGTCGGCGACGAGGCCGGTGACGTCCGAGATCACCGGTATGGTCGGTGCCGCGTACCGGATCCCGGCCGCGACCCGGTGGAACTCGGCGAGGACGCCGTCGGTGTGCGGGGAGTGGAAGGCGTGGCTGACGGGGAGCCGCTTGGTCCGCGCGCCCATCTCGGCGAGGCGGGCGGCGAGCGCCGTCACGGTGTCGGCGTCGCCGGAGAGGACCACGGACTCCGGCCCGTTGACCGCCGCGATGTCCACAGTGGACTCGTGCCCCGCGAGCAGGGGACGGACGACGTCCTCGGCCGCGTTGACGGCCACCATCGCACCGCCCGCCGGCATGGTCTGCATGACCCGGCCCCGCGCGGCGACGAGCGTCGCCGCGTCGGCCAGGGTGAACACCCCGGCCAGGTGCGCGGCGGCCAGTTCCCCGACCGAGTGCCCGGCGACGACGTCGGGCCGCACACCCCAGCCGGCGAGCGTCCTGGCCAGTGCCACCTCGAGCGCGAACAGCGCGGGCTGGGTGTACTCGGTGCGGTCCAGCAGGTCAGCCTCCGGTGTGCCTGGCACGGCGAACACGACCGACCGCAAGGGGACGGGAAGGTGCGGGTCGAGCACGGCGCAGACGTCGTCGAACGCGGCGGCGAACGCGGGCACCACCCGGTGCAGTTCGGCGCCCATGCCCGCGCGCTGGCTGCCCTGTCCGGAGAACACGAACGCGACGCGCCCGGGTGCGGCACGGCCGGCGACGGCACCGGAGTCCTGGCGGCCGGCGGCCAACGCGGTCAACGCCCCGGCCGGGTCGGTGCCGACGACGACCGCGCGGTGGTCGAACCGGGTGCGCCCGCGCAGCGCCACACCGACACCGGCGACATCGCCGTCCACTGTGGACGCGAGGCGGCCCGCGAGCGCGGCGAGCGCGGCAGGCGAGCGTGCCGACAGCGGCAGCCACACGGCCGGCCACCCGGCCTCGGGTACCGGCGTGGCGCCCAGCTCCGGTGCCTGCTCGACGATCACGTGGGCGTTGGTGCCGCTCGCACCGAACGCGGACACCCCGGCGCGGCGCGGGCGGGCCACCGCGGGCCACGGTCGCGCCTCGGTCAGCAGCTCCACCGCGCCCGCCGACCAGTCCACGTGCCGGCTCGGCCGCTCGACGTGCAACGTCCTCGGCATGGTGCCGTGGCGCATCGCCATGACCGCCTTGATGAGTCCGGCCGCGCCCGCGGCGGCCTGCGTGTGCCCGATGTTCGACTTCAGCGACCCCAGCCACAGCGGGGTCTCGCGGTCCTGGCCGTAGGCGGCGAGCACGGCCTGCGCCTCGATCGGATCACCGAGCGTCGTGCCCGTGCCGTGCGCCTCCACCATGTCCACCTCGGACGCCGCGAGGCGCGCGTCGGCGAGTGCGGCGCGGATGACCCGCTGCTGCGCCGGACCGTTTGGCGCGGTGAAGCCGTTGGAGGCACCGTCGGAGTTGACCGCACTCCCCCGCACGACCGCCAGCACCGGATGACCGTTGCGGCGGGCGTCGGAGAGCCGCTCCAGCACCACGACCGCGGCGCCCTCGGACCAACCGGTGCCGTCGGCCGCGTCGGCGAACGCCTTGCACCGGCCGTCGGGCGCGAGCCCCCGCTGCCGGGCGAACTGCACCATCGCGTCCGGCGTGGCCATGATCGCCGCACCGCCGGCCAGCGCGAGGTCCGACTCGCCGCAACGCAGTGACCGGGCCGCCAGGTGCAGCGCGACCAACGACGATGAGCACGCGGTCTCGACGGTCACCGACGGGCCCTCGAGTCCCAGCGCGTAGGAGACCCGGCCGGAGGCCGCGCTGGCCGCGTTGCCGACGCTCAGCAGGCCCTCCAGCTCGGCTGGCACGCGTTCCACCGGTGGCGCGTAGTCGTGGTACATGACACCGGTGAACACACCGGTCCTGCTGCCGCGTAACGCGTCCGGGTCGATCCCGGCACGCTCCAGCGCCTCCCACGACACCTCGAGCAGGTGCCGCTGCTGCGGGTTGAGCGAGGTCGCCTCGCGCGGCGAGATGCCGAAGAACTCGGCGTCGAACCCGCCGGCGTCGGCGAGAAAGCCGCCTTCCCGCACGTAGCAGGTGCCGGGGTGGTCGGGGTCGGGGTGGTAGAGCCCGTCGAGGTCCCAGCCCCGGTCGGTGGGCAGCGGGCCGATCCCGTCGCCGCCGGCGGACACCAGCCGCCACAGGTCCTCCGGCGAGGTGACGCCGCCGGGCAGCCGGCACCCCATCCCGACGATCGCGATCGGCGCGTGCCGCTCCGCTTCCAGGTCGTCGAGCCGCTGCCGGGTCTGCCGCAGTTCGACGAGGGTCCGCTTGAGGTAGTCCTTGATCTTGTCGGTGGACACCGGGTCCGCCTCCCTGTCGTGGCTTCCCATCAGGACAGCTCCGCCTCGGCGAGGGCGAGGATGTCGTCGTCGGTCATGTCGTCGGTCATGTCGTCGGTCACGGCGTCGCCGGTGCCGCGCCACCTGCTCGCCAGGCGACGCAACCGCTCCACCACCTCGACGTGGTCCCCGCTCTGCCCCGCGGTGCCGTCGCCGAGCAGGCGGGACAGCGTGGCGTCCAGCCGGTCGACCTCGGCGAGCGCCAGCGCGGCGCCGGCGCTCGCCCGCTCGTCGGTGCCGCCGTGCGTGCCGTCGGCAAGGCCGAGTTCGTCGAGCAGGTGGCTGGCAAGGGCGGCCGGGCTCGGGTGGTCGAACACGAGCGTCGCCGGCAGCCGCAGCGACGTGGCCGCACCGACCCGGTTGCGCAGGTCGACCGCGGCAAGCGAGTCGAACCCGAGCTCGCGGAACGGCTGGCGGTCCTCGATGGACGCCGGATCCGCGTGGCCGAGTGTGGCGGCGGCGTGGCCGCGCACCAACTCGACGAGCCGCGCGTGCCGGTCGGCGGGCGGGATGGCCGCCAGCTCGGCCACGAAGGACACCTCCGGCGCGGCGGCCTCGGCGACGCGGCGGGCGCGCGGCAGCAGGTCGCGGACGACGGCGGGCGGGCTCGCGGCCATGCGCAGCGCCGCGATGCCGAGCTTGACCGGGGCGAGCACCGCCGGGTCGCCGGCCTTCGCGAAGGTCGCGTCGAACAGCCGCAGGCCCTCGTCGTCGGACAGCGCGAGGACCTCGTCCTTGCGGTGGCCCCGGGTGCCGTCGAGCACCTCGGCGGTCAGCTCGCTCGCCCGCACCCACAGGCCCCACGAGAGCGAGCCGGCCGGGAGCCCCCGGTCGCGCCGGTAGCCGGCGAGGCCGTCGAGGAACCCGTTGGCCGCCGCGTAGTTGCCCTGGCCCGCGTTGCCGAGCGTGCCGGACGCGGAGGAGAACAGCACGAACGCGGCAAGGTCGAGGTGCTCGGTCAGCTCGTGCAGGTGCCACGCGCCGTCGACCTTCGGGGCGAAGGTGTGCTCGACCCTGGTCGCGTCCAGCGCGGTCACCACGCCGTCGTCCAGCGCGGCGGCGCTGTGCAGGACCGCGGTGAGCGGGTGCGCGGCAGGCACGCCCGACAGGAGCGCCTTGACCTGCGCCCGGTCCCCGAGGTCGCAGGGCGCGATCGTGACGGTCGCGCCGAGGCCGGTCAGCTCGGCCCGCAGGTCGGCCGCGCCGGGCGCCTCGGCGCCACGGCGGCTGGTCAGCAGCAGGTGCCGCACCCCGTGGTGCGTGACGAGCCTGCGGGCTACCAGCGCGCCGAGGGTGCCGGTGCCGCCGGTGACCAGGACCGTGCCGTCCTCGACGAGCGGTGTGGACTCCTGGGCGGGTGTGTGCCGGACGAGCCTCGGGACGGTCGCGGTGCCGTCCCGCAGTGCGAGTTGCGGTTCCCCGGTCGCGACCGCGGCGGGCAGCGCCGCGAGGGTCGCGGCGGCGTCGGTGTCCACCAGCACGACCCGCCCGGGGTGCTCGGACTGGGCGGTGCGGGCGAGGCCCCAGACCGCCCCCGCGGCCGGGTCGGTCCGCGCGTCGCGGGTGACCACGACGAGCGGGTCGGTGCCGGCTTCGGACAGGTGCGCCTGGATCGCCTTGAGCGCGGTGAGGACGAGCTCGCGTGCCTGCTCCGGCGGCGTCCCGCTGGCGCGGGCGGTGAGGTCGAGCAGTGCGAAGGCGTTCGTGCCGCGCTCCGGCAGCGCGAGGGGCCGCCACTGCGTGCGGTAGAGCATGTCCGCGAGGCCGGGCCCGGCGAACAGCGTGGCCGGGTCGACGGGGCGGGTGGCGAGCGCGGTGACCGTGGCGACCGGTGCGCCGGTGCCGTCGGCCAGCTCGACCGCCACGTCGTCGCCCTCGGCACGCAGGTGCACCCGCAGCGCGGTGGCGCCCGCGGCGTGGCAGGTCACCCCGGTCCACGCGAACGGCAGCCGGGCGGCGGCACGTGCCCCGCCCCGGCCGGGCAGGTAGGCGGCCGCGTGCAGTGCGGCGTCGAGCAGCGCGGGGTGCAGCACGAACCCGTCGACGCCGCTCGTCGTGGCCGGGATCTCCACCTCGGCGAACACCTCGTCCTCGCGGGTCCAGACCCGGCGCAAACCCTGGAACAGCGGGCCCAGCTCCATGCCCACCTCGCGCTGGCCCTCGTAGAAGTCGTCCACCGCGACGGGGTGCGCCCCCGCGGGTGGCCACGCCGCCGGCGCGGGGCGCGGTGCCGCTACGGCCGTGAGCTGACCCACGGCGTGGCGGGTCCAGGTCGCGTCGTCGTCGGTGCGGGTGTGCACGGCGACGGGGCGCCTCCCGTCGTCCTCGGCGCCGACCGTGACGCGCAGGTGCACGCCCCGGTCCGGCACGACCAGCGGGGCCTCGACCACCAGCTCGGCGACCGTGTCCACACCGACCTCGTCCCCGGCGCGCACCGCCAGCTCCAGCAGCGCTGAGCCGGGGAACAGGACCGTGCCGGCGACGGCGTGGTCGGTGAGCCACGGCTGGGTGCGGGTGGTGACGCGGTTCGTGAACACCGCGCCGCCGTCGGGCAGGTGCACGGCGGCACCCAGCAGTGGGTGGCCGGTGTCACCGAGGCCGACCGCGCCGAGGTCACCGGTCCCACCGGTGTCCAGCCAGAAACGCTCGTGCTGGAACGGGTAGGTGGGCAGCGGGGTGTCCGGGTCGGTCGGCACGGCGGGCAGGCGCCAGTCGGGGCGCACCGCCGTCGCGGTGTGGACGGTCGCGAGCGCGGTGTGGAAGGTGGTCGGCTCGTGCTGGTCGCGGCGCAGCGTCGGCACCACCAGCACGTCGCCGTGCGCCTCGAGGGTCTCCTCGATCGGCGCGGTGAGCACGGGGTGCGTGCTCACCTCGACGAACAGGCGGTGTCCCGCCGAGGCGAGCGCCTCGACGGCGTCGCGGAACCGCACCGTGCCGCGCAGGTTGCGGTACCAGTACTCGCCGGTCAGCACCGGACCGTCGAGCCACGCACTGTCCGTGCTGGACCACATCGGGACCGTGGGCGCCTGCGGACGGACCGGGGCGAGCAGGTCACGCAGCTCGTCCTCGATGCGCTCGACGTGGCTCGTGTGCGACGCGTAGTCCACCCGGATGACCCGGGTGCGCACGCCTTCGGCGCTGAGCCCGGTGCGCAGCTCCTCGACCGCGTCGGGGTCGCCGGCCACCACGACCGACGACGGGCCGTTGACGGTCGCGACAGACAGGCCGTCGTGGTCCACCACACGCGGCTCGACGTCGGCGAGCGGCAGCGCGACCGACATCATCGCACCGTGCCCGGCCAGGTGACGGGCGATGGCCTGACTGCGCAGGGCCACCACCCGCGCCGCATCCACCAACGACAACGCCCCCGCCACGTACGCGGCGGCGATCTCACCCTGCGAATGCCCCACGACCGCATCCGGCCGCACCCCGTGATATCCCCACAACCGCGCCAACGACACCATCATCACGAACGACACCGGCTGCACCACGTCCACGCGATCCATCGACGGCGCACCAGGAGCCTGCCGGATCACATCGGTGACAGACCAGTCCACGAACGCCGACAACGCCACCTCGCACTCCGCCACCGCCTCGGCGAACACCGGCGACGACTCGAGCAGACCCGCCCCCATACCCGCCCACTGCGTCCCCTGACCCGGGAACACGAACACCGTCGGACCGTCCACCTCGACCCCGGTCCCGGTCCCGGCCACCACGGCCGGGTCGGGGGTGCCGGCGGCGAGGGCACGCAGCCCGCGTACCAACGTCTCCCGGTCCGCGCCGACCACGACGGCGCGATGCTCGTGCCGGACCCGGGCGGTCAACCGGGCCGCGATCGCGGTCGGCGTGTGCTCCTCGTGCCCTGACACGTGGTCGGCGAGGCGGGCGGCGGACTCGGCGAGCGCGGCGGGAGTCCGCGCCGACAGCGTGAGCGGCACGGGAGCCGTCTCCGGCACGTCGTCGGCGGCGACCTCGTCCGGCGCCTGCTCGAGGATGACATGCGCGTTGGTACCGCTCACCCCGAACGCCGACACCCCCGCCCGGCGCGGGCGGTCGACCTCCGGCCACGGCCGCGCCTCGGTCAACAACTCGACAGCGCCTGCCGACCAGTCCACGTGCGGCGTCGGCGCGTCCACGTGCAACGTCCTCGGCAGAACACCGTGGCGCATCGCCAACACTGTCTTGATCATGCCCGCGACACCGGCCGCGGTCTGCGTGTGCCCGATGTTCGACTTGAGCGAGCCCAGCCACAGCGGGATCTCGCGTTCCTGCCCGTACGCGGCGAGCAGGGCCTGGGCCTCGATCGGGTCGCCCAGCGTGGTGCCCGTGCCGTGCGCCTCCACCACGTCCACATCGGACGGTCGCAGGCCGGCGGAGGCCAGCGCGGCCCGGATGACCCGCTGCTGCGCCAGACCGTTCGGGGCGGTCAGGCCGTTGGACGTGCCGTCGGAGTTGACGGCGCTGCCGGCCACCACGGCCAGCACGCTGTGCCCGTTGCGGCGCGCGTCGGACAGCCGCTCCAGCACCAGCAGCGCGACGCCCTCGGACCACCCGGTGCCGTCGGCGGCGGTCGCGAACGCCTTGCAACGCCCGTCGGTGGCCAGCCCCCGCTGGCGGGAGAACTCGATGAACGTGTTGGGCCTGGCCATGACCGCGACGCCGCCGGCGAGCGCGAGGTCGGACTCGCCGGTGCGCAGTGACTGACCCGCCAGGTGCACGGCGACGAGCGACGACGAGCAGGCCGTGTCCACGGTGACCGCCGGACCCTCGAACCCGAACGTGTACGCCACGCGGCCGGACAGCACGCTCGGCAGGTTGTTGTGCGAGGTGTACCCGTCGACGCCGGCGGCGACGAGGTCGGCGCCGATCGTGTAGCCGGTGTGGAAGGCACCGGCGAAAACGCCGGTTTTGCTGCCACGCAACGTGGACACGTCGATCCCGGCCCGCTCGAACGTCTCCCACGCCGTCTCCAGGAACACGCGGTGCTGCGGGTCCATGCCCAGCGCCTCGCGCGGTGAGATGCCGAAGAACGAAGGGTCGAACTGCGTCGCCGTGTCGAGGAAGCCGCCCTGGCGGGTGTAGGTGCGGCCGGGCAGCCCCGGCTCCGGGTCGTAGATCGCGTCGGTGTCCCAGCCACGGTCGGCGGGGAACTCGGTCTGCACATCGCCTTCGGCCATGAGCAGCGCCCACAGGTCCGCGGGCGAGGCGATGCCGCCGGGGAGCCGGCATGCCATGCCCACGATCGCGATCGGCTCGTCGTCGCGCCGGGCGGTGACCGCGGGCGTGTCGGCGCGGGCGGTCGTGCCGGTCAGTTCGGCGCGCACGTACCCGGCCAGCGCGCGGGCGGTCGGGCGGTCGAACAGCAGGGTGGTCGGCAGCCGCAGCCCGAACTCCCGCACGAGCGCGTTGCGCAGCTGCACGGCGGTCATGGAGTCGAAACCCTGCTCGGTGAACGCCTTGTCGGGTGCGACCGAGGTGGCGTCGGTGTGGCCGAGCACGGCAGCGGCGTTGGCGGTGACGGCGGCGAGCACCGCGCGGTCCCGCTCGGTCTCGGGCAGCGCGGCGAGCCGCTCGGCCCAACCGCCGGTGTGCTCGACCTCCTGCTCCCGCAGGGCGTCGCGCACCTCGGGCAGCTCGCTCAGCAGTGCGCTGGGACGGGCAGCGGTGAAGCCGGGTGCGAAGCGGTCCCACCGCACGTCGGCCACCGACACCGTGGTCTCGCCGTGCTCGACGGCGGCGACCAGCGCGGCGAGCGCCGCGCCCGGGTCCATGGCGGGCAGGCCGAGCCTGCGCAGTCGCTCCTCGGCGCCGTCGACGGCGCCGAGGCCGGCACCCGCCCACGAGCCCCACGCGATGGAGGTCGCCGGGCGGCCCTGCGCGCGGCGGCGCACGGCGAGCGTGTCGAGGTAGGCGTTGGCCGCCGCGTAGGCGCCCTGTCCCCCGCCGCCCCAGACGCCGGCGTTGGAGGAGATGAGCACGAACGCGTCCAACGGCCGGTCCCCGAGCACCTCGTCGAGGTTGCGCGCGCCGGCGACCTTCGCCGACAGCACCCGCGACAGCTCGGCCGGGTCGGTGTCCGCGAGCGGCGTGCGCTGGCCGACCCCCGCGGCGTGCACAACGGCGGTGACGTCGTGTCCCGCCAGCGCGGCGGCCAGGTCGTCGCGGGAGGTGACGTCGCAGGCGGTGATCGTGACGCGGGCACCCGCGGCGGTGAGCTCCTCGGCCAGCGCGGCCGCGCCGTCGGCGTCGGCGCCGCGCCTGCTGAGCAGCAGCACGTGGTCGGCGCCGTGTTCGGCGAGCCAGCGGCAGACGTGTCCGCCGACCCCGCCGGTGCCACCGGTGACGACGACGGTGCCGCGGGGCACCCAGGGGGTGCGTGGGCCCGCCTCGTGCAGCGGGGCGCGCACGAGCCTGCGGCCGAGCACGCCGTCGGCCCGCAACGCGAGCTGGTCCTCGTCGCCCTGCCCGAGCAGGACGGCGGGCAGGTGGCGCAACGCGGCGTCGTCCGGCTCCGCGGGCAGGTCGACCACGCCGCCCCAGCGGCGTGGGTGCTCCAGCGCGGCGACCAGGCCGAGGCCCCAGGTGAGTGCCTGGGTCGGCCGCCCGTCGATGGCGCCCGAGGTGAACGCCCACACCGGCGCGGTCGTACCGCGCTCGTCGAGTGCCCGCAGGAGGTCGGTGAGCCCGGCGAGCCCGCGCGGCACCGTGGGGAAGGCGGGGTGCGGCGACTCGTCGAGCGCGAGGAACGACAACACCGCCCGGGGCTCCCGCGCCAGTGCGGCGTCGAGGTCGGCGAACCCGTCTCCGGTGGCCTCGACGCGGGCGACCTCCGCACCCCTGGTGCGCAGCGCGTCGAGGGCGGCCTCGGCGACGGGGTGGCCACCGGCCGGCACGACCGCGAGCCACCTGCCGGACAGGCGCTCGGCGGTGACGACGCCGATGCGGCGCCAGGTGACGCGGTAGCGCCAGCCGTCGGTCTCCGCGCCGCGGCGGGCCCTGCGGCGCCAGTCGACGATGGCGGGCAGCACCGAGGACAGCGCCTCGCGGGTGGCGGCGTCGGCGTCGAGGGTGGCGGCCAGCGCGGTCACGTCCTCCTCGTCGACGACCGCCCAGAACCGGGCCTCGGCCGGGTCGCTCGTCGTCGCGGCGGGTGCGGCCGTCGGCCAGAACCGCTTGTGCTGGAAGGGGTAGGTGGGCAGACCGGTGGCCGGCGGGGTGGCCGGGCGGCGCCAGTCGACAGTGGTGGCGGTGCCGGTGTGGACGGTGGCGAGCGCGGTGTGGAAGGTCAGCGGCTCGTCCTGGTCGCGGCGCAGCGTCGGCACCACCAGCGTGCCTGGCCTGCTCGCGAGGGTGTCCTCGATGGCGGCGGTGAGCACAGGGTGGGTGCTGACCTCGACGAACAGCGCATGCCGGGCGCCGGCCAGCGCGGCGGTCCCGTCCGCGAAGTGCACGGTCTGGCGCAGGTTGCGGTACCAGTAGCGGCCGTCGAGCGCCGGGCCCTCGACCCACGCACCGTCGGTGGTGGACCACATGGGGACGACCGGGGCCGCTGGTGTCACCGGCGCGAGCAGGTCGCGCAGCTCGTCCTCGATGCGCTCGACATGGCTCGTGTGCGACGCGTAGTCCACCGCGATCACGCGGCAGCGGACGCCATCGTCGGACAGCCGGGCCCGCAGCTCCTCGACCGCGGCAGGGTCGCCGGCCACCACGACCGACGAGGGGCCGTTGACCGTGGCGAGTGACAGGCCGGGACGACCGTCGAGGTAGGGCCCGATCTCGGTGACCGGGAGGGCGACGGACATCATGCCGCCCTTGCCCGCGAGGCGGTGGGCGATGGCCTGGCTGCGCAGGGCCACGATCCGCGCGGCGTCCGCCAGCGACAGTGCGCCCGCGACGTGCGCGGCGGCGATCTCACCCTGCGAGTGGCCCATGACCGCGTCCGGCCGCACACCGTGGTGGCGCCACAACCGGGCCAGCGACACCATCATCACGAACGACATCGGCTGCACCACGTCGACCCGGTCCAGGCCCGGCGCGCCGGGTGCCTGCCGGATGACATCGGTGACCGACCAGTCCACGAAGGCGGACAACGCCGTCTCGCACTCGGCCACCGCCTCGGCGAACACCGGCGAGGACTCGAGCAGACCGGCACCCATCCCGACCCACTGCGTGCCCTGACCGGGAAACACGAACACGGTCTTGCCGTCGGCCCCACCCTCGCCGGCGACCACTGACGGGTCCGGTGCGCCGTCGGCGAGGGCCCGCGTGCCGCGCACCAGCGCTTCCCGGTCGGCGCCGAGGACGACCGCCCGGTGGGTGAGCCTGCTCCGCTCGGCCAGGGTGCGGGCGACCTCGGCGGCGGTCAGGTCGGGCCGGTCCTCGACGTGCGTGGCCAGCCGGGCCGCGGCGGCCGACAGCGCGGCGGGAGTGGCGGCCGAGAGGGTCCACGCGGTCACACCGTCCACATCGGACACATCGGGGTCCCGGTCGTCGGGGGCCTGCTCGAGGATGACGTGAGCGTTGGTGCCGCTCACCCCGAACGCCGACACCCCCGCGCGGCGCGGGCGGTCCACCTCCGGCCACGGCCGGTTCTCGGTGAGCAGTTCGACGGCGCCGGCCGACCAGTCAACGTGCGGGGTCGGCGCGTCCACGTGCAACGTCCTCGGCAACACACCGTGGCGCATCGCCAGCACCGACTTGATCACCCCGGCCACCCCGGCCGCTGCCTGCGTGTGCCCGATGTTCGACTTGAGCGAACCCAGCCACAGCGGGGTTTGCCGGTCCTGGCCGTAGGTCGCGATGAGCGCCAGGGCCTCGATCGGGTCGCCGAGCCTGGTGCCCGTGCCGTGCGCCTCCACCACGTCCACATCGGACGGTCGCAGGCCGGCGGCGGCGAGCGCCTGGCGCACGACCCGCTGCTGCGCCACACCGTTCGGGGCGGTCAGGCCATTGGACGCGCCGTCGGAGTTGACCGCCGTGCCCGCGACGACCGCCAGCACGCCGTGCCCGTTGCGGCGCGCGTCGGACAGCCGCTCCAGCACCAGGACGGCGACACCCTCCGCCCACCCGGTGCCGTCGGCGGCCGCGGCGAACGGCTTGCAGCGGCCGTCGGCCGCGAGGCCACGTTGGCGGGAGAACTCGACGTAGGACGACGGCAGCGCCATCACCGCGACGCCACCGGCCACGGCGAGGTCGGACTCGCCCGATCGCAGCGACTGGCCCGCGAGGTGCAGCGCGACGAGCGACGACGAGCACGCCGTGTCCACGGTGACCGCCGGGCCCTCGAACCCGAACGTGTACGCGACCCGCCCGGACACCACCGCGCCGTTGGCGCCGGTGCTGCGGTAGCCCTCGGTGTCGTCGGACGCGCCGGCGAGGACCGCGCCGTAGTCCTGGTTCATGGCGCCCGCGAACACGCCGGTCCTGCTGCCGCGCAAGGAAGACATGTCGATCCCGGCGCGTTCGAACGCCTCCCACGCCACCTCGAGGAACTGGCGCTGCTGCGGGTCCATGGCGAGCGCCTCGCGCGGCGAGATGCCGAAGAACTCCGCGTCGAACCCGGCGGCGTCGGTGAGGAATCCGCCGTCGCGCACGTAGGACGTGCCGGGGTGCTCGGGGTCCGGGTCGTAGCCACCGTCGACGTCCCAGCCGCGGTCGGTGGGGAACGGTGTGATCCCGTCACCACCGGCGAGCAGGAACTCCCACAGCTCCTCGGGAGAGCCGATGCCGCCGGGCAGCCGGCACGCCATGCCCACGATGGCGACCGGCTCGTCGTCGTGGTGCGTGGTGACTACGGGGTGGTCCTCGGCCGCCGCCTCGCCGAACAACGCGTCGAGCACGCACGCGGCCACCGCCAGCGGGGTCGGGTGGTCGAAGGCGAGCGTCACCGGCAGGGCGAGGCCGGTCCGCGCGACCACCCGGTCCCGCAGGGACACCGACTGCAGGGAGGTGAAGCCGATCTCGCGGAACGCGCGGTCCGCTTCGACACCGGTGTCACCGCGGACGTCGGTGACCGCGGCACGGACGAGGTCCACGAGCGCGGCGAGCCGGTCGGCCGGCGTCAGGTCCGCCAGGCCGGCACGCAGGCGGGCGGCCGTGTCCGCCGACGCCTCGGCGCTCCCGGCAGGCGCGGCGTCGAGGCGACCGCGCAGCAGCGCGGGCGCGTCGGCCGTGCCGGTGGTGTCCAGCGCGACCGCCAACACGGCGGGCTCGCCGGACATGAGCGCGGCGTCGAGGGCCGTGAGCAGGTCGCGGCGGGTGAGCGTGCCGACGCCGGTCCCGGTGGTCCCGGGGAGATCGGCGGTGTCGTCCTCCCACGGGCCTACCGACAGGGACAGCGCGGGTCGGCCGCCTGCCCGGCGGCGCACGGCGAACGCGTCGAGCAACGCGCCGACCGCGGGGTCACCCGGCACGCCGACCGCGGTCGCCGGGGAGAGCAGCACGAGGTGGGCACCGGCCACGTCGACGGCGGCCACCCCGTGCGCGACCGCGGCGAGGTCGCCGCTCGCCACGTGCACGACGGTCGACGGGGTGCCCGCGCCGCGCACCACGCGTGCCACCTCGGCGTGGTCGGTGCCGGCGCACGCGGCCACGGCGACCGACACCCGGCCCGCCCGCGCCAGTGCGGGCAGCTCCTCGGCCAGTGCCGCGACCACCGGGTCGTCCTGACCGGACGCGGCCACGAGGGTCAGCTCGCGGACCCCGTGCGCGCCGACGAGGTGGCGGGCGACGGCGGCCCCTTCCGCCGTGTCGGCGCCGACGACGACCGCGCGGCCGTGCCCGACGTGCGCGGTGGCGGTCAGCGGCACCCGCTCCGCGGCAGGCGCCAGCACGACACCCTCCCGCACCGCGAACCGGGCGCCCGCCTCGGGGAGGAGGACCTCGGTGGCGTCCACCTCGGACCCCGCGGGCAGGTCGAGCGACACGACCCGGTCGCCGTGCTCGGCCTGGTAACCGCTGACGAGCCCGGCCACCGCGGCGGCCACCGGGTCCGGTAGCTCGTCGGGCAGCGCGCGGACACCGCCCCCCGTCACGACGACGAGCCGCCCTGTCGCGCCGGAGTCCAGCCAGGCGCGGACGTCCCGCGCCACGATGTCCACCGTGGACATAAGCTCGCCGGTGGGCACGCGCAGCACCGTCGCGGCGCTCAGCGGCATCGCCGGTCCGGCCGAGACCGGTGCCCAGCCGACCCGTAGCAACTGCTCGTGCTGGCCGGTGCCGGTGGCGACCAGCCGGGCGGGCGCGTCGAGCAGCACGTGCCGGGTCACCTTGCCGGAGCGGGTCCTCGGCACGGCGGCCACCTCGTACAGCTCCTCGGGGACCTTGAACATCGCCAGCCGTTCCCGGCACGCGGCGAACACGGCGTCGCTGTCGACCCCACCCGGCCCCGGCACGACGAACGCGACCACCACCTCGCCGAACACGGGGTGCGGCTTGCCGGCCACGGCGACGTCGGCGACCCCGCGCACGGCGCGGATGGCGTCCTCGACCTCGGCGGGGTGGATGTTCTCGCCGCCGCGGATGACGACATCCCTGATGCGACCGGACACGGTGAGGTAGCCGGCGTCGTCGCGGCGGGCCAGGTCGCCGGTGCGGTACCAGCCGTCGCGCAACGCGGCGGCCGTCTCCTCGGGCCGGTTGTGGTACCCGACCATCACGTTCGGGCCACGCACCCACACCTCGCCCTCGGCCGCCGCCGGCACGTCCCGCCCGGACTCCGGGTCGACGAGCCGCACGTTGAGCCCCGGCACGGGCAGCCCGCAGGAGCCCTCGACCCGTGCGCCGGACGGCCAGTTGATCGCGATGGAGCCGCAGGTCTCGGTGCTGCCGTAGGCGTCGAGCAGCGGGACGCCGAAGGTCTCCTCGACCGACCGGCGCAGGTCCGCGGTGGTGACGGCGCCGCCGACGAGGCCGACGCGCAGGTCCGGCGCGGCGAACCCCTGCTGGTGGGCGGCCCGCACCAGGAAGTGGTACATCGTGGGCACACCGGCGATGAGGGTCGGCGACTCGGCGCGCATGGCGGCGAGCACCTCCTCGGCCGAGTAGCCGTCGGTGATCCTGGCGAACGCGCCGACGGCGGTCACGCCGAGGACGCAGGCGATGTGGGACAGGCTGTGGAACAGCGGCAGCGGCCACAGCACGCGGTCGTACTCGGTCAGGTCCGGCACCGGGACGTAGCAGGCCGCCACGGACCACAGGCAGTTCCGCTGCGTCGACAGCACGCCCTTCGGCTGCCCCGTCGTGCCGGACGTGTAGAGCATCCACGCCACGTCGTCGAGGTCGAGGTCGTCGCGGGCGGGCTGCTCGGGCTCGGTGGTCGCCATCGCCTCGAACGACGAGGCGCCCACGGGCGGGCGGGCGTCCCCGGTGACGACGAGGACGGGTGGGCGCTCCTGCCCGGCACACAGGCCGACCAGCTGCTCGACGTGCGCCGGATCGGTGATCACGACTCGCGCGCCGCTGTCGTCGAGGAAGTAGCCGAGCTCGGCGTCCGTGGAGTGCGGGTTGAGCGGGACGCCGATCGCGGCGGCCCGCGTCACCGCGAGGTAGCTCTCGACGGTCTCCACCCGGTTCCCGAGGTAGATCGCGACGCGGTCGCCCGGCTGCACGCGCAACCCGGCGAGGTGCCCCGCGATGCGCCGGGTCCGGTCCGCCAGCTCGGCGTAGGTCACACGGCGGTGCGCGTCGGCGAACGCGAGGCGGGTGCCCCGGTGTTCGGCGTGCTCGGCGAGCAGCTCGGGAACGGGCCGGATCAGAGAAGTGCGCAGCATCCCGGATTACTCCTGTGTCGGCCGGCGAAGAAAACGCGGCGGCGGTATTGGCACATCCGAATTCAGTGTGCGGGCGGGATCGGGCGGAAAACCCCCTGGCAATCCCCCTATGCCATCCCAGAAATCAGGGCCAGCCGAAGAAGTCGCGATAGCAGGGGATTTGTTCGCGCAGCATGTGGGCGCCGGCGTGCGTGTCCATCCCCAGTGCCCGACCGGCCACCAGCAGCGGGGTGTGCGCCGGTTCCATCACGATGTCGGCGATGAGCGCCCCGGCACGCAGCGCGGCCGGGTCGAACGGCAGGGGATCGGCGGGCCGCATGCCGAGCGGCGTGGCGTTCACGGCAAGGTCAGCGGCCGCCAGGTCGGCGGCTCGGCCCTCGGCGACGCGGTCGGGCCAGCGCACGGCGAGCCTGGCGGCCAAAGCCGCGCGGCGCACCGGGTCGACGTCGTGCACCGACACCCGGGCCGCACCCGCCGTGAGCAGCGATGCCGCGACCGCGCTGCCGGCCCCGCCCGCGCCGACCACCGCCGCACGCCGGGCCACCACGGGATGACCGGCGGCCGCCAGCCCCCGGACGAACCCGACTCCGTCGAAGTTGTCCGCGTGCCATCCGCGCGGGCCGCGCCGCAGCGCGTTCGCGGTCCCGGTGACCTCGGCGGCCGGACCGACCGTGGCGGCCAGTGCGCACACGTCCGCCTTGTGCGGCACGGTGACCAGCACCCCGTCGACGTTGTCGGTGGCGGCGAGACCGCGCAGCACGTCGGCGAGCCGTGCGGGCGCGACCTCGACCGGCACGACGACCGCCGACAGGCCCCATTCCGCGAGCAGCGGGTTGAGCAGGCCGGGCGCCTTCACCTGGCTTACGGGGTAACCGAGCACGGGGTAGAGGCGGGTGCGCCCCGAAAGAGTGGTCACGGTCGGGTCCGGTCACCGAACGTGGCATTATTATGGGAGAGGAAAGGACGTGCGCGATGCCCCGGTCCCCGATCCGCGACCTGTCCGGCGACGCCGCGGCCGACGCCGTGGCCACCGAGGCGTGTCCGGTCCGTGAGGTGCTCGACCGCGTGGCCGGCAAATGGAGCATCCTCGTCATCGTCGCCGTCGCCCGCGGGCCGATCCGCTTCGCCGAGCTGGAGCGCCAGATCGACGGCATCAGCAGGCGCATGCTGACCCTCACGCTGCGCAACCTCGAGCGCGACGGGCTGCTGACCCGCACCGTGTACGCCACCGTTCCGCCCAAGGTCGAGTACCGGCTGACCGAGATCGCCCAGGAGCTGCACGTCGAGCTGCTGTCGCTCACCAACTGGGCAGAGCGGCACCGCAAGACGATCTCGGCCGCACGGCACGCCTACGACGCCACTCATCGCGAGGCCGGCTGAGGGAGCCATTCCGGTTCACCGGGGAACGCGCCCGCACCGAGGTCGGCCGGCAGGTCCTTGCGGCGTTTGACGTCCAGCTTCCGGAACACGCGCGTCAGGTGCTGCTCGACCGTGCTGGCCGTGACGTACAGCTTCGCCGCGATCTCCCGGTTCGTGTAGCCGAGCACCGCGAGGTGTGCCACACGTCGTTCCGAGTCGGTGAGCCCGCGCCCGCCACCGCCGCGGCCCGCCTCCTGCTCGGTCGGCTCCAGCATGGCGAGCAGCTCGTCGCACAGCGGGCGTGCCTCGCACGACGACGCCAGGTGGCGGGCGCGGCGCAGCGTCGTCCTGGTACGCCTGCCGTCCTCGAGTGCGGCGAACGCCAAACCGAGGTCGGTCAGCGCCTGCGCCTGGCCGTACTGGTCCCCGCACTCCTCGAACAGCTCCACCGCCTCCTGCAGCAGGGCGGGCCGCCGGTCCGGGCGGCTGACCGCGGCGAGCACGCGCAGCGCCGCCCCACGGGCCCGGCCACCCGCGGCGCGCGGGAGCCCCGACAGGGCGTCGCGCACGAGCCTGCGTGCCCGGTCCTCGTGGCCCAGCTGACGCCAGGCGAGCGCGGCGCCCACCCGCCACGGCACGGTCGGCGCGGCCTCGAGGCCCAGCAACCGCACCAGGTCGCCGCACGCGGTGAAGTCGGTGACCGCGCCGTAGGCGTTGCCGGCGGCGAGGTGGTGCTCGCCGCGCGCGTAGCGGTAGTAGAGCCCGTATCGGGTGCGGAACATGGCCTCGGGCGGGACCGTCGCGAGGTGGCTTGCCGCCTCGTCGAGGCGTCCGGACCGCACCGCCGCGGTGATGAGCGTGGCGAGCGGGAGGCCGACCGCGACGCCCCACGCCCGCGCCGGAAGCACCGACAATGCGGTGGTCGCCGCCGCGTGCGCGCCGGTCAGGTCCCCGGCCCGCAGCAGAGCCTCGGCGCGGATGGCGGTGACCTCCGCGTGCCAGGCCGGCGCCCCTGTCGCGTCGTCCGGACTGGTCAGCTCCGCGCAGCGCTCGACGACCGCCCGCGGCCGCGCGACGTCCAGCAGCCCGGTCAGCGCCAGCACGGCGGCCTCGCGTGTCCACCCGTCGGCGGTCGCGGGTCGTGGCCTGCCGAGGACCCGCGCGACCTGCTCCAGGTCGCGGGCGAGGTGTCCCGAGCGCAGGGCCGAGGCCATGGCTGCGGCCGACGCGAGGCCGGGGTCACCGCCCGCGGTCGGGTCCGGCGCGGCCGAGCGGGCCGGTCTGCGCACGGCCAGCGGTGCGTGGGTGCACGCCGCCCACGCCTCGAGCGCGCGCACGCCGCCCTCGCCCGACTCGGGTCCCGCGGTCTCCCACAGCCGGCCGACGACCGCCGCCGCGTCGTCGATACGGCCGTGCCAGAGCAGCTTGCGCACGAGTTCGGCCGACGTGTGGCGGTCGAGGTGCCCGGCGCGCGCCGCCGCGACCAGCTGGGGCAGGTGCTGAGCGGCCAGCAACGGGTTGCGCCGCCACAGCGCGTCGGCGTACCTGGCGAGGACCGGCGCGCGGTCGGCGGGCCGGTGGCAGGACTCGGCGGCCAGCTCCAGGAACCGGGCGGCGCGCTCGTCCTCGCCGGCGAGCAGCAGGTGTTCGGCGGCCTCGGTCAGCACCGGCACGGCCCACGGGTCGGCGGGACGACCGGAATCGAGGAGGTGGGTCGCGACGGCGGTGGTGGGCTCGCCCGCGGTGTGCAGCAGTTCGGCGACGCGCTGGTGGAGCGCCGCGCGCTCCTCGGTGGGCAGCGCGGCGAGCACGGCACCGCGCCCGGCCGGGTGCGGGAAGGTGTCGGAGCGCAGCAAGCCGGTCGCGGTCAGGGCGCGAACCGCGCGTTCGGCGGTCGCCGCGCCGGTGCCCCGGTCGAGGCCGGCGAGCCGCGCGACCCGCTCCGGGGTGCCCATGCGGCCCAGCACGGCGATCGCGTTGGCCACGCGCAGGGTGGTGGTGTCGGTCCTGCGCAGCAGCCGGACAACGGTGTCGGGGTAGCGGTCATCCACGCTGCGGTGGTCATCGAGCAGGGCGGCGAGCAGGCCGGGGTTGCCGCCGCTCCTGTGGTGGAACTCGGCGGCCGACGCGGCATGCCCGTGCGCGGCCACCAGCCGGGCGGTGCCCGCGGGACTCAGCGGCTCGACACCGAGCCGGTGCACCCTGGGCTCGTCACGCAGCGCGGCGATGAACCCGGGGGCCGGGCGCAGGCCCTCGCGTTCACAGGTCATGACCAGCAGCACGCGGGCGGTGTCGACGCGGCGCGCCAGGTACAGCAGGCTGTGCACGGACCGCTCATCGGCGTCGTGCAGGTCGTCGACCGCCACCAGCAGCGGCCGGTCGGCGGCCAGGTGGTGCACCGTGCGGCAGAACTCGCGGTGCCCGGGTACCTCGGGCCCGGTCAGGTCGTCGGGCACCGGCACGTTGTGCAGCAGCTGGGTCAGCACGCTGCCGGCCAGCTCCCGCTCCATGGGCGAGCACGACGCCCGCATCACGAGCAGGCCCGCGCGCTCCGCCAACGTCACCGCCCGGTCGAGCAGTGCGCTCCGCCCGGTGCCGGGAAGGCCGTCGACCAGCAGGACCCGGCCGCCGTCCGACACCGTCGCCCCGATGAGCTCATTGAGGATGATCTCGTGCCTGTCGCGTTCCACCAACCGCATGATTCCCCTGTCCTGCGTTCTTCCGGGATCGCCGGGAAAACGCGTGGTCTGCCTCACCCAGCGGGGAACAGGCCCTGGTCAGGGCGCGCGGCGCTGCGTTTTTCCCCTGTCGCGAGGACGTGGCGTCTGTGCAGATTCCGGCACGGCACTGCCCGCGTTTTCCGACAGTGACAACGCCAAGTCTGGGACGGCGGCCGGCCACCCTCAATGACCATGACCCCGTGGTTGGCGATCAGTTACCGGAGAGTGGACCACCCATCATCCGGTTACCGATCCTTGACGCAGTGTGACCGGATCGGTTCACGACCCTGACGCGGCCTTGAGTTCGCGCCAGCGGAAGAGCTCGGCGCGACGGGGGTGGCCGTCCGGGCAGAAGTCCACCGCCGCGCGGTAGCACGCCTGTGCGACCGGGATGGCGCCGCTGGACAGGGCGCGCTGCCCGGCCTCGAAGAGGATGTCACTGATCTCCCCCGCTACCTCCGCCTGCGGGCGCCCCGCCCGCGCGGTGTGCACGACGGCCTGCCGGCAGTGGTGGACGAGCAGGGCTGGCGAGTCGGCGCCGCGCGCACTCAGCCAGCGGGCCGTCCGCAGGTGCTTCTCCGCACGCACGTGGTGCGGCAGCCGGGACACGGCGACCTCACCGACGAGCCGGTGGGTGAACGCGTACTCGACGTCAGCCTGCTCCGGCCCGAACTTGCTGCGCCGCAACAGCTCGTGGCGCACCAACGACTCCAGTGACAGGTCGAGCTCGTGCTCCGTGCGGTCGTCGAGCGCGGCGAGCATGCCCCGGCCGAACTGCGTGCCGAGCAGCGCCGCGTCGTACAGCGCAACGCGCTCACCGGCCGCCAGCGTGTCCAGGCGCGCGGAGATGATGGTGTGCACCACCGGCGGCACCGGCAGCCGCCGCGCGTCGCGCTCGGCGACGAGGCTCGTGTCCGCGGCGAGCATCCGCGCGTACTCGACGGCGTACAGCGGGTTTCCGCCCGCCTGGTCGAGCACGCCCGCCACCAGGTCGGTCGTGCAGGTGCCCCTTGGCAGCAGGCCATCGAGCAGGCGCTCGACGGCCGCCCTCGGCAGCGGGTCGAGGCTCATGGTGGTGGCGCTGCGGTTGCCGCCCGCCCAGTACTCCTGCCGGTCGAACAGCTCGGTGCGCGCGGTCACCACGAGCAGCAGCGGCAGGTCGACCACGCCCTCGACGAGGTCGCCGACGAACCGCAGCAGCACGTCATCCACGACATGCAGGTTCTCCAGGATGATGACCACGGGTGCCAGGGCCGCCAGCTCCTCGACGAACCACCGCCACGCGAGCAACGCGGCGCGGTGGTCGACGGGTGCCGCGTCGACCGGCCGGTCGGACGGCCGCGCGACGAGGTCGCGCAGGTTGTCGGTGAGCCGGGCCGCGGCCTCACCGGCGCCGACGAGGCCGGTCATCGCGTCGGCGAGCTTGCGGTCGCGCTCCGCCGGGGAGTCCTCCGCCGCGATGCCCGCATAGGAGCGGACCACGCGGGCGAGCGCCGCGTACGGCGTGTCCGGCCCGAAGCTGTGGTCGCAGCCGACCAGGCAGCGCACGCCCGCGCCGTCGGCGACGCGCCGCTGGAACTCGTGCATCAACCTGCTCTTGCCGATCCCGGCGGGGCCGAGGATGGTCACCCGGTGCGGGCGCCGGTTGTGGCGCACGTCGTCGAGCCACCACAAGAGCTGCTGCATCTCCCGCGCGCGGTCCACGAACGGCAGGTCGGTGGGGCAGCTCAGTTCGGGCTGCGCCCGTTCGGCGAGGTCGAACCCGTACTCCCCCGCGACCGAGGTGAACTCGAAGCGGTCCCGGCACAGTTCCCTCGTCTGCTCGCAGGCCCGAACAACACCGGGCCGGGCCGCGGCGAGCAGGTCGAGCCCGGTACCGACCAGGTGCCCGGTGACGTGTCGCCCGCCGGGTCTGTGCTGGTCGTGCACCACGAGGGCATCACCGGCCGCGACCGCCACCCGCAACCGCAAACCGCCCGGTGACAGGCGTGCGACGTCCATCGCCGCCTCGACGGCGCGGCGCGCGTCGTCCTCACGGGTCCGGTCCGTGCCGAACAGCACGAGCAGCACCGGGCCCATGGTCTGGTGGCCGCTGCCGCCGCGCCTGCCCACCCGTGCCGACACGGCCGCGCCGACCCCGGCCAGCACGTACTCGAGCGTCTCGGGCGCGACCGCCTCGTCGACGTCGGCCCGCACCAGGAGGGCGGTGACCCTGCGCCGTTCGCCACCGGCGACCGTGAAGGCGGGCTCGGGCGCGGGCGGGCCGCCCTCCTCGGCGCGGGCCTTGACCGGGACAATGTCCTGGAAGCCGTCGTCGCGCCACTCGGCGTCCGCGCGCAGCCGCACGGGGGCGATCGGCCGCACGGGCGCCGCACCGGCGCGGGTCAGACCGGGGTCGTGGTCGAGGATCGCGCGCTCCAGCTCACGCAGCTCCGGGCTCGGGTCGAGCCCCAGCCTGCCGACCAGCACCGACCGCGTGCGCCGGTAGACCGTGAGCGCATCGGCCTGGCGCCCGGAGTGGTACAGCGCCAGCATCAGCTGGCGGCACAGCCGGTCACGCAGTGGCGTGCGGCCGACCAGCGGTTCGAGCTCGGTGATGACCTCGAGGTACTGGCCGGTCGCAAGCGCCGTCTCCATCAGATCCTCGAGCGCGACGAACTTCGCGTTCTGCAGCGCGGTCAGCTCCGGCCAGTTGTAGCCGTGCTCGGCGAGATCGGCCAGCGCGGGTCCGTTCCAGAGCGCGAGCGCGGCCCGCAGCTCACGGTCGGCGTCGTCGAACCGGCTCTCACCGAGCGCGGCCCGGCCCTTCTTCGCCAAGTCCATGAACCGGCACACGTCCACCGACTCCGGGTCGACCAGCAGCGCGTAGCCCGGCGCACGGGTGAGCAACAGGACCGAGCTGTCGTCCGGCTGGTCCTGTCCAAGTATGCGGCGGAGATTGGAGATCGCGTTCTGGAGGATCTTCCGCGCCGAGGGCGGCGCGTCACCGCCCCACAGCGCCTCGATGAGCTGGCTCGTCGCCACGACTCTGTTGGGGTAGAGGAGCAGGTACGCCAGTGCCGCGCGCTGGTTGGTGCCGCCGAGCGGGACCGGTTCCCCGTCGTCGTGCACGCGCAGCGGTCCGAGCAGGCTGAACCTCATCGAATTCCCGCTCGTGACGGCCGGTTGCCCGGTCGGCATCTTTTCCCACGGTCTCGGCACTGTCGCCACGGTCATCCCCCAGGCCGTCGACACGGTTCGTCGACAAAGTCTAGGCAGAGCCGGTTGTGCCTACATCAACTCTTGTTCGCAGGCGTCCGGGAATATGTCGACCGCGGCGCACAAAGGGGGGGTTAGGGGTGCCGGCAGGTATCCGCGCCGGTTAACGTCCGAACGGAAGGAAAGGAGCTGTAATGCCAGGACAACAATTGTCCACACCAGAACCGGTGCGCGATGCGGGCAACGGGCTCCACCCCGAGCGGAGCGTCCAACCGTGAGCAGGCTCGGCCTCGATATCGGCGGCACGAAGGTCGCGCTGCGCGCCGAGGCCGGTGAGCGGGTGGCCGAGTCCGTGTTCCACTGGCGCGACACGGGATCGGCCGCTGACGACCTCGCAGACCTTTACGCCGCCGTGCGTGCCGCGCTGTCGGACTGGCCGGAGGACGTGACCGCCGTCGGGGTCGCCGTGCCGGCGACCTGCGACGCGGACGGCATCGTGCGAACCTGGCCGAACCGACCGACGTGGACGGGTCTCGACCTGTCCGGAGCGCTGCAGCGGTTGTTCCCGACGAGCCGCGTGGCACACGCCGACGACGGCGACCTCGCCGCGCTGGCCGAAGCCCGCGCGGCAGGCCGCGAGAACGTCTTGTACATCGGAGTCGGAACGGGCGTGGGTGGCGGGATCGTCGCGGCCGGACGGCTGTGGCCGGACCGCGGCTCGTGCGAGGTCGGCCATCTCGTGGTCGACCTGGCGGGCCGCCGGTGCACCTGCGGACGCCGCGGCTGCGTGCAGGCCGCCGCATCCGGTCCCGCGATCCTGCGCCGTGCTGCCGAACTGCGGGGCGCGGACGTGCCGCACCAGGATCTCACCGGTGCGGTGGCGGCAGGCGCGTCCTGGGCGGTGACCGCGCTGCGGGAGGCCGCACACGCCCTGGCGGTCGCGGTGGTGGGGATCTGCGAGCTGGCCCACCCGGACGTGGTCGTTCTAGGCGGTGGTGTGACCGCCAGGACACCGGAACTCCTGTCACTGGTAGGTGCCGAAACGAGGGCGTTGTCCCGACCTGGCGTCGACCTACCGCCACTGCGCCCAGCACTTCTCGGTGACCTGTCCTCCCTGCGAGGAGCGCTGGTGCTGGCGGAACTCATCGACACCGGCGCGGAGCTCTCGGCGGCCGCCGCCACCCCGTGAGCGACCAGCCGTCAGCCAACCCACGGTGTCAACGGCTATGGCGCAAGCGCATCCAACCGGCGCCGGGCCACCACAAGATCAACAGTGGGTAGAAGTGGGGTCGCAAGTGCCGCGATATCAACACCGGGTACTACCGCTTTTTGCCGCATCCGAACCCGTCGGAATGGTCTCCTTCAAATACAGCGAGTTGTGCAGCAATCTGTCGTGGCCGGCATAGACCTGAACCCATAGTGAGCCGCTTTTCAGTCTCTCGATATGTCACCGCAGCGACGTGCAAAGATCCGCTCGCCAGCGAGCAGGTTCGTTCCCGTCCGCAGTTGCCGATGGTCACCGTGATAGACGATCTGTTGGCGTTCCTGCACGCGCGTTGGTCGGCCTCTCGAACCCAGGCCACATAGAACGCGAGTGTGGTTCCTCCTTCGGCGTGTCCGAGTCGGCCGCCGACGGTGCGGAGGTCGACGCCGGCGCGGATGAGTTCGGTGGCTGAGTAGCGGCGCAGCTTGTGAATGGTGGTGCGGATACCCAACCGGTCGACCATCCGGTGGTACTGGCAGGTCAGCGCCAGCGGTGACCGGGGTGTCCGTCCATCCGGATGAGGGACCTGTCGATCGCCGAACCCTCCTGGTGGCTCTCCGGTGCCATGTCGACGATCAAGGTAGGGATCTCGCCGAGCTGAGTCTGGACGTATAGCAGGTCGTTCAGCAGCCTCCGGAGAACCGACTGGTTCTTCTTCACGACCATGAGCCGTACCGACGCACCGTACAGGTTCCGCGCGTCGTTGAGGGGCAGGTCGGGTCGCTGCTTCTCAAACTCGAGCGTGGACAGGGTCTGCGCCAGTCTGCGGTAGTCCAGCTCCGGGTCGGTCAGGCGGACGATCCCCGAAGTGTCGGGCAGCGACCGGACGCCAGCGTCGATAGTCTCCTGGATCTGTCGCCGGGCGATGTTCGTCGTGCCGGTGGGCACGATCACCAGACGGTAACCAGCATCGATTGACTTCGCGATCAGACCGACCGCGCTGGCGGTCCTGCCGCTCTCCAGTTCGTGGACGAAGGTTCCCCTGATTGGAGTCGGTTCCGGCGTCGTCGGGTCGGCGAGGAAGGTCATGACCCGCTCTGTCACCTCGTCGACGGCGGCGACGGACTCGGACGTCCACCCCTTGCTCGTGAGAGCGTCGGTGTAGGAGCTCCAGTAACGGGTTGGCTGGACCCTGGCGGGTTCTCCCGTGCTCGCCGGAGGGGATGCGTCGGCGTGGGCCGACAGTTCCTCGACCAGCCGTCGTAGCTCACGGACCTCCTCCGCGCTCGCGGCGGCCATCGCCTCGGCGGCCTCCGCCCGGTCGCGCAGCTTCGCCTCCCTGGCTTTCCACTGCTGGGTGACACCCCAGTTGCTGGTCTGAGCCTCCTGGGCGGCCCGGTGCAGCTTCCGCAGCTGCTCGGCTTCCTCAAACCAGGTCCTGCCCAGTCGCACGCCTGACTGCGTCGATCAGGTCGATGACGAACTCGTCCGCCGGCAGCACCGCTCCGTTGAGGTAGCGGGACACCGAGGCCGGATCGATCGCCTGTTGCCGGGCGTAGGAACGGACCGAGGCCCCGGTGTGTGCCAACAGGAGCCAGAACTCGCGCATTATCGGCCCGAGGTGACCGTTCACCACGGGGGTCAGTTCGCAATGCTCCCTTCGGCGTCCCAACAGCTGTTGAACAGCCGGATGTAGTAGGTCGCGTACAGTCCCGAGATCCGGCCACCGCCCGATGGTGGAAAGACCGGCTTCAGGAGGCGATTGACGCCGCCCGGCCCCGTACAGGCCCGAGTTGAACGTCGAGGTGCCCGCCACCAGGTCCACGACCAATCCGGACCGCGATGTCCTTGATCTCCAACAACTCCGCAGGCCCACGGGAGATCTCCTCTCGACCCGCCAAGGTCAATCCTGCGCACGACAGCGAATCCTTTCCCACAGAACACCAAGATCACATGCTACGACCGTCTGAACTCCCCTCATTTGACGTCGTTCGCCGTGGATGTTTATCAATTGGTGCACGTAGGCGTGGCCCGGTGAACCGTATGCAGCGGCCGGGCGCCTGGATTGGGTGACCGTCGAATGACGACGGCTTCGGACTCGTCGGTCAGGGGCTTTGGCGTTATGTTTGCTTCCCTGAAGAGCCGGTGCTTCGCGGGAACGGTGACCAGTACTCAGCTGTTGTAGTACGAGCCGCGATTGTCCGGCAGGGCCAAACTTGGTCCTGAGTTGTTCACCTGTCGTTCCACGGCGGTTGGACCGCCTTGGGCCATCAGTTCGTGGAACCGGCATTCGTTGTCACGAGAGGTCTCGGTCATCCGTTCAGCCTAGCTGTGGGTTACGTTCCGCGATTGCGTCGTTCGGTGGAGTGACACTGTTGGTGTCATCCGGGATCGTGTGATCGAGATTCTTTCTTGGCCTTGCGGGGAGTCGGGGTCCGCGCGAGCCCTTCTGGGGGTTATGGTGCTGTTCGGTCGGTTTGACGTGCGCGCGTTTCGGATTTTGGTACTGGTGATGGTCGCCGGGTTGGCCCTGTCCGTTTGGATGCGATGGCTCCCGCGTTGGCGGAGGTGGCCTCGCGCGCGGTTGATCCACGGAATGTGCCGTTGCTGCCCGGCGAGCCGCTGGCGCCTCAGTCGTTGGCGCCGGCGGATCCGCACGCGGACTTCAGCCCGTTCGAAGTCAGGGACACGAATCACTTCGACGCCAAGAGTTCGGAGCCGGTGTCGCGATCGATGTTCGCGACGGAGTTCGAGAACCTGGACGGTACCCGCACAGTGCGTCAGTCGAGTGAGCCGTTGAACACCAGGGATTCTTCGGGTGTTTGGCAACCGGTGGACACCGGTCTGGTGAGGCGGGATGGACGGCTGCGGGCGAAGCGGCACCCACTGAACGTGTCGTTGAGCAGGCGAGCCGATGACCCGGAACTGTTGTCGGTGGAGGTGAACGGCAAGCGTGCCTGGTTGGGTCTTGAGCAGGCGACGGGGAGTGCGGCCCGCGCATCGGGCAGCGAGGTCGGTTACACGAACGTATTGCCGAACACCGACCTGGACTACGAGGTCACCGCGGGCTCTGTCAAGGAGACCATCGAACTGCACAAGCCTCCGGACAAGGGGAATTCCTCGTGGCGCTTTCGGCTAGGCACTGATGGGTTGACCCCCCGGGTTGCTGGTGACGGTTCGGTGGTGTTCGCGGATGGCGCCGGTAGAAATGTGGTTGTGATGCCACCGATCGCGGCATGGGATTCTTCCGGCTCCACCGCTCGCCCGCCGGCGATGACCGGTGGTGGCTACGACCTCGAGCCAGCAGAGGATAGCTGGATTCTGACGGTGTCGGTGGACGAGACATGGTTGCGGGACCCGGCGCGGGCGTACCCGGTGAGTGTGGACCCGACCTTCGCCACAGGCGACGATCAATCGATCTCCTACAAGTCCGATGGGGCGACGTGCACCAACTGCGGTATCAAGATTGGGAATCCGCTCGATAGCGGAGCGGTGTGGCGCAGCGTCTTCCACTTCGACTACTCGTCGATGTTCGGGCAAACGGTCGTCGGGGCACGGATGGACCTGAGCAACACACGGACACCGGTGGGGGTGGACAAGACCTACAACGCGGACCTGTATCACGCCACGGCGTTTAGTTTCGACGGCGTTGGCGCAGCGTTGGCCAGCGCGTTTGTGGGTCAGGTCGGCAGTCTCTCGGATCCTCGGCTGACGCAGGACATCGCGACAGCGGTCGCGAACCGCGACAACCGCCCGTACTTCATGCTGGTGGGTGCGGAGGTCGCGAATGTGTGGACGTACAAGAACCTGGTTGTCACGCTGACGATCGACCTGGGGGACGCTCCGCCGGCGCCGGTCCAGATCGCGCCGCCGGACAACAGCGTGCAGACGAACTTGACACCTACGCTGGCTGTGGACTCGGCGAGCGATCAGGACGGCGATGCGGTGAAGTACTGCTTCCGGGTGGCCACGGGTAACGACGGCAAGTCGGGTGTGGTGGTCGAGTCGGGTTGCCAATCTGGTCCTACATGGACGGTACCGTCGGGTGTGTTGCAGGATGGGGTCGCGTATACGTGGCAGGCGAGTACGTACAGCGGCGTTTCGATGGTCACACAGCCCAATGTCGGGCATTTCCGGGTGGACCAGCGTGTCGGCGACAAGGGGCCGGCACCGTCGGACGGTCTGGGTCCGGTGACCGTGAACCTGGCCAATGGGAACGTCATGACCTCACAGGCGTCGCCCACCTTCATCACGGTCGGCGGAACGGCCGGCCTGACGTTCGACTACAACTCCCAGCAGCAGGATGCCAAGGGGCTACGAGCCTCGTACTTCGCGGACCTGTCGCACAATGGGAATGTCGCCGATGGTCAGCAACCTGCGTTGGTGCGTACCGAGCCGCAGGTGAACGTGGACTTCGGCACCGCGTCGCCGTACGCGCCGGCGTTGGACCCGGACTGGTTCGTGGTGCGGTGGGAGGGGTACTTCGATCCGCCAGTCGATGGAACTTACCAGTTCGCCGGGGTGCACGACGACACCTTGAAGGTGTGGATCAACAACCAGTCGGTGTACAACACCGGCTGCTGCAGCGATGTGAACTGGACCCAGGCCACCGGGACAGCACTGACCGCCCACCACCCGGTGCCGATCAAGGTGGAACTCGCCGAGGCCACCGGCCCGTCCTACCTCCGCTTGTTCACCCAAACCACCAACGGCACGGTGCCGCCCCAGATCGTGCCCGCCGACTGGCTGCACACCACCGACAGCCCGGTCCTGCCGCGCGGCTGGACGCTCTCGGCGGACCTCGACGGCACCGGCTCGACCTACACCCAGGCCCAGGTCACCGACCAGACGATCGTGGTGACCGACGGCACCGGCGCGAAGCACACCTGGACCAAGAAGTCCGCGGGCGGCTACAGTCCGCCCGACGGTGAGGACGGCGTCCTCGCATTGGACACCGGGGGCCACGTCACCTTGACCGAGGGTTCGGATGTGTACGTATTCGGCGCGGACGGCAAGCTGGAAACTCTGAGCACATCTCCCGATTCACGCAAGCCGGCCGCGCTGGTGAACCTCTATAACGGCACCCCGTCGCGGCTGCGGGAGATCAAGGATCCGGTCTCCGGTCGCTCGCATCACCTGTACTACAACCGTTCCGGCGACGACTGCTACGGCGGCGCCACCCCACCGAGTGGTGCGGACACGTTGCCGCCGACCCAGATGCTGTGCCGGATCGTCTACTGGGACGGCAGCCAGACGAGGCTCTGGTACAAGCAGGGGCAGCTGTTCCGCATCGAGGACCCGGGTTCGGAGATCACCGACTACACCTACAACACCGCCGGCATGCTTTCCGCGATGCGCAACGGACTGGTCAATGACTGGGTCGCCGTCGATCCAACAACCCGCAGCACGCCTGAGTCCACCTGGGCGATCGGCTACGACGCCGGCGGCACCGTCGCCACCTCGATCACCGCTCCCGCGCCTCAACCGGGGCAACCCCGTCCGCGACACGGCTACCGCTACGACCCGGCCAACCACCGATCCTTCGTGGATGAGGCGGGGCTCTCCCCGGCGGTCGGATTCTTCACCAGGGTCACCTACGACGACGCCTGGCGCCTACTGTCCACGACAGACGCCACCGGCAAAACCACTTCTCAGACCTGGAACGACAAGGACCTCGCGCTCACCTCGACCGACGCGGCGGGCCGCATGTCCACCACCGTCTACGACTATGCCGATCGCCCAACCGACCAGTACGGACCCGCGCCCGCGTCCTGTTTCACCGGCCAGCTACCGACGGCGGCGTGCGCCGGTATCGTGCCGCACAACCACACCGGCTACGACGAGGGCATGGTTGGGTTGTCGGTGGCCTACTACGACAACACCAGCCTCAGCGGCGCACCCAAGGTGTATGCGACCGGTTTCGGCCACGCCGACGGCCAGATGTACCAGGACTGGGACGGCACCACACCCCCGGCACCCGGCATCCCGGCCGGCAACTTCGGTATCCGGCTGACCGGCGAGATCCAGTTTCCCGATGTTGGCAAGTACACGATGGAGGTACACGTCGACAACGGCGCCCGGCTGTGGATCGACGACCAGCTCGTGGTCGACTCCTGGTTGCTGGATGTGCCACGTGCCGCTCGCGGTGACTACACGAACACCACTGCGGGCTCTATCCATCGCATCCGGGTCGACCATTTCAACGGCGGCGGCCCCGGCCAACTGCACGTCAACTGGACCACCCCTGCCGGCACCTATGAACACATTCCTGGGCAGTACCTGCACCCTCGCTATGGTCTGACCACGTCGACCACCACCTCCGAAGCTCCCGCCGACGGTGTGCCCGATCAGGTCACCACGACCCGATACGACGAGAATGGTCTGGACCTGACCTACGGACTGGCCACCTCGACGACCTCTGGCACAGGAGCGACGCTGCTGACATCTCGGACCGGGTATGAGGTCCCCGGCTCGGGCTACCTACGTCAAACCACCAAGACCTCGCCCACCGGGGCCGCGACGAGCTACGCCTATTACGGCGATACCGAAACGCGGGCCAACCCGTGTGTGGCTGGCAGCCCAGCGATCAACCAGGGTGGGATGACCAAGCTCGTCACCTCACCTACCCCCGCAGTTGGCTCGGCGAGGTCGGAACAGCAAGTCTACGACGCCTCCGGTCGGGTCATCGCGAGCGCGGTGAACGGCGACTGGACGTGCACCTCCTACGACGACCGCGACCGTGTCGTCTCTCGCGCCTATCCGGCCTCGTCCACCGGCTCGGCGCGCACCGTGACCACCAACTACGCCGTCGGTGGCGACCCGCTGACCACCTCGGTCACCGACAACCAAGGCACGATCACCACCAGGGTCGATCTGCTCGGCCGCACCGTCGCCTACACCGACACCCAAGGCACCCGCACCAACACCACCTATGACCAACCCGGCCGTGTCACCGCCGAAACCCTCATTCCACCCAGCACCGCCGATCCATCCCGAACGACCACCTACACCTACGACGACGCCGGCCGCATCCTCACCCACACCCTTGACACCACCTTGTTGGCCACAGTCACCTACGACAGCGCCGGCGAACTGGCCAGCGTCACCTACGCCAACGGCACCTCCCTGACCGCGATCGGCAAAGACCCCGCCGGACAGACCACCAGTCTGACCTGGCTCACCAGCGACAACACCACCATCGCCTCCTCCGTCGACCGTACCCGCGCCGGCACCGTCACCAACGAGACCCTCGCGGGTGTCGATGCCCGCCCCAACGCACCCAACTATGTCTACGACTCGACCGGCCGGCTCACCGAAGCCTGGGTCAGCGGACATCACTACACCTATGACTTCACCAGCACCGCATCCACCACCTGTCCGACCGGCACCCAGGTCGGCGCCGGCACGAACACCAACCGTGTGCGGCTACTCGACCAGACCTCGACCGGTACGACCGAAACCTCCTACTGCTACGACGCCACCGACCGAATCCTCGCCACCTCTGGCGCCACCGAGGTCGCCGGCATCACCTACGACACTCACGGCAATACCACCGGCTGGACCGCCGGCGCCACCACCACAACTACCCTCACCTGGGATGGCGACGACCGCAACACCGGCGCCCGCACCACTGGTACCGACCCGGCTACCGTCACCTACATCCGCGACGCCACCGACCGCATCATTCGCCGCGACGCCGCCACCGGTGACACGGCCGCAGCTGTGCTCTACTCCTACACCAGCGACGGCGATACCGCGGATCTCGCCCTCACCGCCGACAAACGCATCGCTACCCGCACTATCACCCTTCCAGGCGGCGTCCTCTACACCATCGGCGCTCAGCAGACATGGGACCATCCCACCGTGCGCGGCGACCTGTGTCTCACCACCGATCCCACCGGTCACCAAACCGGCCCACTGCGTACCTACACCCCATTCGGCGAACCACTCAGCCCGACTGGCGCCATCAACCCGGACAGCGTGCCGGACAACCAACCCGGCCAGATGGACTACGGCTGGCTTGGTCAACACCAACGCCCCTACGAACACGCTGGCGCCCTGTCACTCGTCCAGATGGGCGCCCGACCCTACAGCCCAGCACTCGGCCGATTCCTCTCCGTCGACCCGGTCGACGGAGGCTCCGCCAACGACTACGACTACACCAACGCCGACCCCATCAATCGCACTGACCTCGATGGGCGCTGGTGGAGCTGGTTGAAGAAGGCCGCCAGATCTGTTGGCCGATTCGTACGTAAACATGCCGGTACGATTGCTACTATCGCGGCAACAGGCGTATGCATGGTGCCGGTCGCAGGTTGGGCATCGTGCGGGGTGGCTCAAGGGCTCGCATTCGGAGTTCGCACCGCTCAGAAGATCAAACAGAACGGGTGGCGCAACAGTAAGAGTTCCATCCTCGCTGACGCTGCTGGAACCGCGCTGTCATTCGGCCTAGCCTCATCGCTGCGCTACGTCAAGTTTGCCAGAATGTCGCCATGGGTCCAAAACACTGCCCGGTCCGCCACCTGGAAAGCCATGAGTCTGTGGGGGAAAGCTAGCTATATGACCGGCTTGAATGGCGCCAACTGGATCAAGACCGGCGGTTGCGCCCATCGGCAGATCGCGAGAAAGAGGCCGTGCTAAGCCCGAATACGCAAATGGTACGGTGATCACGTGAGATCTGACGAGACCACCAGTCTGCAACTGCCTTGTTCTCTGCGATCGCCCTGGCGCTGGTTCGTGCTTACTCTGAGCGTTATACTTTTGGTTACCGGGCTTGCGGTGGCCTCCGGATGGGACGGAGACATAGTAATACTGGTAATCGGAATAGTGGTAATGCTCGGTAGTGGGTGGTGGATCTACACCTCGTGGCGCTCAGGCGTGTACGTCAGCGAAAAAAGCGTCATAGAACGAGGAATGTTCGGCACCTCGGCGCGAATCGATTGGGCTGACGCTGCCGAAGTCGAGATCGGACCAGGGCCGTCGCTACTTCCCTCCAGAACGGTGGTCGTGAAAGGTAAAAATGGCATTGATGATCTCCCGCTCAACTCATTATCTTGGTACTCACTTCGTCCGCCGAGAATGCCTGGCAGAGTTGTGAGATTTCAAAAGATGGCATCGTTGCTGATGGGGGGAGACGAAAGCAGTACGCGGAACTCCCGGAAGGGCTAGTGCCGCGTCAAGCTGATAGGGGGAGGTAATCGGGTTGGCGGATCTTGGATCTGATGGCGAAGTGTCGTTTGGGTTGGGCGTGTTTGTTGCGCCAGCGGATGTAGCGGGCGATCGCGGCTTCTTGCGCGGTGTGGGTGGGGTAGTCACTACCGTTGAGGGCGAAGTAGCGGATCGCGGTGAACTCACACTCGACCCAGTTCAACCACGACCCGTTGGTCGGGGTGAACACCAACTCGATGTCGTTGGCGGCGCTGTGCCTGTCGACAACTCCATCCATGCAGGTTGAAGCCGCGCGGAGCGCGAAGGATGAAGTGCTCGTGGGTGCGGCCGCAAGTCCGCGGCGGCGACACCGACTGGCGCGGCATGATGACTGGCCATGCTCGATGCTGCGGCTGATCGACAGCACCCAGTGACAGCCCTGTACGAGACAATCGCGGGGGTCGTGCCCGTCGATGTCGTGGGAGATGTCCACGTGCTGGGATGGTCAGATCCCGCCAGCGCAGCGCACACAGCTCCCCGAGCCGGGCGCCGGTGGTGGTGGCAAACCACACCGCCGGGCCGTAGTAGGTGCCGTTCCAGGCCGCGTCGATGATCAACGCAGCTTCCTTCACGGTCGGCGGCTGCGGGCATCCCTTGGGCGATGAGGGTTCCGCACCCTCCATCGGGTTGCGCAGGGTCCACTTCTTGCGCCGGGCGTAGCTGAACGCACCGTTGAGCATCGAGTGGATCTTGCGGATCGTCCAGGCCGCGAGTGGTCGACAGGTGTGGGGCTTGCAGCGCTGGTCACATCGGTGCTCCGACGCTGACCAATGGCGCACCGGAGGTGCGCTGCGTGACCCGGTGCAGTGGTCACGGCACCGCTCCAGCTCGGCGTAGAACTCGTCGATCAGGTCACCGTCGAGACGCCCATTGTTGATCTTGTATTGGCCCAGGAACGGCTGGATGTGCTTGCGGTAGTACCCCGCGTTGGTGTCCCGGGTCTTGCGACCCCACTTCGTCTTCTCGCAGTGCGCCTCCCAGAGCTGGTCGACCGTCGCGTCGCTGCGCGGATGATTCCCGACCCGCACCTTCTCCAGCAGGTCATTACGCACCTGTTCGGCACGTGCCCGGGTTTCCGCGGCATCCGGGCCCGCGGAAATGGTTTCTTTCAAATACAGCGGCTTGTGCAAAGTTTGTCGTGGCCGACATAAACCCAGACCCGCAAGGAGCCGCTTTTCAGCTTCTCGATATGTCCCTGCGCCCGCGCTGTTCGGCGCGTGCGCGTCTCCCCCCGAGAAGCTCCCCCCGAAGCTTCCATGTCCCCACTGTACGTGGCGTCGCCGGCCACCCGCCGACCGTTCACTCCACGAGGCATTCCACGCGCACCCTTCTGAGGTCACGCTGACAGATGCCGCAGAGACGACCGCAGCGCGCTGACCTGGGTCAACGCGCTGCGGAGAATGTGTAGCCCCGACGGGATTTGAACCCGCGCTACCGCCTTGAGAGGGCTACGACCAAAGTCTCCCCAGCCTCTGCCAGCAACTATGTTCTCGCTGTCAGCCTCAATAGTACTCCACAGGCTCTCTGATCGCACCAGTTTCCCTCCACGAGGCATTCCACGCGAGAGTGGTAGTCACGTTGTGATGTCACGGCCTGTAGTCCCTCCTGGGGGGTGCGTGTCGCTCACGATGGCGCGGCGGCCTCGGCTGACAACAACCAATTGCTCTCGAGCGAGCACAGCGATAGCTCGGTGAGCGGTACTCGGGCATACGTGATGCCGCAGCGCGATTTCTTTCACGGTTGGCAAAACACTTCCAGCAGGCAGCGTGCCGTCGAGAATTGCCACACGTAGGCCATCCGCGATCATCCTGTATGGGCACGGTGGGTTAGAAGAATCTACTATCGGCAAATTTGCGGGTGAGGCGACTGGCATGGGCAGGCGTCTGGTCAGTATGCGGCAGGCGCGTTGATCGGCTTCGCGTACCCAGGCCGCGTAGTAAGTCAGGGTAGTGCCGCCTTCTGCATGTCCGAGTCGGCCGGCGACGGTGCGGATGTCGACGCCGGCTCGGATGAGTTCGGTGGCCGAGTAGTGCCGCAGCTTGTGGAAGGTGGTGTGGATGCCCAACTGGTCGACCATCCGGCGGTACTGGCAGGTCACCGCGTTGGGCGATCGAGGCGTCCGTCCATCGGGACGGGGTGAGAACACGAAGCTATCCAGGGTCAGCGTGGTACCGACCGCGGCGGCCCGCTGCTGTCGCTGCTGGTGGTAGGCGTTCAGCACCGCGACGGTGACGTTGTCCAGGGCGATGTGGCGGCGTTGGTGCAGCTTGGTGTCCTTCTCCCACACCTCACCATCCACCTGCGCGATCGACGCCCGCACCACCAACACACCCTGACCAACATCGACATGCTGCCACCGCAGCGCACACAGTTCTCCCCGGCGGGCGCCGGTGGCCATAGCCAGCCACACCAGCGGCCCCAGGTCCGGGTCCTTCCAAGCCTCACCCAAGATCCGCGCCGCCTCCACCACCGACGGCGGCTTCGGCTCAGGATGCGGTTGGGACGGAAGCTCCACGTCTCTGGTGGGGTTGTGATCGATCCAGTCCCACCGGACCGCCCGCCGAAACGCCGAGCTGAGCAGGTAGTGCAGCTTGCGAACCGTGCCCGGATGCAACGGCCGACACCGATGCCCGGCCTCCGGGCGAGGGGGACAGTGGTCACGGCATCGAAGCAACTCGGCGTACAGGTGCTCGAGCTTCTCTGCGGTGACCGCCCGCAACGGCAGGTCGCCGATGAACGGGCGCAGGTGCTTGGCCGCCATCAACAGGTGCGACCGACGCGACCTCTCACCCACACGCGACATCGCCAGATGTCGGGTTAGAAGATCGTTGACTGTCGCGTGGCTGTGCAGACGTCGACCGCGGCGCACCTGACCCAACAGACGACGGCACGCCTCTTCAGCCTGCTCCCGCGCCAACGGCCCAGCAGCCACCGTCTCCCCGATATATCGCGGCCGACCAGTCACCGGATGCAGGCCGGCGTACACCTTCACCCGCAACGACCCGGAAGGCAAGCGGGTGACCGACCCCTGCGCGCCGCGGCGGACCGGGGGCTGACTCGAAGACGACAGAACACGTGTCATGGCACATTCACCCGAGTCCAGGGTAAGACGCTCAGCGCGCACGATCGGGTACAGCTAGCAACTCAAACGGGTGATCACTGGTTCGCATCGAGACGTCGCGACATCGCACAGGCTGTCTGACTTCGAGGGCCGCGTGTCGCATCGCAGCGCCTCGGATTGCCGGTGTGAGCGCTGCGCCCGAACCCCGGGTTCAGTCCCGTCGCGATTCGGTGGTCCTGGCCTCGACTCTCGGCAGGATGTCCGCCAGTGTGAAGTTCTCGGTCAACGCGGTACGAAACCGTTCCAACGACTCGCGGATGGGTGCCAGCCCTGCCCGCGGAGCGCGTTCGGTTAGATAGTCGCGGATCACGACGAGCTCATGATCCGCGTAGGGAATCATGAGCTCGTCGGGCGCCGCCGAGCTCATGTGCCTCGTCAACCTCAGATCCATGATCAGGTCGAGGGGCGGCGGAGCGTCGTTCGCGTCCACGGCCAGATTAGTAATTCGACCGGCCGGGCCAAGGTAGCTGAGCGCGTCAGCCACCTGCCCGATGTCCTCTCCCTTGCGGACGATGGAGATCTGGGATCCACCGCGAAGTCCTCGACCACATCCTGATTGTGGGACAAGCTCATGCCCGTCAGATCCTCAAGACCTACGAAGGCCACTACAACCGGCACCGGCCCCACCAAGCCCGCCACCAGCTACCGCCACCAGCTACCGCCAGAGGTACAGCAGCACCCGGCCGCGGCACACGACCTCACGACCCGCAGGCTGCTACGCACTCGCCTCTTGGGCGGGCTCATCAACGAATACGGATACGCTGCCTCACCAGCAGCGATGACTTTTCGAGCGGCACAAGGTAGGCACATCGACAACGCGGGAGGCGATGCCGGAGCCGTTGCCGAGCTACAAAGAGTTAGGCGACCGTAGGTATGTGGCCTGGATCTGGAGCCGGCCGGGTGGGTACTGGCGGACGCGCACGGGGCCGTGCAGATCGAAAATGGCTATGCACGAGCGTTGTTGCCTACGGCTGGCCAACACCGCTTGCCCCACCTGCTCACCGAGGCTGCAGCGCTGCGGGCGGTGCAAGTGCGCCGCACTGACATCCACAGCGACGGTCGGCCGCTGCGCGGCAGCGGGGCGTTGACGCAAGAGCGGTGGACCGTGCCTCGGCTCAGCGCGGCGTAACTTGAGAAGGAAGGCTCCAAGATCATTCTGTTGGGAGCTCTCATTGGAATCGGACTGTGCCCTTCAGACTCTCGACGCCGATGTAGGTATGGCCCTCGCCCAGTTGCACGTGCCGCAGATTCAGGGCCGCCAACGGACTGAGGTCGTAGTCGAAGTGGACGTTGTTCGAGATGTCCAACGTCCTCAGTCCGGTCATCTGTGTGAGTGGCGCGATGCTGTCGAACGTCGAGTGTTGCAGCATCAGGTTCTCGATCGACGCGATGCGGGCTATTGATGCCAGGTCTATCGGCTGGAAGCCGACCACGTTGAGGGTCTTCAACGACCGGAAGACCCGCAGAGCGTGTTTCATACCGCAGCGATCCACGGGGTCGAATAGAGCTAACGATGACATCCCGTCCAACTCAGTCATACTCGACAGCGCTTCATCCCGGTAATCGCCCAGCAGGAGGTGGGTGAGCGCGGGGAGGTCGGCGAGCGGTGAGAGGTCATTGGTCGCCCGGAGACCATACAGCTTGAGATCTTTGAGACGCCGGTGCTCGCGGAGCAGTTGGAGGTCGTGTGATGTGCTGTCATGCAGCCGCACCGATAGTCTTTCGAGGGCGGGCAGCGCGGCGAACAAGTCGAGGCTCTTTATTACCTCGGACCAGTCCAGGTCGACGTTCAGCGTTGCGACTGTCCGGAGGTGTCGGACATGCGGTACCTGTTTGCGTGACCGCACGGTCAATTGGCCGTTGTTCAGTGACGAGTCGGCGAGCACGACGTTTGCGAAGCGTTTCGGATCGAAATAGTGCCAGGCGTTTATCAGCTCTTCGTGGACGGCTGTTCGCGGGTCTTGCGCGTAGGACGCCAGCAGCATCAATGCGTCGGTGGTGCCAGCCAGTGCGGCGACACGGACCGTGGCTGCTGCTTTCGCATCTGACAGACCGTCGAGGTTGCTGGGTAGATAGCGAAGGATGCGAGGGCCTATGGCCGCCAGTGAGCCTGCCTCGTTGATATTGCGCGGTGGGAGCAGGGTTTCGCGGATCATCGCGTCGACACGGGCGTTCACCTTCGCCGCGATGGAGTGTACCGTTTCCAGGCAGGCCGCCGCGAGCAGTCGGAGGTGGCGTGCCTTGGTCCGCTCTGCGTCGGCGCGGTCCAGAATGCTGGTCAGCATCTGGCTGGCCACAGTGGCTGTCGCGTGGCCACATGCCATCACAATCGTCTCCCACCACGTGTCTTGGTGAGCGTGCGCGACCAAAACGTCGATATGGTGCTGCTGGACCGCTTCCTCGGCCGCCAAGTACTCAAGGAACGTCCGATGCATGAAGTCAACGCGACCGTGCACAGGCGCTCGCAAGATGCCGCTGCGCTCGACGAGGTCCGTGAAGATCAGCGTCGGGTCGACTACAGCCACGTTCGGCATCTGCGACAGTGTGCGCGTGATGAACTCGAGCGCCTCCGTGGTCCGGAAGTCAGACTTGCTTGCCAACGCTAGCCGCCACGCCAAGTCTCGCAGGAACACGCGCTTCTCGGTGTCGTCCAGGAGGCTCGCGATGCCGCGTTCGACATCGCGCAAGTGCAGCAGCATGGCAAGCGCCTTGTCGTACAAATCCATCCGGTTGCGCGGCAACTCGGAGCGGTGAGCCAGGTTCAGCGCGCATAGCAGAGCGCACAGCAGCGGGCTGGCGGCGAGCTGGCGTACGTGCGGGCGCTCCATCTGGCGGCGCATACGGTGTTCCGCGTCCGTGACGTCCGCGCCGGACAGCGCAGCCGCTTGATGCCACCGTTCGACGAAGCTCAGGATGTCACGGTGGCTCATCGGTTCCAACATGACAGTGCCGAACATCTCCTCCGCCAGCCATCGGCTGTCAGCAGAGGAGACGCGGGCGGTGACGACGATGCGAGTGCCCGGATAGGCCGCCAACAGATTCCGCAGCCACATCTTAATCGCACGTCGCCTGGGCACGGGCACCTCGTCCACCCCGTCCACCAGCAGCATCGCCTGGCCGGCCTCTAGCAGTCGATGCACCCAACCCTCCGGCATGATGTCGGCGAGCATCGGCGTGCAGTGGTACACAAACCGTTCCGGCGCTGGCAGGTTGCCCTCGGCGACGGTGCGCAGCCGGATGAGGAACGGCACGCAGTTGTTCCACTCGGACAGGTCGCCAGTCAGTTCACCGCGCGCCGCGCGGACCGCCAGCCAGTGCACCAGCGTGGTCTTGCCCGAACCTGCCTCACCGCGTAGCAAGATCCGCGATGCGCGACCGATGGCGGTCTCGACAGCCACACCCTCGTCGGCATCGGTGCCGTTGCGCGCCTGCGGGTCGAACCAGTTCTCCGGCCGCAGCCGAATTCTTTGTTTTTCGCCGTCCAGGCTGCCGGACATGCTCAGGCTTAGATAGGCCACGCTTAATGACAGCGCAGGCTGCTCCTCGCCCGGCAAACCGAGCAGTTCCAGCCGGTCTAGCATTGAAGCGAGCAACCTCAAGTACTCCACCCGGAAGTCTTCGTCACGGCCGACGTCGTGCGCTGCGTAGAGGCTGGCGGTGGGTATCCGGGACAGCAGCAGCCCGAGCTGCTCGGACCGGGCAATCAGGCCGCTGAGCACCTCCCCGAGCGCTGCGGGCTGGAAAGACGGCAGGTACCGCACGACCCGCACCAGGCAGCGGCACGCCTGGTCCAGCGCGAGTTCGTACAGCTCCTCGGCCATCGGGGGGAGCATCACCGTGTGTTTCCGGCACTGTCGGCGCACTCGCTTGGCCAGGATCTCAGCGTCCACGTCGACCGACAGTAGGGCCTTGTCCGAGAGGTCCACGTCCTGCAGCACGTCAACCACCGCGCTGATCGCGGCCTCGGCCTCGCCGTCAGGCAGGTCCCGGAAGTACCTCTTCAGCATGGACGCAAGCTGCTCGGCCACCTGCTGCCCGATACGGTCGACCAGGTTCTCCAGCTTGCGCTGCTGCAACGGCCCCTTCAACTCCGCCTGGGCCAACTCCACCAACGATGCACCGCGCTCGAACCGTGCTTTCCGGCGCTGCAACCAGAACTTCGCCGCGTGCGTCGCGACGGCCGCGCCCAGCTCCAGGGACGCAAAATCCCAGGTGGCGGGGTTATCCGGCAACGGACTTCCTAGGCGGACAACCGGCCCGATGGTCTCTGCGGCGAGCTCGTGGAGGGCCACGCGAGACCCCGAGGGGATGTCTTTCCTCAGGACTACGTCCGCCGACTCGTCCATGCCCTCTTGTACGGCGCCCGCAGGAGGAGCCTCGGTCAGGACAGCATCCGTCAGGTGGGGCATCCCTTCGGTCTCATCAGTGGCGCCTGTCTCGGCTTGTCGGGTGTTTCGAGAAGCTTCGCGGCGGGTCTGTTCCAAACGTTGGGTGCCCTCTTGTATTTCCTGGTCGATCCGATCGAGGATACGTTCATGCTCGTGAAGAGATTCTGAGGTCCAGCCGCCAATCACCGCGGGTGCATCAGAAGTCGCCTCGGATACAGCAGTCGCGTGGGTGGTCCCACGTTTGTCCAGTTCAGTCAGGAGTTGGGCCTGTCTTTCCTGCAACTGCTGAACGAGAGTGTTCGCCTGCTGAAGCTTGTCCTCGGTGTCGGCGAGTTGGCGCTGGGCCCGGGCGAGCTGGTCATTAGCGGCTTGAGCCTTGCTTCCCGTTAGGGCGGCTTCGGCGGCCTCTGCCCGGGCGAGCACGTCATCGCGTTCGAGGGTCAGGCGTTCGTACTGCAGTTTAAGCTGGAGCAGGGCTGTGCCGAGAACAACCGCTAAGGTGCGGAAATGGCTCTCGCTCCTTGTGGCTTCGATGAGTTCACGCTGCACCAAGACCAACTCATCTTTAAGTTGGATTATCTCGACCAGTTTATTCGGGCGTCGATCAGGTAAAGATTTTGAGCTTGCCTGTACGACAGCGCGGTAGATCTGGTTAAGCACGTCGGCCTGCGCATTGACCTGAACGACGTTGTTCTCATGCTTCTCGGCCCATAGTTTGAAAAACGCGTAGACCAAACCCCCCGGGACCGGTTCCTTTTTCATCTTCATCAGCTCAGATAATCTGCGAGGTTCGATTTCGCGCTCGTCCGCAATCGATACCCCATACTGTTGGCAGGTTTTCGGATCATCGAGAGCCCAGCGTGCGGCAGCCTGCTTATTGGTGAACTGGCCTTCATCCCGCAGCCGGTAGAGGAGCGTGATCAGGTCAACTCCGGATTGTCCGAACCGCGACTTCAGGTCCGCCGTGTCAATCCGGGGTGGGGCGCCCCCAGCGGAGGGCTTCCCAGGTCTGTCATCCACCCGTCGTGGCTCCTCTGCCCGTTGTCCGCAGTCCGTGTTGTCCGCCCGGAGTAGCTGGACAACCTCGGCGTTCTCCTAAATGGGTGGGCGAACACCGAGCGGTGTCCGCCCACCGAGATCCCCCGGCCGGCAGCCAACCAGTACCCGGCGGATCTCCCGACCCTCGGAGGGGATCGCATGCCCAGCATGCCCGACCCATCTCACATAGTCGCGCAACTCACCCTGCAACTGACCTCGTTCCTTGGAACGTCGACCGCCAGCATCTGGGTTTGGCTGATCATCGGTTACGCGGCGATGGTCGCCGTCCTGGCTACCTACGCCGCTAGTATCTCCTTGTCCAGCCGCAACGCGCAGCAGCGCGCCCAGACCTACCGGGTCTTGAAGCACATCCTGGGCAAAACCACCGGTCTAATCGGCATCGCCCTTCGCCTTCACGAGACCGGCCTGATCTAGTTCATGCGACGAGCACGGATCGGCCCGGTGCGCCATGCAACGTCTGCATGTATAGCTGTCGTTCGCCCGGCACTGCGTGCTGAAGAAGGCCGACGGGTGTCCGACGGGCAACTGCGCCGCGTCCTGGTCGACAGTGGCACCTCCATCCTGGGGTTGGTCCAGCACCCTGGCCGAGGCGGAGCGGTACTGGTTCGGCCACCACCTCATCGGGGCCGCCGGGACGCGGACCGGGAGTACGACATGACCGTCCCCGCCGACCGTGCCGCAGCCGATGTGCTGCGGGGCTACCGGGCGACGATCGAGGACAGCGACCGCGCGATCCGTGCCGTCGGCGACCCGGACGCGCGCCTCGCCGTCCCGGTCGACGGCAACCGGCACACGCTGCGGTGGGTCATGGCCCACATGACCAGCGAGACCGCCCGGCACGGACGGCCTCGCGGTGATCAGGCATGTGGTCAACCTGGCGGCCAGGCTTCTACGCCCGGGCGGCGCGGTCGGCATCGAACACGACGACACCCAGGGCGAGTCGGTCCCGGCGCTGCTGTCCACCCGCAAGGTCCTCACGAAGGTGACCGACCACGAGGACCTGGCAGGCCGCCCGAGGTTCGCGACGGCCTACCGAGCCTGAACAGTGCACGACTGTCCGGACCTGGCGCGACACAGACCGTAACGCTCCCGCATATCGGCACGAGTCATCCTGCGTAGCGCTCTGCTCGGAGGTCCGGTATGGATGTGGTTCCGCCACGAGGCACACCACCCGTCGAGACGGGGACAGGCACTGCGGCGGAGAAGGAGCCATCGGCGTGGATCCAGTGGCTACCTGGTTTCGACGTCGGCCGCCTGGCTTGGGAAGCGGGCCGTGAGGACCGTGCCGAGATGCGCAGACAACTGTCCGCGCTCGGCCGTCTGATTCGGGAGATACCGTTCGACGGCGGTAAGGCGACGCACATCCGGAAGCTTGTCGAGCACTGGGTCGCCGCCTTGCGAACCCGCGACCTGGTGTTCGAGCACGCCCGGTCACGAGGAATGGAAACCTCGAGCTTCGACCGGACGTACAACGAGTACATCCGTCGTGCGATCAGTCGCGGCAACGCCGAGATGGTGCGGCGAACCTTGTTCCGGGAAGGGTTCTCCTTCTTTTTCGTGGCCGGCGTGTTGATCGGTGTCCCGATACTGCTGCACGGTTGGTTCATCGCGGCAGGATTCGGCGGGATGTTCCTCGGTTCCATCACGGTTATGCGCTTCTCCGCCCATCTGCGCAGGAGATATCACAACCGGCAGACCCTTCGAAGAGTAGGCGGAACCTATGCCGCCGCGACAATGCTGCTGACCGCTGTCAGCCTCGCCTTCGCGGGTACTCTGCCGTCAGATCTCCGCGCACTGTTCGGGAGCTACCCGCTGTCGGTCTCCTCTGTCGGTGCTTGTGTCTTCGCATCCGCCGCCGCGATGGTGTCGTTGCTGTTCATGGTCGCGCTGCTCGTCACGATGGTCGAAACCGTCGTCGTCGGCGAGGTCCGGGTGGACCGGGGCGACGGTGACGTGATCACTTTCTGGGCACTCGCACGCCTGCTGCACGACCTCTCCGGAGACGCCCCGCTCCGCACGCCGGACGACAAGCAGGCGCGCATCAACCGACTCCATTTCGCGGCGACCGCGATGACCACCGCTCTGCCCAGATCCTTCCGGCTGCCTGACTCCACCAACCGTGCGGTTGTCGCCGACCGGTGTCGGCAGGCCGGGCTCGCCCTGCGCGGTTACACCCTGTGGGTAGCGCTGCCACGTGCGGAGTCGCTCGTCGAGTTACGGCAGCGAATCATGGACGTGATTCTCGCGATAGTCCGGGGCAACTACGACGAACTGCCCTTGGCGCCGGACGGAACCGGGGCCACGTCCGCCGGACGGGTGTGGGCACTGGTTCACGGGGCCAGGCAGATTGCTTTCGGCGTCCTTCCACTGGGCATTCTGATCGGCGTGCAACAACTCGGTCCGTCGTCAGTCGACCAGGTCGTCAACCCGTTCCTCTACCCGGCAGGCCTGTGGGCATTCGTCACCTTGCTGGCCCTGTTCGATTCGGCGGCCAGGGACAAACTCGGTATGGCCAAGGATCTCAAGGATCTTCTCGGTCTTGGCGCCGGCAACGACCAGGCAAAGCCGTGACGGTCCTCGCGCCCGGTTCAGCGGGTACCGACCTCTTCGCCGAGGGCCTCCGAGATCGCGGCCACCGAGACCGCGCCCTCGCGCAGTACCACGGGTTCGTCGCCGGAGAGGTCCACGATCGTCGACGGGACCGGGTCGCCGGAGGGGCCGCCGTCGAGGTAGACCGACACCGAGTCGCCGAGTTGGTCGCGGGCCTCCTGAACCGTTGCCGCCGCCGGCTGCCCGGACTGGCGCCGACGCCACCAATACCGCGCCCAACAAGCCCACTACCAGCGCAGACACCTAAGATCACAAAGTGCTGCTGGAGTACTAACGCAACTCTTGGTTGACGCGGGCCAATGTGTCGGCGCGGGCACGGCAGTCCTCGCAGGAAGCCAGGTGCTGGCTGATCTTGCGGCCGAGCGGGACCGGCACGCTGCGGCGCATCCAGCCGGCCAGCTTCGACACCGTCGCCTGGCACTCCCGGCCCTCGACGTCACGCAGGTGGGCCTGCAGGTACGCCTGCCGCAACCCCTCCCTCGCCCGGTACGCCAGCGCAGCAACCCCGTTCGCCGACATGCCGAGCAGCGGAGCGATCTCCGCGGGCGTCTCCTCCTCCACCTCGGTGTGCCACAGAACGGTGCGCCATTTCTCCGGCAAGCTAGCGAAGGCCTTTGCGGCGGTGGTCGCGTCCCAGCGATTCACCATTGGGTCGTCGTCCGAGCGCGGCAAGTCGGTTTCCGGCACGTCCGGCAGCTGCACCGTGGTCTCGCGCGCAGAGTTGATCACGGCGTTGCGCATAGTGACCAGCAGGTACACGCGGAACTCCTCGTTGGGCCCCCGGCCGTCGCGCAGCACGCGCAAGACACGGGTGAACGCGTCCGCGACCATGTCCTCCCGCTCCGCGGACGAACGCGTCAGGAACGACGCGGCCCACTTCGCGGCATGCAGGTGCCGCTCGTAGAGCACGCCATACGCTCCCATGTCGCCCTCGCGTACGGCGGCGAGCAGCTCAGTATCGGACAACTCGCACGCACCAGGAGCCAGGGATCGTTGTGCTGTTGCGGCGCCGTTGTGCTCACTGATCTCAGCCAGATTCGTCGAGAACTGCTCACGCAACTTCCCGGCGTGTTTGCGCCTGTGACGGCTATCCCGTCGAGCCAGCAGACCGTCACGTAGTCCAGTCTCCAACTGTTGGAAGACCCACACGTACCGTTCGAATCGCCCCATCTCCGGCGCGTACAGCTCGCCGAAGAGTTCCTGCCGCCGTGGGTCATCTTTCGGGTAGAGCAACACGATCCCGCGGAGCAGCAGCCCTGGGATTAGCCCGAAAGCCGCGCCGAACACCAGCAGAGAGACCGGCGCGAGCCACAACACCTTGCCCCCGATGAACAGGTCGCTCATCGTCATCGTGCCCATCCCGGAATGATGTCCTGAAACCGCGGCTCGTTGCCCGCGATGGCGAGCAGCGCTCTCAGCTCTTGGTGCCCGAGTTCCGTTAGCTGGTAATAGCGCCGGGGTGGTCGACCGCCGGCCGTGGCGGGATCCTCCCAACCGTCTGAGATCCAATGTTCGTCCAGAAGGCGCCGCAGGATCGGGTATAGGACGCCGGAACGCACACCGGACCGCTTCGTGAGGTTGTACCCCCAGTGCTTGCCCTGGGGATCTGCCATCAAGGCGACCGCCACTTGGATCAAAGCCTGCGTCTTACGCACATCCGTACTCTACATACCTAGGCAAGCGCAGTCTGCTTGTCATGCCGACCGCTCCGGGGACCGTGTGCCGTGATCGCCAAACTCGTGGCGTGTGAGGACACGGTGCGAGAGGTGATCCCCGGTTCAACGAGATCGGCCTGGCCTACCTGGACCCTTAGGGAGCATCCTCAAAGCCAGAGGGTGAGGGTGGCCCGGTGATCCGGAGATCCTGCTGGTGGCCGATGCCGGCTACGACGGGTCCCGGCTGACACATGTGCTGGCCGACCTGCCGGTCACCGTGCTGGTGCGGATGCGCTCCGACCGCGCCCCGCACCCGCCTACCTGCCCGGCATCGCCCAAGGCCGTCCCACAGACATGGCGGTGAGTTCGCTTTCGGTGACCCCCGCCACTTGGGGCGAACCCGACGTGACCGCCCGCACCGAGACCAGGCTCTACGGTCCCGCGCTGATCCGGGCGTGGGACCGGTTGCACCCGAGGTTGACCCACCGCATCGCCTGGGCCGACCACGCCGGGAACCTACCCATCATCGAAGGCACCGTGATCCTCTAACAGGTCGGCCGTCTTCCCAGCGGGGCGATCCCGAAACCCGTGTGGCTCTGGCATTCCCGCACCAGCCTCACCACAAGCGAAGTGGATCTGGCCTGGCAGGCTTTCCTGCGCAAGTTCGACATCGAACACACCTTCTGCATGCTCAAGCAACCCTGGGCTGGACCACCCCGAAACTCCGGGACTCTGAGGCGGCCGACCGATGAACCTGGCTCCCGCTTGCCGCCTACACCCAACTACGCCTCGCCCGCGGCATCGCGGCCGACCTGCGCCGTCCGTGGGAGAAAACCACATCACCACAACGCATGTCCCCGGCCCGGATCCGGCGAGGGTTCGGAACCTGCGCCCGAACCTGGCCTGTCCGGCCAGTGACTCTGTCGGTGATCTTGGTTTCGCGGTGTGACACGTGATCAGTAGCATGATCAGCCTTTTTCACGGGTCGATGCAGCTGCTGAGGTGTCCGTTGTCCGTTCGTCTCCGTTCTGGGGAGCAGGTTCCGTCTCTGACCGTTCAGGTTGCGCGGGCGAGCAATCCGGGCGGTACGACTGCGATGTGGGTGAAGGATCGGCTCAACGGGCTGTGGCGTGACGAGGACTTCCTCGACTGGTACCCGCGCGATGGGCGCCCTGGTCTCTCGCCCGCTCAGTTGGCCACGGTCTGTGTGCTGCAGTTCCTGCTTGATCTGTCCGACCGTCAGGCGGCCGAGGCGGTGCGCTGCCGTATCGATTTCAAGTACGCCCTGGCCATGGAGTTGGATGATGCCGGCTCCATCACAGGTCGGCTCGCGCAACTCTTTCCGCTACCGACGACGTTGATGCTTTCTCGACCGCTCGACAGAGTGGATCGTCACGAACCCAACATCCAATAAGCACGTCGTCGTTCCTGTCGGTGTCGCCGACGCTGCCCGCGTAAGCGTCCTCGACGAGGACGGCCCCTATGAGGACGGGCGCCAGTACACCTGCCGCCTGACCGGGTTCGAGTACGGGCACATCTCTGATGTGACGGTGTGCCGCCCGGTCGCAGACTGGGACCGGGACGACACTGCGCGGTCCGGTGACGCACACCGTGCGTCACGATCGGGTACAGCTTGTAGTCCGAACAGGGCTACAAAAGCTACTGAAAGTAGACCAGGTAGCTGCCGGATAACCACACGTATCGCCAGATAACCGTGGCCCGGTGATCGCATCCGTGTCGGTGGTCAGCACCTGGTTGTCCGAAAGCTGAGCGAATCCGGGCGAACGTCGATGTGACAGCACATCCGCTTGTCGCATAGGAGGCCACACCCCGCCCGTCGCTGCGTCCAGTCAGGTGAACCTCGGACAAACAATGACGCAGAACGAGCAGTTGGAGCAAAGCTTGACCCGTGGTGCTTGCGTCCGACGACGTCGCTGTGGAGTCGGCGGTCAGCGATGACGCCGAAACGATCGAACTTTTGATCGAATTGGGGAATGGGTCGAGGAAGACTCTCGGGTTGTTGCCGAAGGCCGCCTATTACGAAGCTGCTACTGAGGGCCGGATTCTGACCGCGCGGGTCGATGGCCGGATCGTTGGTTACGTGCTTTTTCGGCTGCCGAGGAATGAGGTGGTGTTGACGCATCTGTGTGTTGAGCAGGGGCACCGCCGTGCGGGGATCGCACAGTCGCTGGTGAACGAGGTCAGCAGGCGTTACCCGATGAGGTTGGGTGTGCGGGCCAAGTGCCGAGACGACTACGCCGACATCAAACGGGTGTGGCGCGGTCTGGGATTCGCCCAGTTGGGCCGGACACGCGGCCGGGGCGAGGACAACGCCGCGATGACCGTCTGGTGGCGCGACCACGGCCATCCGAACCTGTTCACCACGGCCGACGAGCCCACCGTGCTGACGGTGGCCATCGATACCAACATCCTGATGGACCTACACACCCGCAAAGCCGCTCCTCAGGCAGAACGCTCCCAGGTGCTGCTCGCCCCAGACGTCGCGGACCGGATCGAGAAGGTCGTTCCGCACGGTCTCGAACGCGACATTGAACGCCATCCGGTACAGCTCCAGGAGCGTCTCCTCGAGGCGACGAAGCACTACCGACGTCCACATGGCTCTCCCGCGAAAGCCGAACAGCTGTTCGACGCACTGCGCGAGAGTTACCGGTCAAAGTTCCCTGACCGCACACCCTCGCCTCAGGACGTCGGTGATCTCTTGCAACTCGCCGAGACAGCCGCAGCCGGGGTGAAGGTGCTGCTCACCTGGGACGAACGTCTGCGCACAGATGTGGCGCCGGTGCTGTTGGAGATGAGCCATCCGGAGCTCTCCACGTTGCGAGTCATCGACCCCGACCACCTGGTCATCCATCTCGACGAACTCGCACACGCAGCGGCCTATCGGCCGCAGGTGTTGTCCGGAAGCCGCTTCAGCACCGAGCTGGCGAACTCGGCGTCAGAATCAGTCTTGCTCACCTTCCTTGACCGCGCTGGCGGCGAAGCCAAGAACGAACTCAAGGCACGGCTGCACACGCTGGCCCAGCTTCCGCGGTCGCATTCGATCATCCGGGATATCGGCGGTGACCCGGTCGGCTGCTATGCCTCCCTCGTCGACGGCCAGGTCGTTCGCGCGCCACTGCTTCGTGTCGCAAACCATCCTGACGCCGACACCATCGCCAGGTACCTGCTGTGGACGTTGCGGCTGACCGCACGCCAGCACGGGGCCTCGGTCGTGCACATCGACGATCCGTACCTGTCGCGACTCGCCGTGCGGGCCGCAGAGCACGAGTACTACCAGCGCGTCAACGACGCGTGGTTCTCCTGGGTGATCGACAAAGCAGCATCGGGCCGTGAACTCAGCGCTGCGGTCACCACAGCGCGCGACAAGGTGGGTCTCGGACCCGCCGCCCTGTTGTCTCCGAGCCTGTCCCCGGATGTCGCTGCTCAGTACGAGCGAACGTGGTGGCCGGCGAAGATCGCCGACAGCGCCTTGCCGCACTTCGCCATCGCCATCAAACCCCGGTGGAGCGCCGAACTGTTCGGCGAACCACCAACCTTGACACCGCGGTCAACCACACTGGCGCTCGGCCGAGAACACATCTACTACCGAAGCGGCCATCCCAGCTGCTTGAAAGCCCCCGGCCGAATCCTCTGGTACCTCACCAAGGACCACACGACCGGACCCGGCCGCTTCATCGGCACGTCCCTTCTGGACGCGATCGACGTCGGCACACCAGAAGAACTCTATGCCAGCCTCGCGCACTACGGCGTGTTCACCCTCCGCGACGTTCGCGAAGCGGCCGGCGATCTCGGTCAAGTCCAAGCTCTGCGACTGTCCTACACGGAGATGTTCCGTCGCCCGGTTCCCTGGGCCGACTACCTCAAACTTTCCGCCAGCGCCGCGGGACCGAGGAAGATCCAGGCTCCGGTCAGCATGCCCAGAGCTGCCTTCGACGCCGTCTACATCAGGGGAAACAGCTGACCGACACACACCGCCGACCTGACAGCCCTCAGCGTCGAGTACCGATAAGGTAACCGGTCGTGACCGCGATCGCCGCCGAACCCGAACCGCAGACATTCCTCCTGCGACCACTCGTACTCTCGCTGCGGCCACGGTTCGCCGACGCGATCCTGGACGGAACCAAAACCGTCGAACTACGACGAACCCGACTATCCGCACCCAGCGGCACGCTGCTCATCCTCTACGCCAGCACACCCGTCATGGCGGTCATCGGCACCGCCATCCTCGCAGACCGCGACACCGACACCCCCAGCCGTATCTGGCGCAGACACCGCCCCAACCTCAGTTTGACCAAGGCCGAGTACGACGCCTACCTGGCCGGTGCCAGCACAGCCACCGCGGTCACCGTCGCTTCGCCTCAACGATTGCCTGAGCCGCACACGCTGGCGGCGCTACGCACCAGAGCCACCTTCCGGCCACCACAGAGCTTCAGATACCTGTCCGATCAGGACCCGGTGCAGCTGCACGACCTTGAACGGTCCTGACGAGAGCCGCCCTCGAATGAACATCGGGTACCCCGCAACTCCTGGCAGCGTCTCTGTTCGAGGCTGGCGTTCCTGCTACGCCTTTACGGTATCGGCGTGTGCTGGTAGTTCGTGTTCGGCTGGTGAGAGCTCGCCGAGTTGTTCCAAACGGATCCGGTACAGGTTGCGCATCCGCCTGTAGTCGAACTCGCCGCCCTGCGGCACGCGTTTGACTTCCAGCAGGTTCCTGCGTTCCAGATCGCGGCGGGCTCGGGTCCAGGTGTCGGCGGAGAGCCCGTACATCGTGCGTTCGTCGCCGGGTACGTACCGTGCTGCGTCACGTCCCTGCTGGACATCGCGGACCACCATGATCAAAGCGAGCGAGGTCGCGGGCAGGTCGATGATCCACCCCTTCGTCCACAGCGTCAGGGGAAGGCTGATCCACCGTTCTCCCCGCTCGATCGGCCGCTCGTAATCCAGTCCCGGCCGACCTGAGCTTTGCGGGGTCAGCAGGGTGATCAGCGGCAGGGTCCCCTTCCTCGGGGTCAACCGGATGAACCCTTCGCGGTCCAGCCAGTGCAACGCGTCAGCGACCCGTCGCGCCGGCGGTTCGCCTGTGATCCCCAGCGTGCGTGCCCAGTACGCGGGCGACGGTGGCCGGCTGATGTCGTACGGCTTCCTGGTGGCCATCATCGTGATGGTCAAGAACAGCTTCAACCTGACCTCACCGCCTCGTCCGCCTTGGAGCAACCGGGCCAGGGGAGGGAAACCGTCGGTCGACCGCAGGAAGTCCTTCGCGAACGGCACCTGCTCCTGGCGTTGCGCCTTGGTCACGCTTCTGCCCAGCAATTCCATGCCCTCCTCTCGCTGGGCTTGCGTGGGTAGTTTTCGCTGCGAAGAGGCGACCCTCGTCATGATCAATTTACCTTTGTGCAGGAGAAACAGGCGGTACGGGGGTAGCCGGGGGTCCGGGGGGTCACTGTAGTCGTTCCTCTGCCGCGCAGTCGTGAAGCAGCAGCTGCACAGGCGGTTTATTGCTCAGGTGCAAGCACATTCAACGCCTGCGTAAGCGTAGTTCACCTCCTTCACAAATACTACAAGCATGGTTTGACCTGCATATATGTGCTCCGCGATGCTGAATGTAGACAAGAACGGATCGTTCGGAGCCCGGAAGGGGTTCGGAAGGAGGTAGCGAGTGAGCGATCGATCGCAGGGTCGAGGCATGTGGTTGGCGGTCGTCATCCTGGGCGCCGTACTGGGCGCAGTGATCATCGGTGGCTTGTTCTACGTGCTCGGCGGCTCAGCCCTGATCACCCTGGGCGCCACCGGAGCCGCATTCGTCGGCATCGTCAGTCTCGGTCTCAAGGTGTACGAGTTCCTGTCACCGTGATCGGCGGGCACCCGGGGCCGCCATCGGACTCTAGGTCCGCCCCGGGTGCCTAGCCCGTCGCGTCGCGCTTGCCGGGTCGGGTGACGGTGATACGACGAGAGGTCGCGAGTGGACTGAGTGCTGTGCGGGGTGACGCCTGCACGGCGAGCGCTTGGCCGAGCGTGAATGGGTTGGATGTCGTGGACGTGGGGGTCTGCCGGTGCTGTGGGATCACAGCCAGAGGCCGCGGTCGAGAAGGGTGAGTCCTGCCGGCTCTGCCGGCCGTCGTGCACGGGCGCGCGGTCGTCGACGGCCTGCGCGTCACCGCCGGCATCATCACCGACTGCACCACCTACACCGGCCTGCCCGCGATCGTGCTCGAACTCGACACCAGCCAGTGCGGCGAAGCCGTCTACGCACAGCCGATCAACCTGGACTGGAACTCCACCGAACGCTGGCGCTACGGCCTCGTCGATCCCGAGAACGCCGCCAGCCTCTTGTGGTCGCCTACCTCGGCGACACACCGCTGCCCACGCCCACGCCCGCGGCCATGGTCAAACTGGTCGAGCAACTCGACCGTGCCACGTACGCGGCCGGCGACGTCGACTGACCCCGCACCACCATTGACCGAGCAGGCCGCCGAGGTCACCACCCAGCCGGCCTGGCTCCGGTCAGAACAAGGTGTCCCGCACGCGCAGCAGCCGGTGTTCGAGCGGCTGCTGCGCGTCTCTTCGCCCTCGATGTCGACATCGATCGTCCCGAAGAGGACCCGTCCGGTGCACCGTCCGAGACGCGCCGGGTGCCCGTGGCGTTGAGGTGGCATGGCGAGGTGGCATGCATGACAGGGTTGTGGACGTTGCCGTGTGGGTGGCCGCGGGTCTGCGTCCTGTCGTGTGGTCATCATTCCCGGTGGCACCGGAGAGCCGTCTGGCTCGTCTCGCGGGTGCTCTGTGGGGCCAGGGAGACCAGTCCCCGGGCCCGGGTGTGCCAGGAGACCGCGCCGCTGACACGCGCGCCAGCACACGGGACGCCACATACCAGGGCGGCCATCATCCACGTCGAGACGCACCAGCTCGGTCTCCATTGGCGTCGACGGCGACGCGACACCGTCCACCCGGCGTTAGCCGCGAGAAGTCCTACGGGGGAGCGCGTCGTCGTTGTCCCGAGACCAGCCTGCCGTTCGCTTGTTCCCCTTGCTGTCAGGGTCCAGGTTGCGTTGGTTGCGTGGCACGAACCCTGCTCTGTCGGGGTCGATCCGCTCGATGTCGACGGTCCTGCTCGTACGAGCACGACGCTTGGACACGCTGCTGCTCGACGCAGACGAGGCGCCTGGTCGTTGGTTGTGCATCGTGGACAGAGCACCACCGAGTTTGAGCTTCTTCGAGCCCGGCGGAGACGGCAGTACCTTGCGGCAGGGTTGCCCGGGACTGAGAAACAGACCGGGCACAGGTGCTCGTTGCGTTCAAGAGGTTGCCGCTTGGGCAAGCGGTGCACGGTCATCGAGGTGCCGGTGATGCCCGAGTTTCTCCGCGATCGGCGGGAGCGGACCATCGAGTTCTCTCTCTGCTGAAACATTGCTACGGCGCTCACATGGCTTGAGTGCGAGCCACCGTAGTCCTGAATCAGATGGCGCCGCAGCGTTGATCACCCATTCGTGATGTATGCCCGCTCGACGAACTGGCGGATAGCAGCCAACCCCTGCCTTCAGCGGCGTCCGGCGAAGCTTTCGCTGGCCAGGCCGGCGCGGGGGGTGGGGCTGGCTGGCGCGTGCTCGAGTGGCGCCACGACTGAGCCCGAGTCATGTCAATCCACTGGCAGTCACGGTGCGCCCTCATCTAGCACGAACGGGTGCTGTCCGGCACCCGATCGCGGGATTGTCGACATGTCCCGGCGGAGGCCAGCTGGGGCGCCACACGACGGCCCTGTCGCGCCCATTGAAATCCGCAGCGCCTCTGCCAGGGCGGCGTCCTAGGAGCTGCGGTGACCTTTGCGTTTCGCGCCGAGGGCCAACGCTGCACGCCCCGACCGAGGACTTGGCGGCAGCCCGGTAGCGTTTCTCCGCAAGCCCGGCGACCGGGACCGCAGCATTCCGAAGGACATCCCCGTGAACATCCCTGATATCGACTTCACGCGGATTCGATCGCTTGGTCCTGGCGGGCAACGCGACGGGTATGAGCAGTTCATCTGCCAACAGGTCGCACAGGAGCCGCCTACATCGGACGCTAAGTTCGTCTCGCTGCACGGAGCCGGCGGTGACGGCGGCGTCGAGTGCTATTGGACGCTGTCCGACGGCACCGAGCATGGCTGGCAGGCCAAGTACTGGACCACCCACGCCGATGTCGACAAGACCCAGCTCGACAAGTCCGTCAAGGCCGCTCTGGACCAGCATCCGAACCTGACCAAATACACGATTGCCATCCCTGCTGACCCGACCGGCCGCACCGCGGCCAAGGGCAAGTCTCTCCTGGAGAAGATCAACGACCCGGGAGGATGGCTCGAGGGCTGGAAATCTGAGGCCACTAAGCGCGGTATGACGGTGGAGTTCGAGGTCGAGTGGGCGACGAACATCCTCACCCGTCTCGAACGCCTGGACACCACCGGCATCCAGCGCCGGTATTGGTTCGACGCCGACGTCCTCGCCGACCGGTGGTGGGAAGACCGGCTGCAGGAGGCGATTGCCGCCGCCCGGCCCCGCTACATGCCCGAGTTGAACGTTGAGGTACCTGCTGCCAGGTCCATCGCAGCGCTCTGTTCTGACGACGAGTGGTGGGCGGTCGTCAGCGACCAGATCGATGAGGTCAACGGCTCCGTCCGCGGCGTGCGCATCGCGGAGGACTATGTACTCGCCGCAGACCTGAACGCAGCCCTTGACGCCGCCACCAAGGTCGCTACCGCGCTAGCCGCTTGGCACACCTCGCGCACGACCACCGGACTCGACGACCTCGCTCGAGCGCTCGCCGTGGCCTCGAACATCGTCAGCGACCAGGAAGCTGTCGAAGTCGCGGCGATGGATGCCAAGTACCCCGGCGACAACTGGGACACCCCGGGCTGGCGGCAGTTCCAGGCCGAGTACCAGGTGTCGTTCCCCGCGGCAGCCGTCGACGCCCTGCGCGAGCTCGGCGAGAAACTCCGTAACGCCACCAGACTGCTCATCAGTCCAGTCGGTCGGCTTGCCGCCGCCCAGGTCGCACTCATGACTGGTGCTGCCGGCATCGGCAAGACCTACCTCGCCATCGACGCGGTCGTCCGGCGCCTCGGCCACGGCCGCCCTAGCGTCATGATGCACGGCCGCTGGTTCACCGACCGCGACCCGCTGACCTACTTGCGCGACGTGCTCAAGATGCCGTCCGACCTCACCGGCGAGGAAGTCATCGCGCTCCTCGACGAGAGCGCCCGCGTCGCAGGTGTCCCGACCCTTCTCGTGATCGACGCGCTCAACGACACCCGCCCACGGTCCACGTGGCGCGACAACCTCGAACGGCTCATCACCACCGTCGGCCGGTACCGGAACGTCCGGCTCCTTCTCACCGCCCGCACGCACTACGTCGGCCAGGTCCTCCCGCCCGGGCTCGACCTGCCGCGGTTCGAGCACACCGGGTTCGAAGGGGTCGAGTTCGAAGCGGTCAGCGAGTACGCCGCGTTCTATAGCCTCGAACCGCCGACGTCGCCGCCCATCCACGGCGAGTTCGACAACCCGCTGTACCTGCGCCTGGTCTGCGAAGCGCTCAAGAACAACAGCCGGCTGTCCCTCGACCAGGCCGCCATGGGCCTCGTTGAGCTGACCCAGATGGTTCTCGACAATGCGAATAACATCGTCAGCGACCGGATCGACGCCTCACTGTCCGACCGCGTCGTCCACCAGGCCATGCGCGCCCTCGCCGCAGCCATCGCCGACAATGGCGGCGACCCGTGGCTGACTCGTGTCCAGGCCCAAGCCCAGCTGGCACCGATCTGGTCTGACCGGAGCGCCGAGAAGTCTCTCCTCGACGCGCTCATCGCCCAAGGGCTCGTCGAAGAGGACGTCGTCCCCGACGACAGCCCCCATGGCACAGACATCATCGCCATCACGTTCGAACGCATCGGACACCACCTCATCGTCTCCGACGCCCTCTCCGAGGTCACCGACGCCGCCGGCATCACCGCCGAGCTCAGCGGCCGCCTCGGCAGGATCATCGGCCTCGGCGACACGATCGACCTCGGCCTTCTCGAAGCAACGTCCGTCGTGGTCGCGGAACGGCTGGGGCTTGAGCTCACCGAGTTCCGCACTGAAATCGGTGACGACGACGCCATCGCCGCAGCCGTCGTCGCCGGAATCGGATGGCGTAACGACACCTCGATCACCGACGCCACCCGCGACATCGTTGACGAGGCGCTTTGCCGGCCCGACGTGGTCTCCGACGCGTTGACGATGCTGTTCCGTCTCGCCGCTCGCCCCGATCACCCCCTAAACTCCGACTACCTCCACGATTTCCTCACCGGCCTGACCATGGGTGCCCGCGACTCGTTTCTGCTCGGCTGGTTTCACATCACTCACGGCACCAGCGGAGCAGTCGACCGGCTCATCCGGTGGGCCCGGGAGAAGCCGCTGGACCAGGTCAGTCACCAAACCACCCGTTTGTGGGTGACCGCGCTCCTGTGGGCCACCAGCGCCAGCGACCGCCGTGTCCGCGAACCGGCAACCATCGCCGCCGCCCGTCTCCTGACCCGCCACCCGAGCCAGGCGGCTGGGCTGCTGGACCGGTTCATGGTGGTCGACGACGAGTGGGTCGTCGAACGAGCTTGCGAGGTCGCGTACGCAGCCCTCCTAGCGAACGGCACCCACGACGACTGGGCTGCCGCGGCCGAGGTGGTGTGGAACACCATCTTCTCCGTGCCGTCGGCCGTCACCCCGAACGCCGCCGTGCGTGACGCCGCCCGCAGCATCCTCGAAGCCGCCCACGACCGCGCAGCCCTCCCTGCCGGCGCCACCGTCGACCAGTTCCGGCCGCCGTACACCAGCGACTGGCCCCTCACCTGGCCTACCGAAACCGACATCGCCACGTACGACACCCACAGTTACCCGAAGCTGGTCTACTCGGCCACCGGCGACGACTTCTACATCTACCAGCTCAGCCCCGCACTCCGAGACCGCCCCGGCATCGACCTCCCCGCCGCCGCGCGGTGGGTCGTCGCCGAAGTCATCCGCCTCGGGTACCAACCCCAACTCCACGCGACCTTCGACGGATACGTCCTCGGCAAGTTCGGTGGTGGCCGGTCCAAGCCCGCATGGATTGAACGCATCGGCAAGAAGTACCAGTGGATCGCGCTCAACCGCCTCATCGGCATCGTCTCCGACCACGCCCCCAAAACCCCCGACAGCTGGGACCCGCCAGCACCCGCCGTTCCCGGCCCACACACCGACATCTCCCGGCAGGTCGACCCGACCGTCGTCGAGTTCACCCCCGCCGACCCGACCCCACGCCCATGGGTACCCGACTACGACTGGGCGCCGACCGCCGCGAAGACCGACGCCGAGTGGATCGCCGACGACACCGACCTCCCAGACATCGCAGTCAACGACGCCATCTTCGACGGCCGCCCCCACTTCGTCCTGTCTGGCACCTACGACTGGAACAACGGCTCCGACACCACGAAACGCACCCGGGGCATGTGGACCCACCTCTACACCCATCTGGTCGCGACCCACGACCTCGCTACCGCCGTCAGCGAACTCGAAGGACGCGATCTCCTCGGAGAGGCCATCGCCAACAAACCCGAGATGCACCGCGGGTACGTCGGCGAATTCCCCTACGGCCACCACCATGGAGCAGAGCTCCACGTGATGCGCAATGAATGGCCCGAGCCACTCACCGTCCCTACCCAGCCCGCCGCCTGGAGCCTCCTCGGCGAGTACGGGTACGCCCCAGGGGATCAGGAGACCATCTCCCTCGACATGCCCGCCCCCGAGTTCTTCGGACTCGCTCCCGGTGAGCTCCACTGGAATGGACGCAACGGCTGGACCGACCACGCGGGCCAGCTCGTCGCGACGGTTCGTCACACGGTCAACGCAGGCCAGAACGAACTCCTCGTCGACGCAGACTGGCTCGAACGATGGCTCACCGCCGAGCAGAAGTCGCTCATATGGATCGAGAACACCGGCAAGGACGCATACAGAGACTTCGGCGGTAGAGGCAGCCACCCGGGGAGGTTGACCCGCTCCCAGGTGCGGTCCTGGACTCCCGGCGGAAGCATGCAGACCGCGGCGCCCGGCTGGGACCGCATCGCAGCCAGCACCCCCTGAGCCCACGACCGGCACGAACCGCAGAAGCCGGTGGTGGTGCTGCGACGCCGCGCACGATGGTGGAGATCCAGAGAACCAAGGACACTCTGAACTCCGGGCAGCAGATGAGATGGCCGTGTCAACTCAACGTGGTTCAGACCTGCATTTAGACTGCCGCAGTGGTCGCGGCCACCAAGACTCAGCTACTACAGCCTGAGGGATATTGACCGATTGTGAGTCCTTCCGGACGACAACCGACTGACGTTAACTCGGTCGGGGGATAGGTGTCGTTGGACTCGCCGAGTTAGGCGCTCTTGCGTATGAGCCCGGTGTAGCCGGCGAGGGCCAGTGTGGCCAATCCCCAGACGGCGGCCTGCACGAACCACAGCAGCACGGTGAACACCTGGCCCTCGGTGGTCTCCGTGTCCAGGTCGCAGCGGGTGCGCAGGCCGGTTGGGCCAGTGGGAGACCGCGGTCCAGGCCGAGCCCGACCAGTTCGACCGTGGAGCACGGTGTCGAGGGCGTCGGTGTGGTGATGGTGTGTTCGGCGGCGTACCGGCCGGGCCCGGTGGTGACGTGACCAGCCCAGACCGCGACGCCGCCAGCCGCGATCAGCGCGATCAAGAGAGCCAGGGCGGTGCGCCGGGCGCGGTAGCCGTATCCGGCGAGCGCGCCCCATAACCCGTGGAATCGGCGGGTGAGCCACCCACCGAGGGCATGCGGGGCGCGTCGCCGCAAGTCTTGTTGTTGCGCGATCAGGATCGCCCTGGCATTGCCGTCGTGCCCGGCGACCCGCTCCACGGCGGCGAGCTGCTGATAGGGCGAGGGCCGGTACTCCTTGGTGTGGTGGCGAATCAGGTCCAGCCATTGCCGCCAGTCCATACCGTCCAACGACCCACAACTGAAGTCATCGACGTCGAGGAGCGGTCCAGTCGGATTCTTGATCGTCACATGGGCCAGGGCCTCGACGAAGGGCGACTTTCCAGTGCCGGCCGGGCCGGTCACGGCCAGGTTCTCGTGCCTGCCAACCTATTTCAGGGTGGACAGTGCAATCTGGGTGGCCTTCGGAGTGTCCTGTCCGGCGTCGGTGCGGATGTCGACGCCGGCTACGGCACCCGCGTCATGAGCGCTGATCAGGAGGAACAAGTCGAGAACCCTGTGTCGAGGGCGCGGGCTCCACCGATGTCTCGGGCCACGACTGTGGGGCCGGGCCGAACGCGCGTCGGGCGGCTCGGACGGCAAGGGCGGCGAGGGTGGCGTTGGCGCCGCCGCCGATCACTGCACCGATGCCGAACGGGGCTACCCGGCCGAGCACGATGATCCCCTGCTTGGTGCCGTACTTGGTGATGAAGTTCTTGCCCAGGACGCTGTTGATCTGGCGCAGCGTCGCCGTAGGCACCTTGCTGACGAGTTGGCGGGCCCAGTGCTGACCGGTGCGCTCGGCGACCTTGCCGATGGTCGTGGAGCCGGACTGGCCGAGCAGGACCCCCATGACGAGCGTCCGCCGGCGTTCGATCTCGTCCAGCCGGACCCCGTGGACCTCGGCGACCGAGAGCACGAACAGGGCGCTCAGTTCGAGCGAGGAGAAGACCTCGCCCGCCGACAGCGCCAGCGCGATCCCGGTGCCGACCGTGGGCGCGGCCGCCGCGCCCCCGACCGCGGCTCCGGTGCTCGCAAGGGCACTGAGGTAAATTCGCTCCAGGGTGCGGACGACCTCCGTCGGTGTGGCCTCCGGGTTGCGCTGGCGGGCTCGGGCGAGGTTCTTGCGGACCAGCGGAGTCTGCAGGTCGATGGCCTTGTCCAGCAGGTCGAGGATCGACTGGCCCCGTCCGCTCGACGACGGGACCGGTCCTTCGATGGCGTCTGAGGCCACACCGCACTCCCTTGAGTCGTCACATCCCTCGCACAGTCTCGCACCCGAGCCGCCAGAGCCTGCCGTTCACGCCAGCCCCACCGACTCCCGGTGGGGCTGGCCCAACCGTAGGGCTGTTGTCACTTCGTAGCTACGAGCAGGCAGTCGTAGTTGATTTTGTTAGGGGCTGGCCTGTTGAGGTCTTGGCAGAGCGTCACGGATGCCTGGCTGGGCACCGGTCCCGCCCAGATGAGGGTCGTGTACGACGGTCCGTACTTGGCCTGAACTGTCGGGCAGGCGTCGTCTCGCTTAGTCGCGTGTATGAAGGGTTTGTCGTCCTTGGTGTAGGTGCTCAGCACAGGGTTGACCTTCGCCCAATACTGGAACCGTGCGGTCTCTACTTCGAGGAGCCATGCGCCGTGGGCTTGGGCCTCGTCCGCGGTTAGCGGCTTGAGCACGGCGACGAATGTTTCCGGTTGGCAGGGCATTGCCGTGTGGGGCACCTCGGTGGTCGAGGGTGCGGCGTCGGCGGCCGGCATGGGGCTTGCTGTCCGCGGTGCCGTCGCGGACTCTGCAACCGAGGATGCGACAGCGGAGCCCACCCACAATCCGGTGACCAGCAGGAGAAGACCACATCCGAGGATCCATATCCCTCGCACCCGGTGGTGGTGTCTGTTCCAACTCCCGAACCGCCTTGCCAGGTCTGCCGTCGCGCGCCCGAGATCTGCGGACACGCCGTACTGTGTGATCTCACTGCCATCGTCGAGAGCCCCGCCGACCGACTCGTGGTCCTCCACCTCGATGCTGATGGGAACCGTCCACCTGCGGTCCGCCCATTCTTGGTTGGGAAAGTCGATCTCAACAGGGATCTCGACGCGCTGCCCGGGAACAAGGTTCAACCACTCACTCTCGAGGCGGACACCCTTCTTCGGAAGAACGTCGGCTGCGTCCTCGAACGGCTCGTGCACACGCGGCCTGACATGCAGTTCCCCGTTGCCGTTGTTCGTCAGCTCCAGCGACGCGGCGTAGGTTCCCGCGGACGACACACGGCTGCCCAGGATCAACTGACTGGCCACTACCGGATTCGCGGGGATCGTGACGCGTAGCAGTTCGCTCTGCACCCGAACGCGCGCGGTGTCCCTGTCTATCACCACAATCCGAAACGGATTCGGGCCGGCCATCGGCTCGGTGGCGGTACACCGAAGAATCAGCGTCCGTTCGACCGTCCCACCGCCTGGCAGGTCGATTGTCTTGTCTGGATGAAGTGTCGCCACAGTCTCGCGCAGGCCTTCGATCCTGAGTTCGAGCCGTTTGGGCGATGATGTCCTGTTGCTGATCTCCACGTAGAAGCGGTTGTCGCGGTCGAACGCTATTTGTTCGCTCCCATGTCTGACGAGAAGGCCGACATCGTTGTCCACGGCGTGGATGTTCAGCTGATTGCCGTTGCCGACCTGCACACCCACGTTGTCGAATACGTCCATGCCGGCACCTACATGGAGCGAAGGTCGATGGACATGGTGTTGTGGTCACCGACCTGCACGCCCGTGTTGTCGTGCACGTCATTCTTGTACTGACGTGAGTCGGTGAGGATCATCAGCTTCCGCGCCGCGTCCAGCACCTCCGCGTCCCGGCCGACTTCCGCTTCGGTCAACGCGGCGGCCAGCTCTTCTCGGTGCTGTTCGGGTTCGGCAAGTTGCGCATCGAGAATTATCGCCTCTCGCGAGCTCGACTCACCCAGCTGGGCATCCCTTCGGCGTAGAGCCGTGCGAACCGCGCTCTTCAGCCCGTCATAAGCTTCCACGACCGCCTTCGACGACGTGTTGCTCACCCCTGCGACCGCCCCCGCGCCCAGCGCCGCGAGAACAAGCTCAACAGACTCGACCACCCGGTCACCCTCCCTCGCCACGATTCGCTGATCGACACTTCCATCGATCCGCGCAAGCTATCCGAGAGCATAAGATCAGGACAACCCAGTGTGACGTCACCGAGAAGTATCTGCGATGTCAGGACACTGACGATGATTACGGTGGAATAGACAAATCAAGGACAAAAGCAAACCTTGGACCACTCGCGGCAGCAGCCGCCGACGGGTGCGTCAAGCGGCCAGGCTGATCAGCTGGCGAAGCCAGGAAGCCACGCTTATCCAGCGCGAACGGCGGATCAGCAGCCTCAGCGTCCGTTACCGGCACAACCCGGGCTCTGTTGCCGTAACACCTGCTCTTGGAGGTCGACTTCACTTGCACAGGCACGAGGCGAGAGCAGCGAGAACGCGTGCACCGCCAACTGCGTCCCTGACTCGAGGACGGTCGCGATGGCAAGGAGAGTTCCCGGCGACGGTGCGCCGGAGTCGCGCCCTCCCCAGCCGTTCGGTAATGGGGTCATCTTCGCGGGTTTGGTGTGGTCGTTGGTGGCCGTCGCTGCCGCTTCGATGTACTTGCTCGGCGGGCAGGGCGCCCGATTGGTTGGGCTCGCCGTGCTGGTGCTATTCGCATCGGCAGCTATCGGTGCGATCGCTGGCTTTCTCTTTGGTGTACCGAAGTCGGTACCCTACGTGCCGAGAGAAGGCGTCGCTCCGCCGCCTTACATACCTAACTCGAATCTGGAGCAGGTCTCGGACTGGCTCACCAAAATCATTATTGGTGTCGGGCTCGTGGAGATCCGGCAAGTCGCTGCCATACTGCGGAAGATTGCCACACGGCTTGGCGATGCATTCGACAACAGCAGTGGCACCTCCGATACCACAAATACGTCAGCCGCCTTCGCCTTGACACTCATCCTGGGTGGCCTGCTGATCAGCTTCGTCCTCACATACATGTGGGTGCGCACCCGGTTGTTCCAAGTCCTAGCCGAGTTCGGACGCCCGCCCACGTAACCCGCAGCCTCACCGGCGCCGCCGCTGGACGTCCACCCGATCGACGTCGAGTCCTCTTGGTGCGAGCGACAGCCGGCACACGGAGGCACGGCGCCGCTCGGTCCAGTGACCCGCTGTGGCGGCAAGTGTGCACCTAGTCCGCGTGCCTGCTGTGGCTCGTGGGATTCGAGGGGTAGAGGGATCGTGACACCCGCGCCGGATTAGCAGCAGAGTGGTCCTGCAGCGCCCCTCCCCCGGCGGCCGGGGGAGGGGCTGTCGTGCTCACTGATCCTCGAGTCCATCCACCGGCCTACCTGGTCACAAAGCTCGTGGAGATCTTGAAACGGCCAATTGGTGCGGTCGGCCTCACGCTAACTGCTGTCCGCGTGACCGCAGCACCAAGCACTCGCCAAGCTGCGCAACGCCCGTTCCCCTAGCGATGTCAACGGCACCCGAATCTTGACCCCCTGGCGGCATCTGAATCTTGACCCCCTGCTCGGCTTGTTGATCTTCTACTCTTCGGTTGTGCCGGCTGGGGGGACGCGGCCGAGGTCGCGGTCCTTGAGCCGGTAGCTGTCTCCCTTGAGGGAGATCACTTCGGCGTGGTGGACGAGGCGGTCGATCATGGCGGCGGCGACCACGTCGTCGCCGAAGACCTCGCCCCAGCGGCCGAAGACCTTGTTGCTGGTGACGATCAGGCTGGCCCGTTCGTAGCGAGAGGAGACCAGTTGGAAGAACAGGTTCGCGGCCTCGGCTTCGAACGGGATGTAGCCGACCTCGTCCACGACGAGCAGCGGGACACGGGCGAGTTTGGTCAGTTCGGCCTGTAGCCGGCCGGCGTGGTGGGCCTCGGCCAGGCGGGCGACCCACTCGGCGGCGGTGGCGAAGGCGACTCGGTGTCCGGCCTGGCAGGCCCGCATCGCCAGGCCGATGGTCAGGTGGGTCTTGCCGGTGCCCGGCGGCCCCAGGAAGACGATATTCTCTTGCGCGGCAACGAAATCCAGGGTGCCGAGGTGGGCGATGGTGTCCCGCTTGAGGCCGCGGGCGTGGTCGAAATCGAACTCCTCCAAGCTCTTGCGGGCCGGGAACCGAGCGGCCCGGATCCGGCCCTCGCCGCCGTGTGCCTCCCGCGCCGAGACCTCCCGTTGCAGGCAGGCGACCAGGAACTCCTCATGCGTCCAGGACTCCGCGCGGGCCCGCTCGGCCAGCCGAGCCACCGACTCGCGCAGGGTCGGTGCCCTGAGCGCCCGGGTCAGGAACGCGACCTCGGCCGAGACGTCCCGGCTGCTGGTGGTGGTCTTCGTGATGGTCTTGGTTGTGGTCGTCCGGCTGGCCATCACGCCACCCCACCCTTGTGAGCGTCGGTGACGCCGAGCGCGGTGTCGTAGTCGTCCAGACAGCGGACCTCAACCTCGGGCACTGGAGTCGGGTGCAGCAGGCCGATCCTGTTGCGCCGCAACGCTTTTGCGGCATCGACATGCTCCGGGTTGCTGATCGTTTGGTGCCAGGCCCAGACCCGCTCGTGATCGGCCACGACCTTCCCGTCACACAGGGCTCGGACCTGATCGAGGTCTGCGATGATCTCGATCCGCCGCCCGATCACCGCCGGGTGCACCGAATAGTCGTTGCTGTCCAAGCGAATGTAGTGATCCCGCGCTAACCGGGTCGAGGCCCGCCACCCCGTGGCCGGAGCCACCGGCGGCAACCTCAGCATGGCTTGCTTGTCGGCGGCGATCCGCTCGGTCGGCGCGCAGCCCAACGCCCGCCGCGGCCGGGTGCTCACCACCGCCAGCCAATCACCCAACTGGGCGTTGAAGTCCGCTGGTGAGGCGAACGTGCGGCCAGGCAAGAACGAGCGCTCCAGGTAGTCGTGCGTCCGCTCGATCAGGCCTTTGGCCTCCGGATCCGCCGGCCGGCAGATCACCACCTTCGCCCCGAGCGTGCCGCGAAACGCCTGGCACTCGGCGGTCAGTTCGCTGCGCCCACCGCGCCACCGGCCGATGGCGCCTTCCCCGTCCCAGACCAGCACCCGCGGCACCGCACCCAGCCGCTCGATCAGCCGCCACCACCCGGCGAACAGGTCCTCCGTCTTCCGGGTCTGCAGCAACATCGCCAGCAACCAGCGGGAGTACCCAAGCACCATGGTCAGCACCGGCAGCTGGGTGGGCTTGCGGACCTGCCCGAACCCGACCGGCAACTGGATCGGCGGGAACCACAGGTCGCACTGGGCGATCTCCCCGGCCACATAGGACGTGCGTGACGCCGGGTCCGGCGGCAGATACACCGGCCGCAACTCGGCCACCCGATCGCGCAACACCCGGACCGACCGGGTCCAGCCGATCCGCTCGGCGATCACCGTCGCCGGCATCGTCGGATAGGCCTGCAACAGCTCGCGGATCCGCGGCTCTACCGCGTCCACAATCGAGCCCTTGCGAGCCCGCTGATACCGCGGCGGCCCATCCGAGGCCAGCGCCGCCTTCACCGTGTTCTTCGAGATCCCCAACACCCGGGCGATCATCTTGATCGGCATTCGCTCTGACCTGCGTAAACGACGAATCTCAGCCCAATCTTCCACGGATAACACCCTTCGTCCTCCCCGGCTCGGTGGGAGCCAGGGTCAGCCGACCAGGGGGTCAAAATTCGGATGCCACGCCGGGGTCAGTGTTCACGTGCCGTCGACAACCGCGACGCACCTGACCGAGCAGGCGACGGCAGCCTCCTCTGCCTGCTCTCGTGCCAACGATCCAGCCGCGACCGTTTCACGATGTACCGCGGCCGACCCATGACCGGATGCGGGCCTGCGTAGACCTTCACCCGCAACGACCTGGAGGGCAGTTGGGTGACCGACCCCTGCGCTCCACGACGGGCTGGGGCCTGACCCGACGGCTTCAGAACACGAGCCATGACACATTCACCCGAGTCCAGGGTAAGGCGCTCAGTGCACACGATCGGGTACAATCCGTAACCCCGTTCGTGGAACCGCAGGCCTCTCAAAGCCAGGACCAGTCGCTGACTAACGGGGTTGTCGCACGCTGACTACGGGATGGTCCTCCTCCGGAGGCGGTCCGGCAGGTGTGTAGGTGGTCCGATTGCGTTGCGTTCGGCGGCTCTGCCGCGATGATGAGGGCATGAACGCAAGTCGCCTGGTACTGATCATGAGTTGTGTGGTCGTGGCGGGGTTGGGTGTGTGGTTCGTCGTCGCCCGCTGGGACCAGGCGAACAAGGTGGCCACGGCGGTCTCAGCGCTGGCGGCGCTGGCGGCAGTCGGCGTTGCAATATGGGCCGCTCTGCGCCCAGCCCCGTCCCGGAGGTCACTGACGGTGTCCGATACGGGTCGGGCAACCGCAGAAGACGGAGGCCGGGCGATCACTGGTGTGTCTGGTAAGGCCACCCGTGTGGACGGACCGGTGCGGGTAGAGCGGACGGGTGACGCGAAGGCGTCCGGAGGCGGCGACGCCATCACCGGCGCTCAACTGGACTGAGTACGGTGTCCCCTCGGACCGGCGGTCCCCTGGCAAATGGTGAGATATGGATAGACGCGCGCGACGGGTCACGGCGACCGACACCGGGGCGGCGACAGCACCTGGTGGGTACGCCAATTCCGGCGTGCACATCGGTGATGTCAACCTGCTGGCCGGCGCTGGGGCTTCCGAAGTGGACCATGTGGCCGCGGTGGGGGCCACTGTCGACCGTCTTCGTCGGCGCAATCGGTCAACCCGGCCCCGGATCATGGCCGCTCATCCTGGGGTCTCCGTCCTGGTCGATCGATTGACCTCAGGCGACGTCCGTCGTGTGCTGGTCGTGCACGGACAGGCAGGTTCGGGCAAGTCGACCGTGGTTGTGGAAGCGATAGACCGCGTGCTAGCGATGGGGTGGGCGGTCAGCGCGGTGCGGATGGACGCAGTCGAGCAGGTCGTTCTCTCCGCGCAGGCCGTGGGTGGAGTGTTTGAGCTGTCAGACTCGCCAGTGGTCTCGTTAGCGTCGGCGGCGGAAGAGTCTCCGAGTCTGTTGGTAGTGGACCAACTGGACGCGGTGAGCCTATACAGCGGCCGTATGCCGGACAGCTTCGACGCGGTCACTGAAATGCTGGAGCAGGCGCAGGCCTATCCCGCCATGAAGGTCCTCGTGGTGGTGAGGACGGTGGACCTGCACAACGACCCGCGGATGCGCTCTCTCCTGGACGATCCGAGCAGCGCCGAGAGCGTGGAGATCGGCGAACTTACCCCCGACGCGGTACGGCAGGCGCTCACCGAAGCGGGAGTCAACCCGAAGAACCTGGATACGGCGACGTCCACGCTGCTTCAGGTGCCACTGCACCTCGCGATCTTCCTCCACCTGCCGGTCGAGGCACGAACAAGCACGTATCGAACGCTGCCAGAGCTATACGAGCAGTTCACCAGGCAGATACGCCGAGTGACAGAGAAAGATGCGCCAGCGGCCTGGCAACAGACAACCAATACCCTCGTGAGCTACATGAGCGACCACGAGTCGCTCCAAGCTCCGTCGGCGGTGTTGGATGGTGTGCCGATCGGGGCCGTGTCGGCGCTGGTCTCTGCGGGCATGCTGGTCGATGACGGCGCCACCATGGCGTTCTTCCACGAGACGTATTTCGACTTCCTGTTCGCCAGGGCATTCGTGACACAGGGACGCGACCTGCACGACTTCCTCGCGACGTCCGGACAGCACTTGTTCCGGCGCGGCCAAACCCGCCAAGTCCTCGAGCACCTCAAAGCAGTCGCACCGGAACGGTTCCGCCAGACCGTCGTCCGCCTCATGGCCAGCGACACCATACGAGTCCATCTTCTGGACATCGTCCTGAACGTGTTGAGGGCACATCACCCCACCGCCGAGGACTGGCTGGCGCTGGAACCACTGGCCTTCAACGGGACGCGCCGCACACGACGACTGGTCGGCCTACTGCGCCTGCCCCAGTGGTTCGACGCGGCCGACGCCACAGGCCGCTGGGAGGACCTGCTTTCCGACCCGACAACGGCCGATGTAGCTGTCAACCAGCTGGTCATCGCCGCTCGCGACCGAGCCGAGCGAGCAGCAGAACTCGTGCGACCGTACATCGGCGTATCGAACACGTGGAACAACTGGCTACGCGTCATGGTCACGTGGTCACTCACGCCAGGACTCGTCGACCTGGCAGTGGAGCTGATCGACCGCGGGCTGCTCGACGACGTACGAGGATCGATCGCCATCAACAGCGACTTCTGGTCCATCGTGTCCACGGTCAAACACGAGGACCCGGCGGGTGCGGCTCGTGTCGTCGGTGCATACCTGCGACGAGCATGGGACCGCGCACTCATCGCAGGCAGGGCGGATCCGTTCCACTCGGGGTACCTCTCAGACACGACCGGCGGCGGAGAAACCACTATCAAGGACATCGCCATCGCAGCACCAGAACAAGTCCTCGCCGAGGTACTCCCTTTCATCTCCACGATCCTGGATGTCACAGCCACGAGCGACAGCCCCGATGACCTCCGGCATGGCCGGCTGTGGCGGTACCGGACATTGGGACCACACACCGTCCATGACGCACTGTTCGAGGGAGTCGAACATGCTCTGATCACAGCAGCACCCCACCTACACGCTGCCGCCGACCCGCTGATCCATCGGCTAGCGACCAGTGACCTCGAACCGATGCGGTTCCTAGCCTGCCGCGCCTACACCGCACTCGCTGACCAAGCAGCGAACGAAGCCGTCGACTGGCTCCTCACCGACTCCCACAACCTCCGCCTGGGCTGGTTGGACAGCCCGGCCTGGGCAACACGCCAACTCATCGAAGCCGCAACCGCACACTGCGACGACGACCGAATAGAAGCACTGTCGACCCGATTGCTCGATCACTATCCCGCACGAGAACTCAAGGCTGAGAACCTGCGACTACGAGGACATCGCCAGTACGAGTTGCTGTCCGCGATCCGCCATGATCGGTTACCTGAGCTTCCGCGCCGCCGCCTCCAAGAACTGGACCGCAAGTTCGGCCCAGCGTCACTGGCACCACCACAACCGATGAAATTCGAATTCGTCCCATCTCCCGTGCCTGAACGGGCTACCCCGTTCATGACCGACGAGAACTGGGACCAGGCCATACGTACCTACCGCGACGAACAATCACGGTGGGTTGACACCGGGTTCAGCGGTGGCGCGCCGGAACTGGCTGCACTGTTTGGCCGTCAGGCCGCAAGCGAACCTGAACGGTTCGCCCAACTCGTGCTGACGCTCGACCACAACACCCATCCCGCCTACCTCGAACACGCCATCGAAGCACTCACCGGCACAGTCCCGGCCGACCTACTCGCCCAAGTCTGTGTCCAGGCCCGCACGATCGCAGACGAGGCAGTCGGCCAGGTGATCTGCCGAGCGATCGCAGCCGTGGCTGCCGAAGCGGTCGAGTCCATGATCGACCTTCTCGAGCACTACGCCCACGCGGAGGACCCCAACACCGCAGACACCAGTGTTCCCGACTATTCCTCGGATTCCTACCAGCCCAACTGGCTGGAGGACGCAGCGATCAACTGCGTACGCGGACTCTGCGCACGAGCGATCGGCTACCTGCTAACAGCACAGCCGGAACATGCCCAAAGACTTCTTCCCACGATCGCCGCACTCGCCGCCGACCCCGTCCTCGCCGTCCGCGCACAAGCAGCCAGAGCAGTCCGTGCCCTACTCACGACACATCCAGAACAAGCGCTGCAACTCGCGGACACGCTATTCACCGACACGGAGCCGACCATCTTCGACTCCGACAACTCGATGAAGCTGTTGCTGGCGACCCTCAAACACTCCGGTGATCACTTCACGCAATACCTCGCCAAGTGCCTAACAGCTGCCACGCCCATCGCGGACCGAGCAGGCCAGATCTGGGCGGTCGCTCTGATCAACAAGCAACTCTCCGCCACATCTCCGATCGATCCAGCAGCACTCCCACCAGCTGCCAAGAACGGCGCGGCCAAGGTCTTCGCCAATATGCCGAACGCCAGGCCAGAGTTCGTCAAAGCCTTCTTCAACGACGAAGATCCAGAAGTGCGCAAGACAGCGACGAACGCGATGCGGCACCTCAAACACATCGACATCGCCACCGCTCGTGACCTCGTCGCCTCCTTCACCAGCAGCGCCGCGTTCCCGGAAAACTACAACACGCTCTTCCACACACTCGAACAAAGTACAAGTCTGCTCCCCGAGACTCTTCTAGCCGCCAGCACACGCGTGATCGACACAGCCGGCGACGACCTCGGCGACATCCGCACCGCCGCCGCAGCCATCAGCCGCGACATCATCACCGTCGTCCTCCGCCTCTACCACCAAGGCGACCGACACACCCGCACCGCATGCCTCGACATCATCGACCGACTATCCGACGTCGGCGCTCTTGGACTCGACGAAGCGCTCAGCGATGAATGCTGACCCGGGGAATTGGCCGCCTCAACGAGCTGGACAACGTCGCTGGAGAACCAGAACAACGATGTCTTCGAGCATGTTCGTTCGGTCAATGTGCCGATCAATACGCATGAGGGAGCAGGAGACGAACGCGGCAGCGAAGAACACCCGACGGCTAGTGGTCTTACGGCTGATCGTGACAGCGAACTCCACCGCACGACCAACCTGCCCGACCGCGGGCGTCTCTGACGTGCGCACCAACTACTTGGGTTGGAAGCACACTGCCCGTGGTGATCGGTGACAGTGGTCTGCTGACGGGCACACACGGCGAGCGCAAGAAGCGGCCAGCGACATTTCGTGCGGACTACTCCCCGGGCGGATTGCACCCCTTGACTGCCCGGACGCCTACACTGCGCCGTCGACACCCCGCGTACCCGGCCAGTACGACCACACCCTCCCTATGCCACCCGAACCATCCCGGAACTGACCTCACCTGGACTCCCTTTCTGGGACTGTTTCAAGATCGGTGTGTTCGGCCCGACACGCCGGGCCGAAGGTCCGGCGGGATGGGCACTGTGAGTGATGACATCTGATGTTGTGAGTCCACGCAAGAGTGACCGGATGCCGGCGCAGCTGTCGCCGGAGCAG